>JAHQWG010000027.1 GCA_029856045.1 Promethearchaeia archaeon | reverse complement strand
AAGATACAGATCAAATGGAATTAATAAACGTAGATTTACTTGCTGAACAATTACAATTTGAATTTTTCCCCAGTGTTGTTACAGGTGCAGTTCAAGCTGCATTACCTGGAATTGGAAAAGTGAAAGGCCCAATAGAATGGACAGAAGCGGTTTTAAAACTTGGGGAGGTTTCTTTTCCCGGTACAATTGAAACGATCGAATTTGTAAGATCAAATGGGACTAAAGTTACCCTAGGAGGGCAATCAGTTCCACCCTTTTATAATTTCCTAGGATTAGAAAAAAGAAATCCACATCCACCTGTGATAACATATGATGTTTTCGATATGGGCGCTGATATGATGCTTCCTAAACCGATAAAGGTAGAATATAAAGGTTATCTTGATAATCCAGTTGAATGGGCAAAATTTGCAGTCGATAAATTTGGTGCAGATTGTATTACATTCCATTCTTTATCAATTGACCCAGGATTAAAAGATGCTCCTGTGGAAAATTCCAAGAAGACATTGGAAGAGTTATTGCAAGCCGTTAAGGTTCCAATTCTTATTGGTTGTTCTGGGAATAAAGAAAAAGATGTAGAAATGTTTAAACTCACTGCGGAAGTGTCTGAAAGCGAGAGATTATTATTATCTGCAGCTGATAAGGCAACTTGGGAAGAAGTTGTTCCTCTTGCCGTGAAGTATGACCATAATTGTCTTCTTTGGACCTCTTTGGATATGAACAACCAGATAAAAATGAATAAAGATGCTATGGAATTAGGACTTGCAAGAGATAGAATAGTAATGGATCCAACGTGTGCAACTTTAGGCTACGGATTAGAGTATTCTTTCTCAATGTATCAACGTATGAGATTAGCGGGACTTTTGGGTGAGGATAATCTTGCATTTCCAATTTCTGGAGGGACAACAAACGCTTGGGGTGCTAGAGAAGCCTGGATGAGTATTAAAAGAGCTCCAGAGTGGGGTGACAGACAATACCGTGGTCCTCTTTGGGAGATATATAATGCTCTCTCGCTTATTGTTGTTGGATTAGATCTTGCTATGATGTTTCATCCAGTTGCTGCTCAATTTGTGAAAGAAACCGTAAATGATTTCTTTAAAGAAGCTCCAAAAGTAATACCCGAATCATATATGGATTGGGTTTCAACTGTGATAAAACAGTAAATCTTTTTTTTTTTTTTCTTTAATTTAAATTATTATCCAAGTTTTTTTTTTTTTTTTTTTTTGTGAAACCTTTCCCTCGGGAAGACTGCTGTGCTTTATATAATCGCCTCAACTTCATTCGTTTAATAAATTTTGAAATAAAATGACTAATTTGGATAAACAATATTTAAATTTGCTACTGAAAATGGTTTTAAATTAATAGGACCTACAAGAGAAATTTTCCTTACAAATCCAAGGGAATAATCAGAATAGGAATTAATTACTGAGGTCCAACTTCCTATTGAATAGAGAATCTGTTTTATGTTAAAAATAATATGAATAATTAAACTATTAATTAAGATTTTTATTTATCTAAATAATCCACTACTGTTCCTTCCTGAGTGATTTTATAAAGAATTTTTTTGGTCTGTTGATCACTAATCTTTTCAATGCAATGTCCCTTTTCTAAAAAATCAAGATGATATTTCAAGATATCTTTTTCATTTAAGAGATCTTGTTTCTTCAAAAGCTCAAATATTTCATCCATTATCATTGGTTTTTGATTAACAATTTCAAGTATTGCATGCCTAATAGGATGATTTACTGCTTTTAAATAAAGAGCATGAAATTCCCGGGTTTCATCGGCTGTTTTTTCATGTTTACTCCATGATTCAGAAAGATCTTCTCTTCTTTCTAAAGGCATAATAAAAATAATAAAACTTACTAATTTAGGATTTCTATTTTAATTGATGGAATGTAGGTTTTAGGCATTTTTTACAAAATATTCTTTAAAATTATCAAAATCCTTCTTAATTAGTTTAGAGTTTTTACTTAAAATGATATCACCTAAAATTGTTTTAATTGCATTTTGAATAACTTTCAAATCATTATACTCAGTTTCATTATGATATTCTTGCTTAAATAAATCTCCAATCCATGGTTTTAATTTGGGAAAGGGAGCGATAGTTCTTTTGGCAAATCTCAATTTTTCTTTTATTTCTAGAGTAAATGGAATCAGATTTAAATTATTCCAGCGGAGTATTATCCATGGGGCTAATTCATGTAATTTATCAAAATCTAAAACCAAATCATCTCTCCACTCATACAAGTGATCCCAGTTCGCCACTGAAATAAAATTATCCTCTTTTGATTTCAACGCTTCAAAAAATCTCCACACATCTCGATTTGTATTTTCATCAAAAAATTGTTGACCTTCTCCATATTTAAAAAAATAGCCAATATTTTCGAGAGATTCTAAATTATAAGGATTCTTACTATTGATTTTAAAATAAATTTCAATTTGCGTGATATCAATTGTATTAGATAACACCGATTCTTTGTAAATTTTATAAACTCTATTAAATCCTTTATCAGGATGGGTCTTACCTGAAAAAGTTGGATATAGAACTAAACACGAATATATGCTTTCAAGATTATCAGATTGGGCAATAAACCATTCATAATATGATTGAATTGGCTTATTATACACATTTCCTCGAATATAAAGTATTAATAAAGGCAAAGCAATAACAATAGCAGTGATTGTAATGATGATAAATAAATATAATTCTAACCCACCAAGATTAACTTCTATAAAAGTCCAAATGCTGAGAAAGATAAGATAAAATCCGACTACAAAAAAGAAGGAGATCAAATAATTCATCGATGTTTTATCTTTATCATTTTTAGTGTATAATATAGGAGGTGCGTTCTGTAATATATATTGTTCTAGTTTTTCGCTCTTTATGCGCTCTGGCTCAACTAATTTCCATGTAAAATCTTCCATTTCAATATCCTCATTTAATTAAAATTCATAGAGATTTAAAATTTGTATAAATTAATAAAGTTGATTTGTAATTTTAAATTTCTTCAGTCTCTTTTATAATTAAAAGGATAAATTTTCTAATTTATGTGATTTTCATATATTATAAATAAATATGTTCAAATCTCTTTGAATATGATTGATTTTACTGATTTTCTAAATTACTTAAAACATCAAGATTTTTATGATGAACAAATAGCCCATATTGAGACGATTCCAAAGAGGGAGGCAGAATTTGGAGAATTAAACCTACCAATAGATAAAAAGTTAAGTAATTGGTTAGAAAATCAAGGGATTAATTTATGGAAACATCAAGCAGATGCAATAAATAGTATACTCGATAAAAAAAATACTGCGATTATCACTTCAACGGCTTCAGGAAAGACCTTATGTTATAATATCCCCGTCATGAATTCAATTCTTAAAAATCAAAATAACTGCGCTATCTATATTTTTCCTAGAAAAGCCCTTACTCGTGATCAACAGTCTAAACTCCAAGATTTTTTGAAAAATTTAAATTTAAACCAATCTTTAGCCGGTGTTTATGATGGTAGTGTAGAGAAATCTAAAAAAGATCAAATTCTTCGAACTTCAAACATTATCCTAACAAACTCTTATGCTTTACATCAATATCTGCCAAGTTTCAAGCGACGTTGGAACCGAATAATAAAAAATCTGAAGTATATCGTTATTGATGAGGTTCATACTTATCGCGGAATTTTTGGCTCCAATTTTGCCTTAATGATTCGAAGATTAAAAAGAATTTTAAATACTCTTAATATTAAACCAATTTGGATTCTCGCAAGTGCAACAATGGGAACAGAAGCAAAAGAATTTATGGAGAAACTAATTGGGGAGGAGGTGAATGTTATTGATAATGATACTTCACCCACTGGAGAAAAAAAAGTATTATTATGGGATTTACCTTATAATGAAATTCTAAATTCTTATAGATCAGCCCATCAAGAGACAAAAAATATTTACCTCGCGCATTTAAAGAAAGAAATTCAAACTTTGACTTTCACAACTTCGCGCAAAATGAGTGAATTGCATGCCATCTGGGCTAAGGACGCTCTTAAATTAGAAATGCCTTCAATTGAAAATAAGGTGCGAAGCTATAGAGCAGGAATAAGAAAAGAAACAAGAAGAGAAATTGAAAAAGGTTTGAGAGAGAATATGATTCTGGGAGTGAGCTCAACTAATGCACTTGAATTAGGAATGGATATAGGAACCCTCGATGCTACAATAATATCTGGATTTCCTGGCACAATTTCGAGCTTTCGCCAACAAATTGGAAGAGCCGGCAGAGGAGAAGACTTATCTTTTGCAACTTACGTAGCAATGCCAAATCCTCTCGATCTCTTTTATGTTCATCACCCGGAAAAATTATTTGGGGCCCCTAATGAGAAACTTCTAATTACATTAACCAATAAATATCTTCTTAGAAATCAACTTAGTTGTGCAGCAAATGAAATTCCAATATCCGAAAATGAAAAAATATCTTTTGGAATTGAAGATAAACAATATTTTAATGAAATCTTAGGTGATCTGGTAAATCAAGGACTCCTAAATAAAAGAGGTCAAAAATATTTTTGGACAGGTGGATTCTTTCCAAATGGAAGATATAATCTTGATGACTTATCAGAGAATAATTATAAAATTATTCTAAAACACGAAAATAAAAAAGAGGAAATCCTAACATCCGAGGATGAGAGTTATATCTTTAGAGATTTACACACTGGTGCAGTA
>JAHQWG010000025.1 GCA_029856045.1 Promethearchaeia archaeon | reverse complement strand
TAATAAATAGTTGCACTATCAATTGCAGCATTTTTATTTATATCCTCAAAATAAATTGTGATATTAAATTGTTGATTGGTATAGAAAGTATCATCCTGGACGGGTTCCATTAACGTTAAACTCGTCAGGCAGAATACATAAAAATTGTAGTCAAGAGTTTGATTCTCGTAATAGGTCCTGTTTGCCGTGATTTGCACGGTTTTTAGTCCATAACTATTGGGACCAAAAGCACTGCAATCTACGGTGATATAGTAATAGCCCACCGTTCCATTATTCTGGGTTGTAGATTGCCAGCCCTGACCATCAATATTATAATAAATAGTTGCACTATCAATTGCAGCATTTTTATTTATATCCTCAAAATAAATTGTGATATTAAATTGTTGATTGGTATAGAAAGTATCATCCTGGACGGGTTCCATTAACGTTAAACTCGTCAAGCAGAATACATAAAAATTGTAGTCAAGGGTTTGGTTCTCATAATATGTCTTATTTGCGGTGATTTGCACGGTTTTTGGTCCGTAATCATCGTGATTAAACTGGCTGCAATCTGTTGTTATATTATAATAACCTGCCGTTCCATTATTCTGGGTTGTAGATTGCCAGCCCTGTCCATCAATATTATAATAAATAGTTGCGCTATCAATTGCAGCATTTTTATTTATATCCTCAAAATAAATTGTGATGTTAAATATCTGATTGGTATAGAAAGTATCATCCTGATTGGGTTCCATTAAATCTAAACTTGTTAAGCATATCACGTTAAAATTGTAGTCAAGGGTTTGGTTCTCATAATATGTCTTATTTGCGGTGATTTGCACGGTTTTTGGTCCGTAATCATCGTGATTAAACTGGCTGCAATCTGTTGTTATATTATAATAACCTGCTGTTCCATTATTCTGGGTTGTAGATTGCCAGCCCTGACCATCAATATTATAATAAATAGTTGCACTATCAATTGCAGCATTTTTATTTATATCCTCAAAATAAATTGTGATGTTAAATATCTGATTGGTATAGAAAGTTTCATCCTGATTGGGTTCCATTAAATCTAAACTTGTTAAGCATATCACGTTAAAATTGTAGTCAAGGGTTTGGTTCTCATAATATGTCTTATTTGCGGTGATTTGCACAGTTTTTGGTCCGTAATCATCGTGATTAAACTGGCTGCAATCTATTGTTATATTATAATAACCTGCCGTTCCATTATTCTGGGTTGTGGATTGCCAACCCTGACCAGGAATGTTATAATAAATAGTTGCGCTATCTATTGGTGTAATTGTATTTGTATCATTAAAATATAAGGTGATATTGAAAATTTGATTGGTATAAAACGTATCATCCTGATTTGGTTCAATTAATTCTAAATCCGTATTGCCCAAGATCGTTAGATTTGCTTTATGAAATCCTGCAGCAGTACCATTATTCCAAAAAGTTCTTACTCGAAAGACTCCATAAGCCGTGACGTTATCTGATACCTTCCAATCACTTAAATTAACTATTTTCGCTGGACCTACTGAAAAAGTATCATTCAAATAAGTATGATTCATAAAATTACTTATTGATAATGGACTATAAACAGTTAAATTGATATTTCCGCTCTCAATTTCTTCAGTGAAATTCGCATTAAAGTTTACAATATCGGAACTATAAATAATAGTTTTAGGAACACCTCCTATATGCATCTCTATTGAATATATCAAATTGGATGAACTTGCATTTAATCCCCAAAACTTTCCATTCTCTCCATCGAGGGCTTTTACAATTTGCCATCCATCTCCACGATTCCAAGTTGTATTTGTCTTTTCAGTCCCTCCCATAAAAACCTGATCTAAATACCACGAAGATGGAATCGTAAAATTCGCATACTTATTTTCAAATCCAGTTTCAAACTCATCTATTTCATTATCTAATTTATTTATTGTTGCATTCCAAAAAACATCAGCATTATTCTCGGAAATAATAAACTCCGAATTGGCTGTTATATTAGTTTTCGTATAATTCAATTGGGCTTTTTTTATATTACATGAAACATCCCACCATTCTGCTGAAATATTGAATTTTAAATTACCCGTACTACTTGAATATTCCCCAATAGGATTCCAATAACCAGATCCATTTAAATTTGAATAACCTTTGGCATAAGTATTATTAATTTTAAGACCAATATCTTCAGGATTTGGAGTATTATTCAATGGTGTTAAATACAATTTAAGTGTAAAATCCCTTGTTGATTGATAGGTACTACTAGGGGGTTCGCCTCTATAAGCATATGTATCAAATCCATCACTTTTGTCTTCAGAAAACCATTGCGTGCATTGATTTGGATCTATACATGAAATGAAAAATGTATTATTTTCAGTATTTGTAGAATCTAAGAAATAATCAATACTTGTGAAATTATACCAACCTGTAAATTCGTTTATAAATAATTGATTTACTAATAATTTCAATTTTTCATTAGGTTGAGGACGAGAATTTACCGAATCCCATGTTGAATTGAATAAAGAAATATTTAAGAGTCCATTTCCCGCCTCAATTTCTGATAAATATAAACTGAAGTTCTCTAGAAATCCACTCCCTGATACGTTAAATGAGGTAAGAAATGCAATATTGCTTAAATATATACTATTCTCTGGAGTATCTTCCACAATTAAATTTTTATCCGGAGCGTAAATATCTTCAATTGTGATATTAATAAAAGATGTGTTAAAATTTGTATCTGTAGGGCATTTTTCATAAAAAGTAATATTGTCTGTATCAGATGTATTTGTTATTTCTATTTTGGTATAATTTACTAAAGATTGGTGTAAAGTGACATTAAAAACCCCTCCAGAACCATTATATGTAGAAATATATTTTGATAAAGTTGGAGTTTTAGTTTTTATATCATTATCAATTAGAGTATCATCAATTTTAGAATTGTTATTGATATTTATGATATTTGATAAAAGACTTGGAATGAATGCAATCATCCCAATAAGAATAACAGTAAGAATAATAATTCTACATTTTTTCTTATTCATAATCAAAGAAAGCTACTTTTTTCCGATATTAAAGGGGATTTGTTATATATTCTTATATACAAATAAAATAAAATTATTGGTTTATATTAATTTAGTTTTATTTTGTAAATATTAAATAATAATTATTTCTTATAAGTGATTTGATAAATTTATTTTTCTCTCTTAAATATGAGTTTCTATTTCTGTAGATAAGTGCTTTATTACAGAATTTAATATTGATAGAAAAAAAGTTTAAGAATCGAATTTTTTACACTAATTTTCAAAATGATTTATTTTGTTTCTTAAAAGAAATTTGGGAAAAATATTGAGAATTAAAATAAGGGAAAGATATTAATTTTAATCTTTTAGAATAATTCGGGCATCTACGCAAATTAATCCAGAATGATAGATAAAAATCGGATTAAGATCCATCTCATAAATCTCGGGGTTTTGAATAACTAAATTAGATACTTTCAATAGAGCATCAATAATCGCGTCTATGTCGGCTTTTGGCTTACCTCTGAATCCATCTAGCAAAGGAAATCCTTTTATTTCATGAATCATCTCATTTGCGTCAAATTTTTCAATTGGTGCAATTCTAAATGAGACATCTTCCAGTAATTCTACTAAAATACCTCCTATTCCAAACATCAGAGCTGGACCAAATTGCGGATCTGTTGTCATACCAATAATTATTTCAGTAATCGGTTCATCAGCCATTTTTTGTATATTAATTTTTTTTTCTGATTTTGATGGGATACTCATTAATTCATCATAACTTTTTTCGATCTCATCTTTATTTTGAAGATTTAGTTTCACTGCTCCAGCGTCAGACTTATGAACAACATCATCTGCCATGAGTTTCATGACAACAGGATAACCTATTTCATTGGCAAACCTCACAGCATCGCTCTTATCAGAAGTTAATTTTTGTTTTGTAATTGGTATTCCAATTTTTTCCAATAGTTCCTTAGATTCAAATTCCGTTAGTACCTTCTTACCTTGGCTTAAATAATTTTTAATTATTTCTGAACTTTCACTCATTATTAATCAATTTTACTCTATTTCTTGAGGATATGATTTTTTTTAACTTGAATCTAATAAATATTCTAAATCTTAAAAATTTTGGATTTTTTTATAATAAAATTTTTTATTGGATAATTTAGATGTTATATACAAAAGGACAATAGTTAAAAAAAAATATTCGAAATTTTAATTCCAATTAAGAATATTCCAAATTAAATCAAGTTATATAAATGTATTAGGGAAAAAACTTATGAAGGTAATGCCGAAAGATAAGTTGCTCTTAGAATTAATGAAAAATTTTATTAAAGCGATTGATAAAGTAGAAGCCGTGATGATTTATGATCGTCAAGGTTTTTTAATTTGTAAAAATGCTCTAGTTGAGACACCAAGGGATGGATTGGATGAGAGGGAAAGAGAAGAAGTATATGGTGCATTTACTGGTACGGTTGAGCCATTGTTAAAGAAGATAAATGATAAATATGATATTGGAGAGTTGGGTCTAATAACATTTGAGCTAAAAGATTTTCATTTAATTTTTTTAGAAGCGGGTCCAGAAGCGATTGTTCTCATTACTACTTCCTATGATTTGGAAATAAATTCGATTTTACCATATTGTTATTTAATCGTTGAAAAAATTGCCCAAATATTAGAAGGTAAATTTGATATGAAATTTAATACTCTTACAATTCCAAAATTCGAAGTGGGGGCGTATCTTGATGAAGAAATATTAAAAACGGCTGAAAAAACAGGTAATAATGAACTAGTGATTGAAAGACAAAAGAAGGAAAAATTTTTCAAACTCATTATTCTCGGTGATTCCCAAGTTGGTAAAACAACTCTTGTAACTCAATTCGTAAAAAAGCAATATTCAGCTGATTATAGACCAACATTAGGGATATCAATAACCATTTCGAGATATTATATTCAAGGATTTAAAGACTCCTTAATTCGATTTATAATTTATGATTTAGCAGGTCAAGAATTTTTCAATCGAATCAGACACATATATTATACTAATGCTCAAGCCGTGTTTATTGTTTATGATGTTTCTAGAAAAGAAACTTTCGATAATATCGATAAATGGTATGAAGATGCAAAAAAAAATCTTAAAGATGTACCCTTTGTTTTGATTGGAAATAAAATTGATTTGGAGGATGAAAGACAAGTCTCTACTGAGGAGGGGAGAAATAAGGCTAATGAATTGAAAATCTCCTTTATAGAGACGTCTGCTAAAGAAAATATTAATGTTCAAGACACATTTAAAATTTTAGGTATTGGAATGTTCTTTAAAGAAATTCCAGATGATAAAGAACCAGTATTTCTATTATGAATTTCTAAATTTAGTTTATTAGAATTTTCAATTTATTATTTAAGACCAAAAATTTCCCATTTAATTATCTTGAAATAAATTATAATAAAAAATAATCTCGTTATTAGATAATTGTAGAATTTAGATTTTTTCTTTGTTTCCTTCTTAATTTATATTTTCTCAACTCATCAACAACGGAAACACTAAATGCGCCAATGAAAACCGTAACCCAATGATACCATTGTGTTAAAGGGATAACACGAAATGCGAGACCTATTGGGGTATAAAGTAATAACAATTGTAATCCAAGAGATAGTCCTACAGCCCAAAATAAATGTTTATTTGGAAACAAATAAAACGGTATTATATTGGAAGTACATGTGAATACAAACATTAATTCACAAATTACTAAATTAGTAAATACAATTGTTTGCGATAATGTAATTGCATATTGTTGAGCTGTTGGATCAATTAAATAGTTTGCTAAGTTAGGATCGATTAAACTCCAAGCTGGAATTAACCATATCCATAGAAGTAAATAAAGACTAATATCTGTGATGGAAGTATAGATTCCCAGAAAAAGGACTGGTCCCTTTATATCTTCTATTAAAGAATAGCCTTTTCGCGGTTTCTGTTTCATCACATCGGGATCTGTAGGAGTCAATCCCAGAACCATTGCAGGTATGCCATCTGTTGCAATGTTTAACCAAAGAATCTGTATTGGCAAAACTGGAAGACCTATAAATATATTTGCAAATAATTTCATAACAATATAGGCCGTTATAATCATAAAAATCTCATCAAAATTAGTACTTAGCATGTAACGAAAGAATCCTTTAGTTGTTTCAAATATTCCTCTCCCTTCTTCTATTGCATTTACAATAGTTGAATAATTATCATCGATTAATATCATTTCTGAAGCTTCTTGAGTAACTTCTGTTCCTTTTATTCCCATTGCAACACCAACATGCGCCCCTTTTACAGCTGGGGCGTCATTAACTCCATCACCAGTCATAGATACAACCATATCTAACTCCTTTAGTCTTTTTAAAATTCTTAACTTATGTTCTGACGTAACTCTTGCAAAAATGTCTACCGTTTTAACTTTCTCTCGTAGCTCTTCGTCATTCATTTCCTCTAATTCTATCCCAGTAATTGCTTCACTAGATTCAGTTAAACCTATTTGATGTGCGATTGCAATAGCCGTAATTTTATGATCACCCGTAATCATAATTGTTCTAATTCCCGCATTTCTTGCTTCTATTATTGAATCTTTTACCTCATCTCTTGCTGGATCAATTATTCCAACCAACCCAAGATATGTAAAGTCTTTTTCCACTTCATTAATATCATAATTCGAATCTAATTCTTTATATGCAACTCCAAGAACTCTTAATGCACTTTTTGCAAATTCTTCATTTTGTTTCAAAATTTTATCTTTTAAGATATCAATTGGTTTTACTTCATTATTTAATAAAACCTTAGAAGCATTCATCATGAGAACATCAGGTGCTCCTTTTATATAAGCAATTATTTTTCTGTCTTTTTTCCCAATTACAGTCATCATTTTTCTATCAGAATTAAAAGGAATCTCATCTAATTTCTCAAAAGACGGATCAATATTTCCTTTTAATCCTAATACTTTCATAGAAATTTCAGTAGGATCCCCTACAACTGTTAGATCTCCAGTTTTTTGATCAACTAAACTAACATGAGAATTGTTGCAAAACGTGCATACTTCCAAAAATCTTTTAAGATCATCATTATCAACGACTCGCTTTTCATCTTCGAGAATTTGACCATTCATATTGTATCCAACACCTTCAACAGTAAGCTCTTTATCATCTATATATAATTTTACAACGGTCATTTCATTTTTAGTCAAAGTTCCAGTTTTATCAGAACATATTACATTCACTCTTCCCAATGTTTCAACAGCTGTCAGTTTCCTCACCAGTGCGTTTCGATTTGCCATTTTTCTCATTCCGATGCTCATAACAACAGTAATCACTACAATTAATCCTTCAGGCACGGCAGAAACTGCTAAACTTATTGCTATTTCAAATGCATTTATGATTTCCTCAATATTTTGTTCTGTAAAAACCAGACCTTCCGTAGCTATTATAAGAACCAGTTCAACTAGAAAAACAGCACCACATATTATCATTATTATTATTCCTAACTGTTTTCCGAATCGATTGACTTCTTTTTGGAAAGGACTTGGTTCTATCACCTCTTCTTGTAATCTTCCTGCAATTTTCCCGATTTCAGTATTCATTCCTGTCCCTATTACAATACCTTCCCCATTCCCTCTTGTAATTATAGTATTCATATATCCAAGGTTGGTTCTATCTGCTAAAATCATCTTTTTATCTACAATGTCTAATTGCTTTTTAACCGGTTGCGATTCTCCTGTTAATATTGCTTCATCTACATAAAGTGAGAATTGTTTCGTAAGTCTTATATCTGCGGGAAACTTATCTCCTTCCTCTATTAATACAATATCTCCAGGAACAACTTCTTCGACGCTTATTTCCTTAACTATTCCTTCTCTTCGTACTTTAGCAAAATGAGGTGCTAATTTTTTTAAACTTTCAAGAGATTTTTCTGCTTTATATTCTTGATAAAACCCTAGAATTGCATTGACAATTAAAATAGCAATTATTACTATGGCATCAGTATATTCTGAAGACCATGCTGGGGCACCTGGTCGAGATGCTTCCCATGCTCCTATTATTACTGATATTAATATTGCAAACATCAATAAATAAATTAGAAAGTCCTTAAACTGGCCTAAAAATATATCTAAAGCTGTCTTTCCTTTTTCTTTTATTAATTCATTTCTCCCGTGCTCTTCGAGTTTTGCGCTCACTTTTGTTTCTGTTAAACCAGTATCAATTGAACTATTAAATGCCTTTACAACTTCTTCAATATTTGATGAATGTGCACTTATTTGCTCCATATCTCTTCAAAATCCTAAATTTTTATTTAAATTTTCTTGAAAAATAAATTTTGATTTAAAAATCTAAATTCAATAAAAATTGATATCTTAAAACCTTTTTTAAAAAGAAAATATAGTTTTCATATTACATACTTCAATCAAACTAGAGGGATTATTGTTTAAAGTTATCTTTATTAAAAAATAAATCAAAGAATTTAATGAGATAATTGATAAATACTCTAAAACTAATGATTTGGGAAAATTATTTATGTTTTTTTTTAAATAATCTAAAAGAACTTGAAAATCGTTTTTAAGCATTTATAGATAATGTTTGTGATTAATTAAAAAAAAATTAAGAGAAAAACTAATAATATTCTATATTGGGATTTTTTCTTTGTTTTCGTCTGATAAAATATTTTCTTAACTCATCAACAACGGAAACACTAAATGCGCCAAGGAAAATCGTAACCCAATGATACCATTGTGTTAAGGGTATAATACGAAATGCAAGACCTAACGGGGTATAAAGTAATAACAATTGCAATCCAAGAGATAGTCCGACAGCCCAAAATAGATGCTTATTTGGAAACTTATAAAACGGTTTTGTATTAGAAGTACACGTGAATACAAACATTAATTCACAGATTACTAAGTTCGTAAATATTATTGTTTGTGATAATGCAATTGCATATTGCTGTGCAACTGGATCGGTTAAAAAATTTACCAAATTAGGATCTATGGTACTCCAAAGAGGTATTAAATATATCCAGAGAATCAAATAAAGACCAATATCAGTAATGGATGTGTAAATTCCAAGAAAAAGAACTGGTCCTTTTATTTCTGGCATTAAGGAAAAGCCTTTTCGCGGTTTCTGTTTCATCACATCGGGATCTGTAGGAGTAAATCCCAGAACCATTGCAGGTATGCCATCTGTTGCAATATTTAGCCAAAGAATTTGAATTGGTTCTAATGGAAGAGCTAAGAAAACATTTGCAAATAATTTCATCACTAAATACGCCGTTATTATTAGAAAAATCTCATCAAAATTGGTGCTTAACATGTAACGAAAGAAACCTTTAGTTGTTTCAAATATTCCTCTCCCTTCTTCTATAGCATTAACAATAGTTGCATAGTTATCATCAATTAATATCATTTCTGAAGCTTCTTGAGTAACTTCAGTTCCTTTTAATCCCATTGCAACACCAACATGTGCCCCTTTTACAGCTGGGGCGTCATTAACTCCATCACCAGTCATAGATACAACCATATCTAACTCCTTTAATCTTCTTAATATTCTTAATTTATGTTCTGATGTAACTCTTGCAAAAATGTCTACGGTTTTAACTTTCTCTCGAAGTTCATCGTCACTAATTCGTTCTAATTCTGCACCAGTAATTGCTTCATCTGATTCAGTTAAACCAATTGCCTGTCCGATTGCGATAGCTGTAATTTTATGATCGCCTGTAATCATAATTGTTCTGATTCCAGCGGTTCTTGCTCCTATGATTGCTTCTATTACTTCATCTCTTGGTGGATCAATAATACCAGCTAATCCGATATAAATATAATCCTTTTCCACATTATTGATATCATAATCTGAATTTAATTCTTTATATGCAACCCCAAGAACTCTTAATGCACTTTTTGCAAACTCTTCATTTTTTTCTAAGATTTTATCTTTTAAAACATCAATTGATTTTACTTCTCCATTTAATAACACCTTAGAAGCGTTTCTCATGAGTACATCAGGAGCTCCTTTTATGTAAGCGGTTATTTTTCCGTCTTTTTTACCAATTACAGTCATCATTTTTCTGTCAGAACTAAATGGGATCTCATCCATTTTTTCGAAAGATTGATCTATATTCCCTTTTAACGCTAAAACTTTCATAGAAATTTCAGTTGGATCACCAACCACTGCTAGATCTCCAGTATTTTCATCAACTATACTAACATGAGAATCATTGCAAAATAAACAAACTTCTAAAAACCTTTTAAGATCATTATTCATAACGATTGGTTTTTCATTTTCGAGAATATTCCCTTTAGTATTGTATCCCACACCTTCAACAGGTAACTCTTTATCATCGAAATATATTTTTACAACGGTCATTTCATTTTTTGTTAATGTCCCAGTTTTATCAGAACAAATTATATTTACTCTACCTAATGTTTCAACAGCTGTTAATTTTCTTACTAATGCATTTCGATCCACCATTTTCCTCATCCCTATACTCATTACAACCGTAATAACTACAACTAATCCTTCAGGAACCGCGGAAACAGCTAAACTTATTGCTATTTTAAAGGCATCTATGATTTCTTCAATCCCCTGTTCAGTAATTGTAAAACCTTCAGTCAATAATATGAGAATGAATTCAAATACAAAAACTGCCACACATATTATTATAATAATAATTCCTAATTGTTTTCCAAATTTATCTACTTCTTTTTGAAAGGGACTTGGTTCTATTACCTCTTCCTGTAATTTCCCCGCAATTCTTCCTATTTCAGTATTCATTCCTGTCCCTATTACAATGCCCTCTCCATTTCCTCTAGTCACTATCGTATTCATATACCCGAGGTTGGTTCTATCTGCTAAAATCATCTTTTCGTCTACAATATCCAATTGTTTCTGAACTGGTTTCGATTCTCCTGTTAATATTGCCTCATCCACATAAAGTGAAAATTGTTTTGTAAGTCTTATATCTGCGGGAAACTTATCTCCTTCCTCCACTAACACAATATCTCCTGGAACAACCTCTTCAACGCCTATTTCTTTAACAATTCCATCCCTTTGTACTTTCGCATAATGAGGTGCTAATTTTTTTAAACTCTCAAGTGATTCTTCAGCCTTGTATTCTTGGTAAAATCCTAATACTGCATTGATAATTAAAATGGAACTAATTACTATAGCATCTATGTATTCAGATGACAAAGCTGATGCTCCTGGTCTAGTGGATTCCCATACTCCTATAATAATAGAGATAATAATTGCAAAAACCAGCAAATAGACAAGAAAACTTTTAAATTGACCTATAAAAATTTGCCAAGCAGTCTTTTCTTTTTCTTTAATTAACTCATTCCTTCCGTATTTTTCAAGCCTTACTTGGGTCTCTGCTTCTGTCAAACCTGATTCTAATGAGGTACTATATCTTTTTGCTACTTCTTCAATACTTATATAATGTGCATTAATATGTTCCATTTTTTTTCAAAATCCTACTTTTTTTATTTAAATCTTTTTAATAAAATTGATTTCGATTTTTAAAAATATTTCTTAAAACTTTTTTTAAATAATAAATAGATTATTAAGAACCTTTTTTAAAATAATAACAATTCGATTTTTTAATTGTTTGTTCTCTAAATTTATGTAGATTCTTAACAATCTGCCTTTCAAAATATTGTTATAACTGATATTTTGTTCTTGAAAAAAGATCTTTATATGGTATATCTAAAACCACGCTAAAAAAAGATAATTTAATTGTATAAATTGTAGGAAATTAATGATTTCTGGTTACAAACGTAATTAAAAAGATTGAACAAATAGAACTAAAATTAAAACCGTTCTTTTGATAAAACCATTAGAGAATTAATCAAATCTGAGACACATTGAGCAGTAGAACTTAATTTCCTCATATCAATTTTATCCAGTGTATCTTCTGCAGTGAGTAAATAATAGGGGGACCTTATCCAATGAATAATTTTTAAATCACTATGAGATGTAAAATGACCTGCTTCACCAATAGGAGGTGTTGCAAAAAAATTGTCTGGAATTAACATCATACGCTCTATTTTGTGCTCTTTAAATGCCTTAATTGTGTGAGCTACTAATTGCACTCTTTGAGAAAGAAATACTGCCCCAAATGCAAGTTCTTTTGTTATTTTAAAATTATGAGTTTCAGGATCTTCTTCAACATCTTTTGCACACATATGTTCTAAGTTCACATCAACTAACACATTCTTTAAAAGATCATCTCTATATTTTCTTGCAAATGATTCTGCTCCTATTCCTCCATATAGGTGACCTGCTGTTAATATGAATAATATTGAGCGAACTCTTTCATTTTTTGGAATTTTAGTCCAAGCTCTTAATTGAGCTAGAACCATTGAAACTCCAGTTCCATCTTCGGAAGCACCCTCAAATGCAGAATCATGATGGCTAGATATCATTATCAGCTCCTCAGATTTTCCTGGTAATATTCCCCATATATTATGAGCTATGCTTGGTTCCTTGTGACCCTCAAGAATTATTGTTGCTTGAGAATTATTTAATTGAGCCAGTTCCCGAACTTTCATACCATCATATTTCCCTATGTATAAAGCAGGAATTGGTTTCATAGTACCATCATATGGACCCCAATGACTATTAACATTTGATGGATAATCTCTTAAAATGAGTATTAAACCTAAAGCACCTCTTCTTACTGCACGCCAATAAACAGAATCTTCCCTTGGTTTTCCCCCTAGTGCTTGTGGTGGGAAATTCAATAAAGCAAATGTTAAAACCATTTTAGTGGTCTTATCTATTGAGTTAGTAGGATCAGCAACATAATATGGTTTAGCTATACTTAGTAATTTGCCAAGAGGTAAGGTCGGAAATTCGATATCTGCAACTACAATTTTATCTTTAACGTCAATATTTCTAAAGTCTTTATCTCTTCCCGTTCCTACATAAACCATAGGAGCTGTCAATCCATCCTTGTCAGTAAATTCAGTATTCAGTACATAAAAGCATGGAATTTCTGTAGTTTTATTTCCATTTGATAAATTTAATTTCCAATTTTTAGCAACCCAATTTATAACATTAACTGGTTCTTTCTTTACATTTTCAAGTCCTAATTCAATAAATTTACTCTCTAAAAAATTTTCAATTTCATGTGCTTCTTTTGTTCCTATTCTTCTATGCGGGACACTACAGATTTTTTCTAAATCATTTTGAATAATTTCCAAAGTTGGTGCTTGAACTTTTAATAGTGGTTTTTGTATCTCTAATAGGAGCTTCTCAGCTTTTTTTCTAATTCTTCTCATTTTAGGAATTAGTTTTAATAGGTTTATGATAATTTTTCTTTTTGACATATGAAATTCCTGAGAAGGCTCAAATTCATCTCTAACTTTTTCCATAGAATTATCCCTTTATTATATCTAAATTAAAAATTTGTTAATGATATTTATTAGTGTTTTTATTTTTATTTTGTATTTTGGATAAAAGAGAAACCTATTTTAATAAAATTCTTTTAAATAAATATCAATTAAAAAAAATCAATAATTCGAGATAATTGATACAATGATTAAAGAAAAAAGGATTTCAGGCTTTAAAGTGGATAGATGTGATTTATGTGGGTTGTGTTTTCATCTCTGTCCTGTTTTAAAGTTGCCTATCGAAGAAGCAAAATTAGAAATTAAAAATCTTATCGAGGGAAATGAATCTAAATATGTTCTTACTACTTGCACTACGTGTTTATCATGTAATTTTTATTGTCCACAACAAGCAAATCCATATCAATTAATCCTTGAAAGGTGGAATGATTTATACAAAGAGAGAGGCGCACTTCCATTCTCTCGTTTTGTCTGTCCTACTGAGGAACATAACATTTGGCAACTCCTTAATGTTTATCTCTCTAATCAAGAAAAACGATGGATCTATGAATGGATGAATTATATTCCCAACCCTTCTGATAAGGTTTTATTAATTGGAAATTATACTCATTTGTTTCCCTTTATAATTGGAGGAAGTAAGTTATTAAATTATTTTAAACCTATAGATAGAATTGATCAATGGGAGGGAGGTGCTTATCTCTATCAATTAGGATATCTGGATGTCACCCAAGAGGTCGCTGAGAGAACTAAAAAAGATTTCGATAAGTGGGGTGTTGATATTGTGGTTCCGATTTTAGATGCAGTCCATTATCTTTTCAAAGAAGTACATCCTAAAGAAATGAAAGTAAGCCATGATCAAAAATTTATAAATTTTCATGATTGGCTTATTGAAAAGCTTGATGCAGATGAAATAAAATTACCTAATCAATTAAATCTTACAGTCACTGTTCATGACAATTGTTATTCTAAAGCTTTAGATGGGGTATATTGGGAAAAACCAAGAGAAATTCTCAAGAAATGCGGTTGTAAAATTCTAGAAATGAAAAATAATAAAAAAGATTCATTATGTTGCGGATTTGGAGTTGGACCTTCTAGTGTGGGCAATATTTCAATGGTATTTAATATTATATCTGAAGCAAAAAAAAAATATGAACAAGCGGAAGAAACTGGAGCGAAAGCGTTAATCTCTTATTGTGGTGGGTGTATATTTATATTGTGGGTTTCTAGAGAACTTTTGGGCAAAAAAATTGATGTTTATCACATAATAGAAATAGTTAGAATGGCAATGGGTGAAAAAATAAATTACCCTCACGACCATATCAAGCGAGCTTGGGATATAATCGCCATTTATACGTATCAATTGCTTTTATCTGTATTTCAAGCGAATTTCTTTATAAAGCGAATAACATATGATAAAACCATGAGCACTTTCCATCCAAAAAAATATAAAATGTTAAAATTGATTCGAAGTTCATTTAACATTTCTGCAGTTCGAAAATTATATGCAAAAATGTTTCGAATTTTAATGCCAATAATGAAAACCCGTTAAATCTTTAAAAGTAAACTAAAAAATATACTGGAAAGAATTTAATATCTTAAATAATTTAGAAATTATATCTCCATTGATAATTTGAAAAATATCATTCTTAAGTAAGATGACTAATATAAAACCAATAAATAATAGATTTTTTGACCCTTTTAACGAAGAAGTTTGTGATTTATGCGGTGAATGTCTAACTCATTGTCCAATAATGGAATTTTCGGTCGAAGAATCAAAAAATGAAATGAGAAAATTAATAGCTGGTGAAGAAACCGAACAAGTTTTAAAAAAGTGCCAGAGTTGCTTTACCTGCAATTTTTTCTGTCCTACTGATGCACATCCTGCAAGTCTTATCCTTAAGCGGTGGAATGAACAATATAAAGAAAATGGACTAAAAAAAAGAGCAAAATATTATATAACACATTATCCCTATTATCCAAATTTCCGTACTTATGTAATTGACCATATGTCAGAAAATGCTAAAGAAATTTTAGAGAAATGGAAAGATTTAAGCCCAGTTGAGGATACATTGACATATCCTGGTTGTAATATAATTACCTTTCCTGAATTAACTCAAGCAAGTTTCTTCAAAGATCTTGATATAAGAGGTCGGCTTGAATATTGTTGTGGTGAAACATTATTTCGCACAGGCTATGTAGATCAATTAAAACAAGTTACTAAAAGATTAGATAAATGGTTTAACATTTTAAAGCCTAAAAATCTACTTGTTCTTTGCACAGCTGGAACAAATGTTTTTATGAATGTTTTGCCGCATTACGGTTTAACTTATAAATTTGAGTCAATTAAATCGTATATTCAATATCTTTGGGAACGAATTGAAAGTGGTGAAATTCAAATCAAGGAAAAATTAGATTTGACCGTTACAATCCAAGAATCATGTTATGGTAAAATGTTCGGTGATGGATATATGGATATACCAAGAAAAATTCTGAATGCAATAGGTGTGAAAGTCATCGAAATAGATTCTTGTAGAGAAAACATGAGATGTTGCGGGATTGGAGGTGGTTTTTCTGTAGATAGTGCATATCATCCGATGAATTTAATTAAATCAGGATTCAGAAATATTAGAGAATTTAAAAAGACAAAAGCAGATGCAATATGTGTTTATTGTGCCGGTTGTTTGGCTGTACTTTCAATAGTTCAGAAGTTGTACATGAAAAAAAGAATGAAAGTTTATCATATCATTGAATTATTACAAATGGCTATTGGAGAAAAGCCAATCTCTAATAAAATAAAGAAGAAAAGAGCAAAGCACTTTTTTTGGGGTATAATGAGAAAACAGTTTCCTAAAGTGTTATCCAAAAAAACTTTCAAAATCGTAGAAATTCTAGAAGATCCTTATCCAAAAGGTTATTAGAATTCAAAATTGATTATACTCAAATTAAAAATATATCGATAACATAATATTTTTAAAAAAAATAGATATTATATAGTATAATCTAATAAAATTTTTTCTAATAAAAGGGTATTCTTATGGGAGTCTCAAAAATATGTCGAATTGCATTTCGAATTACCTTATATGTGATGACAATTGCTTTAACACTTACAGGTTTATTCGGTGGTCTTTCCGCCGTATCAGTGTTTTCTGATTTTTCTGAAAATGTGAAAATACCATCTGGTCCCATAACTGCACAATTAAATTTTAGTGAACCTATGAGTCTTGTAATACCATTTAATTTAACTAATGCGGGCTATTTTCCGCTTGATGAATTAAGGATAGGGATTGCAATTAATATGACTTATAATGTATCGCTATCACATATTATTATGCAAAAAGAGCAAGTTTATCCAGAGATTGGAGCAGGTGTTGAATTTGAGGGTAACTTCACGGCTACTGATGAGAGTTTCTCTTTTCCATCGGGTGATATTGACATTTTTCATCCCCCAACTTTTACCATGAATCTTAACATTTCTGCCTACTATACATATCGATTACTTTTTTTTGGCGTAGAATTAAAAAATGTACCAATAGAATGGGGAGGTCCATAAAATGGGAGGAATGAAGAATCTTTTCAGAGGTTTTATTGGAATGGCAATATATATGACAACAACCATGTTGATACCAGCTTTAACCTTTGATTTTGTGGATAAAATGGAAATACCAATACCTCCAACAGATCAAATTTTAGACATCGAAATAGCTCAAGGAGGTATAGCTGTTGTTATTTTCTGGCTTGTCGCATTAGGTTTAACAATTAGTGGTTTAGCATTTTTTACATGGTCTTCTCCAAAAGACTCAAGAAGAAAAGTAGTTTTTAGTATTTTATTAGTATTCACAAACTGTTTTTACCTGTGGAGTTATAAATTTAGTGGAGCAACAGCATTTGGAATTCAAATTCCGGGACTTGGAAGTGTAACACTTGATTTTGTTGGAATGGTATTACTTTATTTGGGAGCTTATACCTTAATAATAGTTGCAAAAATTTGGAAGTTAATTGAAGTTGAGTTTGGTAAAAGAAAAGAAAAGAAAGAAGAGAAGGTATTTGTACCAGAATCTACTTTTGGTAAAGATGGAGGTGCTCTTTAGATGATAATACAAGTTGATATCTTGAGAATGATTGCAGAGTTCATTGGAGTGGTATTTTACTACTCAAGAGCTGTTTTATCTCCAATTGGGGAAGTAATGAAATTCTGGATTGAATTCTTATTACAATTCTTTCCTCAAAATATCCCAGCTGATTATAATTTTTACATAATTATATTCGTTGTTTTACTGATTAGCGGGGTAATTATTAATTATCATTGGCCAGGAGAAAAAAAAGAGGTAAAAGAAAAAGAAAAGAAGGAAATGGAAGTTTCTGCTAAAAAGTGTAAATATTGTGGAAAACCGATTGGGGATTCAGAATTTTGTCCATATTGCGGTTCTAAAAATTAATAAAAAATAAAAAATTTTTATTTTTATTTATTCTTCAATTTTTTTAATAGATTAACAGCCCTTATACCTACATTTCTCGCTACAATTTGCCCTATTTCATCAATTTCATCTTTCTTTATAAATTCTTTACGTCCATATTTTTGTAAGGATGTCATTGGAATATTCTCATCTATTACAGGATTTCCTAGCGCACCAAAACAAACCATACCTTGAATAAAGGCAAAATTTATTAAATCTGATACAACTCCTGCAGCACCACCGTTTCTTAAGCCCGATGCTCCCATAGGTGCAAAAATTATATCTTTTAATTTATAATTTGCCATTTTCCAAGGTCTTGAGCGATCAATAAATACTTTAGTTAGACCGGATACACTTCCAAAATAACATGGAGCTGCAATAAAAATTGCATCAGCACTTAATATTTTTTCTTCTAATTTCTTAAAATCATCATTTTCAGATAATGGACATTCATAGGGCTCCCGCAAACATTGATCACAACCTGTACATTGCTCCAATTTATAATCAACCAAGTAGACTTTTTCAATTTCAACAGTCTCATCTATTTCTTTAGCTCCTTTCAGTGCTTCTTCTATCAAGAAATCGCAAGATCGATTTTTTCTTGGTGATCCAACAAGACCAATAATGTTTATTTTTTTTCCCGACATAATGATTCATTAATAAAAATTATATATATTAGAAAAACATTAAGTATTATAAGGGAGATATTTTTAACTTATTATATAGTAATTGGGTTAAAAATTTTATAATTTAGAAAGTATAAGATAGTAAGGGTTCTATGAAATACTTCAGAGAGTTAACGAAAGAATTTAAGAGTAAAAAAGATATCGAACAAAAGTTGGATTTTTATCAAAATTTTATTGAGCAAAAGTTATCAGAAAATGATTTACTATCTGCTTTGAATAAATGTCAATCTGCCTTAACACTACGTAGAGAAAATAAAGATTTTGGATTTGGGACATATATAAAGACATTTAATGAATTAAGTGAATTAATAAATCAAAAAATCTTAGAACTCCGCAATTCTTATGAAATTAAATTATTAAATATGAATTACATAACCCTTACTACTGAAAATTTAGAAGAAGTATTAAAAAAATATGTGAATATTAAGAATCAAATAATAAAAGAAAAAAGCAAATCGCTTCTAGAAGATATCAATCAACGAATAAATCTTGTTTTAGATTATATTAAAAAATCATATGAGCTGTTAGGGATATACGATATCTTAAACTATAACAATGTTATTGAAACAACCACTTCCTTGATTTTGAAAGCTAAATCTGATAATCTTAAAATTTTTAGTGAATTTTTTAAAGAATTACAGTCTAAATTAGTTAAAAAGAAAGTAAATGAAATCGGGGCTTCCTCTGATATAATGTCCCTTTATGAATTAAGTCAAAAATGCCTAATTAATGAATTTGAACTTGAAAAACTTATCAAAGAAATGATTAAGGAAAAAGATTCATGGATAAGAGTTTACATAAAAGAAACTAAGACTGTAATTTTTGAAGAGTAAAGAGATAAAAAACTAATTTTTACCCAATTTTGATAATATTATTTCTGTAAACGAAGATATTAACGCATAAATAAATTCTAAAATCGAACCTATAAAAATTGTAATACTAAAGTATGAAACTAATAATCCTACTATTGATCTTTCCAATGATTTTCCTTACTAGACCTCACAATGCTCGATAGGAATCAGGTCTTAAAATATTCGGATTTTCTAAACCCATTCTTATTGTTTTAAGAATTTTAAATTTATCTTGATCTAAAATACCTCCTATAGCTAAATAATTAGAAGCGTGATTAGTACGAAAAACGCAATTTGCGTTAGGATTATTCTTAAAATTAATATTTTCAATAAATTGGTATAATTCTTTTAAAATATCCAGAGTTTCCATCTCGTGAAATTCATTTTTCACTTTTCTTTCAAAAAGTTCAGTACCAGGAGGTACCATGAGGGTCAAACAAGCAATATACCAAAGTGTGTCATCATCTGGGCAGATTTTATTCACTAAGTCCGCTGAATTTATGGCAGAGAGTTCAGATAAATCTTTATTATCACCCCCTAACCCTAATATTAATGTAGCAGAAAGAGTAATACCTGATTTCATTAATTTCTTACTCGCTGAAATTAGTTCTTCCTTAGTTGTATGCTTATTCATCATTTTAAGTAGTTTATTAGATCCAGACTCGAATCCAACATAGGCAATTCCCAGACCTGCCTTATTTAATTCTCTCAATTCCTCATCCGATTTCTTAAGAATATCTTTCGCATGAGCGTAAACACCACATCTTACAAAGGGAAATATTTTTCTTGCATATTTCGTTATTTCTAATAATTTTTCCGTGGGCATTACCATCGCGTTTCCATCCAAGAAGAAAATCTTTTTTACATTAAGTCCATGTATTTTTCTTCCAATATCCAAATCTTTCTTTATATCTTTTGTGTCTCTAATTACGAATTTCTTACGTAAATTTGACATACAGAAAGTACAACGAAATGAACAACCTTCAGTAGCCTGAATCAATAAGGAATATGCTTCTGAAGGAGGTCTAAAGACTGGAAGACAGTAATATATACTTTCTTGATTTGGCATCTTAATCTCTATAATTTATTTCTTATAAACTTTTAAAGAAATCCAGATTTCTATTGCAATTTTACTTCTTTGGAGCTTTTTTACATTTATGCCTGCTTAATCTCAAAAAAGTTTTCCCACAATAAGGACACACTTCTCCTTTCTGTTCATCTTTTGGTTTTTCAGTTGGAGGTATGGGTTTTCTTCCTCTTAATGCTTTTATCCCTCTTTCAGAAGGAGCAAATTCACAAATGGCCTTATGAGCAGAAAGATCTTCAAAAAATTCGCCACAATAAGGGCACTCTGATGTAAGTTCTTTAAATTCTTTTTTACTTACTTTTGAAGTTCCTTTTGAGCGTTTTTTATATTTAATTTCAGTCGCCACCTCCTCCTCCTCTTCAAATTCACTTACATCCAAATCAATATCTTCTAATAATTCAGCTTCTAAATCTTTAAGTTCTACTTCTTTTACTATCGGAACTTTTTTCTCAGCCATCTTTTTGCTTTTTTTATATACTTCATTTATTGTTATATTTGAATTCGGTTCATAATATTCGCATACCTGACATACATATGCACCCGAAGAGCCATGAGAACCTAACACTAATTCTCTTGTTGAACAAATACAAAGTGGTTGCAAGCTATTAGACACATCTCCTGCCGGTTCAAGGTGGATACAAGCGATCTTTCTCTTAAACTTTATTTTAGCTTTTCTTCTAGGAATTTCAAATCACAAAAAATTAGTTTATTTAAATTAAGAAATACTTTACATTAATACAATTAACCATTAAATTTAATTTTTTTTAAATGAAAAATGAATTTCTGATAAAATAATTATTAGAAATTTTTTAGTTCTGATTCAATTTTACTTTTAACATTTTGGTCGGTTATCTGATTTAGATTTTTTTTAATAGTTTCTTTAAGATTATTAATTCTTTCCTTAATTTGTTTTGGACTATCCCAAACTGTTATTCTTAATGGATGTATCTTATCAAGAGCTTTATTAAAATTTTTTAGTGCTTCAAGAAAAAATAGGGAAGCCCTATCAATATCTTTTAGATGAGTAGAATAAATTGTTGCAATTTTTTGATTGCATAAACCTGTTCCATAAAAATCCAGAGTATTTTCATAGAATATAGCAGCTTGTTGAATGTCTTCTAATCCTTCCTTTATTTCATTTCTTATTGTTTTAATAAATCCAATGATATATTTCGCTCCGCCCATAAAAAATAAAGAACCATTTGATTCAGCAATCTTGAATAATTCTTCAGAATTTTGTTCAGCTAATGGATAATGGTTGTTATGTAAACATTTCTCACTTAATTTACTTAAATTTTCCATTACCTTATCAATTTCATTTATTTCTTTAAGAATTTTCAAACCTTTTTTATATTTTTCAACACCTTCAAATGAATTTTTTTGTCTAAATGCTTGATTCCCCTCAAAAAATAATTCATCAGCCATTTGTAATTTTTTAGTGTTATCATGTTTCTCTGACTTCATAATTTCAGAGGCGTCACGAAAAATATCTTTCACATCAAATTCTCCGTCTATCTCTAAAGGTATCTCGATTAATTCAGGCATAGTTTCTTGAGAAATACTTTTACCCTTAACTTCTGATTCTTTATTAAAATCATCATGGACTTTTTCTGGATAATGAGTGAATTGCGGTGTATAACTAGAAACATTTTCTCCATATGCTGATTGTAATGGTTTTCCACTTGAAGCTAAAGCAGATAGCTCAGTCATCACATTCGCAAAAAAGAATTTATTTAATCCATCAATAAAATAATCTACTTTATGATAGTTATTGTCAAATTCTGGATCATTGATATCCATATTTACATTATTCATTCGATATATTTCAAACCCAGTGTCATATTTAGTAATCATATGTTCTGAATTAGCATCTTTTTCTCTCTTTTTTTTTCCCAACAAAGTATGATCAAAAACTAATCCACAAGAATCCTTATTTTTCCCTTGAAAGCCGATGTGATTTATTAAATCAATATATGAATAAAATAGTCCTAAACCGGGATGACTATGAAACCAACCCACAATAAAACGACCTTGGTTTTCTTCATATAATTTATTTTCAATTTGTTCAATAAAACCATAATGTCTTTCATCTAATTGAACATCGGTGCTATGCCCAAATGTTAGAGCCTCAGCTTTTTCGACAATAACCAATGCATCAGTAATATGCCCAATTAAAATTCCATAGATCTCTTTCCATTCAGCTGGAGGTATTGCTTGGTTAGCATACCTGCTTGCATATAATATAATCGTTTTATAAGCTTCTGCTTTAACTACAATTGGTTTTTCGCTTTCTTCTTCCTCCTTTCTGGACTCCATTTCTTTTTCTTTATCTTCATTTTCGTTATTTTTTAAATTTTTC
Organism: Promethearchaeia archaeon; assembly: GCA_029856045.1. GTDB lineage: Archaea > Asgardarchaeota > Lokiarchaeia > Sigyniarchaeales > SOKP01 > 6H3-1. The sequence continues at coordinate 136,091 of JAHQWG010000025.1, read as the reverse complement.
ATTGGCTCTTCTTTTTTCTTACTCATAACAAATCTTCCATGAAAGAAACTTTTATTCTAATAAAATAATACAAATTTGTTATTATAAATAAAATTATTTAAAGGCATTTTAGATGCAGTTCTATTTTTAAGTTTCTTATATTTAATTAATCGATTAGGAACAAATTTAAGTTATCCAGAACCAAAAAAATTAATGACTGGTGAATTATTTGCAATTTTTGCTGTAGTTACTTTTGTAGTATCTAACATTCTATTTAGAAAAACTGAACATGAAGCATCTCCTTCTTTTATAAATTTCTTTCGCACAGGGATTGGAACTCTAACATTTATCATAATAGCTTTAATATTTGAAGTATTTTTTCATATCTTTTTGCTCCCATGGACTATATGGTTCATATTAATCTTAAGTTTTGTTTTCGGTCAAGTTATAGCTGATACCTCATACTTTAAGACTCAAAAAGAGTTGGGTACCGCAAAAGCTTTATCTATTTCAATGACTTTTCCGCTATTTACATTTATTTTATCAATGATATTTCTTAACTATCCTTTTGATATTAGGATAATTATTTCAATTCTTTTAATTGGGGTTGGGGTTGTAATTATTGCGAAATCTAAAGTTAATCTGGAGGATGTTAATGTTTCTAATGTCGATCAATCTTCAATTTCCAAGGATTTTAGTAATCTTGAAATCAAATCACAAACATTTTCACCAGTAATTATTTTTGGTTTAATAGCATCATTAGGTTGGGCAATTGGTGCCGTATTAATTGATTACGCTCTGAATGAAATTGACAGTATCCTACAAATAGAGGCATATAGTTCGATTATTGGAAATGTAATCCGATTTCCATTTAGTTTTTTAATTTTAGCTTTAATGATATGGAGAGAGGAGCATATTCAGACCAATATTGAATCATCCCATCGTAAAAATAAGTCTAACCAAATGTGGTGGTGGTTAATAATTGGTTCTATTATAGGCACATCATTAGGTGCTTTTTTATATACTGAAGCTGTTCGTACAGCTGGAGCTACTTTTATAGCCATATTAGCAAGTGCAAGTCCTTTATTCGCACTTCCACTAGATTATTTAATTAATGGCGAAAAAATTTCAAAAAAAGGGTTTTTAGGTGTTATATTGACAATTGCAGGAGTAATCGTGATTCTACTATAAATTTTCAAGATATTTAAACTTCTTTAGCTAATCTCTTGGATAATTATCTCATTTTAATTAATGAACTTTTTTTAAATATTAAATATTTCAATAAAATTACCTTCTCATAAATTGAGAAAACATAAAAATTATAAATTTTAAATATTAATTATTATGGATTTACCATTAGATGGGATTAGGGTTCTAGACCTTGCTAGAATGCTTCCTGGACCTTATTGTACTATGATTTTAGCTGATCTAGGAGCGGAAGTTATCCGTGTTGAAGACCCTAATTATGCATATTCAAACCCTCCTCCATTTCATCAAAAAGGAAGATACCGGGAAAGTGCTTTCAATTCTATATTAATGCGTAATAAAAAATCGATAACTCTTAATTTGAAAAAGGAAAAAGCAAAGGAAATCTTCTATGAATTAGTAAAACAGGCAGATGTTATTTTAGAAACTTTTCGACCAAAGGTCACAAATAAATTAAAAATTGATTATGATACTTTATCTTCAATTAATCCATCAATCATATATTGTTCATTAACTGGTTATGGTCAGAATGGTCCTTATGAACAAATTGCGGGCCATGATTTAAATTATATTAGCATTTGTGGTATCTTAGATTTAAATAAAGAAAGAAAAATCGAAAATCAGTCTAATCAAGAAAGAAAACCAATGGTTCCAGGAGTTCAAGCTGCAGATATTGGAGGAGGTTTAATATCTACTATAAGTATCTTATCAGCAATCATTGAAAGAGCAAATAATTCAGAAAAAAAAGGTCAATATCTTGATATTTCGATGTTAGATTGTGTCTTTTCTTTTATGCCAATGCCAGCAGCATATCATTTTTCTCAAGATTTAACAACCATATCCCCAATACAGGGTGATTTTCCATTTTATTCAGTATATAAAACTAAAGATAATAAATATTTATCTATAGGAGCAATTGAAATGAAGTTTTGGAATGAATTATGTGAAGGATTGGGATTATCTGATTTAAAACTGAAACAATTCCCTCAAGGTCTGGAAAAAGAAGAAGTATTTAAAAAAATCCAAGAAAAATTCCTAACAAAAACTCAAGAAGAATGGTTAGAACATTTTAAAAAATATGATACGTGTATTATGCCCGTGAAAAATTTTGCTGAAGCATGTAATGACCCTCAGATTATAGCTCGTAAAATGGTGGTCGAATTAGACCATCCAAAATTAGGAAAAATTAAAAATATATCTTCTCCAATAAAATTATCCAGAACACCCCTGAAAATAAGAAGTTTATCTCCTAAAGTAGGACAACATACAAAGGAAGTTCTTAAAACATTAAATTATTCTGAGGAAGAGATACGTAATTTCAAAATAAATGGACTAATCTAAAACTCGAATTTTTTTTTAAAACTATATTTCTATTAATCGGGCATCCATTGTCTCTAAATCCACGATAACAAATGTGGCTTTTCCAGTCAAATATCCACATAATTCTCCTGGATTTATAACTAGCGTATTATTTATTTTTTTGATATTATGATCGTGAGTATGTCCTGTACAAATAATATCAAATTCACCAGATTTTGCTAAACTTTTAATAACTAAAGGATCTGGACCATGAGAAACATATATTTTTTTCCCAGCTAATTCTAAAATTGCTTCATAACCACTGAGTTTGCAAATCTTTCCTAGCCTTTCTGTTAAATATAATAGATCTCCATCATTATTACCAAAAACTCCGTAAAAATTTCCATTTTTTATTTTTTCATCTAACCCTTCAAAAACTGTTGAAATAAAAGGAGAGATGATATCCCCACAGTGTATCAAGAAATCTATATTTTCTTTATTCAAAATATTTATTGCTTTTTTGATCTTGTCCAAATTATCATGTGAATCAGAAATAACTCCCAATTTCATATTATCAACCATCTTCTCTTATTAAAAATAGAATATAAATTAATTATTATTTAATTAAAATATCATTTCAATAAAAAAGTAATTCCATTTTAATTTTTGATAAATAACTCAAAATCTATAAAAAATAATTCTTCAAGGTAGGAGGAAATAAATAAATTTATGAATTTTTATTAATCAATAACAAGATTATGATGGAATGATGAATAAACCTAAAAATTTTCTAGAACAATATTTTAAAGAAGAAAAAAATAAAGTTGATTTAGAATTAGAAAAATATTTAATAGAGATATCAAAATCTGAATCAATTCAAAACACATTACTATATGATTTCATTAAAAGAGTAAAAGATTATTTATTACCCCCAAATAATAAACCAAAAAGACTACATCCTATAATTTTAATTGCATCATTTTTAGGAATTGCAAATCCTCACTATATAGAAGAAATGGCAGATGATATTATATCTGTTGCACTATCTGTTGAGCTTCTCCATAATGCAAAACTTATCCATGATGATCTTATTGACAAAGATATAACACGAAGAGGATTTCCTTCTTTTCATATTAGGTGGGCAAACCAACTATTAGAAACATATACTGATAAAGACTTTCCGAATAAAGAAGAATCTGCTCGAGAATTCGGAGATACTATGGCAATTTTAGGAGGGAATATTACCTATTTTTTAGGTTCCCAGATTATTTTTAAATCAAAATTTGAGAATGAATTAAAATTCAAGGCACTTGCTGAGTATAATGAAGCGTTCAATTCAATCAATAAGGGGCTAATTATTGAAGAATATATGTTTTGGAATAAAATCACTATGACTTTAGAACAATATTTAAATATCGCAGAGCTAAAAACTGCAAGCTTATTTGAAAAATCGGCAAAAATTGGTGCAATTCTCGCAAAAGGTAATTTGAATTATCAGATTAATCCATTATCAGATTTTATGTTAAAATTAGGTCAAATTCATTCTATAAGAGACGATATTTTAGACCTAGAGAAAGATTTAATTCATGGCGAGAAAAAATTTCCATATATTATTGCAATCCAGAATACAACAGAAGACCAACAAAAAATTATAAATGAATTATATGGGAAACCTGATTTAAATAAAAATGAAATTGAGGAAGTTTTGAAGATTATTAATGAAACAAACGCCTTAAAAATCGCTCAACAATTTGGTTTAAATCTAATTTCTCAAGCCAAGGAATCTTTAAAGAAAATTTATCCAGAATTAAATAAAAAATCTAAGAAATTTTTTATGGAATTATTAGATTTTAGTATAAATAGAGAATTTTAATAATTCTTATTTCAGTTCCTCTTGAACAATAGATTCTAATCGAATAACAACAACCTCTAAAACCTTTTGCTTAAATTTAATCCGGTTAGATTAAATGAAAGATTTCAAGAAGATGTTATTTTTGAGTCTAGGGTTTCTAAGCGATCACGATTATACTGCTTTACCCCTAACCCAAGGTAAAGAAACCCCACACCAAATGAGAAATATTTGAATATTCCCCCAATTTCCACATCAAGATAAGTTATTATTCCAGAATTAGTAATAACTTGATGAAATCCCTCAATTAAAGTTTGTGTAAGTGGATACAGAAAAGATCCCATAAAAAATGTCAAGACGGTTATTATTCCTGAGAGAATGATCATTATATTCGCTTTCAAATGTAAATGGGTTTGGATTTGGTAGCGAAAAAGGAGTAATACTCCAATGATAAAGCTGATATATGTTGATGCTTCAAGGAATCCCCACAAAGTGTCAACATAACTTGGTGGTGGTTCAATCGCATAAAATCCCATAGGAAGAAGAAGTGTCAGACATTGAAACATCCCCAGTAGAGTTACAATTATGTCTGTTTTTGTTCGAAAGGTCTCCATTGATTATTCCTCATTAACTTTTTTCTTCTTTTTGTCATATTACTCTTTAGTTCTCTTTTTTATAAATTTTCCCGTGTTTATTAAAATTACATTGAGGATAAACATTGTAAAAATAGTTATTAAATTTTAATTGCTTAATTTAAATATGTCTAATTTAGAAGAAATTCAATCATAAAATTATGGATTCTAGTTTAGTAATAACAGCTTCTAAAACCTTTTGCTTAAATTTAATCCGACTAGTCTTAAAATTATGTTTATCCACAATTATTTGATCTTTTAAAGAGTATGAAATATATACTAACCCAACCGGTTTTAATTCCGTCCCCCCTGTAGGGCCAGCTATACCTGTTGTTCCTATGCCTATTTCTGAGTTGGCAATTCTTCGGATACCTTCTGCCATCTGCTTTGCAACAATATCACTAACTGCACCGAACTTTTTTATCATTTTTGGATCTACACCCAATATTTCACTCTTAGATTTATCACTATATGATATAACTCCACGCTCAAATATTTCTGATGAACCAGATATATTTGTTATCATATGAGAAAGATAACCCCCAGTAGCTGACTCTGCTATACTCAACTTTAATCCTTTCTCTTTTAATTTCTTTAAGAGACTTTCTATTCTTTTTAATATTGCTTTTTCATCAAATTTTTCGGAAATATTCAAGATCCTCACAATCTTTTGTTAATCTAAGATATTTTTTCTTAGATTTTAATATACTTCAATAAGAAATCATAAAATTTATTGTTTTTAAATCAACAATATGGAATATTTAAATCGATTTAATTCCAACTGAATGTTTAATTTAAATTAATTTTTGTTAAAAAAAGGGAGAATAAATTTATTTATTATTTAATTAAATTGCTAAAGTTCTAAGAGCCTTTTGCATGTTTCTTCTCTTAAGAACTCTCGAAAAATCATCGTTATTAGAATTGGTTGTTAAACGGTTTAGAAAAACTTCCAAATTATCAAAATTATCAAAAAAATAATCTTTCCCTTTAACAATCAATTTAACTCCATGATTCACGAGGTAAGCATATATTCCACCAATATTTATATCATGTTTCATATATACTGTCCTTTCCTTTCCCTTTTTTGCCCAAAAGTTTTGCTTCAGCAAGTAAGATCTAAACATACTCATTTCTTCACACACAACCTCTTAAATTTATTTTAATATTTATATTATCCAATACTATATTCTCGAGATCTTTTCAATATCAGCTGAATAATCCCTTGAATATGATCTGAATATTATAGCAGTAATCGTTTATATATTACAATGTAATATATGGATATGATTAAAATTCGTATTCATCGCAACTAATTTTTCTCCTTTTAATTCAGATCCTTTATAATTTTACGAGGTTAAAACTCCTATATAAATAAAATCGTAAAATTTTTTTCGTTTTATCTTGAACTTTTCTTCTTGACCTTGATTTCCTATGCAATTAAAAAAAAATTCTTTCTTAAAAAAAAGTAAATTAAATTGAAAAAAAGAGTTTTAATCTATTGATTTTTATTCATTTTTCTTATAATAAATTAATTCGGTAATTTTATGGAAAATAATAGGAACATTAACCCCTGTTTTTGCGGATGTTTCGAAATATGGAGCATTTAACTTTTTAGAAAGATGCTCTGACATTGGAACAATAATCTTCCTATCATCTTTTAAATCAATCTTATTCCCAACAATTATTCTTGGTACTGAAGAAAGACCAAATTTAACAGCTTCATTGTACCAATTGTTAACATTTGAAAAAGTACTGCTTCTGGTAATGTCAAACACAAGAATAATTCCGTTTGCACCTTGATAATATGGTTTGTGGACCATGTAGAACTGAGGTTGCCCAGCGATATCCCAGAACATTAGGTTGACTTCAGTTTTCTTCCCTTCCTTTGTTTCAAACTGGAGGATGTACTTTAAGATATTTACGCCAACCGTTGGAATGTATGTTTTTGTAAATCTTTTTTTAATAAAATTGTTTAAGAGGCTAGTCTTTCCTACAGTAGGATCCCCAATAACGATTATCTTATAAATATACTCCGTATCTGGTCTATAGAAGTGTAGTTTTTCATTATTTGAATCTTCTGACATTTGTTTGCACTTTATAATTTTAAGATTTTAACCAGTTATTTAGTAGAAAAAAAAATTTCACTTTAAAATATTTAATCATAATTAAGATAAAAAAGCTCCAAAAAACCATGAAATTTTTTAAATTACATAGAATATTTTAGTTTTTAAGAATCCTTTTTTTTTAAAAAGAATGCAAATGGTTTGGGGGATTTTAAAATTTTATAATCCAGAAATCAATCTTATCAAGAAGCATTTTTTCTAAAGATTCATTAAATTCTTTAAAGTTTTTTAAATCAGCAATAGTTCTTGAAATTTCATACAAAGTTCTATGACCTCCTGTAATTTCAAAGATCGATTCTTTTGTTTCCTCTAAGAGAGCTTTAATTTTCTCTAAATCATTTGTACTCATAACTGCCGTTTTTAAATTATCAAAGATCTCCTTAGCATTATTTGATTTGAATGTTGTAGTTTCATCTCTTTCAATTTCAGTTGATTTTTGAGCAATTATTCCTTGTGAGATTACTGATTTTAAGAGATCAATTTCACTTTCAATTGCATCTTGTTTTTCAATAATTTTATTCAGTTGTGGAATAAGTCCCTTTATATCTAGAGTTGTTTTTAAAAGATCATCAATTTTATCAGTTAATATATGAATTGAATGAGTAATTTTTCCAATATTTTGTATGAGGTTTAAACCAAAGTTTTGAAGTATTTCCGAGAATGATCCGATTTTCTCTTCAAGTGGGTCTATTTTATCTGATGAGTTATTATTAGTCATTATTTTTTATCATAAATTTAACTCTATGATACTTTGAAGATGGATATTTATTTTAAATTTATTTAAAGAATTATTTATTTTATTACTTATATATTCATATTAATAATTGAAAAAATACTCCATAGTATGCAAAAAAATTGATTCAATACGTTAACATCCTGACCAATAATGGAAAATCTTTGCTATTCCGCAATTATGGTGTCTCGGAGGTTGATAAAGATTTATTGGCTGGTTTTTTAAGTGCATTTTCAAGTTTTATGCAAGAAATTAGTCAATCAGAAATAAAATCTACTGAGACTGGAGATAATAAATACTTCTATATCTCTATTAAAGACATAATATTTGTCGTTTGTGCAGATAAAGAAGATGAAGATAAAGAAATAACCAACAAATTAAATAATATTGCCGAAAAATTCATAGAAAAATTCGAAAATATTATTAAAGATAATAAATGGGCAGGCAATCGTTCAATATTTAAGAAATTTAACGAAGAACTTGATAAAATTGTTCTTGGTGCGATAAAAATTTCAATCATTGGATTTGGAGGGGTTGGGAAAACAACACTTCTTCATTTAATTTGTGGGAAAGATATTAATTTAGAATATGTACCTACAATGACTGCTGATATTACAACTTTTGATGGGTTTGGAGGTAAAAGAGAAGTTGTTTTCTGGGATTTTGCGGGCCAAAAAAATTTTCAGAGTCTATGGACAAGCTTACTTTCAGGTACAGAAATTGCTTTATTAGTAACTGATTCCACTTATGAGAATGTATCGGGTTCAAAACAAATAATACATGACATTTTGGATAAATATTATGAAGATGAATTTGTTATCGGGATAGCAAATAAGCAAGATTTAGACAACAGATTAACTCCTGAATTTTGTGAGAAATTACTCTCTACTGATAAAAGGCAAATAAAAACTTTTGGCATGGTTGCAATCAATCTTGTATATCGGGAAAAAATTCATGAAATTTTAAGAAATGCAATCGAAACAATAGAAAAAAAACATATAAAATAAAAATTTCTAATTTTAATAAAAGGGTTGTGTAGTAAATATGGAATTTAAAATTGAAAAATTAAACTTCGAGGAATTTGAAGATTACAATTTAATAAGATTACCTGATTTGAATGAAGAGGAGCAAAAAATTGTTGATCCCATTGTTCCCCCAACCTCAGGTTTAAGAATTAAACTTTTTGATTCAATAGAACCTTCAGGAACATATCTTTTAACTAATCAAAAATTATTTCTCTATCTTCGCGTTGCTAAAGCGATCAGTATCAAATTTCAAGAAGATTTTATAGAAGAAAATCCGAAAATATTAATTGTTTCCGATTGTCGTCCGAGTAGTAATTATTTAGTAAAACTCTGTGCTCAATTATTTGCTCAAGATGGTTTTGAAATTTTCTTTCAGAAAGATGGTAATGGGAATTCCTTGATGTCTAGTCCTTATGCTAGTGCATCAGTTGCATTATATGAAGATATAAATCTAGCTTTAATGATTACTGCATCCCACAATCCATTAGATTGGAATGGACTTAAAGTTTATATGAAATATCCAATTCCTATTTCGGGCGATTTAATGAAGCAAATTTCTAGCATAGCGCTTTCCTTAAATGAGATAAAATTTAAGAGAAAATTTAAAGAAAATAGAATTGGTGCAGAACAGAAAAATAATGAGTATATTAAAGATTTAATTTCTAAAATTATTGAAATTCAAGCCTTAAAAAATGCGAAAATTGTTATATGGCCATATTTAGGTAAGGCAAGGGGTATTGTGAATCTTTATAAAGAATATGGAGCTAACATTACCTTAATAGACGAAACTATCAACCCGCCTAATCCAATTAAGGAATTAAGAAGAGAAAAGTTAATTCAAACGATGGAATCTGTTGATTCAAAAATTGCGATATTATTAGACGCTGATAGAGATCGACTTGCATTCTTTTTAAAGGAGGATGATGGATATAATCTTTATATACCAAACGAGCTTTATACTGCTATGCATAATATTCTTGCAAAGGAATTCTCATGCAAAATAATTAACATAAGAACAATTCCAAGCGATTATAGGGGTGACCATACTTCAATTCTAAATATTTTGACAGGTGTAGGATATAAACATTTAGGTGTTATTTTATATTTCTTGTTTGGGGTTGAAGTAGATCAATCAAAAATTGATACAGGAATATTATATGTAGAAAATAATGATAAATTTGTAAAAATTAATAATTCAACCCCACTCAAAGACACCATAAGCAAAATTGTTAAGAATAAAGAAATTATTGATGAGAACTTAATAGTTGCAGCGTGGGAGGAAAGTGGGGGTCATACATTCAACATATTAAAAGTTACCAAAAAAAATAACACGGAAGAATATGATTTTGAAACACCTTTTCCCATAATTGCAGATAAATACCCCGTTCCAGCTCTAATCATACTTTCTGAGTTGATAGTCAGAGGATATAGAATTTCCGATGCAATTGATTGGACAATAAAGGGAATAAACAGAACAATTCCCGCTGTTGATGTGGAGAAAATCAAAATAATGAAAAATTTTGAGAAGTATGACGGAAAATCCTTAAAATTAGATAATAAAGAATATCAAATCAGAAGTTTATCTGATAATAATAATAAGATTGATACTTATCAACTCAAAAGTGAGGATTCTATTCTATATTTCAGACCTTCGGGAACAGGTCCTGATGTCAGGTTTTATATTTTTGGGAAAAGAGAGACACACTTGGAAGAAATAATTAAAGTAATGGAATTTGTGAAAGAAAAATTCTCTTAGACTATTCTTCATCTGTTATATTTTTTTGTTTAATTCCAGGAATTATTATTTTATTTTCTTCAATTCTTAAAATATTATATCCCTGAAGTTTTTTCATAATTTTTAATAAATTCTCCTCATCCCATTTTAGTGCTTTTAAAAATTCTTCTTTTGTCATGGGTTTTTTATTTATATTTAATAATAAAAACTCTTTATCTTTATCATTAAATTCCATTTCTTGAAACAGGTATATCCTAGCTCTGCCTAACATAAAAGAATCTTTAATCATTTGCATTTCTTGGAATTTATGTAGTACGTCTAAAATCTTTTTAACATTTATCTTCGGATAATCTTCTTTTATATGTTCAAAAATTTTTGAAAATTGCACTAATCCTCCATTTAAGATTAAATTTTGCTCATAATATTCAAGTATTTTTTCCGAAATTTGTTCTCTAGTGATTTCTTCCGACGACGGTTTAGAATCGAAATAAGCTATTTCCTCCAGCTTTTCCATAGCAATCTTTAAATCACCTATATCTTTTAATCTCTGGTCTTCAATTTTTTTTATTTTTTGTTGTTTTAAACGTATTTTTTCTTTAAATTCATTTTCTCTCTCTTTTTGGCGGTGTCTTTTTCGTTCAAATTCTTCTTTTTCTTCTTTAATTTGATCTTCTATGAATTCATTCCATTTTTTCCGCTCATCTACATTTCCAAAACCGTCAATTTTTATGTTCTCATCAAATATTGTTAAAAGTCCTTTTTCTTTTAATGAATTTATCACCTTCATAGCAAACGCATTATTCCATTCAGTAAGTTCCATTAATTTTTGAGGAGTTAAATAATCTTCTGCATATGCAAATGCGAGAAGAACCTTTTCAGATTGATTAAAGATTAATTTTTCTTTTTGAAAAATAATTAAACTCAACTTTGGATTGACTTCAATGAAATCATTAAAAAATCCCGTTTCTTTCATTATATTTAAGAGTGGTTCAAAATCTTCATTCTTTAGTTGTGGGATACTTTTTAAAGAATGAAATACCAATCTTTCGTCAGGTATTACTTTATAATCTCTTAAATTTAATTCATTTATTATAGAATTAATTTTTTGAGACATCTTATCAAAAAATAAACCTTTTGCAACATCAACTGTTTTTTGATCTTTTAAATATTTTGTTTCATCCAAACTTTCTAATATTTCGATTGCATTTTTCAAATCTGTTAAGTCCCTTTGCCTTTCTTCTTCAGAAATAGGCATTGCAGACGATAAATCTTGAGAAAAAGTCCGATATTTTACATCTGCTTGCTGAATGATTTCTACTTCAGAACTTTTTTCCTTAAAAGACTCTTCAGCAAGTTTTGTTCTTTGAGATGTTTTTATGGCAATTTCACTTTCAGTTTCAGCAATTATTTGAGAAATTTGAGCCAATTTTTCCATCATAACATTTTTCTTTTCTTTAAGGGCATATCTCTCAAGTATAGTTTCTAAAGATTTTTCTTTTTTCTCAAGTTCTTCAGTTAGTTGCATTTTTTGTATTTGTTGATAATAGAAAAACGTCAATAATAAGAAAAACGTTAATAAACCGCAGGAAATGATGAATACAATGAGAAAGGTAGACATTTTTCTATAGATTTGTTCCTTTTTTTTAATTCTATTAAAATAATAATTTTATTTCTTAGTTATAAATTATTTCTTATTAATTGTAGATTTTAGTTATTATATTTAAAATTTTGATACTCACTATGTTATAAATTAATAAAATATGTTTCGTTTTTAATGGATATTAGACTTTAAAATGAATATTTAAACTGAATTAAATATGAAAATACAAGAAAAAATTATCAAGGATGAAATTTTAGAAAAATTGGAATTGGGTAATTTTTATAAGATTTTGAATCAAAATATCTTTCCATTATTAAACGAAGAAGAACTGGCATTTGTCAAAGAAGTCGAAGATTTTTGCCTTGAATTAGCCCCTACAATTGATAGAGAAAAAGATGTCTATGTATTATTTCCAAAACTTGGAGAACGAGGTTTTATCCAACGAATGAATAAATATAAAGATTTTATCCCTTATGGAATGAAATATGAAGTTTTATTAGCTACAATTTTAAGCATCTGTGATCCACAACTGGACCTTGCACGTTTAGCCAGTGGAATACTCTGTGGGAACCCAACATTCCAGCACGGCGAGACAAGCGAGATCTCTAAAGTTCAAGCAGATTTAATGGAGGGAAATGGCATTGGTTGTATTTTAATTACGGAACCAGAAAGAGGTTCAGATGCAGTTAATCTGCTAACAACTTGCGAGAAAGCTGCTGATGGGGTTATATTTAACGGAGAGAAGATTTTCACTACGAATGGTCCTAAAGCTGACTACTTTGTTGGATATGGGGTGTATAATATGAAAGATCCGAGGGGTACTATGGTCCAAGCAATGTTTAAAAAAGAATTTGGCATTAGAACTGAAAGATTACGTATAAATGCCGTTCCAAGAGTGCATATAGCTCATAGTATTCTTGAAGATGTTAAGGTTCCATATCCATACATATTAGGAGATGATGGAAAGGGATATAATTATCTATTTGACGGTTTAATTCCCGAAAGGATAAGTATTGTAGGAAGTACATTAGGTATCTGTTGGAATGGACTTATTCATGGACTTATTTATTCCAATTTGAGAAAGCAATTTAATAAAGACATAATTGGATATCAAGGTATTGGATTTCCGCTTGCTGATTTACTTACTAAAGTCACAGCAGCCACAATGATGGCTTTTCAAATTGCATCAATATATGATGATAAAATTCTTTTTGCTGAAAAACCAAGCAAAGAAATCGAAAAATGGATGGCTTCTTTATCATCGCAAATTAAATATTACGGATGTAAACTCTCTCACGAGGTTTGCTACGAGATTCAAAATCATATGGGTGGAATTTCTCTTACTGATAACACTCTACTAGATGAGGCATTAGATGCCTCAAAAGTGGAGGAAGTTATTGGAGGTACAAGGAATGTACAAATGCTTATTGTGCAGAATTCAATCCGAAGAATGTTTAGATCTCTCTTATAATTTAAAATAGAATAGAATTTTTTTAATTTCCTCTAATTTTTTTTTTAAATAATTACTTTAAAGATAATCACTCAATTTTAAATTATAGGAAATTTGATAATACATTAAAAATTTGATAAATATTGTAATGTAATCTTAACAGAATTTACCAATGTCTTTCCTACTAATAACTCTTTTTTATCTTTTACAGTATTTGATACTGCGGCGAATGAATAAAACCAGACTGAGTCTATATTTCTTATTCCAAAACAAGCATGATCCGACGGAGGATAGTAGAACCATGATGTCTTTGTAGGTATCTCCAATGATTCCGCACTTGCTTTTAATTTATTGACTATTCCCTTATCATGTTTTATTACCCTGGGAAAGCCAAAAGATCTTCCAAAACTGATTTGACCTTTTGAACCGCACCCATCATACGAAATTACATGAATATTTTCAATACCATATAAATTAATTAATTTTTGAAGGTGTTTTTCTACAAATGATAAACTTCCTACAAGTCCTTCCTCTTCAGCGTCCCAAAAGGAAAATATTATATCTACATTTGGTAAATCTATTTCTTTTAGAGCCCGAGCAACACCTAATACCGTAGAAACTCCACTTGCGTTATCTATTGCTCCATCAGAAAAATTTTGTAATTTTCTAAACAGTCTAATAAATGATGATAATAAAGTCAAAGAGCAGAATATAAGATAAATTACCGTAAATATATAGTACCAGATCCCTGACAGAATCAAAAGCACGATTGGAAAAAATCCAATTATCAATATGCCTATGGTATTTAAAATTGAAGTAAATATTATTAAAAAGGGTCCAAATGAAACGTTTATTGAATCATAATGAGCACTTAAAATTATTAAATGTCGTTTATATTCGCTTTTTCTCTCTAAATTCAATTGAAATTCGTTTAATTCATCAGAAAAAATTAATCTGGATTCATTTGACTTAATTGCAAATATATTTTTTCCATTTCTAATTAGCTTTTTTTGTTTAGGTTTTAATTTCTCCCAATTCATTATAGCGAATTGACTTATTTCTTGGTGATATGAAAATTCAATTACTAATAAAACAATAATTAATGTTCCGGGAATTAAAATCCAGATGATTCTATCTTGTGTGAAAGGAAAATACAAAATTAACAGCCCCATAATTCCTAAAATGTATATAATTCGTATGATATTAAAAATAAATGAACGAAATAAATAGGAATACGTAAAATTCTGAAAATGTGGTTTATATTCTAGTTCTGTAATCTTTGAAACTAAAAGCTCTCTTGCTTTTAGATTTCCTTCGCTCCCAATCCTACGCGGAAAACTTAAATCATAAGCGTCCTTAAGTATTTGGTCCTTATTTATATTCTTAATTATATTGGTGTTTATTTCACTCATTATGAAAATATTCAACTTCCATGAAATTTATTATTTTATTTTTTCAATTTATCAAATTGAAATAAAAAAAAAAGGTTTGAAAAAATTTTGTTAAAATTATTCATTTAACACTGATTTCATTGTGTCATATTTTTAAATTATCAATTAGGAACTCTTACTATCTATCTGGAGCTTTTCTTCCAAGCCACTCTTTGTAGAATGCATCAATATCGGGCAGAAAATTAAAAATTGTAGGATATCCTGGAGGTACAGCTTCCGTATCTAGCAGTGTAAAACAACCAGGACAGAAATATTCTCTAAGTTCCATCCAATCTGGGTCACTAGCCATATATTTTGGATAAAATTCTTCAAGCTCTTCAGCTGTATCTCTCACATTTATTCTACATTTCTTTTTCCAGTTCTCTTTATAATCTCCATACTCATATCCGCAATCACATTTTACTATTCTTTTATCATCCTTTGAGACGATATATAAATGTTCATGAATTGGTAAGATGATTTTCTCATCCCAAGAGACTTTTTCTTGTAAAATCTCAATAATTTTATCAAATCTATCAGGATCCTTTGTACCACTTATTATTGGTTTTAATTCCTCCCAAGTCAAATCTCCATTAATCATCCTTTCAAGTGTCTTTTTATCGTATTTTACCATTTTATTTCACCTCCAGTTGGAAATCCTCGGGTAATCTCCAAAATTCTAGGAATTCCTTTGCCCATTTTGGAGATAAATTTAAACTTTCAGAATACATTAGTTTTACTGGTTCACTCAGCATATCTTCCGTAATTTTCCACCGTTCTTGTTCCCAATAATCATCAAATGTCAAGGATTTATCTTTTCGTTCCGCTCTAATTTCTTCTCGACGTATGTCTGTGCCCATTTTGTCGATTACCCACTCTCCCATTTCTTCATCATATTCTGCTACTACACCATAAATATTATAGACT
This sequence comes from Promethearchaeia archaeon, assembly GCA_029856045.1. Taxonomy (GTDB): domain Archaea; phylum Asgardarchaeota; class Lokiarchaeia; order Sigyniarchaeales; family SOKP01; genus 6H3-1. The sequence continues at coordinate 120,103 of JAHQWG010000025.1, read as the reverse complement.
AAATCATTTGTGTAAATTCCATTATTAAGGTCTTGTTTTACACTCTCCACCTTTCTCTCTAGAGGATCACCGTATCCTGGACCTCCACTTAATGCATAATAAATAATATCGTTATTCTCCAAGATGATAGGATAGATTGTGCAGTATTTCTTTCTCACAATATCTCCCTCTAGTAATTTCTCAAATTCACCATTACTAGGATCTGGATCTCCTAATGGATATTCTTTTTGATTTTGTATAATCTCCTGAATATTTGTCTTTTTGGCATAAAGTCGATATCCAGTTGCATGAGGATAACCCCCGTGCATACCACCAGATCCATGAAAACAATAACCATCCCTAGCTCCAAAAAAGTCCACTTCTTTTGAATTTGCAATCATTGCCACTCCTTCATAATTTGCTCCACCTCGATATTTTCCATGACCTGCAGTATTTGGTTTAACTCTTCTTGATAAATAAGGAATTCCTCCTTGGAATAGTTCCCATGTTTCAACATCTCCAAGGTCAGCTTCTGGATTCCACATTGCATATCCCCAATCCAGTCCATCTCTAACACCACTTGCTCCCAAGCCTTGACCGCTAATCTCAAATGTTGATAATGACCACCTTTCCCCTTTAAGCGGCCCAGCAGAATAAATTCCTCCACCTTGAATTGCATCTCCGGTAAACCCATACCCTGGAACGATTTCTTCTCTATATCCACGCGAGAATAGTCCATAAGATAGACACTTCATCATTCCCGTATATGCAGGAATTAAATTACCCCAAGGACTCTGATATGATAAAGAAGAATCTCCTGGATTACACCATGTTCCTAGCGGGTAATCTGTCTCTACAGCAAAATATGCCCCATCATTCACTTTATCTCCATATATTAAAACCTGCGTTAAGAGAACCCATTGACCTCCTTCCATTGCTCCTTTTGCACAGTTCATAGGATTTGCTCCAGGACCACTTGCTCCATCAAATGAAAGTGACATTTTTCCATCATTCTTAATTATTATTTCTAATGGTTGGTTGCTGACCTTATCTATTTTTGCCCTAGGTTGCCAAGCTTCTTCCTTCATAGGTATATCAAAGAAAGCTGCAGCTCTATACCTCCCAGGTATCAGTCGTTCTTTCACACGTTCTTGAAAAATCCTTCTTCCCTCCTCTATTACCTCTCTTATAAATTGTTTATAGTATTCAATTCCTTCTCTCTCTATAAACTCTAGAACCGCATCTCGAATCATTAAATCTCCCGCTAATCTACATTTTTCGTCCAACTCCCAATAAAATGGAGTTCTAACTGATCTTCGAGCATTTATCATGTGATCTTTCCATATTTTATCATTCGATCCGATCTTTCGACAAGTGTAATAAACCCCATCATCAAAACGTTGAATAGCTGCAACTAAATCATGACCTGGAGTAATACCTCCAGAATCGATTTGATGAGTTACACCTCCCGCCCAGCCAATCAATTCTTCCTTCCAGAATATCGGAATTAGAGTCTGGACATCTGTTGTATGCACATTTCCGCATTCGGGGTCATTATTTAGAAAAATATCACCTGGGTTGATTCCGGGGTCTTGTTCATAATCCTCTTTTACCATAAATTTTACGGCTTCGCTCATTGTGTGGACATGAACCAAGATACCAGTTGAAACAACAATAGAATCACCTTCTGGAGTATATAAAGCAAAGCAGAGCTCACCAATCTCTTTAACAATGGGTGAAGCGGCAACATGTAATGCAGTTTCTCTTGCAGAAACTAATGCACCTCTAAGACTTGCAAATGCTCGTTCATATTCAAAAGGGTCTTCTTCCTTTAACTTTAGTTTATCTATTCCATAATATGATTTTGTTTCCTTTATATATTTCTCGCTTTCTTCAAGCATTTTCATAAGTGTTTTTCCATTCCATCCAATTGGTTTATTATTCATTTCTTTACACCTCCATATGAAAAATTCTATGTTTATCAAGAAAAACTTTAAAACCCGGCGGAACCAGTAAAGTGGTTGCCGGAGCCTCGATAACTGCGGGACCATCTATTAAATTTCCAGGATTAAGTAAATTCATCTCCCAAAGTGAAGCATTATGCCAATCAGCTTCCCAGAATATTTTTCTCTTTCCTTTATTTGCTCCTTTGTACGGATCCTTCCCACTCAACTTATAATCCGGCAATTTGGGCTTAGGAACTGGAATAATCCCTGTTGCCACCGCCTTGGTTATATGATATCCAAGATTAGGACTTTTTGTACCTCTTCGAAATATTTGATCGAAAAGATCATCATAACTTCTTGCCAGTTTCCACACATCTTCGGCTTTAAGATTATCAGATGTAGATGTTACTTCTAAATCATCAAACATACCAAAATATTGTATTCGAACTGAGGGAATAAATTCCATTTCACTAGGATCTCTATCCTCTTTTTCAAACTCTTTTATTATATCCTTTTTTAATTCACTCCACGTAGCGTTGAGCATCATAGATACAATTTCATTCATACTCCCATCAGGAGGTATCAATAAATCCACAGACTTTTCATGTCTGTAAGAATGTTCGGCACATGCACAACCATACGCTGAGAACGCAGCTGCCCATTCTGGTATCATAATATCTTGAAACTTTAACTCCCTAGCATATCCTGCCACATGGAGTGGCCCAGCCCCTCCGAAGGAGATGAGGGTATAGTTCTCTGGTCTGAAACCAAGACCTTGAATCATTCCATTAAGATGATTTTTCATGTTAATCTCTATTAAATCAAGTGCACCTCGTGCAGTTCTTTCTGGGTCTACACCAAAAGGGTCTGCCAACTGTTCTTTGATATATTTATATGCTCGCTTCTTGTCTAATGGAATATTTCCTCCGAGAAAATAGTCTGGATTGAGATATCCCAAAATTAAACTACAATCCGTCATTGTGACTGTTTCAACTCCAGATGGCTCATTACATACTCCGATACGATATCCTGCACTTTCAGGTCCAAATTCTAATCTTCCTGAAACTTTATTATATCTCACATACATGCCAGTACCTGCACCTATTGAGTTTAAACCTATCATGGGTATGTTTAAAATGAATTTTCCAACAGAACTCTCCCATTTGGTAGGAACGTAATTTTCCATTATAAGACCTACATCGAAACTGGTACCCCCTACATCTGAGGATACTAAGTTCTTTATTCCATATTCCTTGGCTATGAATTTGCATCCTATCATTCCACCAATAGGACCGGATACTAGGGTTGTAATGAGTTGTTTGTGATATGGGGAGATTGTACCTCCATAAGTTGTTAAGATTCTAAGAGGCGCGGGAACTTGTTTCTCTTGAAAAGTTTCGGCAATTTTTACTAACAATTTTCTTGATGGTTCTGCAGCATACTGTTCAATGATAAGAGCATTTAGTCTAGGAGTTTCACCTCTAACAGGATTATGCTCGCATGATAAGATTATAGGAATCTTCTTATCTTTTTCCTTCATTAGCCGTTCTGCAATCCTTTTCACACGTTTTTCATGAGCTGGATTCATGTAGGAACAAAGTAGGCAAACACAAATACTATCCACCCCCATTTCGAGTAATTCTTCTATGGCTACTCTAACTTCATCTTTATAAAGTGGAATCAGCTCCTCTCCCCAGAAATTGATTCGTCCGCGGACACCTTTAATTTGTTTCCTTGGTACTAGTGGTTTGGGGTGTTCGTGTTCCCTCGCATGGAGGCGTCCTCCATAGTCGAGCCATATCCAACATTGAAGAGCTCTTCCTAATCTGGGGAGATCCTCAAAACCTGCATTAACTATAATTCCAATATTACTGTTTCCCTTTCTCTCTAAAAGCCTATTTATCATTGTTGTTCCAGAATATACTAAGGCTTCTACAGATCCTCCTGAATCTTCTAAAGTCGTATCCCAATAACCTAAAGCATCCTTAATTGAATTTAATATCCCTTCAGACTCATCCTCTGGAGTAGTAATTGCCTTTCCTATTATAAATGTTCCTTCTTCGTCAATTACAAAAGAATCACTCATTGTTCCGCCAGTATCTAATGCAATGGCCCTTAAAGAATGTTCTTTTTTTTCTACTTCCTCTCTCTCTTTTTGTTTCTCGCTTTTTATTTTAGATTTCTTTTTTTCCTTTTTTATTTTAGATTCCTTTAGCTTTTTTTCAGCCTTAATCTTTTTAATTTCACTATTAGTTTCAGTTGATATTTTTGTTCACCCAAATAATAATAATTAGATTTTTTTTTCAAAAAATTGCTATGAAGATATATTATAAAAATAGTATAAAAATTTTATAAGAGATTTCTTTAATTTTTAAAGTATTTTATCATTCATCTAATTTCAAAGAATTTTCTAAAAGAAAAAAATTAAGAAAAAGGATATTTTTTATGAGATTTTTTTTGTTTTTTAACTAACTCTAAGTTTATCCATTTTTTTAGAAATAGTTTCATTTAAACTTTCAAGTTCTTTATCCATTGCTTTTATTTCGGAAGATATTTTTTCGAATTTGTTCTCTTGGTCTGTCAATTTTTTAACATATTTTTCTTTCAAGACGTTTTCTTGAGAAGTTTGCCCTAATACTGAAATATTATCTCTAATTCTTTGTTGTTCATTTTCCATTTGATCTTTTTCATTGATTAAGTTTTCTTTTTTATTCTTTAAATCATTCACCTTTCCAATCAATTCTGCTATCTCCATCAATTGGGTTTCAAGTTTCTCATTAATGAACTTTTGTTTAATATAAAATTCTACTCGTTTAAAGATATCTTCTTTGGTCCAATTCCATAAATAATAACTAGAAGAATTCTCTCTCTGTTCTTTAATAGTAAATGAAACTGCATCCTTTGGTTCTATATTCAATTTAAAACGCCAATAATTTGGAGTTTCTTCAGGCTCTTCAGGACTTTCTAATATTTTATACCCTGATTGTTTTGGATGATCAAGATATAATTCTTTCACTTCATCAGTTTTATTCTTAATTTTGTATGTTGTAGTTAGATTGGTATAATAATATTCATAACAATAGTGTCCTGAGAAACTAATTTTATGGACTCTTTTACTTTCTGACTTCTGCTCGTGATCAATAAGCACAGCTTGTTCGATTGCATAGTTTAATAATCTTGTATCGGTTTTGTTCAAAAATGGAATAATTGCTTCCCCAGCGAGGTTATTGTCGTAAATGATTGTTACAGGTCCTCGTTCCAGGGTTAAATTTGTATTATTTGTAATTTCAAGGCATGCATTTGGATTTTTATCATTTTCATTTTTATTGTAAAGTAGAATTTTTTTTGCTATTATTTCTTCACTTACAATTGGTACTAAGGCACTATGCTTCCTTTTAAGAGATACAGGTTTTGATATATTGTATTCAAAAAGCTCTCCCAGGTCTTTTGTTTGAACAGATGTTTGGGTTCTAACTTTATCTAGAAGCGCCTCATCAGCCATAGCACCAAATCCTCCACCAATCGCAGCTTTTCTTGACTTTTTCGCTCCTGCTGTTGCCATTGCCATTGGAGCAGGAGGAGCTGCTTCTGCTTCTTTTATCTCATATGTTGCCTCCATTTTATATTTATCATACTCCTCCATTTCCATGCCCTCTTCTATTTCAATAGGTTTTGCACTTAATACTTTTGGTGGAGTAATTACCGGTCTCTGAATAAAAATTGGGTGATAAAAATCATATTTGAATGATACAGGCATTCCAGCAACTAATGATAATTCAATTTCCTCCCAGTCCATGTTTGTAACGTTCTCCACGATACACCAACCTGAGAGTAAGCATTTCTTTTCTAAAGCTTGTTTTTTACTCATAATTAATCTATATGTGGTTTTCCAAATTGGACTCTCTTGAAGATAGCTTACAACAATTGATCTCTTTACTTCATCTTGCCCTCCAGATTCACAATTAATAACGATATATTTTGTATCCTTCTTTTTTCCTGCAATTACAGTGTCTAAAAAAAACTTTAGATCTTTCTGGAGATCTTCATTTAATATTTCAAATGAGCTTATCTCGGAAAATGGGATTTTAGAGATTGTGTTATTCTCATTTAAAGTGATTAAAAGTGGTTCTTCTATTTTCTCTTCTTTTATGAATTTTTCTCTATATTCAATGCCCATAACCGTACCGCTCATCTTTTTAGCAGTTCCAATAGTAAAATTTATCTTTGCTCCCTTAATCTGCGTTAAAACTGAAGAAAAAGAATCGTCATCAGGGACATTTAATGAAATTTGACTTAGTAATTGTGAAGTTTCTAAAGCTGCATCAAAACTTATAGAAGAAATGTATCCTTTTTGACTGGTATCTAATACAAACAGAGATTTTAATATATCATTCATCTCATCTGTTTTAAATTCCAATTCAAATTTGCCAGAGCCCTTTAAATTTCCTCCGAGAATATAATAGGAAACACCATGTTTAAACATTACAACTTTTTTTACTTTTAATTTTAACATTCTTTTCACTTTTTTTGAGTGATCCTAATAGACCACTCATTGATGTTTTATTTTATAAATTTTAGATCATTTCAAATTTCTTAATTGGAATTAATAATATTGAATTGAATATATAAGTTTAACTTAATCTAAATTCAAAATACTTATAAAAAAAAAGAGAAAAAATAATATTAATTAAATTTATGCTCCTATTTCGTTTAATATCTTCGGAATCAATACCCTAAAGTTAGCGTTTTCAAATATTCCCTTATTTTCATCATCTTGTTCGACAATATTTAGGATCGCAACATCAGCACCATTAAAATAGGCTGTACGGACACTGTCTTGGTCCAAACCTCCGGCAACTGATATGAACACGCCAAATTTTGAACAAACTTTATTAATATCCTTATATCGAATTATCTTTCTTGGATTAACTTCTTCGTCTCGTCCCTTATGGATAACTACAAAATCTGGTTTGTTTTTTAAAGGTAGGAGTTTTCTAAGAGGATTATCAACGTTTAACATATCTACCATTGAATAGACATTATATTTGGCACATATTTTCATGAAAAAATCCAAAGTTTCAGTTGGGGCAGTTCCTGCTGCAGTTACCGCATTGGCTCCAGCTTGATAAGCAAACATAACTTCTTCCCTTGCTCCATCAGTTACTTTTAAATCTGCTACCAAAATTCCCCTCCACTTACTTCGTATTAATCCAACACCATCCATTCCTTCTCGTTTACAAAATGGTGTTCCCGCTTCAATTATTATCCTTGGGTCTTGAGGTATTTGCGGTAATATTCTCCAAACTTCATAAGTAGTATGATTGAATGCTATTTGAATATATCTCCTATTAGGAACCAAACTTCTGCTCAGTGAAAAATCCCCCTCAATCTGTAAATTTCCGGATTAGCTTTTCAATACCACTTGGCATAAAAATAACAATTTTTTCAGATGGGTCTTGAGAAATATCCCTAATAGTTTGTAACGTCCTAAGTTGTAGAGCACCCGGTTCAGATGCCATAAGCGCAGCAGCTTTTTGCAAATTTTCTGCAGCCATAAGTTCTCCTTCTGAAGTAATAATTACTGCACGTTTATCACGTTCAGCTTCTGCTTGTTTAGCCATGGCTCGTTTCATCTCTGCTGGTAATTCTATCTCCTGTATTTTAATACTTTTGATATCAATCCCCCATTCATTTGTTTCCGAATCAACAATCTCTCTAATATCAAGTGCAACCTTATCTCGTTCCGTTAATACACCATCTAATTCCATATTACCAACGACATCTCTGAGAGCAGCCTGTGTGTATTGCCGCACAGCATAGGTATAATTCTCAATCTTTATTACCGCATCCTCTGGTCTTTCCACTTTAAAATAAACAACAGTATTAGCTAAAACGGGAATATTATCTCTTGTTATAATTTCCTGTCTAGGAATATCTTGAGTTACAATCCTCAAATCAACCTTTCTTGAAGATTCAACGATTGGTAAAACATATACTACTCCTGGACCAATAGTTCGTTTGTATTTTCCTAAACGAAATATAACTAACCGCTCATATTCCAATATTACTTTAATCCCCGCTAAAAACCAGATTCCAATAATTACAGCAATAACTATAACTATAGGCCATAAAACCATCCATATATCTAATTCCATAATAATCACTTTAAACTCTCAATTTACGATATTCTTAAAAGAATATTCAAAACAATAAGAATAAAGGAACTATTTAAAAGTTTTGAAATAAATTTTTAAAAAAAAGATATAATTGGATTTGTTTAAAAAAAGAAATTAATCATTTAAGTGTAATTTTTATTCAATTCAATAATTTTTTTTAAACTTAATTCTACAAATTTCTCAATTTCCTCTAAGGTCTTATTATAATACTCGGTAGTTGTCATATAAGGATCAGGGATATCAACATCTTTAGTTTCACCTGCAAATCCCTTTAGAGTAAAAACTTTCGCTTTTAGATTTGGAATTTTTGGAAAATGTTGAAGGATTTTATTCACTTGTTTTTGCTCCATAGTTAAAATTAAATCATTTAATTCTAGAAGATAATAATCGATTAATTGCGGTATGAAGTTTGACATATTTATCCCTCTAGATTTAGCAAATCTGACTGTTTCTGGTTGAGCATATCCAAAAGTTTTAGTAAGACCAGCAGATACAAATTCCACATCAAACAAATCCTTTTCATATTTATTTTCCGCTAAATTTTTAGCTAAATATTCTGCTGCTGGTGATCGGCATGTGTTTCCATAACATAAAAATAACACTTTTTTAATTTTTTTTATTAAAATTCACCAAATAGTTTTAAAACACATATTAAAATAACAAGATTCAAAATTTTTAAGTTTTCTTTGATTAAAAAATAAAAATTTTTTTCTAATTTAATAATTTGGAAAGTCTTTTCTATTAACTTTTTTAATTCAAATAATTATTAAATAGTTAAAATATTATTTTAGAAAAAATTGATGTATTTAATAATCGTATAATTTCTTTTGTTTATTGAACTGAGGATAATTCATTGAATATGAAAACTGACTTTTTAATCATAGGAACAGGAGTTTCTGGTTTAGCAAGTGCAATTAAACTATCCAAATTTGGGTCTGTCTTAATATTATCAAAGGAAAGCATATCTGAAACTAACACTTTCTATGCCCAAGGAGGTATCGCATGTGTTTGGGATAAAAATGATAGTTTTGAGTCTCATATAAATGATACAATTATTGCTGGGGATGATTTATGTGATAAAACAGTTGTTAGAAATGTAATAACTCAAGCTCCCGAAAGATTGCAAGAATTAATTAATTGGGGGATTGATTTTACAAAGGAAAAAAATGGCTTTTATGAACTAGGTCAGGAAGGTGGGCATTCAAGACGCAGAATATTTCATGTAAATGATTTAACTGGTAAAGCTGTTCAAAATGCAATGATTTCTAAAGTAAAAGAATTAGATAATATTGAAATAAGGGAACACAATATTGTAATAAATTTATTTGGAAAAGATCGTGTGTGCTTAGGAGCTTATGTTTTAGACAAAAAAAATAGTGAGATTTATAGTATCTCTGCTAAATTTACGATTTTAGCAACTGGTGGTGTTGGAAAAATATATGTATATACTTCGAATCCTGATGTTGCTTCTGGTGATGGAGTGGCTATGGCATATCGAGTTGGAGCCACAATTGCCAATATGGAGTTCGTTCAATTTCACCCAACTTGTTTATATCATCCCTTTGCAAAATCATTTTTGATAACTGAAGCATTGAGAGGAGAAGGTGCAATATTAAAAGATAAAAGTGGAAAAACATTTATGGAAAGGTATCATAAATTAAAAGAATTGGCACCTAGAGATATTGTCTCAAGAGCAATTGATGCAGAATTAAAAAAATCTGGTGATGATTATGTATATTTGGATATTGCATCAGTAAAAGAACCAGGATTCATAAAAGAACATTTTCCGGGAGTTTATGAGCAATGTTTAAAGTTTGATATTGATATAACAAAAGAACCAATTCCAGTTGTTCCAGCTGCTCATTATTGTTGTGGAGGTGTAAAGGTAGACCTCAACGGACAAAGTGATATTAAAAACTTGTTCGCAATAGGAGAAGTATCATACACCGGTTTACATGGAGCTAATAGGCTGGCAAGTAATTCTATTTTAGAAAGTTTGACTTTTGCACATAATTGTTCTGAATTTTTAAAGGATAAAATGAATTCTGTAAAAAATGAGAGTTTTCCTCAATGGGAATCTGGAAATGCAGTTGATTCGACGGAAGCCGTAGTCATTTCACAAAATTGGGATGAAATTAGAAGATTTATGTGGAATTATGTTGGTATTGTAAGAACAGATAAAAGATTACAACGAGCTAAAAAAAGAATTAATGTGCTCTTGGATGAAATAAATCAATATTATTGGGATTTCAAAATTTCAAGTGATCTCGTGGAACTGAGAAATTTGGCAACAGTCGCAAAGATAATTATCGTTAGTGCCATTTCTCGTAAAGAAAGTAGAGGGATTCATCATAATCTAGATTATCCTAATAAATCTAATATTCCGCGAAATACTTATATAAGAGTTCCATGGTAAAAATTATAAATTTCATTTAAATTTATAGATGTATTATTTTTTATACTAATAAATTCATTATTTAAATAAAAATTTGGAAAAAATTATGGATATCGGTAAAAAAATTAGATTCGAAAGAATTTTTGATAGAAAAACAAAAAGAACTATTATTATCCCAATGGACCATGGAATGTCTGAAGGAACCATAAAAGGTCTTGAAGATATGGCAGCTATGGTTGATAGTGTTGCTATTGGTGGAGCAAATGCAGTTATTGAGCATACTGGAATGGTTGGTGCTGGACATAGACAATCTGGAATAGATATTGGACTTATAATTCATTTAAGCGGAGGTACCAGTTTATCTCCTGATCCAAATAGAAAAGTGTTAGTGAGTAGCGTAGAAAGAGCTTTAAAAATGGGAGCTGATGGCGTATCAATTCACATTAATATTGGAGCAAATGATGAACCTGAAATGCTTCAAGACGCTCATAAAGCTATTGAGAGTGCAAGAGAGTGGGGTATGCCTTTACTTGCTATGATGTATTCAAGAGGTAAGAAAATCACAGATGAGCATAATCCCGAAGTGGTAAATATTGCTGTTAGAGTAGGTGGTGAACTCGGTGCGGATATTGTGAAAACAAATTATACTGGTGATATTGATTCATTTCATGAAATTGTTAAGGGTTGCCCAGTTCCGGTAATTATTGCAGGAGGACCTAAAATGAATACAGAAATTGATGTATTTTATATGATATATGAATCCATTCAGGCTGGAGGATCTGGAGTAGCAATGGGTCGAAATGTATTTCAAGCAGAGGATCCAACCAAAATGGTAAACGCAATCTCTCTAATAGTGCATCACAATTATACTGTGGAAGAAATTATTAAAGAACTCAAATTTAAAATTTAAAACCTTCTGTATGTTTAAAAATGAATGTTGACAAAATACATCCTTCTTTTCTTGAAAAAATAAAACTCAAACCAACAATTTCTAAGGAAATCGAAGAAAAAATTGGGAAAAGTACATTAGATCAGTTGATATTATCTAGAGAATCTAAAATTAAAACAATAATCTCCTTTAAAAATGATTCTGATCGAAAAAAATTCATTCAGAATCATAAAAATCTGGAAATTATATCAACTTTTAAAATAATCCCCTCATTATTAATGGAAATTGACCCGAAAATAATTTTTGATTTATCGGAAGATGAGCTTATAGAATGTATAGAAGAAAATCAACGACTTTATCAATCAATGAATAAAGTCTCTGAATTATTAAATATTAAGAGATTTAAAAATTCCTTGCTCCCTTTCACTGGGAAAAATGTTTCAATTGCACTTTTAGATTCAGGAATAGGTAAAAATTTCGAATCCCTTGATTATTCTTCAATTGATCAAATTAATTTCACTAATGAAGAAACATCCGATGAAAATTTCCATGCAACGTTATTAACACATATTTTAAAGAATAAATCAAGTGAATTTGGTGAAGGATTTATTGGATTATGCCCCGATATCAAAATAATTGATTTTAAAATATTTAACAATGCGGGAGTTGCTTATTTCTCTGATTTTTTAAAAGCATTTGATCATATCTTGGAAAATGATATTAAATTCGATATCCTTCTAATATGCAGTTCCACTTTAAATCCATCATCTAATGGAAATGATATTTTATCCAAATCTTGTGATATTTTATTTAATAATTTGAACATTATCATCATTGCTTCTGCGGGTAATTTTGGACCTGAATCAAATACAATAGGGAGCCCTGGAGCCTCAAAGAGTGTTATTACTGTAGGTGCAATATCTAAAGAAGGGAAAATCACCTACTTCAGCGGAAAGGATTTAATTGATATGAATAATTATAAACCAGAAGTATATTTTCCCAGCTCGAAAATTACAGTTCCAGTTAAAGGAATTGATACTTATGAGATATCAGGAACTTCAATTTCGGCAACATTATGCGCAGGGATAATTGCCCTAATAAAGGAGGCAAAACCCCGAATATCAAGAACTGAGATCTTAGCACTTTTTAATAAATCAGAAACTTTCATGTCAAAGCAAAATTCCGTGAATGATATTGGGTTTATCGATATTGTGCAAATTTTCAAATTATTAGGTTTGTACGAGGAAAAACCCATTCCATACTCCATACTCGTAAAAAAGGCAATTTATTTATCTGTTGGTTTCATAATAATTTCTCTTATCCTTTTCTATTTAATAAGATTCCTTGACTTTATATTGATTTAAATCAATGCCCCAGTCCAATTATTAATTATGATGATCTTTTAATTCTTTTAATCTCAGCTTCAGCAATTGCTGTGGTCTTAACGAGAAAATTTAAAAAAGACCGAAATCACCACGAGCAGTGCCGATAAATTTTTTAAAAAATATGAAATTCAATTTTTTTTCACTTTTTTTCCTACTTTATTGAGAGGGATGAGTATTACTAAATTTCAAAAATTCTAATATTCCCTTAGAAAATAAAAATCATTCAAAACTATTTAAATATGGAAAAATAAATAGTTATTAGAAAATAATGCAAATTTACACTAATTTATTAAAAGAATTTAAAAATTATCTTGGGAATGAGTTAAAAGACCAACCTACTCGTAATTTTGAAAATGTTTTTTATATTAATAAATCCCGTGTTAGAGATATTGCATTTTTTTTCGGTGAAAAATCGGTTAATTTAAAAAATATACTAATAAATGATTTTAAAAATAAATATGAAGTAATTTATGAATATTTTAACGAATATATTCCAGATAATCAATATCTCTTTGTATTTACTGAAGTGGATAAAGATTCCAACGAAATTGACTCAGTGAGGGTTGCTTATCCTCAGGTAGAAAGTTATGAAGATGAAATATCTAAAAGATATGGGATCAAATTTTTATATTTTAAAGAAGAACTTGAAGAAATTTTGCCTAATCTTCCAATTAAATTATTCCCAGCACATTCTGCAAAAAATATTCTTTCTCAAGGTGTTTTTAATAGAATTCACCTTACAGATAACTATTTTTATTTTAATTTAGACAAAAATATTATAAAGTCTGTAAATTTTAAAACAGGTTGGCTATATAGAGGAATTATCCCATTGTTGAAATATAAGAATTGGGGTAAAGAAAATCTACAACTTATAGAAAAAATATGCTCAACTAGCTCATTCCATCACAGTTTAGCTTATTCTTTAGCAATGGAATCGATAATTAATGTTTCAGTATCAAATCGGGTTAAAATGATTCGAACCATTTATTGTGAAATAGAGAGAATAATAAATCACATATTTTGGTTTGTAAATTTAATGTATTTAACCTATAATTTTAAGGAATATCATAATCTTCTTAATAAAGTTCTGGATTTTCTTAGTTTTTTAGAAAAAGAATTAGGCACAAGATATTTTGAAGAATTAAATTATATAGGATATGTGAAAGATATATCCTGGCATTCATTAGAGGATTTGCGAGAAGCTATCGAGGAAATTGACTCATCATTATTTGAAATTTTGCATAACAGAATCTATAATTCTAATCTTAAAAAACGATTTAAGGATTTAGGTACATTAATAGAAGAGAATGTTCCAGAATCAGGAATTATTGGACCAAATATTCGAGCAGCGGGTCAGATCTACGATGTTCGCTATTTCTCTCCATATAATTCCTATCTAGATGAAGATATAATCGGCAAATGGGAAGTTGTAACATTTAATGGAGGAGATGCTTATTCTCGCATTCAGGTTAGGTTATGGGAATTAAAAAATTCTGTTTCTATTATTAAAGGGGCTATAGATTATCTAAAAAATAATACTGAAAAAATTGAGGTTATTGATCTGGCAAATATCAAATTATATGCTGATGAAATTGGAATTTCTGTTGTAGAAGCTCCTCAAGGAGAATTGGTCTATATCTTAAAGACTTCAGATCGTCCAGGAAAGGATAATTTAGGAAGTGTTTCTATACAAACTCCCTCTATGAATAATTTTTTTGCTTTAAAAAATTTTATTTTGCCTAATTGTGATCTAAAGGATTTTCCTTTAATCGTTCATTCTATGGATTTATGCTTTAATTGCATAGATCTTTAATAATTTCTAACCATTATAGCGTTTTATTCAATTCAAATATGAATTTAAGGAAGATTAATAAATTTTAAACATATTATAATGATTATATAATTTATCCAATAATTTTGCAAATAAGAAGAAGTGAAAAATAAATCTCAATCCCGGCTTCACTAAGAGTTGGACCATTTACTTCAAATATTTTACCATATAAGAAAAGATTTGTGCTAATTCATTTAAGTATTATAACTCTAAGCTTTTACCCGGCTTTAATTAGTTTTTGGATTTTTTTGAGTAATTTTGCAAATCCCATAACTATTATTTTTTACCTTCTCTTTCCATTAGAACTCTTATTTTGTTATTTAATTATAGTTTTCTCATCAATATTTATCGCAAAAATATTTCTTTTAGTTGTTAATTTAATTCACAAGCCAAAAGAAGGTGTGTTTAAAAGAAGTAAAGATGATAAAGATTATATCTATTGGTGTCTAAGAGGGCTTATTAAAAAATGGCCTGTTTGGATAACTCATAACTTTCCTATGCCATATTTGGATAACCTTTTATTTAAAGTGTTTGGTGTAAAAACAAATTCAGGTAACTACATGTTTGAAGGATGGATTGATTGCGAATTCATTGAATTTGGGAAAAATGTGATTGTTGGTGTAGGAAGTGTCGTAATGGGTGCGATAATTATTGATAATTATTTGATTATTCAAAAAACAATCATTGAAGATGATTCAATAATTGGTGCTCATTCCTTGGTTGCGCCTGGAACAAAATTTGGTAAGGGTACCATTTTAAATGCGGTATCTTCAACCCATATAAATCAAGTCTTAGAATCTGGCTGTGTTTATAAAGGAACTCCAGCAATAAAAATTGGGGATTATAACGTTAATGAAAAAATTGATAATCTTAAGGTAATATTATTTGAAAAAAGCGATAGTAAAGAGATATATCAAAATGTTCATGTAGAAACATCAATTTATGATAAATCAAATATTCGACAACAAACCAATAATTTAAAGAAAGAAGATAAACCCCATGTTAGAGTACAATTCCATATTTACATTCCAGTTATTATTTTAAATGTTGGCGGGTCATTTTTAATTCCTGCAATTCCATTTTTTATCTTTCTGTACGAAGTTTTGATACCTTATCTTTTTAGCACACCTTTTGGGTGCATTAATTTTACAAATTTATTCTCACAATTTTTATTATTAATTACGCCACTTGTTCTTATGGGCTTGTATTTATTGCATCTATTTTTTGTGGCATTATTCACAAAATTATTATATAAGTGGAGTGAGAAACTTTCTCCCTCAAGACAAGGAGTATTAGATAGGAATTTTGAGTCAAGAGAATTAAATTTCTATCATCATCGTTCCTTCCTATTAAAATATCCAACATTAGCATTTTCAAAAAGTCCATTTCCTTGGCTAACTAATTTGGCGTTAAATTTTATAGGTGCTAATAAAATAGGAAAAAGAACAACTTTCGAAGACCAATTTATTACTAAGGAGTTTTTAAATACTGGGGAAAATTGTTATTTTGGTCAATTTTGTTATCTAACCAATCATCTTGTTGATGGTTTTTTCGGAGAGGAAAATATAACATTTTTCGGAGTAAAAATTGGTAATAATTCCGTATTATCTGTCTACTGTGGAGGTTTCCCAGGAACAGAGATTGGCGAATATTCCACATTATTACCCATGAGTGCTACTGTAAAATTAGATAAATTAGGTGATAATGGTTATTATGCTGGTTTTCCATTAAAAAGAATTACTAAAGAAGAATTAAAAAAATATTTAGGAGGAATAGATATTGGAGATTAATTACAATTCTGACGAGGTTCCTATTACAACAAGCCCTCCGATCGCGAAAAGATTTAGTATAATTTATGTTTTTTTGATTTTTATTGCCCTTTCTCCCACAATATATCTTTTTTTTACTTTCTATAGTAACGTTTTGAGAAGTACAGTTTTTAACCTTATGATTATTAGATTACCAATCGATATTTTAGCTTGGTATTTTTGTTTTTTGCTTATTAATTTAGGAGTAGGAAAACTTCTTTTAATTCTTCTAGATTTAATCCATAAACCAAAAGAAGGAATCTTCAAAATTGATCTAAAGGATAAAGATTATTTTTACTATTGCTTTCGTGCAACTATTAAAAAATTTATTTTTTATGTATGGAATTCTTTCCCGGTCCCATGGATCACAAACCTCGCGTTTAAGATTTGTGGAATGAAGGCTGATTTTAAATCCACTTTATTTGATGGATGGGTAGATAGTGAGTTTATAGAATTTGGAAAAAATATTATGGTTGGACAGGGTGCTATAATTCTTTCTAGTAATGTTATTGGAGATTATATGCTTCTTAAAAAGGTAATAATTGGAGATCATTGCATAATAGGAGGTTATGCGGTTGTTTCTCCTGGAACTGTTATGGAAAAGGGTTCTGTTCTTGGTGTTTGGGCAATGACTAATATAGGACAAAGGTTAGAAAAAGACTGGACTTATATTGGCCAACCTGCTCGAAAATTTAAAAATAATACAGAAATGCGTGAAGTAAATGTACAAAGAGTTAGAAGAATAGTTGACACGGGAGAACGAGTTGAATTTAAAGGTTCCATCGAATAGAATAAAAAAATTTTGTCAGTCATTGCTTATTTAAATCAAAAATCATTTATTTTTTCAAGGTGTATTAAATTGGCTTCAAATAATCTCCTCCAAATTATTTTAGATAATCGCGAAAGGAAATTGATAGATATATTTTCTAAAAAGAAGGATCAAATATTACTCCAAACTAAGCAATTAGATGTTGCAGATATTATTATCACTAATGAAATTGCCATAGAACGTAAGACTGGTTTTGATTTTGTGGTATCAATTATGGATAATCGCTTGTTTGAGCAACTTTTACGGTTAAAAGATACATATTCCACACCAATTCTTATAATTGAAGGCTTAAATGACGAGGTTTTTGATAATACTGGAATGAAAATAAGCTCAATTTATGGTGCATTAGCATATGTTTCATATAAGCTAGGAATCAGTGTAATCCCAACCAGAAATATTGATGATACTGCAATCGTGATTGAAAGAATTGCAATAAGGGAACAAATAGAAGATAAAGCACCAATTATCTCTCGAAAAGCGCCCAAAGGTTTATCTATTGAAGAAAGAATGTCTTTTATTATTGAAGGACTTTTTGATACTGGTCCAAAAAAAGCAGTTCAATTGATTGATCATTTCAAAACTCCATATAATGTTCTAAAAGCAATTAAACAGTCATTTATTATATATACCAGAACCGGCAATCCAAAAGGAATTGAGGGACCTCTTAATAAGATTAAGGGTTTTGGTCATAATTATATAGAGAAGAATAAGGAATTAATCTTCGGGATTAAAAAAGCAAATAAAGAGATTTTATGAGTTTTTAATTTGTAAATTTTATTCGATTTTTTAAAAAATATTAAACCGTTTGATAAGAAATAAATAATTTCCATCAAATTGTTTAAATATAACAAAAAAGAGTTTTTAAATACTTAATAAGAGTGATATAGAAATATGGGAATGTTAGATGGAAAGGTTGCAATTATAACTGGTGCTGGAAGAGGTTTAGGTCGTGAAGAAGCATTACTTATGGCAAAAGAAGGATGTAATTTGTTAATAAATGATTTGGGTGCTTCTACTGATGGATCAGGGGAAGGTAAAGTTGCTGATGATGTTGTGAAAGAAGTAAAAGCTCTTGGAGTCAATGCTGTTGCTAATTATGATTCCGTAACTGATTTTCAGAAAACAGGAGGAATGATAAAACAAGCTATTGATGAATTAGGAGGTCTAGACATAGTTATAAATAATGCAGGAATACTTAGAGATCGTATGATTTTCAATATGACTGAAGCAGAATTTGATGCAGTAATTGCTGTTCATTTAAAAGGGACTTTTAATATGTGTCGTCATACATCAGCATATTACAGACAAACAGGAAAAACTAATCCAAATTTTCAAGGGCGAATTATTAATACTGCAAGTGATGCTGGGTTATTAGGTAATTTAGGACAATCAAATTATGGCGCTGCAAAAGCGGGAATTGCTGCAATGACAATTATCCTAGCTGGTGAATTAAGAAAATATTCAACCGTTAATTGTATTGTTCCAGTGGCTCGAACACGATTAACAGTAGAGGCAACTCCGCAAACTGCTCCTATTATGAAAAAAATGGATGAAACTGGCTTTGATATTTTTAATCCTCGTAATGTTGCACCTATGGTCGTCTTTTTAGCATCTGATGCTGCAAAAAAAATTACTGGAGAAGTTTTTAGGGTAGTAGGAGATAAAGTTTATGTTTTCAGAGGATGGCATACTGTTAATAAAATTGAAAATAATAATCAAGTATGGACTCCACAACAATTAGTCGAAAGAGTACAATCCGAATTAATGAAAGGACTACCTAAACAACAGACTATGATGGATTCAATTGGACAATTAGTAAAAATGTAGAATATTTTTCAATTTTTTTATTTTTTTCCTTTTTTAACGGTTTCAAAATTTTCTATGACTTTTTTTTTTCGATATTTTACCTTAGCTGTATCACTATGGTCATCAAAAAAGAAATCAAAAGGATCCTGAACATCTTCTAATAATTCCCCAGAGTAGAAATTTTCATATAAAAATACTCCTTTTTCAGTTAAAGTGAGATAATTTTCAACTGATTGATTTAATAGATCATTTTTAATTAGTTTTGTAATAATAAAATGTATTCCCTTTTCTTTAAAGAGATATAGACCAAAGTGGGAAAATTCTGTATAAATTTCTTCACCTTTTTTCAAAGATTTTTGAAAATATTCATTTAGTTGTCTGATAGTTAGTTTTATCTCTGGATCATCATTATAAACGGAGAGAATCCATTTAACAATATATTCTTCAAAAATTTCTTCATATTTCATTTGAAAACTCTCAAATTCTATCTCTTCCTCTTCACCTGTAATAAATTCTTTAATAATTTCAACAACCTCCTTAAAAATTAAAAAGCAGACAATAATTGCAATAATTGGATCCAAATAATAAAAAAGAGTAAAAGGAGGATCTAAATTTGCTCCAAGGTCAGAAAATAAAGTACCTACAATAATACCAATAGAAATCATAATATTCACTCTACTATCGATTGCACTCGCTACTAGTGAAGAATTTCGATTTTTCTTCCCTACAAAATTTTTTAATGTGCGTAAATAAGTGTTAAAAAAAATGGAAATAATCGAAATTATAATAATAATAATTGAAGCTGATATTGGTTCAGGATTAAAAAGTGATCCAATTGAACTAATCAAAATAGAAATTCCAGTAAATGTCATCAAACTGACTAATATGATATTTACAGATTTTTCTTTCTTAAATTTAATACCAATTCCAATTAAAATAACTGCTACACAATCAAGAAAATTTTCAAAACCTTCTGCAAACAACGAGTCAGAATTGAATAACCCAAAAAAAATCTTAAACAAACTAATGAGAAATAACCCAATAAAAGACCGTATTAGCACGGCGTTGCTGTTGAGAATTTTATTAAATCTTTCCAATTGATTCTTTAAAGTATCTTCCCAAATTTTCACACTTTTTTTTCCTTTTTCGTTTAAAGAGACATTTTTTTCATTACTGTCAGCTAAACGGAGACCACACAAAAGATATATGGAAGAAGCTGCTGTTTCATCATCAAAATAAACATTTTGAATAAAAATATTAAATATTCCTTTTATTTTATTTTTTAATTCAGAGAAACTTAGATTTCCATTTTTTAAATGTTCCATTGCAGCAAATTCAACTCTATTTATAGGGAATATATCAATTTTTCTCCTATGAAACCCAACTGCAACTATTCTGATAAGTGAATTAATGGTTAATAAAATATTAAAAACAATTACAATAGCAGTTATATAGATTGCGTAAATAGTAAAAGGTATAAGGCCTGATATAAAAAATAATGCGCAATAGACAAATATAAGAAAAAATAGAATCCAAGGAACCAATACGTTTCTGAATTTATTTTTTATATGAAATTGATCAAAGAGGTCTTCAATACCGTGCTTGGTATAAGGCGCAATATAGAAAATGCCCGCATAAGTGATAAAGAAACTCCAACCAACTTGGTTAGTTAAAAAGAATTCTAAAAGAAACAATGATATTGAAAAAATTAAATACAAAAAAAGAACATGCTTAGTGTATTTAAAATTCCAAATCTTACCATGTGATACTTTTTCACTCAAAATTCATCTTCCTTTTAAGATCTTTTTTAATGATTTCGAAACTTGAAACCTCTATTTATATTAATTTTAATTGAAGGGATAATATATTAAAATCCTTATTAAATAAATTTAAATTTAAAATTTTTCATTATGAGATAAAGAAAGCAAAAATTTGCATTAATAAGCTTATTAATATCAATAGGGTGTTTTTTATTTTAAGACAAGTTTATGTCTATAAAGATAATAATTTATTATACTTTCGCAATTTTGGAAAAACAGTCACTCAAGAGCTCTTTAATAGTTTATTAGATCAAATAAATAAAGAAGCTTTTAAAGGATCCACTGATAAAACTAATTATTTCGATTATTATAAGTCAAGAGTATGTTATACAACATCTAAAGAATTAAAATTAATAGTAATCTTTTTAAGTAGTTTATCCCTATCATTTGAAAACTTGGAAAGCCAGATTTTGAAATGTAAAGAAGAATTTCTTACTTTTTTCTCTGATATAATGACTTCTGGTCAATTTGATACTAGTACTTTTAATTTATTTGACCCAACATTAGATGCAATACACCGTAATTTAAAACCAAAAATCTCTCTAGTCGGATTTTCTGGTGTTGGAAAAACTACAACTACAAGGTTAATTAGATCCGAAGAAATCCCAACGGAACATATACCCACTATCTCTGGAGAGGTATCAACAATTAAAATTGGGAAATTGCAGTTTCTACTATGGGATTTTGCCGGCCAAGAACAATTCAGCTTTTTATGGAATAAATTCATCAGAGGAAGTGATGGGGTTCTGATAATTACAGATTCTACTATAGAAAATGTGGAGAAAAGTAGATTTTTTCTTGACTTAATTAAAAATGAGGCACCAAATACTCATGCAGCTATAATTGGTAATAAGCAAGATTTACCAGGAGCACTTCCCGTTGCAGAAATTGAAAAAATTTTAGGTACAAAAACCTACAAGATGGTTGCCATTGATCCAAATAATAGAGAAAAAATGATTAATATAATTGCAGATATCTTAGAAATAAGTGGAGATGTAAGTCCTTTATTAAGACCATTATTCGAAAGAGATGTTATGCTAGAAAAGACAGAAACAGCACTTTCAAACTCAAGGTTTGAAGAAGCTTTAGAATATTGTGAAAAAATTGCAGATTTATGCGTTGAATTGGGTGATGATAGTTTAGGAAATGAATTTCTCAAAGACGCTGAAAAAATTAGAGTTATACTACAAGAGGGAGATATTACAGCAATAGAATAATAAATTCCATTAGAAATTTCTCTCTAAATAATTTGGATTCTCTAGCTACTCATTTTCTCATTTCAATGAAATTTCCAGATTTTAATAATTTACAAGGTCTAAGATATTCTTTTCCAATCTGGGTTGCTAATTTATTTAACATATTAGACCATTTTTCATAATTTCTTTTACCAGCGCCGAATGGACCAGGCATGCCAGTACCACTTAACATAATATCATCAATAATCTTGTATCCCTTAACGACTCCCTCTTCTAAAAGCCTACACCCCTCATTTAATTGAATAGCCATCATCACTTCTGGATTAAAAAATCCTGCCTTTTTTGATTTATCTATTTTGGGTTTTCCTTCAATCCAATCATAGAAGCCTTTCCCGGTTTTTTTACCAAAATGTCCCTCTGAGACCAATTTTGTGAGAACTTCTCCAGGAGCAAAATCTGGAGAAAGTATTGTTTCAAATGATTTCATACTATTATAAAAAGTGTCTAATCCTAGATAATCAGATAATTCACATGGACCAATTAACACTAAATTACCTGCATCTGCATCAATTTGTTCCAATGAAATCTTATTTTCTTCTGTTTGATCAAGAATCCAATTAAAATAAATTTGGGCGGATAAAAGTAGCCTATTTACAATAAATCCTGGACTTTCTTTTTCAAGTTGAGCAATCACTCTTTTCCCATCAAGACATGGTAATTTTTGGCCAACAGCCACACCAATTTCCATAGTTTCATCAGAAGTTTTTTCACCTTTCATTATTTCTATCCCTCTTTGACGATATGGAGGTAGGAAAAAGTGCATCCCTATTACTTGTTCAGGGCGATTTGAAGCTTCTCCCAATTCTGTAATTTTTATAGTTGAGGTATTTGATGCGAAAATAGTATGTTCAGGAGAATTTTCTCCTAATTTTTTATATACTTCTTGTTTAATTTTCAAATCCTCAGTAACTACTTCAAATATAAAATCAGCGTCTGCAATAGCTTTTACGAGATCCACTTCTTTAATCAGATTTGGCATAAGTGCATCAGTAGTAATCCCTTCCCCTAATTTTCCTTTAGATTCGGATTTTCTCAACCCCTCTTCAATCTTTTTAATTCCGTTATCAATAAATTCCTTTTTGATATCATTCAAGACAACCTTCTCAAAACCACCCCATAATGCAGATTGAGTGATACCGAGACCCATAATACCAGCTCCAACCACAACAATATTTTTAATATTGCTAATATCTACTATCTTTTGTCCCCTCTAGCTAAAGATCTTTTCTTTATTAAAAATCGTTAAATTAAACTATTCAAATAAAATTGATTATGTTTTTGCAATTATTTAATCTTTTCATTTTCGCATCTTAATAAAACCACCCGATTTCATCAGAGTACAAGGTCTAAAATATTCTTTTCCTGTCTTGTTTGCTAATAGTTCTAACAATTCAGCCCATTTTTTATAATTTCTTTTTCCAGCACTAAATGGACCTGGCATATCCATACCTGCTAGCATTGTATCATCAATTATTTTATAACCAGAAACGATTCCTTCTTCTAATAATCTACAACCTTCATTTAATTGAACAGCCATATAAGTTTCAAGATCAAAAAGCCCTGCTTTTTTTCCCTTTTTTAATTTAGGTTTTCCATCTGCTGTCCATTCATAAAAACCCCTTCCAGTTTTGCTTCCTAAATTACCCTCTTTGACTAACTTTGTAAGGACTTTTCCCGGGTTAAAATCTGGAGAGAGAGCCTCCTCAAAATATTTTTGACAATGATATATTACATCTAAGCCGAGAAAATCGAGTTTTACTAAAGGTCCCCATTGTGTTAAATCTCCGGTGTCTGCATCAACATCTTCCCATGGAATTCCTTTCTCGAATGCATTATCAATAACACAATTTAAATACATATTTCCTCCTATTGTTAATCTATTTACGATAAAGCCTGGGCTTTCTTTTTCAATTTGAATTATAAATCTTTTACCCTTAAGGGCTGGCAATTTCATTCCAACCATATAACTAATATCCATCGTTTCTTGAGATGTTTTTTCTCCTTTAATTAATTCAATTAGCCTAAGAACCACGATAGGAATAAAAAAGTGCATACCTATTACCTTTTCAGGTCTCCCTGACTGTTCAGCTATTTTTGTTATGCTCATTGTTGATGAATTTGATGCTAAAATTGCGTGCTCGGGTGCAAATTTACCCAATTTCTCAAATACTTCTTGTTTTATCTTCATAATTTCAGGAACTGCTTCAACTACGAAATCTGCATTTGACACTGCCTTTACTAAATCCGCTTCTTTTACTAATTTTGCCATGATCATTTCGGTACTAACTCCTTCACCTAATTTATTTTTTGCTTCAAGCCTCTTAAGTCCATTGATAATATATACTTCAGCTCTATTCATTACATCCTCTTCAATATCGTTCAATATAACATTATCAAAGCCAGCCATGAGGGCTACTTGTGCAATTTCTCGACCCATAGTACCAACGCCAATTATTACAAATGTCTTAATATTGCTAATATCGACCATAATTTGTATACAATTTCCAATATTTATTTAATAAGAATAATGTTTAATTAGAAAAAAAAGAAGTGAATAAAAATTTTAATATTTTTTTAATAATTTATTTTCGCATTTTCACGAAGCCACCTGACTTCATAAGTTCACAAGGCCTTAAATATTCCTTTCCCGTCTTGTCTGCTATTTCATCCAATAATTTTGACCATGCTTCGAAATTCTTTTTACCAGCACCAAAAGGTCCAGGTGTATTCATACCTGCCATGTTTGCTTCATCAATGATTTTAAATCCAGAAGCTACACCTTCCTCTAAAATCCTACAACCTTCGTTTAACATAATAGCCATCATAGTTTGAAGGTCAAATAATCCTGCTTTTTGCGATTTGTCAATTTTTGGTCTTCCTCCAGACCAATCATAAAAGCCTTTACCAGTTTTAGCACCTAGATTTCCTGACTCAACTAGTTCTGAGATAACTTTTCCTGGTTTAAAATTGGGTGAAAGTGTTTCTGCATAATATTCCATTACATGATGCATAGTATCCAATCCAACATAATCACATAATTCGCATGGACCCATCGGCATTGCATGCCCACCATCAGCATCTATTTGGTTCCATGATATTTGTTTCTCTTTGGCTTGATCAAAAACCCAGCTTAAATATATTTGACCAGGGGCGTTCATTCTATTTACGATAAATCCAGGCCTGTCTTTTAAAACTTTAGCAACATATCTATTCCCCCTTAAACAAGGTAATGAATTTGAAACAGCCATTCCTGTCTCCATAGCTTCTTCAGAGCTTTTCTCTCCAGCAATTACTTCAATACATCGCATCAAAGGAACGGGATTAAAAAAATGCATACCGATGACATTTTCAGGTCTTCCACAATCTTTCGCAATCTCAGTAATACTCATTGTAGAAGTGTTTGTTGCCATTATACAGTGTGCAGGAGAATTTTCTGCTATTGTTTTAAAAACTTCTTTTTTAACTTTCATATTTTCAACAACTGCTTCGATTGTATAGTCTGCATCCTTTACAGCAGATGCTAAATCTAAAGTTCTTTTTAATTTCGCCATAAGACTATCAGCAGTTACCCCTTCTCCCAATTGTCCCTTAGACTCAGATTTTTTTATACCTTTTTCAATATTCGCAAAAGCTTTATCAAGAAACTCATCTTTAATATCAACTAAAGTTACATTATAGCCAGCCATTATACTTACTTGTGCAATTCCATTGCCCATAAGACCGCTGCCTACTACAACTATATTTTTTACATCGACCATTTTCTATATTTCAACCTTTTTTTTGAATATAAAATAGTTTTTTTTATTTTTAAGACATATAAATATATCTTATTTTTTTTTTAATCTTTAACATTTTATTTCTAAAAAGATCAAAAAATATAATGAAATTGAAAATGAAATTTTTAAAATCTTAAATTTAATTACTGTTTAACAAGAAATAGCGTTTTAAATCTCTTTAAGAAAAAAATAAAAATTAAGATGAAATGAAAAAAAAGGAAAAAAATATTATAAATCAAATTTACTTTATAGAACTATTCATTTTCTTATATACCTTTAAAGTTAGGCTCTTTTCTCCTTAAAAAGGCATTAACTCCTTCTACTACATCACTTGCTTGAGAATTCACGGCGAATCCTAATTGCTCAAAATTGATTCCAATATAATGAGGTGCCTGAGTTCCATAGTTCATAGCTTTCTTTATACAATAATAAGATGTAGTGGCCCCTTTTCCGATTTTTGAAGCCAAATTGTGAACTTCCACTTCAAATTTTTCATCATCTACAACTTTAGAAACATATCCCCAATCATACATATCTTCAGCTGATACTCTTTCACCAGTATAGATCATCCACTTGGCTCTAGCGAGTCCTATATGTCTAGCCATTCTTTGAGTGCCTCCATTTGCCGGAAAAATCCCTCTTACAATTTCTGGGAATCCAAAAAAGCTTCTTTTACTGGCAATTACAAGATCACAGACTAATGTAAGCTCGCAACCACCACCAAAAGCGTAACCATCTACTGCAGCTATTAATGGTTTTGGAAAAGCTTCGATTCGTAAATAACTTCTATGACGATCAAACATCGAATAATCCATATGCATTGGAATTTTTGGGTTTAATCCGGGTCCAAATCCTGCTGATAAATCAGCACCTGAAGAGAATGCAGGTTTTTTAGTAACATTTTTTGTCCCTCTAAGGACAACACATCGGACATCTGGGTCCATTTCCATACTTTCTAATGCATCGGCAACTTCTCGACATGTTTGAGCAGTGAGTGCATTTAACTTATCTGGGCGATTCAAACTAATAACTGCATAGTTTCCATCAGCTACTCTTTCTATAACAATATGCTCATATTTCTTTTCTTCTGCCATATTTATCACACATTTTTTTTGTATTTATTGAGATTTTAATTCATTTTTGAATACAGTTAATAATTTGAGAAAAAAAATAAAAAGCTTTTTTAAATTGATAACTCAATTTTCGAAAAATGTAAATGAAAATTACTAATATAAGAATAATTTCGAATTTCTGAAAAAAAAAATATACTTTAAATCTATTCCTTTAGAGCATAAACAGCAAGAATTTCACCAAAAAATAAATGATGTGGCTCAATATTCCCTGAATCTGTCTCGTGAATTATTTTACATTCATAACTCAGTATGCAATCCTTTATTGTAGGAACTTTAACTCGTTTTCCCGGAATTATGGTTAAGTTCGCTTGTTTAAATTTATCAGTATTTCTCCCCGAATAGTTACCACAAATATCAATAGCAGAGCTTATCTTATCTGAAGGAATGTTTAATGTAAACTCTCTTATCCCTTTTGTTAAGAGTTCATAACTATAGCGGGAAGGTGAAACTGCTACGGTAATTACTGGATACATCCACAATTCACCTATAGATCTCCATAGAACTGACATGACATTAGGCTTTCCATCCTTACTCATTGATACCAATAATGAAGCTCTTGTGAAAAATTTATCAATAAGTTCATAAGAACTTATTTCAATTCGATTTTCTGCCATATTTTCCAACTTTTTTATTTTTATTTAATATCACTCTCTAATTATATTTAATTTTATTTTTTATATGGAGAAAGTTAAATAAAATTCCAAAATATTAAAATACTATAGTAAAAATACAACACTACACTAACTAATATAACAAAAAATGGAAATTAAAAAACATAAAATATCATTATCACGCACCTTTATTGGTTTAACTTCTTTTCAAATGCTTGCAATGTTTAGACGAGGGCTATTTTACACTTTTTTGTCAATTTATCTAAGAAATTTTCTGAAATTATCAGTAACGGAAACAACTTTATACGCCACAATTCCCATGATAATGAGTGTAATCTTTCAGAACCTTGTTTGGGGACCAGTATCTGATAAATTTCAGCGACGTAGAACATTAATTATAATGGGTGAAGTTTTAGCCGGCATAGGAACTATTTCTGTTTGGTTTATCCATTCATCGA
This sequence comes from Promethearchaeia archaeon, assembly GCA_029856045.1. GTDB lineage: Archaea > Asgardarchaeota > Lokiarchaeia > Sigyniarchaeales > SOKP01 > 6H3-1. Next base: position 92,005 of record JAHQWG010000025.1, on the reverse strand, counting down.
TAGCCGATTTATTTATTGCAGGGTATGTAATTATTATTGGACTTGCTTGTGTAGAAATCTTTTGGAGCATGTCCAATATTGGTTGGAGTGCTTTATTATCCGATCTCTACCCGTTTAAAGATAGAAGTAGAATAATGGGTAACTTAACTAGTCTTGGAGGAGTTGGGCGTGTAATTGGAATCTCAATCGGTGGATTATTATATGACAATGGTTTAGGATTTCGGAATGGACCGTTATTTTTTGTTGCATCTTTTGTAATGTTTATATCTACTATTCCCATGTTATTCACTCCGGAGGGTGGAATTAATCCAATAGAAAAATTGGAGATTGCCTCCAATAATAATGATAAGAATAATGAAAACAACACAACTATTTTTATAGTTTTTATCATTGCCTTGATATTTATCAATTTCGGTAGGAATTCTATCGCAACGACTTATTCGCAATTTTTAACTTTGGAATCTGGTTTAGCAGTAGATAGTATTCTGCTAAGTTTTATAGCAAATACTCGCTCAATCGCAAATATAATGATTGGATTTTTTGCAGGATTATTAAGCAAAAAATTAGGACATGCGGTTGCTTTAATCCTCGGAACATCTATTGGCATACTTGCAATTATAATTACGGCTGTTTCCATGAATTTGCCGTTGATATTTGCAGGAAGTTTTTTAATTGGAACTGCAGATGTTTTAATTATGGCATCATCATATACCATTGCCTCAGCTTTAATGCCCCCAAAAAAGCGAGCTAAATTATTTGCAATATATAACACTACGTTTTTCCTTTCTTGGGGATTAGCTTGCACCATTATCTCCGGACCCCTAATTGATTTTTTGATCAGTGAAGGCAGAGAAGAAGTTTTTGCCTATCAAGCATCATTTTTTGCAGGGGTTTTCATTTGCTCAATTGGATTGATAATTTTTATATTTTTAAAAATCTATATGAATCAAATTAAGCATAAACATCACAATTAAACCCTAACCTAAAGAGAATGTTATCAAAAAGTAAAAATGAAAAAAATAAATTTTAAATTTTTAATCTCGACCCATAATTCCACCAATAAGACCTAAAACACCGCCCGCAAGAAGTATATAAGTTCCGAGAGATACTGTTGCCGATGCATTGGCAGGAGCTAAAGGTAAATCGAAAGGAATAATTCCTGCTACTAGAGGTTCAGAGTCTAGAAATACTGAAATATAAGGATAAAAATCTGGTGGAATATTTAAAGCGCCCGCTATGATCGCATAACATAAAAATATAGGAACAATTGCCCCTATTATTGCCAGTACGCGAACTTTTGCCCCGATTAGCACTAAAATTCCAGAAATTAAGAATAAAATATACACAACAGCTACAATGTAAATTACAAATGTTTCAACCCCCCATGAAGTTGCTAATGTTGCAGCATCTGTAAACATTCCCATTATGTTCTTTACTAATCCAATACCATAAGCATATTCGGGACCAGCAACTGTAAACCAAGATAATACAAAAGTAGCGACTATGATTAAAATTCCAGCTAAAATACTTAAACCTTTTCCAGCGCCCATTATTTACAACTTTATTATTTTTTATTAAAATTCTTTTTATAAATTAACAAATGAATATAAGAATATTTAAACCTTTTACTTTTAAATTCTCATTAAAACTAATTAAAAATTAAAATTATTTCTAATCTTCACTTTTTCTTAGGTTTACTGTTTATCTGTTTATTTAACCTCTTCACTTTTAATTTTATTTTTCAATGAAAGATAAATAATGAGACTAAGAAGTGAGATAAACGACATAATAAAAAATGCTAAGTTAAAATCGATTGCAATTAAAAAACCACTTAATATCGGTCCTATAAAGAAGCAAATACCTGCCGCAGTTTCAAAATACATGCTATATTTTGTTGTATCTTCTGCAATATTGCGAAAAATTACTAATTTGAAGGAAAAACTGTAGAAAAATGAAATACAAACCCCAAAAATGGCAAATAAAATTGCTAAAATAATGAGATTTTCGGTTAACCCCCATATTAATAAACAAAGGCTCAGAGTTATTATGAGGTACGGCATTATCTTCTTAAAAGAATTAATTGATAAATGCATTGTTTGTGAAATTAAAAAAGCTTGCACACTGAGCCGGATGAAAAAGAACAAGTAATTTGTAAAAACTGCATAATCTAAAAATTCAGATTTTGCTGGATAAATCAATCCAACTGAACTAAGTAATAGCGCATAAATTCCCATTAAAAAAAGTGGAATAAAAATTGGAAATTTCACATGTTCTCTTTGAGAATTAGGTTTTAATCTTTCTTGTTCTAGTGAAAAGTTTTCTTTAGATAAATTAGATTTAGGTTCTTCAAAAACAAAAACTAAAATAACGCCTATTATTGCGTAAATTAAGGTAATATCAAACATTAAAAGGACATTTTCAATAAAAAACAAAACAATTGTGCCTAATGCATAGCTGAAAACACCTCCTACATTCCAATAAATAGAATAAAGATTCATAACTTTATCTTTTAACTCATTATTTTCCCGTAAACCCTCATAAGTCGAAATAATAGAAATCGAACCCTGAATAACGGGCCAAAATAACCCCAAAAAAACTCCATCCGCAAATCTTAGTATGAATGCTACCAAGGGATCCAAAGAAATTTGAAATCCTATTTGTACAATTAGAGTTCCAGCCATTGAAATTATAAGGCTTTTTTTTATTCCTATTTTCTTTGGCACATTTCTTAAAAGGAAAGGTGAAAACAAATAAGCTAAAGCGGTTGCAGAGATAAGAAAGCCTAGAATCTCAGGATTTAGCCCTTCTTCAATAAAATATAAGGGTGTAGCCAATCCAATCATCATTCCAATAGCGACTCTTAAAAATGCCAAGTACCATAATGGATAGAATCGATAATTAATGCCCTTCATTTTTCTGATAAATATGCCTCAACAATGATAAAGAAAAGAATTAAAAAATCCAATTAAATTTTGTTAAATTTAATAAAAATTAAAATGCGAAAAAAGGATTCAATAAAATTTCAAAATCTTTAATTTTAAAAACCATTTATTATGCATAATATTTAAATATTTGAAGTGGATTTGATTATGGGATTAGGTTGGCTTGAAAATGTATCTACTCCAGCATTAGTGATTGATTATAATAAATTAGTAAAAAATATTGAAACTATGGCAAATTTTGCTAAGGAAAATAAAGTTAATCTTCGACCACATATAAAAACCCATAAATGTCCCAAGATTGGTCAAATGCAATTGGAAGCGGGTGCTTGTGGCATATGTGTCGCAACGATTGGGGAAGCAGAGGTATTTACAGAAAAAGGATTTAATGATATTTTAATTGCTAATGAAGTTGTAGAAATTAATAAGATGATACGACTGATAGAAATTAATAAGAAAAATTTAGTAAGGGTTTGTGTTGATTCAAAGAAAAATATAAATGATTTAAGTAAATTGGCTAATAAGGTAAATGTTAAATTGGAAGTTTTGATTGATATTGATGTAGGTCTAGGAAGAACTGGAGTTAAACCCGGAAAGTCAGTATTAAAGTTGGCTAAATTTATAAAAGAATTACCTAATCTTGAGCTTGTAGGGTTTATGGGTTATGAAGGACATTTAACATATTTAACAGATTTTGGGTATAAAAAACAACAGACAGAGTTATGCATGAAGATGTTAGTTGATACTCGAGATTTATTGAATGAAAATGGTTTTGAAATTGAATATATAACTACATCTGGATCTGGAACATATATGATTGCGGGAAAATATCCCGGTATAACAGAAATTCAACCTGGAACGTATCCTTTTTTTGATGAGCATATGAGTAAATGCGTTCCTAACTTTGAGATTGCTCTTACTATTTTAGCGACTATTAATAATCAAACTGGAAAAAGAAATTTTACATTAGATATGGGTTCAAAAGCATGTTCAACTGCAGATGGAAAACCTATTTTTAAAGAGTATCCTAAATCAAAAATGACCTTATTGACTGAAGAGCATGGTCAATTTAGAGCAGGTAAAGATGACTCTTTTGAAATTGGTCAAAAGGTAGAACTAATCCCCGGTCATGTATGTCCAACTGTAAATTTATATGACTTTTTTAATGTTATAAAGGATGATAAATTAATAGATAAATGGGAAATATCAGCTCGAGGAAAAAATTATTAAAGTGATAAAAATGGTAGAAAAAGAAGTTATTGATGCGGGAACTCCTAAAGTTGGACCATATAGTCATGCTATAAAGGTGGGTAATTTGATATTTGTATCAGGACAAGGAGCAGCTCCCGGAACAACTGATATTACTGAACAAACAACGACTGGTTTTGAAAAAGTAAAAACAATTTTAGAGGCAGCAGGTGCCCATGTTTCAAATATTGTTAAAGTCACTGTATATTTGAAAAATATGGGAAACTTTAAAAGTATGAACAGCGCTTATAAAAGCTTTTTTGAATCAAATGGAGTAGATGAAAAGTTTCCGGCAAGAACCACTATAGAAGTTTCAAATTTGCCCTTGGAAAGTATGTTAATTGAAATAGATGCAATAGCAACAATTTAAACTTAATTTATATTATTTTTTTCTTATTTTTGAAGTAGTTTATTTTTTTAAACTTACAAGTCTACATTAATAATAAAAAATATGATTAAAATGAAAAATAAATACATTATTATGAATATTGAAGATAATTGCGCCACATCCTTAGATAATATTCCTCAAGATGAAGAATTTGATATAAACGATAATTTAATTAAAATCAAACAAGATATACCTTTTGGTCATAAGTTTGCTTTAAAAAATATAAATAAGGGTAATCATGTAGTAAAATATGGCGAAATTATTGGTATTGCAATTAAAGATATAAAAGCTGGAGATTGGGTTCATATTCATAATATTCAAAGTCATTATTTAGAGGAGACAAAATGATGAACGATGAATTTTTAGGGTATCAACGGGCAAAAGGTTTGGTTGGAATTCGCAATAAAATAGCTATTCTTTCTTCTGTAGTTTGTGTTAATAATGTTGCGCAACAAATTTCAAACAAATTAGAAAATTCCATAGCAATTACTCATCCTCTTGGTTGTGGTCAATTTGGTCCAGATTTAACATATACTATTCGTACATTAGTTGGTCTTGCCAGTAATCCTAATATTTATGGAGTTGTTATAATAGGATTAGGTTGTGAAAATCTTACCAGCAAGTTATTGGCAAATCAGATTAAAAGGTCTAAGAAACCAGTTGAATTCTTTAATGTTCAAGATATAAAAGGTGGAACAATTGCCGCCATCGAAAAAGGAATAAAAGTTGGAAAAAAAATGACAGCTGAAGCTAATGAGATTAAACGAGAGCCGTTTGATTTTTCAAATCTAGTTTTAGGTTTAGAATGCGGAGGGTCTGACTCGATATCAGGGATCACAGCAAATCCAGCCGTTGGAATTATATCAGATAAAATCGTTAAATTAGGAGGCACCTCGATACTTCCAGAATTTACTGAATGGATCGGGACCGAACATTTATTGATGAAACGCGCGAATAATGAAGAAGTTGCAGAGAAAATAAAATCTATTTTGGAAAATTTTTTAGAAAATATTATGAAATTAGGTATCGATTTCAGAGGAATACAGCCCACACCAGGTAATATTCAAGGTGGTCTAAGTACAATAGAAGAGAAATCGTTGGGAACGATTGCAAAGGCAGGAAAAGCATCTATTCAAGGGATCTTAAATTATTCTGAAAAACCAAAAGGAAAGGGATTATGGTTAATGATAGAACCCGGATTAGATGTGGAATCTATGACGGGATTGGCAGCTGCAGGTGCTCAGGTAATAATAATGACAACTGGAAGAGGCAGCCCTGTGGGTAACTTAATATCGCCGGTTATAAAGATCTGTGGAAACCCAAAAACTTGTGATTGGATGGGATGTAATATTGATGTAGATGCCAGTAAAATTATAACAGAAAATAAAAAAATTGAAGATGTATCGGCATTTTTATGGCAAAAGTTAAAAGATATTTGTAATGGAGAGAAGACACAAGCTGAAAAATTAGGTTTTAATGATATAGCAATATGGAGAGTTCGTGGAACTTTTCCATTTTCTTTAGAATAATTAATAATATTTTGTAAATTTCAAAAATTTTATTTTTTAAATAAGTACAATGATAAGATTTACATAATTATTCAGTAATTTCATCTGGACAAATTTCTTTTCCAGCCATTGAAGATTTTAATGCGGCTAAAGCAAATTGAGTACAATATTTCCCCTCTTCGCCCGTTAATAAGGGAATCCCATCATTTTTAATAACTTCAATAAAGTGTTTAGTAGAATTAATGAATCCATATTTCCAATCTCTTTCCATATCTGAAATCGTTTCAATTTTCCCATCTCGGAATATTACAATCGCCGGAAAAACTTCGGATTTTGACATTATATTCCCTCCAGAAGTTGCTTGGTTGATCCACATTATTCCTTTAGATCCTATAATTGAAATAAATTCATCACAAGCATAATAAGGGCTTGGTAATAACATTTCGGGAGAAAAATTAAATTCCAAGGTACCATAATGGGGCATATTAAGATTTGAACCTTTTGGAGAACGATATTTCCACATCATATACGCTGGGATATCCAAATTATTGTATCTATCTACCCAGGCAAAAACTTTTTCAATTTTTTCATCAATTAAATGTAATGCAAGCCAAAATTTATGATATCCATCATCAAAAATGAACGGAGATCCGCATTCCAATCCTCCACCACAACTATCTGGGGCAAGTCTCCAATTCAGTGTGCTCTTTGGAATATTCCATCCTCCACTTGATGCTTCAATAGTTTTTATATGAAATGAATTTAATTCCCCAATTATCCCTTCTTTTAATAGTTGTTTTGCGCGTAAAATTGGGGGATAGAACGTGAAATTCTCAAAAATCTTTAGTTTGACGTTATTATCTTTACAAGATTTGATCATTTTATCACATTCTGATATTGTTGTTGCCATTGGTTTTTGAACACTTATACCTTTTATTTTTCTTTTAGCTGCATAAAGGGTAACATCACAATGCAAATTATGAGGTAATAATATTTCTAATATGTCGATGTTTTCAGAATCGAGCATATCTTTATAATCTTTATATATCTTTATATCTGGGTTAATATTGAATTTAGTAATTTTTTCTTTTATTCTCCGTTGCCTTCGATCACAAAGACATATAATTTCTACATCATCATTATCCAAATAGCCAAGAATATTTAAATCAAAAATCATACCACAACCAATAATTCCAACTTTTAACCTTTCCATAATAAAACCTTAAAGTTATTGTAATTATTATATAATATTTTAATTTTAATGATTCTAAAATATTTATGAATAATTTTTTTTTTAATTTAAAAATTCTCTAAATTGATAAAAATGAGTAAAGATAGAGCAAAAATAGATGTATCAAGAGTGTATGAGAAAGCATTATATCATGCATGTGGGTATTCAGATGAAGATCTTGAAAAACCTAGAGTAGCAATAGTTAATTCATGGACTGAAATAAATCCTGGTCATATTCATTTAAGAGAACTTAGTAATTATGTTAAAATGGGAGTTGCAGATGCAGGCGGCACTCCCATGGAAATTAATACAATTGCTCCATGTGATGGTATTGCCAACAGCGGGAATTTCTCAAAATATATTCTACCATCTCGAGAACTTATTGCCTCTTCAGTTGAATGCGTTATAAAAGCTCATAATTTTGATGGAATGGTAATGATATGCTCCTGTGATAAAATTATTCCAGGAATGTTGATGGCTGCTGCAAGATGTAATATTCCAACCGCATTTTTAACGGGTGGGGTAATGAAACCTCGAACTTTTACAGAGGGCTTTTTCAAGGGCCAAACTTTTGTAACATGTGATATAAAAGAGGCAATTGGAATGTATAATGTTGGAAAAATTACAGAAAAGCAATTAGATATGATAACCCAAGAGACATGTTATACCTCCGGCACATGCAATATGATGGGAACTGCCATTACGATGGCTTGTATTGTTGAAGCATTAGGCTTATCTTTGCCTGGAACCGCTACGATTACTGCAAATGAGCCTGAGCAATTTAAAATCGCTATTAAAGCTGGTCGGTGTGTAATGGACTTAATAAAAAATGGGATTATTGCACGGGATTTAATAAATGATGAATCAATTAGGAATGCATGTAAGGTTGCTCTATCATTTGGCGGCTCAACCAATATGATCTTGCATATGTGTGCTTTATCGCATGAGATTGGAGGGAAATTAACTCATGATGATTTTGAAACCTTAAGCAGATCAGTTCCTCTTTTAGCGAAATTTAAACCAGCTTCAAATTATAACATTACAGATTTTCATAAGGCTGGAGGTGTTATGTCACTAATGAAAAAATTGACTCCCAAATTAAATCTCAATACAAAAAATATTTTGAATCTAATATTTAAAGAATCTTTAGAACAAGTAAAAATTATTGAAAACGAAATTATTAGACAATTAGAAAACCCACTCGCAAACGAAGGAGGGATTGCGATACTAAAGGGAAATTTAGCACCCGAAGGAGCAGTAGTAAAAATAAGTGCTGTAAATCCTGAAATGCTCCAACATAAAGGTCCAGCTAAAGTATTTGAATGCGAAGAAGATTTAAGAGATGCTTTATTTTCTAAAAAAATTGAACAAGGGGATGTTTTAATAATTCGATATGAGGGTCCGAAAGGTTCTCCGGGAATGCGAGAATTATCTATTCCAGCTGCAATTCTTGTTGGAATGGGATTAGACAAATCAGTCGCAATGATTACCGATGGTAGGTATTCCGGTGCTACGCGCGGACCGTGCATAGGTCATGTATGTCCTGAAGCATATGAAGGCGGACCTATTGCTATTGTACAAGATGGTGATTTAATTAATATTGATATTCCTAATAGAAGATTGGAAATAAGATTATCTGATGATGAGATAAAAGAAAGGCTCGGTCAATGGAAGCAACCTAAACAAAAAATAGATTTTGGATATTTAAGTATCTATTCTAAAATCGTTTCCTCCGCAAAATACGGTGCCATTTATAAAATTTAAATTTAAATTTTTATAACTTATACTTATCTAATTCTAATTTGAAGAAAAACTAAAAAAAATGATATAAACTTAACTCTGGGATATGCGCAAACTCAATTTTATGATCAAAATAAAAATTTAATTTCAAAGCAACTATAAAGCTTAAAAACACTAAAAAATAATTTAATTTGAACTTTTTGAAATAAATGTTTTAATTCAAAAGTTGAATTAAAAAGTGGAATCCAACTCGCGTAGTGAAATCATGCAAGATAAGTTAATTACCAATAATATGCTCTTTATTATTCCTAGCTGGGGAGATTTATTAGGTTATCCTACATTGGGTAAATATGTAAGTCAAGATATCTCGAAAATCCATTCTGATTTTTTGGTCTTTTTAAGCGGAATTGAAAGTTCAATTACAATTGAAAAAGGAACGCTTCATTTTCTATTTGGTTTGGGATATTATTACACAAAATTTGAACTTCAACATGGTAAGTATATTCTTGATAAAAAACAACTGACTGGTTTAATTTTATCGGATTTTGTTTATGATCATATGGCGACCTCGAAAAACATTACATTAGAGAGTGATCGCGATGTAATTATAAGTGAAAAGGTAATCAAAGTCCCAATTGACTTATCTAACAAATCTGATACCCAGAAAACATTTATTAAGGGAACTCTAATGAGAAATGTATTTATACCAAATAAGGATATTATTTTGGATATGATGGATGAAATCCATAAACCAGATACGTATCTATTGGATATAGATGGTCATTTACTCTTAAGTACACACTTGGATTTTTACAATAAAATCTTGGTATCAAAAAAAATGAATGAAAATAAAGTACGCAATTATATTAATGCAAGAGCAGGAATAGATGATATTATTTTCGGAGCAGATGAACTCTTAAAAGACAATTTTTCCCCCTTAGAAATCCTTAAAATTAGAGAAGTTATCTTAGATTTGAAGAAAATTTATTCCAATCTCGAATATGATCCTATTTTATTATCCTCAATACTTGAAAATGCTTCAAAAGTATTGATATCAAGAACTCCACAACTTTTTAAAGATAGAGATAAAACTATCGTAAAAAAGATGCAAAAAGAATCAATATTTTTCTCTGCAGAGAACCGCCAGGATTCTTTTATTGAATGGCCAAATCAATTCAAGAGAAATGATAAGGAAAAATTGGATCTAGCAGATGAATATAAGAAGCGTCATATGGAATTCATGCAACCTTCCGATATGGATAAAATTGAAATACCCAAAATCGATGAACCTAAAGAAGAAGAGGAAAAATTTGAATTAAGGCTTATGAAAAGCCGCGAGGTTGAAAGTAAGCCGCTTCCCCAGCCGCCAAAAGGTGATATTGTGGAAATTCTTTTATACTTGAAAAAAATTATTGAAGAAGATTTTGAAATGCAATCTATCGGGAAAGCATTTGAACTAGCTCGGGACAATCTTAGGAAAATTTTATTACAATCGGATTATATGTGGGAGATGAGCAAATATGCAAACATTTATCAACGTAAGGAGGCAAACCTAGGGTTAGGGTTAAAAGAAAAACGGGAATTGATAAAAAAAATCGATGATTGGATTTCTGAGATACAAAGAAAAAAGAAAATGAAGGTTAATGAATAATATATTACCTATAACCGGCGGAAGCTTACCATACTATTTTTAATTCATATTTATAATTTTTCTTCTTTAATCTCTTCTTCATATTTTCTACGTTGTTCTTTAAGATATGTTGGCTTAGGTACGTCCCACCAACCAACTGCAGGTGAGCCAGAATATGGAAATTCACGATTCACCATTATCTCGATTACAGCGGGCTTTCCTGATTCTGCGGCTTTATTTAACGTGGGTATTATTTCTTCTTTTTTAGATATCCTCTCACCATAACAACCGAATGCTTTCGCTACATTTGCAAAATTCGGAGTATAAATTTTTCCATCAGTATCATAGAAATCATTAGCCCAAGCTCTTTCCTCTTCGTAGGCTACTTGTTGTAAATCCTTTATTGCAATCCATCCCATGTTATTAAAGATTATTATGAAGAAATTAGTTAGTTTTAATTGAGCAACAGTTGATAATTCTTGCATGCTCATCATAAAATCACCATCTCCTACGAGTCCAACGACTTCTGTTTCTGACTTTCCTAAATCATTAACACCTAATTTTGCACCGATTGCTGCTGGTAATGTATAACCCATCGTCGAAAATCCACCTGCTGTTATGCAAGTTTTAGGTTCATAGAATGGGAGTTCTTGTAACATTTGGGCTTGCACATTTCCTGAACTGGTTATTATTATTGCATCTCTCTTGAAAAATTTTCGAATTTCTTTTAAAGCGGTTGAAATCATTACAGGAACTTTTGAATCATCTCGAAAATCATCTAAAAACCTAAACCACTTGTCTTTTAAAGACTGAATCTCACTATAATATGAAGTATTTTTATAATCTACTCCATAATTTTGTTTATTTAATTTATCCAGTAATTGTTTTATAACTGCTTTGGCATCTCCTACGATTCCTACCGATACCGGATAATTTTTACCGATTTCTGAAGGATCTATGTCTATTTGAATTAATTTAGTTGGAGGAATGCTGAAACTAACGCCCTGTTTATATGATGATGCAGTTTGGTCTGCAAATCTACAGCCAATTGCTATCAAAATATCAGATTTAGAGCTTAACTCTAATCCACAAGTAGTTCCTTTAGAACCAGTATGCCATGCGAATAATGAATGATCATTTGGAAATGCACTCTTTCCCATCATAGTTGTAATTACGGCTGCTCCAATTTTTTCTGCAAGAGTTTTTATTTCTTTAAACGCACCTGACATAACGGCGCCACCACCAAGTAGTATTACTGGACGTTTTGATGTCTTGATTAAGTCAATTGATTTTTCTATTAAATCTGGATCTCCTAATAATTTACCCATAGATCGTCTTTCCAACGGTTCGGGAATTTCGCAATCAATAGAATTTGACTGAACATCCATCGGTAAATCGATATGGACAGGACCCCTTCTTCCAGTTAGCATATGATTAAATGCACGTTGCATTATAGTTGGGAGTTGATTAACTTTTGCAACTTGCCAAGTTCGCTTACATAATGGTTCTAATATACGAGGAAAATCTGAATCTCTTTTTCTTTCAATTTCTTGAAGTACTCCTTTACCCCTCATATGTACATGAGTATCACCAGTTATTACTAAAACAGGCATAGAGTCGACATATGCGTCAGCCAATCCAATTGCCGTATTAATAGCTCCAGGACCAATTGAAGTAAAAACAGCTAATGGTTGCCCTGTAACTCTATAATATCCAACTGCTAAGTGAACAGCACAATTTTCTTGTTTAGGTTGAATTACTTTTATAGAATCTCTATTCTTATAAAATGCATCAACGAGGCCGAGATTTCCGTGCCCAGGGATCCCTACTACATATGGAACCTTTTCTTTAATTAAATATTTAACTATTATTTCTCCACCAGTATAAATCGGCATGATACTTCCAAAACTTTTTTTAGTAGCTTATTAAAATTATAATTATTATTATATTCAATGGATAAAATCCTAAAAATAAAAAAGGTAGAAGCTAATTTAATATTTCAGTGTTTTAATAAAATATTATAGATAAAAGAATTGAGAATGAATTATGTCAGAAAAAAAGAAAGTTAAAATATCGACCGGCACAGAATTGGAGTTTGATGCTAAAGAGCCGAAAAACCTCTATGAAACGATAATTTCCGAAGTTTTAATCCCTCAATATAAAGATAATGCCGATTGGCATTTAACGCTGAAAATTGTTATAGATGAAATGAATCGATTGATAAAATATTGCGATTTACCTGTTAAATATAAATTAGGTCTTTTGAATGAAATTGAAAAACATTTAGATAAAGAGATTTCAGAATTAACTGGGGTAGATAAGATTGAGATATTATTTTTAGATATGGACGACTATGTTGAAGATATTAAAAAGTTAATAACATCGGATTTTTCGCAAGTGGACGAACGACTCAATATGGCTAATTTAATAAAGCCTTTGACTACATTTGAAATTGTAGAACTATTTATTTATCTGGGAAAAAAAGCTTTCGAAAAGGAATAAATTTTAAGAATTTTTATCTTACAATCAACTATTTTTATTAGACTTAATTTTTTGCTTAGTTAGCAGTAAAAATAAAGTATAAAATGAATAATTTTAGCAAGATTTATGATGTATGTATCATCGGGGCTAGTATAGCAGGAAATTACTTAGCACATTTACTTTCAAGGGCAGGTTTAAATGTAGTAGTAATTGAGGAGCATAAGGAGGTTGGAATACCATTACAATGTGCAGGAATTATATCAAAAAAGCTAACTCAATTGATAGATGTTCCTGAAGAGATCATCTTAAATCGAGTTAAAACAGCCAAGATTTTTAGTCCCTCTGGTAGATCTATTGAATTATCTGGTGATGAAGAACCATATATTATCGATAGAATTGCATTAGACCGCTTATTTTATAAAAAAAACATCATTAAACAAAATATTGAATATTTTCTCGATGAGAAATTTAAAACCTTTCACTATTTGAAAGGAAATAACCAAAAAATAATTCAGATTAAAACAACAAAAAGAATAATTTCGGCAAAAATTCTAGTTGCATGTGATGGTCCAATATCAACTGTTGGAAAATTATTAGGTATTCAAAATAATACCATTTCTGCTATTCAAATTCGAATAAAAGGAAATTTTGATGAAAATAAAACAAATTTATATTTTGATTCTCAATGGAAGGAACTCTTTGGATGGATTGTTCCTGAAGGAAATAATATATATCGAATTGGATTAGCGTCTTCAAGAAATATTTCGAAGAAATTTAAGATTTTTTTAAACCAATTAAATATAGATGTTAGAAATAAAATTTCTCAGCAAGGGGGTATTATTCCAATAGGTAAGATGAATAAAATGGCATTTGATAACATTCTTCTATTAGGAGATTCTGCATGCCAAGTTAAAGCTACTACAGGTGGAGGTATAGTAATGCTTTTAAGTGCATCTAAAATTGCTGCAACATGCATAATTAAATGTTTTAAAGAAAACTGTTTTTCTAAAAATTTCATAAAAAAGAATTATGAGAAAGTATGTGCTCGAACTATTGGAAAGCAATTAAAGATCAATTATTTAATTAGAATTATCTTTGAGAATTTTCATTCAGATGACTTTGATGATTTGTTTATAATTATTAAAACTACAAAAATCGAAAAAATAATTTCATTATATGGAGATATGGATTTTCCAAGGAATTTAATTTTTAAATTGGTAAAAAATTTTACTTTTTTAAAATTTTTATTCCGAATTTTAAAAAAAAATCCAAATTTAATTTATCAAATTATTATAACACTATTGTTTTAAAATAATACAATTATTCATTAATAATTTAAATTAAGAAGGATTTAATTATCAATAAAAAGGAATTAACAGTGTAATAAATGGAAGAAAAAGAAGAATCGGAATGGAAAGATAGTTTCGCCAGAAAACTTGTAATCCCAATAATTTTAATCTGGATTGTATTGGCTATAATTTTTGGTTTCACTGATCTCCAGATTTCTATAGGAATTGTAGATGAAAATTCAATCTGGGCTAAATTTATTGCAGATTATGGTGAATATCCTGGTTGGATAATGGTTTTTATAAGTATATATGTTCTTATTGGAAGTGTTAATAGATCAGGAAAGGGGAAATATATAATTTTCATTGCAACAATCATAATTGCGATTGTTTTACTTTTATATAGAGTAATTGATGAGTTAGTCTCAGAAGGAAATCTATTAAATATTGGAATTTATGAATATTTTCTAATCCCTGCTCTCGGAATTGTTATAGGATTAATATTACATTTTGTTTTTAAAAAAATCCCTTCAGATAAATTTCACCCATATATAAAATTTGGACAAATAACACTGTTATTAGCTATAATTAATCCTTTGATTTTTGTTCAGATAGTCAAACTCCTCTGGGGAAGGGTAAGATTTAGGAATCTAACACCTCCAGGTTATCCAGAATTCACTCCCTGGTATATTCCTCAAGGTTATACTGGTAATCAATCATTTCCTTCAGGTCACACTGCTATGGGATTTATGTTACTACCATTAATTCTTTTAGTCTTAAATAAAGATAAAAAAATAAAATATTTTATATCAATAATAGTTATAGCTGGGGGCATTATTGAAGCGTTAGGTAGAATAGTAATTGGAGCCCATTATGCTTCTGACACTTTATTCTCGGCTGGAATGGCTTCGATTGTATTTCTCTTTTTATATAAAAAATATTATTTCTCTACCAAAAGCAATTAAAATATTTTTTTTTCATCTTTTTCCAATAATTTTTTTGGTAATGAATAGTTATAAATTTTATATGGGTAAATCAGATTCAATGCGTTTTCGACCAGTTTCAAAAAAAATTCGATTAAAAATGGATAATAAACCGCGAACTCCTACAATTTTTACTTATCAAAAGGGGTACGTCAAAGATAAAATCGCATTGAGATTTTTCAAAAAAGAAAACAAACAAGATACTGTATTTAAAACTTTAGTTTCTTCTAATAAGGACTCTTGGAAATCAAAAAATGATCTTAGCATATGGAAAATAATTAGCGAACTTGGTGGCCAAGATCCTGAAAGTGCTCAGAAGCAGCGTGAAGAATGTCTTATGCAAATTGTTTCTAACTACTTTAAAAAATTAAGTTATGAAATTGAAATTGAACCTAGTTTAAATCAAAATACTCCAGATATGCTATTGACAAAAGGAAAGTATTTATGTTATATTGAACTTAAGGCTTATTTTAGTAAAACCATTGTGGGAGAGGCTGAAATTGCACAATTAACTAAATATTTCGCAATTGCTAGTAGCGATCCAGAATTATCCACAAAAATTACAGTAGGTCAGGTTTATCCACCAAAATTTATGTTGATCCATACAGGTTTTCTTATCCCATTTAATAAAAATTCATTAGTTAATGGAGAAATTAGAGAAATACAATCTGAAGAAAGTAGAATTAAGTTTATTAAAAGAAAATATCGAGATCATCTCAAGAAGTTGGGGAGACCAAATAATATGGAAGGTTTTGATACGCGAAATATATACTATAATGCTTGGCGAAAATTTAAGAAATATTACAACACATCTAATCCTAATCTTAAAATTGTACAATTAGATAAACCTGTATCTTTAGATGAGTTAATTAAGAAAAGAAATAGCTCTAATGTAATATTGATTCCTTCTGAAATCTTTGCTCAAATACTAAATCTCTCGAATTTGAAATATGAAAAAAAAATGTTCGAAAGAATTCAAAGTACTTGGATAGAACGTTTGATTTTTAATAAATCACTTCTTGATTTTAACCGAGCTTCATAAATCAATAAAAATTTCTTTTTTTTTGAATTTTTTTCATAGTAATCATCGATTGCTTTCCATATAATCTTTAATATATTTTCTCACCTTTTCTGCTGGTTTAAAAACACCGAAATGCCCTTCACATAAAATATCAGCATTTAAGTCTAATAATTTTTGCATAGATTTTTGATAATCCTCTAAATTCGAACCAAAACTTGCCATAAAAGGTCCATGAATATCTTGCCCAAATAGTACTCCTTTATCACCCATTTTTACATAAATAGAAATTGATCCTGGAGTATGACCAGGAGTGTGTATACTTTTAAAAATATAATCCCCAATAGAAAAATCTTCTTCTACTTCTTTAATTCTTCTGAACAATTTAATTGGTTGATAATTTACATTATACCAGCTAGCTGCGGTTTTGTTATTAAACCCTTTATTTTCTATAGCATCCGCATCTAATTCATGAGCATAAAATTTTACATCTGGTGCAATAGCTAATAAATCGCTGCATGCTGCGATATGATCAATGTGACAATGTGTCAAGAAACAATGCTTTATATTTCTTGGCTTGAATCCCTCATTTTTAATCTTTTGAATTAAATTAATGTTCATTCCGCAATCTATTAGAACTAAACCTCCTTCAGATCCTGAATTTACCATAAAAATTGAACAACCAGAATCTCCAACATGATACAATTTATTTATTATTTTCCTCATGATTTGAAATCATTTTAAAAAATTCTAATTTTTTTTTCAGAATAATTTCCAATTTTTTTTAAAAATTTGGTAGTTATTGGATATCGTGCCAAATCTGCATAAGGTAAATAATGAGAATTTAAGAAAATACTTTGAAAATTAGGTTGAACTGCTAATTCAATATACTCAATTTTTTTAGACATCTCCTCGGCTAACTTTCTCATTGTTTTTGAAACTAAACACATTCGAGAGCCAGTACCGGCAGCATTTCCTACTCTTTTTATCTTATCAAGAGAAATCTCTGGGTATATTCCAATCATTCTTGCGTTTTCTATGTCAATATGCGTCCCAAATGCTCCTGCAATAAATAAATTATCAATATTATCATCCTTTACCCCAAATTTTTGCATCAATATTTCTGTTCCAGTATGCATTGCTGCTTTTGCTAAAATTATTTCTCCAATATCTTTTTGACTTATAGTTATATCTCTCTTTGAGAAAGAATTTCTGCCCCATACAAGTACATATTCGTATCCATTATCACCTTGTCTTATTCTATCTGATTCAAGATTCTTGTTTATTTTTCCTCTTAAATTGATTATTTTGGTTTTTAACATTTCTGCAGGAATATCAACAATTGCTGAGCCACAAATGCCTCGAGGTTTGACATTATCAATTGTAAGATAAGTAGGTTCTAATGTTTCAGGGTCTATTTTTATTTTTTCAATTGCACCATTTGCAGCACGCATACCAAACTTAATATGTGCTCCTTCAAAAGCGGGACCTGAAGCACAAGCACAAGCTAAAATACGGTCTTTATTACCCAAAACTACTTCAGTGTTTGTACCTATATCTAAAGCCATACATAGCTCATCATGTTTATATATCTCAGAGGCTAATATCACACCGATTGTATCCGCACCTACAAAACCTGCTACAACTGGGAGTGTATAAATTTTTCCGAATCTGTTAAGTTTCATTCCAATTTTATCATTTTTAATGCTTAGGCCGTTTCTTACAACTGGGACATAGGGTGAATAACCTAATTGCTTCGCATTTAAGTTTAGGAAAATATGATGCATACAAGTATTTCCGACTGCTGTCATCTCATAAATATTTTCTAAATCAATTGAAACTCTGTTAGTTAAATCTATCAAAAGTTCATTGAGTCCCTCAATAACAACACTATGCATTTGCTGAGGATCTTTATATGCTATTCTTGAAATTACATCCTCTCCAAAGCGAATTTGTGGGTTCATCAAACCTCCAGCTGCTAAAACATCTCCGTTGGTCAAATTAATAAGATAACCAGCTAATTTAGTTGTTCCAATATCTACAGCATAGCCAAATATTTTTTCAGTAGTATCTCCTGGTTCTATTGTTATAATTTCTGAATTATTCCAAATGCACACAGTAAATTTATAATTATCTTCTCGAATTACCGTGCCAAGGGATTTCAATGCATCAATATTAAATTTTAATTTTGAAATTCCAAATTTTTTTAGAATATAATCATTTAAACGATCAACATCTGATTTGGGTTCATCTAATGAAGGTTTATTAAGCTGTATAAAAAATTTTTTTATTAACGGTTCTACTTTTACCGGTGCTTTAATCCCTTCAATTTGCAATCTTTGTTTTCCAGTTCGACTTGCTTCAGGAATTCTTATTATCAAATCATTAAATACCTTAATTTGACAAGCTAATCGATAATTTTCATCAATCTGATCTTTTGTCAAAAATTCTTTCTCTTTTTCTGTTAAGGATTCTTTTATTTCTCCCTTTTCTATGATAATTTTGCATTTTCCACATGTTCCTTTACCACCGCAAAGAGAAACAAGATCAATCCCGGTTAAATTAATTGCTTCAAGAACCGAAATTCCTTGTTCTACATTAATCCTCCTTCCATCAGGTTGAAAACGTATTTCAAATTGTGTCATTTTGAATAATTTACTTTTTTAAGTGAAATAATAAAATGAAAAATATAATTAAATTCATTTTTAATGAAATAAAATCGTTTTTATTTAAATTAATTCTTTAAAAAATGTTGAGAATTCTTGTTCAATTAAATTTTTTTCTATCTCAAATGCAGGTTCGTGTTCCATTTTATCAATAATTACTTCTATAAATGAGACATTGCAATTATTAAAAATTCTGTAAAATTCCTCTAAAGGTGTTATTTTATCTTTTTCTCCAAGAATTACCATAATTTTCTTGGCATTCAAATGAGAAATAATTTTTTGAATCGGATAATCTCTAAGTTCTATTATTGTATTTTTTATAAATTTGTCTACATTTTCTATTCCATGAATCATCCCTGGCAAAAATTTATTAATATAGTTCAGAGTTTCGTGAAATTTTTTACTTTCAATATGCTTAGATACATCTAATATTGGATTTAAAATTCCCAAATAATTTATTTTATCAATTTTTGAAGAAATCGCAAGTGAAATAAAAGCTCCAAAATCCCGAGCTAATATATTTATATATTTATTATCAATAACAGATTTTTTTGCCATTAATTCAAGAAAATCAATTATTTTCAAACCATCAGAAATTTGCCCCTGAATAGATATAGTTCCTTCACTAAATTTATACCCTCTTAAATAAACAAGGATAATAGCGAATCCTAAATTTAATAAATATTTAAGTTCTTGAATTATATGAAAAAATGGAAGAATTTGAGGGAAACCTTGAAAATAGATAATAACGGGAAAAGGTTTTTTAAATTTATTTTTATCAGGGAAATAGATTATCCCTCGAAATTTTTTTCCTTCATTCGTTATTTGAATTTCCACAACTTCATATGGTCCATCAAAAATTTTTTCTTTAAAAGAACTCATCATTTATATTAATAATAAAATATTTAAATAGTTCTTAATTCGTTTAATTTTTCTTTTGAAGGTTTTTGAAACATTTAACTAATCTCTTAAATTTATAAAATAAATAACAAATTTTGAGGTTTTTATAAATCACCATTTGGGCATCATAAAATGAATTTAAAGCATATATCTGATTATCACACTCACAATCAACTGTGTAGACATGCAGAAGGAAATTTAGAAGATTACGTTAAAGCCGCAATTAAAATTGGATTGGGTGAAATTGGTTTTTGTGATCATTTTCCAATGTATTACTTACCTGAAAACATCCCAACTGAAAAATATGCTATGACAATGGATGAATTTACCGATTATATTAATGAAGCAGAGAGATTAAAAGTTAAGTATAGTGAAAAAATTTCTGTAAAACTTGGAATTGAAGTTGATTATATGAAAGGGCAAGAAGTAGAGATCTCAAATGCACTAAATAAATTTTCGGATAAATTAGATTTTGTTTTTGGGTCATGCCATGTTTTAATGAGTAGATTAGGAGCATGGTGTTTTGATGACCCATATTTCATCGAAAATTATAATAATTATGATATTGATTCGATTTACGAACAGTATTATGATAAACTACTTCATTTAGTGGAGTCAAATTTATTCGATGTAGTAGCACATTTTGATTTACCTAAAAAATTTAGAAAATTCCCTAAAAACCATGATAGAATTTTTGAGAAAGTAATTAAAGTCTTAAAATCCATAAAGAGAAATGATATGGTTATTGAGATAAATACAGGTGGATTTCGAAAAGATGTAAAAGAACAATATCCTAGTTGGGAAATAATTAGAGAAATGCACAATTTGGATATATCAATAATATTAGGTTCAGATGCACATCTTTTAAGTGAAGTGGGGTATATGTTTAAAGATGTTTTATCAGAATTAAAAAGGAACGGTTTTAATCAATTGGTTCGATTCACAAAACGAAAAAAAGAATATATTGATTTTTGAAAGAATATCAGAAAAATATTAACAACGATGTAAAATTAAATCTGTGCATTTTATGCTCGAATCCGCGGCCAGCTGCGTCCCAATTCCGTGAGCATCCGTTCCTGCAGTGATTCCAGCTACATATAGCCCCTCGATGGGTAAAACAGAAGATAGTTTATTTTTACCTGTTTGAGCAGGTGTGAGAGCTAAGCATCTTAGGAATAAAAATGTTTTTATCAAATTTTTTTTATTATATTTTTATTTTATAACTTTTAGATTAGCTTTAAAACATATATTAATTCTAGAAAAGAATTAAATTTTTAATATGAGTATAATAAATTATGAAATCAATTAAAAATTTTATAATTAATAGTTTGATTTATTTTAGTTTTGGAATAATGACATTGGGAATCATTTTAATAGAAGTGGCATCACTTTTCATGATTTTTAAGTTAAAAACAACGCCTCCAGATAGTTTGCTTTATCAGTTAACTGCTAGATTAACCAACCCATTTGATTGGGTCTTTAATACAATTGTTTTAGGAAATATTCTTGCAATAGGTGGTTTGATTCTTTTGATTTTTATGATTCTTTTTAAAAAAATTAACATTCTTTTACAGAATCATAAATTATAATAATTTTTCCCTTCTCTTTTTATAATTTTCAAATTAACTTTAAAAAATTTGGTTTTGAGTTAATTGGGACTAAAGATATTCATGGGATAAGAATTCTTAGGACTATTTTTTGATTCAATCAATTGAAAAATAACCTTCTTTCTGATATATTTTCATTGCTGTTCTAGTATTGATTGCCTTTATAAATTTTAAATTATCTAGACCAAATCTTTTTAAAATTATGCCGTAGGGATCGTTTAAACCTGCAGTAAATAAATGAACAGCTCGGTCAAAACTATGTCCTTGTTTTTTATAAGAACTACAAGCACCATCAATGTAAGAATTTTTTTCTAAAACGACAACTTTATGTCCTCCGTGGGATAATAAAGCAGCACAACTCAATCCGCCGATCCCCGCTCCAACAACAATAACATTTTCTTTCTTAACAATTTTCTTGTTTAAAAAATTCTTTTTATTATAATTTCCTTTAATATTTGCATAAAAACTTTATAGGACCAGAAGTAAAAAATTATTATTAAATAAAATTTCAATTAATAAATAAAAGTATATGATAGCAAAAATTAGTTGGTTGGGAACTGCCGGTTTTATTTTAGATATTGAGGGTACGAATATACTTTTCGACCCATTTTTTTATCGAAATGAACAATCAATCCCTATATTAAGAACTAAAAGAGAGGATATTAAGGATATTAGCGCTATTTTTATTACACATGGACATTTTGATCATTCTGTAGATGCTGCTTTTTTTGCCGAAACATTAGATATCCCCGTTTATGCCTCAGAAACAGCTAAGGAGAATATGATAAGTTGGGCAGAAGGAAAAATTATCGAGGAACATACTTTCCCGCTTTCCGATAGAGGAAAGAATAATATAAAACCTATTGATTACTTTGAAAGAATTAAAATTAATGAAAAAGTTACTGTAGAAACTATAAAATCAGAACACATTGTGTTTGATGCTAGAACACTATTATCAAAATTATTTTCATGGAAGGTACTGAAACAAATAAAAAGATTATTACCCTATGGAAAAGGTTTTCCAAAAGGAAAAGTTTTTGGATTTTGTACTTATTTCAACAATAAAAAAATAGTATCATTTGGCAGCCTTTGGCACAAATTTCCGGAAATATTAGAACAATATGAAAATTGTGATATTTTTCTTGCTCCTTTAGCTGGAAATAGTAAAAAACATATTGCAAAAAAAGCTGGAATTATTATAGATGTATTAAAACCTAAGATTGTGATTCCAATACATTGGGATGATTTTTACCCTCCAATTAGCTGGACTGTAAACTTAAAACCATTCTTTAAATATATGGAAGAAAATCATCCGGAAATAAAAATAATCATGCTAAAGTTTGATGAGGAAGTTTCAATCGAATTGATCTAATCTTTTTTTTCTTCATCTTAATCATATGGCAATTATTGCAGAGCCCGTGGTGGTAATTCTTTCATCTTGAGTTTTACTTATAACTTCAATTTGAACGAGATTGTCGCCATTTTCTTTATATTTTTTTAAAACTTTTCCTGTAAATGATAAAGTATCATTTTCATTTGTCATACCAACAAACCTAATTTTAAAATTTTTTAAAATTCCACCCTTTGCCCAGTCAGTAAGATAGCTTCCAACCATAGCCATTACAAGCATTCCATGTGCAATACATCCAGATATTCCAGTCTGTTTTGCGAAACCTTCATCATAGTGTAATTTATTATAATCTCCTGATGCTGATGCATAATCTACCAGTTGTTGTCGATAAATTGGACCATTCTTAACTTCTGGAAGTTCTAAACCTTCCGAAACTTCTTCAAACTTTAATTTATTTTTCAATGTTTTTACCTATTTTTTTTTCCAAGTTTATTAACATTTAACTATTTACTATTATATTTTTTTCCTACGCTCCAAGCTCTACCAATATGCTCTCCAACTTTCCAGTAATTATTATCATTAATTGAAAATACAAGTGGGAAAAATTTTTTTATATCAGGTATCCCATTTGTTAAGTATTCTTCATTAGCATAAGCTTGAACTATTTCTCCGATAAAAAGATCGTGCCCTTTATTCATATCAATTGTTTTTACTAACTTACACTCAAGATTTATTGGTGTTTCTTCAATCATAGGTGCTGTTTGTAATTCTCCATAAAAAATATTAAATAAACTTGATTTATCTATATCTCTACCTGATTTTAAGCCGATATAGTCAGTTAATTCAACCATATCCTCAGATGGAATATTTACACTAAATGTTTGATTCTTATTTATTCCTATATTTGTGTAATGAGTTTTACTCGCAGAGATCGAGATCATTGGAGGTTTATGTTCTACAATACTGCACCATGCAATTGTCATAAAGTTTGCCTTACCTTTTACATTGGCTCCTATTATAACAATAGGCATTGGATATAAATAAATCCCGGGACTGATTTTATTTTTAATCATATAAATCCTTTATAAATTATGTCATTAATATAAATTCAATTTTTTTTTTTCAAGTTTTACCTTCTAAATTATAAATCTTCATTGTCCAGACTTTCCCTAATGAAATACAATTAATGTGCATATTGAGTCCCACAATTTTTCTTTAGTTTCTTTATTTTTTCCTGTTGTAATTGCTATTACTATATCCATTTTACCTCTTTTACTTTCCTTTTCATCGATGCTTTGTACTTTGGTTTGATATATAATAATATCTCCCGCAACACATGGAGAATAATATTTATACTCCCTACCACCATCTAATAATTTCTTATAATCAATTCCCAGCGTAGTAAAAAAATTCTTTTCCCCTGAAAAAGTAAATTTAGTATAAAATGTAGGTGGACATGGGATATCCTTAAAACCCTGCTTTTTTCCTTCATTTAAATTATAATAAATTGGATTAGAATCTCTAATTGCATTTGCAAATTGAGCAATTTCCCATCGTGTGATAGATATTTCACTTGATTGAAATTCATAACCAATAAAGTTCCTATCTAGCTTCATTTTTATATCAAATAAACTACTCTAAGATCAATTTTTATAGTTCAATTTATATCTATTAATAGAATATAAAAAATTTTTTGTAGAATAATGAAAATTGGATAAAATCAATAATAAAACGTGAAATAAATTATGTCCGAAAATAATAATATAAAAACATTAAAAGGAATTCTTGAGAAATTTTCAAATAGATTTAATGATGTTGCATCAGGTTTGATATCAAAATTTAATGAGATTTATGAATCGATTACTTCCATTCAAAAAACTCTAGATAATATCAGTGAAATTCAAATTCAAAGTGATGAATATAAGCAAAGTATGTCAGATCTAATAAAAGATATCACAGAATTGAATCAAAAGGTTTCAGATATGCCAGAAATTAAATCTACTATAATAGAAAAAAAAGATTCAAAACCAACTCAAGATATAACTGATGCTTTGGATGCATTAGATGCTATGTTAGAAGAGAAACCTAAGGCTATGCAAAAAAAAGTTGTAAAAAAAAAAAAAACTCCAAGTGTATTACCCCATGAACAACCAGCCCCCATCCCAGCGCCAAAAAGTATGCCAGAATCAGATATTATCTTAACTCCATTGCCGAAATTAAAACAATCAATATCAACCGATAAAAATCTAACTCCAGTGCCAAAATTAGCACCTAAATTAAAAACTTCTTCTAAGTCACAACAAGAAATTAAACCTCAAGCAACTCCATTAGAAGAGATGAAACCAAATTCAAAATCCGCAACCCAGATTAAAAAGAAGCCTTTAAAACCAGAGATTGCAGAAATACCAATTAAAACTGTAGCTGATGAAAGTTTATCTCCCAAATTGGAACAGGTAAAAAAAATTAAAGAACCATTAAAGAAAATGCCAGAGAAAATTTTAAATATGCAAAATACGGACGATATATTTCATAATTTAATGATAGATATTGATTTATCTGAGAATCACCAACAGTTAGGCTCAATAATTAAATTAACATCTGATTTATTAAAGACATTTGTTCAATTTCATAAAGTATTATTTGATATGATAAAAGTTGCTTCAAATGTAAATCGAAAAAAAGGAGAACTTACTGTTGAATTTAAAAACAGTATTAAGAAAAAAGCTGAAGAATGGAAAAAAAAATTGTTAAATACTTAACATGAAATATATACTACTTCGAATCTAAATTTTTCTTGATCTTAGCCAAGTTTCCATTATTAAACTGTTAAACAATGTAATATGAGCAGAATCTTTTGTATAAAAAGCTAAATAATTATTAGGTTTAGTCCCAACAGCGCAAAAAAATAATTCCTCTCCATCTCTAAAAATAAGCCACCGATCTTCACGTTCATAACTTCTTATATTGACATTATCAAGGCTTTCAAACTCTTCTAAAAGGTCAATATGTTCTTCGACGCTTGGATCTATTAAACAGCTTATCCTCATATTTACTGAGGATTTCACTTCATATAAATCTAAATCTTGCAGATCTGAAATTGACGGACTTGAAATTGAAACTGAATGTAAAGCATTTAATAATATTTCTTTCATTTTTTTTATAATTTCATCTCTATTTATTTCAATATCTGTAAAATCGATGAACAGATCTTTTGTTATACTTGCTTTAGACTGCATATTTTCAAGTTCATTACTTAATCGTTCTATTTCATCATCGGTTGTAGCCAATTCTTCATTTAATTTACCTAATTCATTTTCTAATTCTGCGATCTTTTTATCATTTTCTTTTGAAACACTCTCATTAATTGTTGAATCTAATTGCTGAGACAAATCATTTATCGTTTTATTTTTTGTTTCAACTGTTTTTTGCAATACATCAATCTGAGAATTTTTTAATTCAATTGAATCTTTTATAGTTTTTATTAAATCATCCTTGGTTTTAATAGTCGTACTGATAGTATTGATTTGATTATCTTTTAATTTAATCTGTTCAGAGAGTGAATCACTTATCTCTTTATATTCCTTGTAAGTTTTCCTTAATTCTTCAAGCTCTTTTTCCTTTTCTGCAAGTTTTTGTTTTAAATCTTCAATTTCAGAATTGCTCATATTTATTTAACCCAAATCTAAGTTCAAATTATATATTCTAATAATTGCAATATAAAATAATAATATAAATTGTAGTATTTCAATTTAAACATTAGTTAACAACAATCTCATTTTTTAAGAATATCATTTATCTATAAAAGAACTAAGATTTATATAACTCTATTATTATGATAAAATCATGGGTTCTAAATCAAAAGAATTTCTTGGCGAAATTGACGACCTTATTTTAAAAGAGATGGATGAAAATTCAGCAATTCTTGGTATTAGTATAGGTACGGAGACAGGTCAGATAATAAGTACTAATTTTAAAAAAGATATTAAATTATCAGCGAATGAAGTAGTTGCTGCTTCAAGCAGTTTAATGTTTTTATCTTCAAATATTTCAAAGCAATTATTAAACCAAAAAGTAAAATATCACACAACCGTTGCCAAAAATGAAATATTAATAAATGTCTTAGCTAATAATATCAACGTTTCTGTGTTCTTAGATAGAGAATTAGCAGAATTGGAAGGAATCGGTTTATATCAGAAAAAAATAACGGATTTTGCAATTAAAGTTTCTGCTTTTATCGAAACCTCGGAATATATTAAAAAAGATATATTCGTTGAGATAAAAAGAGCAATTCCAACGGCAATATCAATAGCAATAATTACAAGATCTGGATTACCTGTAAAGATTCAATCAGTTATGCCTGATCCTATGATCTCTGCGATTACATCGGCTTTATTTAATCTTACAGATGTATTGTTGAAAAAGACTGTTGTATATTCAATTCTTACTAGTGAAGATGGTTCTATTATAGTGCATCAGATTGATGATAATAGAATATTATGTGTAGCAATTCCAGATAGGAGAGAAGATCAAATTGGTAAATATATAGCTAGAATAAAAGAAATAATCAAGGAAAATAAATAAAAACTTTTATTTTATCAGTAATTCTATCGATTCTACTATACTCAATGCTCCCTTATATGCTTTTGAGTAGTTATCTGCTTTATATAAAATAGAACATAATGGTTCAAATGGTTGAATATCTCTACCTGGCGCTGGAATATCTTCCACATTAATAATTTGCTTTAACTTCTCAATTTTGTGATAAGAAATCAACTTTGGAGCGAAATAAATAAATTTTGAGACAAAATTAGTATTAATATCTAGATTTGAAATTATAATTTCTTTATCTGGATTTAAGCAGCAATTAATATGTTCATCAATTAAATTTCTTTTCAGTGCAACTTCTGCTGCATTTATCGAACCTGGGATTCTAGGATTTATTTCCATTAAATATGGGCATCCATTTTTTAATACAAAATCAAACCCATTTATTCCAATTAGGTTAAGATGTTTAACTAATTTTAATGAAATTTCTGAAATTTTATTCTGAAGAGAAAAATTAAGATCTGCAGGAACAATGTTACCACAATATATAAATTCACTTGGTGCATTTAAAAATTCTTTTCCAATTAACTGCTCATTTATTGAAATAATTTTTGCATCAACTTCATTGCTGATCGTCGTGCAACTAACATCAATTCCATCTATGTACTCTTGAAATAACCAATTTTCAGAATTTTCATCAAATTCTTCATTATTTTTAACAATACTTAATAAATGAGCTTTAGAATTAATTTTAAAAATATTTAAACCGCCAGAGCTTTGTTTTTTTTTCAAAATAATTGGATAATTTATTAGATTATTATCAATTAAATCACAATTAAAAGTTAAAGTCTTAGGAACTTTGTATCCCATTTGTTCTAAAATTAAATTAATACTTAAGATATCTCTTGCCTTTATAATTTGGTTTATATTATTACCTAAATATCGAATTGGATGATTTAATTTCTTAATTTTCTTAAAAATTTTTTCTCGCCCAATAATATTATCGTCTAAACCACTTGCTATTATTAAATAATCTAAATAGGGATATTTCTCAATCATTTGAAGGGTTAAATCCGTTAAAACATTACTGTAAATGAATTTTAATTTTTGAAAATTGGTTTTCAATTCTTTAGTAATAATTAAAGCATCCTTAATATAAGGAAATAAGTCTGAATCTCCAAAAAAATCTACAGCATATACTTCATAATTTGAATTATATAACGATTTAGATAAAGGTCGAGCATTAAAACCTGAGATAAGAACTTTCTTTTTTTTATTAATCATCTTCAAATAAATTTAAATCATTATTGATCAAAGAACTCTCTTTAATTTAAGGATTGTTTGGGTTGGGTCAATCTCATTGAATTTAAAAATATCTGCTTTACAGTATTGTCTAAAATTCTTTTTTATTTCTTCTGCGGAAAATGGATGAATTCCCAAATTTTTTGTAGCCCAAGATTTTCTGGGTTCTAATATTACCACTTTTATTTTTCTTTTTGCTATAATTTTTGCAATATCTTTTAATTCCTTAGTAATCAAATTATAGTCTGATTCAATTTGAGCAACTAGATCAGGATGAGTATAAGAGATATTTGCACCACAGTCGCTACAAATAAATATGACAGGAAAAATGTTTCGGTTTCTCATTTTCTCAATGTTTATCATCTCCAAACATTTATTTAGTGCAAAAGCCATGGGTGTATATGATTTACCTTCAATATTTTTGATTTTACTAAGTGCATTTCTTAATGCGACAGTTGGTTTTTGAAGTACAATCGCATCTTTACCACGGAACATAATAATACATATTTTATCCTTTTTCTTATAACCTTCTCTCTGGAGTGCCTCGATTACATTTGTCATTTGCTTTAAAACACTATACATAGATGCGGAAGCATCTAAAATAAAGAATAAAGCTAAAGGTGCTTTAAATTCAAAAACCTTTTCCATTATATCAGTTTTATCTAATTTTAATGGAAATTCAATTTTAGTAGGATTATAGGTCAAATTTTTTAAATAGCTTCTAATAGAAGCATCTAATGCTATATTTCTAGGATATTCTAGTGGTCTTCGGAAAGAACTATAATGCCCCTTTTTGCTTGAAGTAAATCTTGTTCTGTTTCCTACGCCTCGACCACCAAAATTTGATATTCTCTTAGTATTTCTGATGTTGTTCAAAATTGAAATTATCTTATCCTCCAATTTATATGCAAATTTTTGCAAATTAATAGGTTTATCTTCTCTATTATTATAAAATTCCTTAGATGGCAATCTCTTAACTTTCCAACCACCTGCAGGATCATATTTATGGTTTTTATCCTCTTCTTTTGGAGGAGGAAGTTTTTGTTCTTTAGTTTCTGGTAAATTAATTTTATCTTTATCTATTGGATTTCTTTTAAACTGCTCTTGTGGTTCATCAGTGGATTTTAAAGGACCTTCAGTCTCTTCATTTGGTTTGTAAACGTCTAAGTTCTCATAGGCTTCTTGAATTTTTCCATAAGCATCGATAATTTTGCCTTTTATCTCTTTTGCTGTCATTGTTGCATCAATTGATTCCATCCTATGCTCAAAAACAAGATCTAAAGCAATTTCTAAATCCTCATTTAGAATATAAGTTCTATTATTAAAAGCTGCATTTGCTCGAGCACACCGAATAAATGAAATATCAGCTCTCTGTGAAAAAATACCTAATTCACTTACAACTTCTGATACAAATTGGAAAATTCGGTCAGAAACTTTTACATCTTTCAATATCATTCGGGCTTGAATTATTCTCTGTTTTAATTGTTTTTGGTTATTTTGATATTGTATAATGAATTCTTTCGGATTATCATAAAAATCTATGACTCTTTTAGTAATTTCAGCTCTTACTTTTGGATCTGAAGGTGCTACAATTTTTACTTCTAAACCAAAACGATCTGCAATCTGGGGTCGTAAATCTCCCTCGTCTGGATTCATTGAACCAACTAAAATAAATCTTGAAGGATGCATTACTGAAATTCCTTCTCTCTCAATGATGTTTACCCCTGATGCAGAAGCATCCAATAGCGTATCTACTATATGATCTTGTAAAAGATTTACCTCATCTATATATAAAATCCCTCTATGTGCTTTTGCTAATAAACCAGCATGAAGGCTTCTTATTCCTTCCGCTAAGACTCGTTCTATGTCCAAGCTTCCACAAACCATATCCTCTGTAGCCCCTAATGGAAGATTAACAAGTTTCATCTGTCTTATTTCTACTTCAAAGTTGCTACTTTTGACTTTTTCAAGACAAATCTCACATAAATCTTCAAGATTAGAATCAGGATCACAATTAAAAGAGCATTCTTTTATAACTTTGATTTCGGGCATTATATCTATAAGAGAACGGACTGCTGTAGATTTTCCTGTACCACGATGACCTGATAAAAGAACACCTCCAATAAAAGGATCAATAACGTTGAGAATTAATGCAATTCTCATTTTTTCATGCCCTATTATCGCCGTAAAAGGAAAATTGATTTTTTTCATCTAGTTAAAATCAGCTATATAATTGTCCAAAAACTTCTAAATTAAGAAAATAAAACCCATATAATTTATATAACTTTTCATACAAATAATCATTGAAAGAGTTGAGATAGAACGCGAATATACATTTTATTTATTAAAATTTCTGAGATAATACACGTAAATCAGTTTCTAAATTTTCTACTTTTTGTTCCCATTGATTAATTACGTCTAAAACTTGATGTAAAATTAATTCTCTTTCTTTATACTCTAAGTAATCTAAGAATTCTTTCATTTTCTCAATTTTTTTATTTACTCTTTCAACAAATTTATTTATATCCCTAGTTTGGTTCAAAAGAACTTCTGGAATCCTCGAAGTTGCTCCCTCTCTTGCAAGTGTTTTGAGATATTCCTCTGTTCCAATTAATTGAGAATTTAATTCCTCTATTGATTTATTCACTTGATTCTGATATGACTCGATTAAGCCTTCTTTAGGGAGTATATTTGTTACATCGACAACAAAAGCTTGGGTTGTTTGAATTAATTGTTGTATACTCTCATATCCTTCTATTTTAAAATCGATAGGATGATAACTTGCTTCAATTCCTCTTACTTCATCTAATCGAAAAATTTTAAAACCCGGATCGTTTTCTAAAGGGATATCAGGGTCTCCTTTTTTATCAGGCAATTCGATTTGTTTTATTAATCTCATATGGTTAAATACTAATGAAATCGCTAAAGGATTATTTGTTTGATAGCTTAATGTTGTTCTGATATCGATATGTGACATCATTACTTTAAAACCGGGGTGACTATGAAACCATCCAACGGTGAATTCTTCTCTCGAAAATGCCTCATCATCAATTATAGACAGTGCTTCATAATCTTCATCTTTCCATTTATATTGATCAATCACTGCATCCTTATCTAATTCTTGATGCATGATTGGATATACGGCTGAGATTAACACATCATCACCAACATTCTTACCAATTACTACACCACTAACTTCCAACCAATCATCTTTTGGTATTCGTGCATTAGCAAATCTAACTGCTGATGCAACAATTGTTAAATATGCTTTTTTTGGAATAATAACTGTCATTAATTATATAAAGAAAAATTCAGCCTAAAAAATATGGTATAAATTATAAATCTGAAAAACAAAAATAATTTAATGAAACGAAATATCTGTTTAATTTCACTATTATTTTTTCCTCTACTCACATCATTTATTGTTTATGTTGAAGCCTTTACTTTTCAAGATTATAATGCATTATTATACCCCCCTTTTAAGATCTCAGACGATACTAATAATACCTGTTATCATACTTGGTGGACTGAAGATTGGGAATTTAATTATTACAAAATTATAAAACACCATCAAAATGATTCTGTAAATATATGGCTTTCGAATTATGGCAATGAATCAATCTTTTCTGTTTTTCTTCTAGAATATCCTGGGGATGGCGATGTTTTAAATATCTGTTATTGTCATAAGGAGAGAAACGGTGTAATTGGTTTTATGACATATGAGCTAGGGGGAGGTAGAGAGTATGAAATTATGCTCTATAATGGAGATTATTACCCAGACTACTGTACAATGTGGTTTGAAGGAAAAGATATGGAAGTATATTTCTATTGGCATCAAGATCCATCTCAGTATGATTCTTATTTTTTTCGCACATTTATATTAGTCCCGCTTATTGGGATAATTGTTGCAATTGTTGGGATAGGTTTATTTATCTTCGTTAAATTAAGATCTTAATTATTTTATGCAAGAGCTCTTGCAAATGATTCATTAAAAATTTAAGCCGATAAACCAATATGAAATCTTGATTCAGCAATAATCAAAGATATAATTAATCTTTTAAGGAATAGAAATCAAATAAAGAACCATACTATAATTAAATCTATAAACAATTAGTTTGTTGCAAATATCACAAAGAAGTTTTTACTTTTAAAAGATAGAATGATTCAAAATAAATATAAATTAATTCTATATGTTTTTATGGGTTTTTTTAATTATTCTCAATCACGTTATTTTTTTTAGTTATAAGTATTTTTTTAGCCAATCGATGGTCGCATTAATAAATTCTATAAGATGCTCATCTTTAAAATCATGGCCTGCATTATCAATTTCAATCATTTTATGGTGTTCATCTCGAGGAAAATATCCAAATGATTCTCTTGTATAAATGGGCTTAACAGTAGTATCAGCCTTTCCTTGTACAATCAATGCTGGAGTTGTAAATGTTCGAAGTTGTGTATTTATATCGATTTTTAAAATCTCTTCGATAAAACTGTAATCTAACCAAATAGGTTCATTATCACCTGAGGAAGGTATTTTAAGTGGAGGTTTCCTAAGATTTTTTAAGATTTCAATTAACTCAATATTTCCATTTTTAAATATTCTCTTAATATTAAAGCCAGGAGCCCAAAAAATAGTTGTCTTTATTCCAGAAAGATTAGCATTTAATACAGTAAGAGCACCAAAGGAAAGACCAATAATAGCAATCCAAGAATAATCATGTTGTTTTACCCATGCGTAAACATCTTCAAGGTCTTTCACTTGTTTAGAAAGTAATTTGAGTTCTCGTTGATTCTCACCAGAACCTGAAAAATCAAAAATCAACGCATCAAATCCTTCATCATTCAAAATATTCGCCGTTTTCGTAAAGCGACCCCACTCATATTTATCACCAGTGAATCCATGACATATTATTACAAATGGAGCTTTTTTATTTGAATCCTTAAATAAATTGTTCGAGGTAATAAAATGAATTGCACTTAAAGAACCTCCTGAACTTCGGGGAATTAATATTTTGGTTTCAGACATTTTTCTTTTCATTTAATAGATCAGAATATTGGATAGTTCGTAGAATTTTTTGTTGCTTATTAAAATTTGGAGTATTAAAAATTCAGATAAAAAACTTTTCTAAATAAATTTAATTTAACCAAATTATTTTGTTCAAAAATGATCAAAAGTCTTCTATAATTTTAGCTAATAATTTCTGGAGGTTGGATTTTTAAGAATTTAAAATTTTCAATTATTTTAAAGAGCTCTTTTTTTGAAATTGAATATCTTTTTTTTCCATCTACATCTTTTTTTTTAAGATTTAGAATAATATCCCCTCCAATAATCGCTTTCCCATAATAAGTTTCGAATAATTCATGTATTTCATATTCTTCTTTAGTTATTTGGTATATTTTACACTCATCAAGTTGTTGTTTGAGTTCATATATTAATCCAACAGTCCATTTTTTAAATTCTGAAAATTTTTTTAAAGTTTCAATATTAATTTGATCAAATTTTTTAAATTTTATTACGTCTGTAAGTTTTTTTGAGATTAACTTTTTCAAGTCCATTTTTAACTCTTGTAAAGAATTTCTCTTTAAATTACTAAATCCAAACGGTTGTAAAGCTGCTTTTTCATTAAAGATTTTAGAATAACGATAAAATCCTACCATTTTCAGAACTTTTTCTTTATAATTGGATTTCTTGATAGTTTTCAAATATATCTTATTGAGATCCATGCTAATTTTATTATGAACAAAATTATTAAATGCATTTTTGAATTGTTCTTTTTTTGGACTAAAAATATTTGCAAGCTGATTACTTACTTGATTATAAGCATCAATTTCATCTAATTTCATATCTTTTAGATCTTGTATCACGTTAAATGGCAAATAATTAACAATAAATCTAATACCTGCATAGACTAATTCAATTGCTGTTTTTACATTAACTCTTTTTATTGGTTGATAAACCTTTACATTATTTCCTTTAATTGTTATTGGGTTATGTTCACAAAGAATTAAATCAAAGGGTTTAATCTCGTAAGTTAAAGGATGGTTTTGATCGGGAATTAAATATCCCTCAAAAAATTGACAAATATAACTTCCCAAAATCGGTTTCTGCGCCAAATCCCATTCAATCAAAATGTAATTATCTAAGTTATCATAATTTACTTCAAAATCCAATTCAGTTAAAAAGGACTCATGAATAATATTTGTTATTTTTGGTTTATCAGTCTCCCAAAAAGTTCTAATTTTATTAGGAATGGGATTATTACCATCAAATATTTCCGAAAAAACCGGAAAATTTTCAATAAAATTGTCGATATGGGTATATTGTAAATGGTGTTTATCGAATCCACACTTTTCTAATATGAAAAAAAATAAAGGTTTTTCTTGTTTCTTCCTAACACCCGCCCATATCAATGAAGGATATTTATATCTATAATTAAACTTTATCTGTCTAAGTTTGTCTGTATTAGTATTAGTAATAACAAGAGATCTTATAAATGCATGCTTTAATTTTAAGCCTTCTAAATAGATTTTTTCCAATTTCTTTTTATAATCGTTTATTTTTCTTAAAATACTTGTATAACTGGTAAATCTAAAAATATCAGCAATTTTCAAAAAGGAATCAATTACTTCTTCGGATTCCATATTTAATATTGCTTCATTAAGTAAATTTGAAAAATATCCTTCCAAAATAGTTTTTATGTTTATTTTTTCTACATTTTTTTCTTTAATTTGAAATTCTTTCAATAATTCGGGATAATATTTATTAATTTCAATTCTTGGACTAATTTGGTATAATAACATAAATTTAAATAGCGGATCTTTCAATAAATCCAGTTTAATTTCTTTTAATATATTAATTGCATCATTTTCTGGTAATTTAATTAAGATTTCTCGTATGCTAATTAATATATCTATAAAATTTTGGTATGTATATTCATTTATTTTCTTAAAAATTAAATTAATAAATTTTGGAAATACTTCTTTATGTTTTTGAACAGTCTCATCCTTTTTTTTAACGTATTTAATAAATTGATCTGGCAGATCAAATTTCTTCGCTATTTCTAAAATTTTTTCAATATATTCAAAATTTTTTGATTCTTCATAAGCACTCTTTAAATAATTAATTGCTTCAAGGTATTTAGACTCTTTAATTAAATTTTCTGATTTAATTATATAACTATTTGCTTTACTTTTCTTTATTGAGTTAAAATCTGATGTAAAATGAATAAAATTAGAGCAAATATTTTTACAAGTTTCATTATCTAGAACAAGAAATAATTTAACAATATGCTTGCAATAATTATTTCCTTTCTTAAAATCAGGACAATCGTGAATAATATTAAAATTTTTATCTTCTTCTTCAAAAATATTTATTACATATATATTATCCCCCGAACCTTGAATATTAGCTAATATGTTAATGAGTGGTTCCGTGATAATATTAAAATTTAAAATATTTTTATTGGGAATGTTTTTTCCTCTACTTAATCGAGCACCGATTACTCGACTTCTAAACAAGGATATATTTTCCAAATTATTTTTAAGATTAATAAATATCACCTTATGAACTTATTCTTACAACATCTGGTTTGTTATAATTTGAGAGATTAATTTCGGAAAATCTCTCCACTGATTTAATGTCAATAAAACGCCATCTGCAGCATCAACCATTTTTTTTGCCATAACTGGAGAATATCCAAATTTAGGAACTACCATTACAAACCTTACATCCTTTTCCTTTAATTTTTCGAGCTCTTCCATTGAGTTGGAAAAATCGAAAACATCAGCATCTGTAAAAAGAATATTGATATTTACTTTAGATCTAGCTTTCTTTTCAAATTGAAGATTTGCCCAATTTAACGCAGAATGAATACAAGTTCCACCTCGTGCACGAATCTCCAATAATTCATCAACAACCTCTTCTATATCTACTTCTTCGTCGAGATCCTTAAGCTTATGTGTATTAGATTCAAAAAATGTTAACGCGATTTCTTCAGGTTTGAATGCATATACTAACATAACTACACATAATGCCATATAAGCTAATTTATCTCCTGACATACTTCCACTAATATCTAATTCAAGTACCAAATTTCTAAGGCCTTGAGAAGTTTTATGAACTAAAAAATCATCATTAGAAATCATTTCTACATTTTTTCCCGATTCCATTAAGTTATTTATAGTATCTTCTAAATCAATTAGTTCGAAATCATCTCC
This sequence comes from Promethearchaeia archaeon, assembly GCA_029856045.1. Classification (GTDB taxonomy): domain Archaea; phylum Asgardarchaeota; class Lokiarchaeia; order Sigyniarchaeales; family SOKP01; genus 6H3-1. The sequence continues at coordinate 54,965 of JAHQWG010000025.1, read as the reverse complement.
AATTGTATATGGAATGACAACATTTTCAACCAAAGGTCCCGCATTTGCACTTCCAATAAATGAATTAGCGCATTTAATACCCAAATCAATCATTATCTCTCTTATCAATTCCTTTATTTTATTCCTAACTCTAGGTGAAATATTATGTCTAGATAAATACCATTGTTCTAAGAGATCTAGCCCACCTCCAGCACCTATAGCTGATAAAACATTTTCAAGAGCTTGTTCTCCTAGTTTTTCTGCAGCATTTATTACATTTCCAAGATGATTTTCACATAAAGCTGTCAGTACTTCCAAATTCGGCGAATCTCCTCCTACAGCGGAATTAACTAGTTGATTAACTTGAGAGGGACTAAGGTCTATATGATTAATAAGATTTTTATATTCCTCATAAGAACCTTCGTTTCTTTCCACTTCTTTTTTAAGATATCGAAAATTTGGCTGTATTAGGTTTAATATTTCTTCCTCAGTCATATTTAATTTTTTCCCAGTCTCTTTAATAGCATCAATATCTGGGATATAACCCATATTTTCAAAACTTTTTACAATATTTTTTAAATATTCTTTATCTGGTGAAGACTCTACAGTTTTGTTAACCAAATCAGAAATTTTATTACCTAGTTGGGTTCTACAATGCATTTCAGTACAATCTAATTGTGATTTAATTAAATTATCTGCATAATTTTTGAGTTGAATAGGTAAGCTTGGAGAATTTTGGTAATCATTATAAATTTGTTCGGTCTCTTTATCAATAAGTTTATCTACCATCTTTCTCCATCCAGGAATTTTACTTGGGTTTTTAATTAATTCATCTCGAATATTTTCATCATTATCAATTTGAGCTATATTATTAGATAAATTGTCTAAATATTGATCGCATAGATTTCCTCCAAAATATTGGTCAAAATTCTTAATATTTTGATAAGTTTCTTCAAAGGGTAAATCAGAACTATTTTTTAAAATCTCACCTAGCTCATTTTCATCTAAATCTATTTTAGTCCCCAAAGTTTTTGACGCATTAAATAAATCATTTACATTTCTACCCATCTCAGACATTTTTCTTTCTAATACATTCTTAGCATCTTTTTGTGAATTGGTATCTAATAATTCAGATTTTAACGCAAAATCTAATGCATTTAATCCCTCTTCAAAATTATTTTGAAAAATATCTTCCAAAGATTCACAAAATTTTTCAAGGTCATTATCTTTTGCATATTCTGAAACTAATTTTTCTTGAGGTTTTTTCACTTTATCAACTATCTCGTCTAGCATCTCTAAATTTTTAGCGGCGCCAATATCCTCTGGTTCCAAATTATTTATTTTCTCATTTATAATTTCTTTTGCGCGTTCAAGGAGTGAGTTTAAATCATTTAAATTTTTAGAGTTAAAAGTTTCTTTATTTTCTACAACATTTAAAGCAGTTTTATACGGTTGTTCCTCTAAAAATTTCTCGTAATTATTAAATAGGTCATCAAATGTTGAATCTTCCTTTTGATCTAATTTTAAATCCTCAAGTGCTTCTAAATTATTTTTTAAATATTCTAAATCATCGAACACTTTTTCCAAATCGCTTAATTCATCCATTTCATCGTCAATAAGTGAGCTAGCTTTTTTATCACTTAATAATTCAGAATTGTCTAATAAATCTTTCATGGTGTTTTTCTTTGAATCATCTCTATATGTAAAAAGTTCTATTGCAATTTTTCTAACCAATTCCTGATTTTCTAATGGGCTAGTTATAACTGCGATTTCTACGAAATCTTCAATATCACAACGACCTCTATACATAAATCTCGATAAAATAAGTCTACAAATCGCGATAGCTTGACGAAGTGAAGGTTTATTCGAACATTTCGGGGAATCTCTTAACGTTCGAATTAATTTAATTGAAAACGTCACTGGATTTTCAGGAAATAATACCATTTTTTATCCTTTTTTGATCATTGCAATTTTTTAATTAAGAAGTTCCAATAACTTGAGTAATAATACTTCTGACGATATCTTTTGCTTTAATACCAGGTTTAGGTTGAATAGATCCAGCTAAAACATAATTTGCCACTTCTCCCAAAATTTTATTTGAATTCAATTTTTGATTTTTTGAGATATTGATACCAGTAAGCCGAGCCATTGTAATACCACTCCTTAGGCTTGCTGGAATCTGAATCTGATGGTGAGTTCGCGTTCGATTAACAAGTAAATATATTTTTTCCAATAAACCCTCTTCAATTTTAAAGTATGGGTTATTATGCTCGATTATTTTTATCTCCGTCTGTTTCTTGGGATAATCAAGTTCTATCCAAACATTAAAACGATCCTTTAGCGCTTCTCCAAGTCGATGTGTACCTACCAATTCCGATGGATTCATTGCCCCAATAAAGAAAAAACCAGGTGATGCTTTTATTCGTCCAATATGAGGAATAGAAATCATTCTTTCTTCCAATGGTTCTAATAAAGAATTTTGAGTGTATTCCGTTGCTCTATTAATTTCATTTGCAAGAAACACTCCACCCATCAACATCGCTTTTGTAAGTGGACCGGGATTGAAAGCATCAAACAAGAATCCCTTTTGAATTGTTATCGCTGGATTAAAAGAACCTACTAAATGAGATGGTTTAGTTGATTCATCAAATGTTAACCATTCAAAAGAATCATTTCCAGTTATCTCAGCCCTTATTTGAGCATAATATCTGCATAATGTTGTTTTACCAACACCAGGTGGCCCAACCAATATTGGAGTTAAATTAGCTGCATCTGTTTCCATTATCAATTCAATTACTTTTTGATATTGCCCAGTTAAAATAATCTCCATTTTATTTTCCTTTTTATCAACGAGATTATTTTCAAAAAGTTCTTTCAAAGTAAGTACTTTTTTATTTTTTTGAACGGAGGTTGAGTGTTTTAAATATGGAGATTTTTTAAGAATTTTTAAGGAATTTAATTTTTCCTTGGGTTCCTTTTTTTTTGTAGAAGTTGATTTCTTTTTGTTTATGGAGCCTTTAGTAGTAATTTTCCTTTTTTCGGGAGTTTTGGTGTTATTTACTTGTTCTTTATTAGTCTGAGTGGAATCTTTTTTCGGAGGGGTAGATTTTTTTGCGGTAATTGGTTTTTTCCCCATTTCTAATACCTTTTAAGTTGTAAATTATGAATTCTTGAAAATTTCATTTTTTATTTTTTGTAATTCCTTATAAACCAAACGATATTTATCTCATTATTTAAAAATGATTTATGAATCAAATTTTTAATTTTTATTCTATCTTAAGGTTATTCAATACTTTTGAGAAAGAAAGACTTCTTTTTTAAGGTAGAACATATTTTCTTAAATTTGAAACTAAATTTTTAGTTCTAGGATCTTCTTGAGCACCTCTAAATTTAATATCTAATATTCTCCATTCCAAATTCGTCAATCTACCTGCATTATGAGCGTGCTCTAGACATAATGGATAGCCAAGTGGAGAAAGTGGAATAATCTTTTTAACAATTGCAATTGCTCCACTTAAATCAATCTCTCTTGGGACGTCAAATCTCAAGGCAGGCATATCTCTTTTTATCAATCTTACAAGGTGAGAGTTGCTTACTGAATGTTTTTGTGGTATCTCTACTATAAATGGATCTTTTTCAATAATTTTAGAAAACACGGGTAAAATAAAAACACCAGTATCTTTTTCACGTAATCTACAAGTTTTTGAAAAAGTATAATATTTTAATTTATATTCCTTGAGAAATTTAAGAAAAAATTGAACAAAATGAATTGGGGGAAAAATATGAGGTCTAAAAGCACTAATACCATCTCCTAAAAATATAATATCTCGATCTGGAAATTCAGTCTTAATTTGTTTCATTCTTATAACGGTACATAATAATTCATCTGCTGTTCTAATACGATCAGCAACATGACCTACAGAAGGTAAATTATGTTTCCATTCTAATCCTGTTTCCACGGGAAATACTTTTTCATACCATTTTCTTATTTCGGTAACTGAATGTTTCAAAAAGGTTCCTTTGAATTCATCTTCTAAATTTTTCACAAAATATTCTATTGCATCAGTATAAATTTTAATTTTTTGATAGCTATCTTCTAAATATCCAAATAATGGCTCATACATATAATCTCTATATTTATATCTACTATCTTCATAACTTACCTGACTTTCTCCGAATTTAAAGCATGAAACTCTTGCATAAGTGCCAATCTTTGAATTTTGACTTTCATCAAATCCAATTAATAACCCTCCTTGCTTAAAAAATGTTTCATCTACGCCTTTAATAGGCTTATGCTTCATTTGTTTAATAATAATATCTGTTTTTTCTTTTTCAAGTTCTTCTTTATATTTATCTCTTAATTCTTTTTTTTCCTTGGTCCACTGAACGTGTTCTTTTTTTAATTCTTCTATTTGAGCGGGTAATTCTGCCTTTTTCAGTGATTCTTCTAATTCTATTAATTTATATTTTTTTAATCCCACAAATAATCCACTTTTTGTTTAACTATTTAAATCAAGGGAGTCTTCGTACCTATTGATTTATATCTACTATATTTTGCTTTATTTTCTTCAAAATGATCTTTATATCTTGGAATAATGATCTTTTGAAATTTTGTAAGCCAATTTCCGTTTATTATTGAAACGCCTAATGTCCCCTCCAAAGATTTAAGATCATTTATCTGGATTGAGCTTGAAGCATTATCAATAAGCCCTCTTCTCTCTTTATCACTACCAACAGGTAAATCAATATATGTGTTAAGATTTGAAATTATTGCATTATCTAATGTAGAAATCTGTTGACTAATCACAGCCAATGAAATATGAAATTTTCTTCCTTGTCTTGCTATATCTTTGAAGATATTTGGGCCCCTCATCAAATCTGGGTTGAGTATAGAGGGAGCTTCTTCGATTGTAAAAACTACAATTGGCATATCTGTTGGATCTTTAACTTCGTTTCCTTTGGTAATATATATGTTCAATTTATTTTCATAACTTTTAACGAACGAGTTGGGCAAACGAGAGAATAATTGAGCCTTAAAATCAGTCATAGTAGCTGATGCTTTTAGCGCTTTCCTAATATTGAAAATTGTTCTTGCCACAACTGTATTAAAAAGAAACATTTCAAAATCACTTAACAAGGAACAATTAAAATCTAAAGTTTTACCACTTTCCAAAGCGTAAATAATTTCAGGCAAGGTTGAACTATTCGCTGATTGGGGCTGAAAAATATTAGATCTTTCAATAGGACGTAATCTTCTTCGTACAGCAGCTATAGAAGCATCATGATGTCCAGATGAGGTTAAAGTACCGGTTAATATATCTTCAATCCAATCATCATGAGCAACAAAATACTCTGCTTCCATAACTTCAGATTGTACCCCAGTAAAACTTTGAACATTTAATACATCCAAAGGAGTTATTTCCTCGTAATTTATAACACATTCTAAAGAAAAAGGAGATAATATGCTTTGAATTCTTGTCCCCCTTGGATATAAATAGAAAAAAGAACCAAAAATATCATTTCTAATTTTTAAATCTAATAAATTAACAAGGTGATATAATCCCCTCCCTTCTGGTCCCAAAGCATATTCATCATGTGGGTCTATTGCAAGTGAAGAAACTAATGGAATATTAGTTAAATTCTTAGTTTTTACTTCTAAATTATGATCAACTGCTCCATTAATCATAACTTGCATTAAATTAGATTTCCCTGCTCCTGTCGTTCCAATAATTCCTAAATGAACCGGTAATGACTTGATTGGAATATATACATTTGTTTTATCATACAATAAACGCCCAATAAAGACCCCATTTGATTGAGGAAAAATATTTTCCAATAGAACTGGTATATCACTTTGATCTTCAGAAATTTCTGAAGTATGGGGAGATAACACACCACCTTGCATAAGCTTTTCAATTTCAATGAGTACATTTCGTTTCATCACATAATTATTCTTATCAGGTTTAGTTTTTTTCAACTCTTTCATTTCTTTTTCATGATCTATTAAAAGGATAGGTGCTGCGAATAAGACATATTTTAATCCCGTCTGAAGCAATTTTATTAAATATTCGTTGATTTCAATATTTGCAGTTTGACGTCTTAATTCAATATATTCTTCGACAGTCATAACTTGCTGGTTCATACATAAAATAGTATATTTGGGTTTATCTTTCGGGCAATCTAATTTTATATAACTATGAACAGGATAATATTGTTCAATATTAAGTTCAATAACTCTCTCTAATGCATTTATATTAATTATCATTTTTTTTCACTCAATATTTTTATATAATTAATTTTTTTCTTTATCTATATAAATGGCCGAACTTAGCCCATTTTCAAAATTTTTAGCGATTTTTATAAAATTTGGCTTAATTTCTTCTGGTATATTTGTGTGTGTAATTAAAAATATTTGATTAAAATCTTTTTGACTTTCAAGAGTTGTTAATACTTGTGTTCTACGATCTTTATCTAATGCTGCTAATGGTTCATCTAAAATCATAAAATCAATTTTAGGATTTTTCTTTGGAGAATTTTTGGTTGGTCTGATTTTTGTCATTAACTCTGAGATCCCCATTCTTAAAGCAAATCCAAGAGCAACTTTATCTCCTCCACTAAGAAAATCAATATCTTTAATAGTTTGGCTAAATTCATCAAATACATCAATTTTTATTCCACGTCCTTTATCAATGCTTGTTAAATTTAGATTGGAGTATTGACCACCTGAAAAATATTTTAGAAATCTTTTAGTTTCATATTGGATATTATGGATTAGTCTCTTTTCAACCATATATTCTGTTATGAATCCTTTTACTAATTCTTTATTTTTATCAATATGCTTAATTTTCGTCTCTAGCTGTTCTCTTTCATCTCGAAGTTTGATCATATTCTCCTTTTTTAATTTGAGCTCCTGGATTTCATTCTTTAAATAATTATTTTCACTTTCGATTCTCTTATTTACTTGTATTAGGGAATTTATTTCACCATCGATTTTGATTATTTTTTCTCTTAATTGATCGATATTTTTAACATTAAATTTTTCTAAAAATTCCTTCTCTGTTGATGTATTAAATTTTTTTAATAATTTTAAGTTCTCTAATCTATTATTTTCTATCTCTACTTCATATTTCTTCTTTTTTATGTAAATATCTTTAATCTCTTGCAGGTTTCTATGAGTTGATTTTAAGTAATCCAACCTATTTTCGATATCTCCTTTTTTATTTTCTAATTCTCCCAAATTTGGTTTTAATTTATTTATATCATTTTTTAAATTATTAATCTCACTGTCATAGTGATTTATAATCTCTTGAGCATCATGAAAACTTATCTCTCTTGTACAAGTTGGACACTTAGCTATTTGCTTTCCTCCTTTAAAATTAAAATTTTTACTTATTTTACTTTTGTTTTTTTCAATCTGTGAAATAATTCCCTTTTTCTTATTCATTTCTGAAAGAACTTTTTTTAATGCTTCTGACAGTGTATCTTTATTACTTTCTAATTTAGTGATTTCATTTTCTTTTGTTTTTATAAAATGATCAATATTGGACTCTTGGATATTATCATCTGAGCTTAAAGTTTTTAATTTATTGGCTAATTGTTCTAAGAATACCTCAATTTTGCCAATACCTTGTTTAATTTTTTCCTTAATTTCATTAAGTTCAATTAATTTTCCCTTATCAGGCAAGTTCTTTAACTGAGTTTTTAACGTATCGATTTTTGTGAAATTATTTTTAAGGTCTATGCTATTTTCTGCTAATTGCTGTTCTTTTTTATTAATATTTTTATCAATTTCTGAAGGAGAAATATAATTTTTATTTATAGCTTTTATCCGATTTATTGCAACTTTATTCATATTCTTAAGATAATCTGAAGCATAATCAACAATATTTAAACGAAATAAATCTATTATTAAATCCCGTAATTTCGCTGGACTAGCTGATGCCAAACTCTCTATTTGACCTTGTTTTACAAAAGCTGTTTGTAATGCTTGTTCTCTCTTTATCTCTATTAATTCCTCAATATTAATCGTGTTGTCGGATTTCCAATTATTATTAACTCTTATATAAGTTCTTAATTTTTGGGAACCACTTGAACTCGTTCTATTCAATAATCTTTGTATCATATAATCGATACCGTCGAGCTCAAATATTATCTTTATCTCTCCTTTTTCTTGTCCAAAAGTAATTAAATTATTGATTGATAAAATTGTGCTTTTCGGTCCAAACAAGCCAAAAAGAATTCCTTCAACAAAACTTGTTTTCCCGAAACTATTTGACCTCTCAGGAGTTGTCCCTTGTATTAAAAATAAACCTTCAGAGAAATTCTCGTCTTCTCTTTCAGGAAGTATTAAATCTGGAAAACATTTGAAATTTTTAAATTCCACTTTTTTGATTCTCAATCAGTTTCTCCGCCAAATTTTTTTAAAGATGTTTCAATTGCTTCTATTGCGATTTCTGCTAATAAATCTACATTATACCCTTCAGCTGGCTTAATTTTTCCGTGAATATATTCCAGAAATTCCTCTTTAGGATTACTTAATACGTATTCTTCTATGATTTCAGGAGCTAACTCATCACCCAAATCTTTCGAAACTTCATGCCAGTCGATAATAAGTTGTAAAATATTATAATTCCCTTCATTAATAACTTTAGACTGAAATGATCTTAATTCTTCGCTTAAATTCCAAAAACTTGTAAGAGAAATATTACCTCTAAAATTAATTTTTAATCGAGCGGCAGAAACCCCTTCCCATTTTTGGGTCTTAAATGGTTCAATTTTTTCTTCTATGGTAGAAAATATTGAATTACTTGTAGTTGATGGGTCTACTTCTATATCAATTTCTTCAAAAGCACGATTTTTCTCGAAAATATGATTCTTGACCACGGGTTTCTTATTTTTTTCAATTATAACTTCTAAATACCCGTTTGAAATATTTACCTCATCAAAATTAAGTGGTACAAATGATCCTGAATAATAAGCATTACCGGAAATTTTTCTTTGGTTATGTTCATGGCCTAATGCAATGTATGAGTAATTGAATGATTTTAATTTCTCGTGAAGTGTTTTATCGACATCAGATCCATGAACTACAGCAATCTCGACTATATCCTCTTTAGGTCTTTGTTTTTCAATCCATTTATCATATTCAACTTTAATATCATTGTTTAGAGTAAATTCAAAATAAGGAAACAAATAAAATCGAGTGCTTTTATCTGGAAATTCTAAAGTTAATTGTTGAGTATTAGTTATTGCATGTTTTAAGTCCCAGACGGAAAAATAATGGAGTTTTGGAAAGATGGAAGTAATGCTGTCCATAATTGAATATCTATATCCTTGATAAATACCATGATTACCATCAATTAAGATAATGGGAATTTTATTTTCAGTTTCTTTAAAAAAAATTTTTAAGCTTTTAACGACAACTTCTCTTGCCGGTTCTGGTGGTGGAAATGGATTTTCTCCGAATGGAGTATGGAAAATATCTCCCGAATGAACTATAAAATCGATATTATCCTTATTATCAATACAATAATTAAAAAAATCATCCCATCTCTTATAAAAATCATTTTCATACCATCGAATTTCACCAAATTTAAACCAGTCATTTTTAAAGTTCTTTCTTAATCGAAAACCAAGATGAGTATCTGCAAGATGAATAATTTTTACCATTATCTTTCAACCTTTTCTTTATATTGTAATATAATAAGTATTGGTATTTCACAATTATTAAGATTATTTACTTAATAAACTTAATAATATTTGTCTAAAATCTCTTGACTTTTTAATAATTGAATGATATTTCATGTTAATTCATTTGAATTTAATCTCACAGAAATCTGCATCACAAAATCTTTCACCCAGTGCTTCACTTTTAACTGTACTCAGGTTGAGTGGTTTTAATTTCGATTTCATTTCATGATACTGTTCTTGTGTAATTTCTTCATAAGGAGCTTGTTCATAACCGTGTTCATTCAAGGGAAGGAATGTAACTCCTTTCAACTTATCTTCGAATATTTCTAAAGCAACTTTAATCTCTTTTGCTTCTTTTTCTTTAAAAGTAACTGTGATGGACACTTGATTATCAGCCCAATATTTCTGGTATGCAGCAGCATTTTCTAACTGTTCCCACATCGATACGTCTTTCTTTGCCCTTTCAAAATATTCCTCATGAATAGGGAATTCTACAACGCTTGTGTTGGGAGAGTATTTATCTGTGTGAATTTCATATCCGGCTTCTCTAAGAAATGGAAGCAAATCTGAATTTTCATTAAAGCGAATCCTACGTATGTAATATTCAGAATGCGGATAATGTATTCCTGGAGTTACTCCCGGAAGTAAACTTACACTGCCACTGGGCTTTATTGAAGTCATCTTAATTGACTTAGGGGTAGTTAGCCAATCTGAATATTTTGAATCCAACTCCTTTAAGTATTTGTAACCTTTTTCACACCATTTAAATATTTCCCTACGCCCATGTTTAATAAAGGCATTAATTATTCCCGATTGGGAAGTGCCAATTCTTCTGTTTTTGCCCATAATTGCATTTGTTTGCTTCCAATGTGTATTTAATAAAGTAACTGATTTTGCATAAAGATATGCATATTTTAGCGTATCTTGAAACTCCTCGTAGGATTCATGATTTGAAGGAAAGGACTCCACCAAGCAGCATAGCTCATATGATTCAAGGCTCTGTTCTCCACAATTCGCTGTAAATATTATTTCCAATTTAATTCTTTCAGATTTAGTCTTTTTCTCATCTAAAACAATTCCAAAATTATGAAATTCATCCACCGTTCCATTAAAGACATTTCCTATTCCAATCTTCTTGACAGATACGATTTTATGGTTATAATTTACTCCATTTTCAATCCATCTACTAGCAACTAATTTTGCATAGCCTTCATCACGCGATAATTTTTTAGAATCTACTTTAATTGTTTTAAAGTTCTCAGTAATTTGATCGAGGATGTACGCATAACTATCAGACATACCAGCACTTCGAAAGTCAGCAATTCCATTCTCTCTTAAAATTTTCAGGAAATCGTGTTTTGAAGGAATTTTTTTCTTTAAAGAAATTTCCTTAATTAATAATTTAAAAATCAACTCTTGCTTTTTTTTTCGAATTTTTTTATATTTCTTCTTAAGAGCTTCTTGTCCTTTATCATGTATTGATCGTAATAAGCAAGGTCTTGAACAATAAGCTTGTTCTCTATTAGAATATTTTATCTTAAATGAATTTCCACATCCCTCACATTTTTTTTCTACATAAATTATACCTTTTTCAAAAGATAGTTTTAAGTCAGAACTTTTTAATAGCTTAATAAATCTATTGTATTCCCTTCTAGAAACAGGATCTTTTTGATATTCATACCCACACTCAATATTAGCACGTTTCATTAAATTAGTAGGAGTTTGAGTATGACCCCATCTTGGGGATGTAAATGGCATTCCAATCTTTTTTGCATGCTTTCTCCATATTCCGCTAGATAATGGTGCTCCATTCCGTTTAATTAAATTAACCATTTCATTATATATCAAATCATCTGAATATCCCGAATATCGTGGGTTTTTTTCCCCAGAAACCGCTCTCGACATACTCTCTCTATATCTCCTTTTCTCCTCTTTCGAAGCCTTGCTCCACCATCGTCGCATTGGGTTTTTATCGCCAGATATATCATGTAATAAATCATGTTCTTCCTTCGACATCATCTCCAGGTTTTTTATATCATTATTAGTTCCAATGTTATCCTTATGGTGTATTACATGGTTCTTAGGTACCTTTTTATTATAATACGACTCAAAAATAAATGTATGTTCAAAAATATTTTTTCTCCCGTCATTTATCATCCAATAAATTGTTTTTTTCTCCTTACGCTCACTTCCCATCATTTCATCCCAAGATGTTTGCCATTTTGCCATAATCATAAGGGAGTCACCTTTTCGTAAATCTTTAGCTTCCTTTTCGCTCATATCTTTTAAAATGAATTTATGATCACCCGTACATTTTATTTGACTTCCATCATCTAATTTGACTTCATATATTTCTTCATTTATCCTTGTAATTCTTGGATTCCGCATTATTCTTATAACAATTCTGCCATTATTGTCCCTGCAATAAACAGGTACATCCAATCCTTTTTCAGCTAACTGCTTAATTGATACAGCGTTCCGACCATCTGCAACCGCTATTAAAGTATCTCCTGTAATACAAGGATTTACACCAGCCACTTTTTTGTCTTTATAATCGGGGGGTTCAGCCATTCTTGAATAAGCTCTTGAATTTTCTAACCATAATACACCTGGCTCACCATTTTTTGCAATTTGTTCAGCCACAAATGAATAGTCCATACCTATTTTTGCAAATATTGAATTATTACTCGCCCAGCGGTGGGACGTTAATTTCTCCTTATCTTGCTTCATAGTTATAAATTCCGTATCATTTATATCTCCAAGGGCTATTTCAGCACTCCGGCGGACATTCCCGGCAACTACGCATTTGCCAATAAAATTCATGATATCGACTATATCTGTTGAACGAAGTTTATCTCCAATACGTTGGTTTAAAAGATCTTTAATGTTTTCAATCATTTTTTCAAGCGGTTCTGGTCCAGAGGCGATTCCTCCAAATCCTCTAATTAATTCCCCCGCCGGTCTTATTAAGGAATAATCCAATTTTGGTATGGTTTTTTCAAAAAAATATGCCTCTAAAGTATATTTTAGTGCTTCAACCCATCCTTCTCTGCTATCTGGAATGCGAAATAGAAAATCATCTTTTTTAGGTTTCTTAATAATTATTTTTCCTGCCCCTTTTGTGTCAAATCCAACACCAACACCCAGCATTAATGCATCCATTGTCCATTCAAATGGAATCGTCCCTTTAATATCAATATCCTCAGTTGAGGCAAAACCGCAATTATTAAGGGCCATACTTCCGTGTCGGTCAATAAATGGGGTTCCCATTATCCATAATCCACGACCTGGAGCAATAAATTTAAAATTCCACATTTTTTGAAACATTATTTGAGCAGATTTTTGAGCTTTATCTTCATTCCAAGGTAATCCTAATTTTACACAATGCTCTTTTTGAATTGAGAAACATCCTTCAACAACCCTTTTCAGTGTTTCCCAGAATTCTTCTTTTCGATTTTCTTTTTCGATATATCTTGCATAAGTTCTCTTATAAGTAATATAACCTAAGGGACCCCATTTTGGATGAATTTCTTTAAATTTTTCAATGAAATCCACATCTAAAGAGAATTTGGTCATACTAATGTTAATATAACGAGCATAAATGTTTCTAAATTTTTCTAATCCTCTTGCAGTTAATTCAAGGCATACTATCTCCCTAATATAATTGGTAGAAACTCTTTTTAACCCTTGCCCGATTATTTTTCGTAGAACCTCCTGAGCAATTACTTCGCAAGTTTCTAATTCCAATCCGGTTTCTCTATTAATTGATCTTGCTACATATGCTATATCAAAATCCTTAAGTATTCCTTTAGAATTGATTACATATTTTGGGTATAAATCGATTAAACTGAAATCCTCATCATTTTCATTAAAATCTTCCAATTTTTTCATACTCTCCCTTAATAAAAATACAAATTATTCTTTTTAATTCCATTGATTTTAGAAGTTCCACAATATTTAAGAATATTTATTGTAGCATTAACATTTAGGGGAATATTCTTTTTAAATATAAGGAGAGAATCGACATAATATAAAAAATATCATTTCTGTAAAATATCAACAACTATAGAGAATTTTAATATTAAAAAATTTCATCAATTTTATATTTAAACATAAACAAAATTTCAGTCAAAAATTATAAAGATATAATAATTTTGAATAAATTATAAAAATAGAAAAATAATTTATATCATTAATAAAATTCATTTTGGGTAAAATCATGTCAGAAAAAGATTTTGAACCACTCACTTCTCAGCTTGGAATTGCTGGGACTTCCTACAGATTACAATTAGGAATGATTAATGAAAAATGGGCATCTAGATTAATGAAAGGAAAAGATACAATTATAGATTCTTATATTTACGACAATGTAGACCAAGATATACCTAATGGAAATCATATCGTTAGTTGGGTCCTCAAAACAGTTGCAATCCCAAATATCAATCCTCATCAAATCATGAAAACAACTCAATTTTTATTGAGACAGGCAAAGGAGAATAAAGATAAGAAGAAAGTTATAGCTCCAATTCAAGAAATAAAGGAAGTACAGTTAGAGAAAGTTCCAGAATCAGAATTAAAAAGGGTTAAAGCTCAAGGGTGGGTTAAAGAACATATTCCGGAATTATCGGAACGTGAACACTTTCTCCAAAGAACAAAAGCTAAAGCAATTTCTAAAAAACTTAATGTTGAAAAAGAATCAATTATTCAAGAAGAAGCTCCTAAAATAATTTCAACTGAGAAAGAACTTCCCAAGATTCCATCTAAAGATACTGCTGAAACAGAAGATTTAAAAAAACAAACTTTGGGAAAGATTTTTTGTCCTTTCTGTGGATTTCAGATAAAGCATTGCCCAAGTTGTGGAAAGGAATTCAAGGACTACAATTAATACTCTTTTTAAAGTTTTTTTTAATATTAACTTTCGGTGTTATAAATCTAAATAATATCCTTAAAATTAATATTAAATTTTTATTAAACACAGCTAATTGGAATAATAATTGAATTTGGATAATATTATAAAAACTCAAAAAATAATATTGGTATAGGAAAATTAAAATGAGATTAATTAATTAAGAAGTTTTAAATATGGCACACACACAAAAGCAAAATTTCATTGATAACTCGAAGGTAATCATTAAACCATTAGCTTATTATAAAATGCTTATTCATGTTTTACGGTTTGGTTCAAAAATTAAGGATCCTGATAATTACCGTGAATGTATGGGTGTGTTATTAGGAGAATTAGAAGGTTCTGGAGAAATTAAAGATGTTATAGTTAGAGATGCGATTCCAATAAATCATGGAGGTCAAATTGAAGTACAATTTGCAGAAGCCGATTATATAGCTTTTGCAAGTGTAGATCAAGAGGTTGCTGATAAGGGGTGGTTTTCCGTTGGTTGGTACCACTCTCATCCTGGTCTAGGCGTCTTTTTTTCAGCAGTTGACCTCATAAATCAATTAGGATTTCAAAATCCAAATCCCAGTGCAATTGGAATTGTCTTCGATCATGAACTATTAGAGAAGCAAGGAAATATGGGTTTTAAAATTTTTCGATTAGATAAACCTTCTTTTACGGAAATACCAACTAGTTATCATGAGGTAAAATTTGTTGTGGAACCTCCTGATAATATTGGATTTTATCATGAAATTAAAAATTTAATAGATAACATTCATAAAAAAGAACCTGTCATTTTAGAAATTAATGAAACTCCAGATATCTTTGGAGAAATTTCTATTCCCAGTCAAAGTCAAATTATGGCAAAACAACCTGATTTAAATTTAATGGTATTATTGCAATCATTGAATGATGGTATTTCAAAATTTATTTATTCGTTCTTTGAACCATTATTTAGATATCTAAACCAATGGGGTCAAAAAACGACTAAATTAACAACTGATATCAATCTAAAAACTAGAGAAAATCTAATAACCTTAAAGAATAACCTATCAATTGGTCTGAGGGAATTACACACTTGGACTAAATTTGCAATTATGGATATATTTAGAGATATGGAAACATATATTGATGATAAATTAGATACATTAGATATTAATAAAACCGCATTAAAAAATTCAATCCACCAACTAAAAGATACTATTGAATCGAATACATCTAAAATATTCACAGAACAAATAAATGCAATAATTAATGAAACAAATTCATTAATCAATAACAGTAAACAAAAATTTACTTCATTAAAATCTAGTTATGAGAATAACTCTAATCATATAATTCAAAATACTAAATTAATTGATGAGGTTTCCAGGAAAATTAATCAACTAAGTAATGAAACGGTGCAAGAAATAGATTCAAACACGGAAAAGATTAAAAAACAATTAGAAAAAACTCTAAAGCCTTTAATAAAGGAGATTAATGAAATTAAAAAGAAGCAAGAAGATTCTATTAGTTCTTTAGATTCTACTATTTCAATCTTAGATACAGTGTCTAATAATATTCAAAAATTAAAAGATATCAATGATAAAAATCAAGGAGGTTCTTAAAAAATGTCTCCAGAACCACCTCCGAGTAATGGACTTAAGCCACCTGGCAAAAGATTTTCTCAAGATAAAGTAGTTGATAAAGATTTTTCACATGAAGGAAAAGTAATAATAAAATCAGATGCTTATATTGCTATGATTTCTCATGTTTTACGCTTCGGTAACGAAGGTCTTGAGAAAAGCGTAGAAGCTCTAGGTGTTTGTATCGGAAAAAAGGCAGAAAAAGGAAAAGATCTAATTTGTTATGAAGCTGTTCCGGTAAATCATGGATCAGGTATGGATGTCGAATTTAATGAGCTAGATTACAAGAAATTTACTTCTATTGATAAAGAGGCCAATGAAAAGAAAATGTCTATAATTGGTTGGTATCATAGCCACCCGAGATTAGGGTTAATTTTTACAAATATGGATATTAAAAACCATTTATTTTGGCAAAAGGAAGGAACACCCGATGCCTTTGCAGTTGTATTTGATCATTCACTAATGGGAAAAAAAGATTCTTTTGGGTTTAAGTCTTTCAGATTAGATAATTATCAATTAGGTGAAAAAAGTGATTATCATGAAATCGTTGTTGAACTCGAGCCTTCAAAATCCTTAGATTTTTTCAAAATTATTAAAAATCTAGTTGAAGAATCCCAAAAAGAAAGTCCCATTATAATAAAAGAGTATGATGAAATTGGAGACCTTCAAGAAATTCCTAAACCTACTGAAGGAGAGATTGTTGAAATAAAAGAGAAATCTCCCTTAAAGCCTACTATAGATGGTTATATGAAGGGCACCCAAGAACTTAAAGACAATTTTTTACCAACATTTCAAGACAAAATAAATAAATGGACGCATGATATTACAGTTGGTACTTCAAAAAGTTCAGCTTTTATAGCTAATACTATTTCTACTATGCAGAATTCAATAAATTTAGGTATTAAAAAAGTAGAAGAATGGTTTGAAAAGACCTTATCAACTCAAATGGAAGAATTTAAGTTGGAAATTAAAAACCAAGTACAAGAAAGATTAGATTCTGAAATTGAACTTACAAAAGAAATTAATGAGAACATCGATCTTATCGTTGAAGACATTGTCAAGATTATCAATGAGAATATTACTCAAAAAATTAATGAAATTGGAGAAAAAATAAAACAAAATTCAAAAATTTTTAAGGATTTGGAAAAAATTCAAGAAAAAATCACTCAAGATGTAAATAAACAAACTGAAATTGTTAATAATTCAAATGAAAATACGGAAAAAACAATATCGGGAATAAATCAGAAAGTTAATACAATATCAACCAAATTCAACGAGATCTTAAATGAGGAAATTAATAATATCTCGGATGGATTATCTGTAATTAATGAACAAACTGAAAAATTGGCCTCTCAATTAGAAACATTACAAAAATCTATTAAGAAAGTAAAAAAAATATAACTTCTTTTTTAATTCGGTAGATCTAGAATTTAAGTTTTGATAAACGAGAGATCTTTAGGGAATATTTGGGAATATTTGTTTTAAGTCTTTTTAACTGATTTTGCTTGGCAATATTCGCAAGCATTCGACCAATTCTATCCACTTTAATATCTACACCAAAATACTCTCTTAAAACGGAATTGATTTTATAAGAGCTTAATATAACTACATCTGAAAAGTTCTTTTGACATAAGAGTTCTATCGCTTTTCTGACATATTCTTGGATTTTTAAATTATCTTCGCTCATAAAAAAATTTTCCCTATATTGTAAAATCAAATTTTCATATATAAATTTTTTACTATTAATTTTTTTTGAATTCTTTTAATTTTCCAAATAAATCTCGAATAGATAGAATGGCTTTTGAGTTTGGATTAAAATCAAGTGATGCAATCCCCTCTAAATCAGCTTTTCCAATTTCTGGGTCAAAAGGAATAACATGAAATGAATTTAATCCAATTTCTTTCAATTTTTTAGTAATAATCTCTAATTCTGCTTTGTCTATAATTTTATTCAATACAATTAAATTGTTTTTTACTCCTAATCCTTTTGACAATTTTAGTATATGTTGAGTTAATTCTATTGACTTTATTGACGGTTCTGTTGCAATAAGCATGATCTCTATTCCCTTACCAGTACCTCTTCCCAAATGTTCTAATCCAGCTTCAAAATCCACAATTATTGCTTCATTTCTTTGCACAAAAAGATTATAAAGAAGAGTTCTAATTAATACATTTTCCGGGCAAAGACATCCCGTGGCTGGTTCCTCAATTGAACCAACAACAAGCAATTGAACTCCATCAGGTCCATAGATTTTATATTTATCAGGAATATCGGAAACTTTAGGGTTTATATTATATATCCCCCCACTTGCTGCACCAGGTCTTTGTCCCGTTCTTTGTTCTATAAGATCAAGCATTTCTTTTATTGGGACTATCTTTTGACGGATATATTCATCAATCCCTAAAGAATAACTTAAATTCATAGATGAATCATTATCAATAGCTAGAACCTTATAACCATCTTGAGCAAATAATCTAGCTAGTGTTCCTGCAATAAGTGTTTTACCTGTTCCTCCCTTACCAGCCACTGCAATTTTCATTTCTAATGCCGCTGTTAATTATGATTCTACTACCTATTTTCAGAAAGCAGAAAGTTTATTTAAATATAAAAGGATATTAAATTTTTTAATTATAAAATTTTATAATTGAATATTCTAATTAAAGAGTATTAATTTATAAAATAATCAAATTATGAAGATATTATCTTTAGCAACCATAAGAAAAAAGACAACAGATATAGCTAGAATTATTAATGCTCCTAGAGATCTACTTCCTACATTTGGTAGCACCAGAGATTTTGGTAATCCTCATATAGAAGTAGATAAAAAAAATTACCATTATGTTGTCGTAGAACGAGGAATAGAGTGGGAAAGAAGTACAACTCAAAATTTGAATGAACTTCTTTACTGGATATTTAATGATGTTACATTTCAGATGGCATGTGATTATGAAGTAAAGAATAGAGTAAATAATCAAGATTTTAGGAGAGAGCTTTTTAGGAAACAATTAGAGTTTATGAAGAACATAAATTCTGATTTTTCGAAAAAACTAGAAGAAGAAATTAGAGAAATATTAAAGAATCATCCTTTCAATGATAATAGATAAAAAAGATAATAATAATTGATAAAATGTTCCTAAAGAATTAAGAAGTTTATTAGTGAATAATTAGTATGTATACATACAAAATGTAAGTTAAGATTGATGAGTCATTATCAATCGCTAGAACCTTATAACCATCTTGAGCAAATAATCTAGCTAGTGTTCCTGCAATAAGTGTTTTACCTGTTCCACCTTTTCCAGAGACTGCTATCTTCATTTCCAATCTTATTTAAATTTAAAAGGCTATTAAATTTTTTAGTTATAAAATATTTTAATTAAACCAGAAATTAAATATTATATTATTAAATTTAGATTGTATTATCAATATATGTGAATTTATTTAGTTAAGGGATTAAATAATAAAGAACTCTAAATAAAAATGAAAAATATTTATTTAAATCTTAAAAAAGTCATTTTTAATAAAGAGATTTATGTAAAAGGGAAAGAACCTCCAAAATCTTATTATGGAAAAAAATTTTGGGGATTATTTGGAATTTTTTTATATTTTTCTTTTATGATTTTTTTTAATATCAATAATCCAGATAATCTTTTTTTCCAAATTATGATGTTTGGAAACCCTTTTATTTTTGGAAATGCATTAATTTTATTTTTTTTTTCACTCTCTATATTATTTAGCGTGGATAAAATAAGGCAATTTATATTTGAAAAAAATACTGTTATTAAGCAGATAGGTATTTTTTTCGGATTAATTACAGGATGTTATTTTCTATTTTTCTTAATAGACACCATATTTCAATTAAATTATATGAGCTTTCTTTTAATGTTAGCGATGATCTGGCTATTTTTACAAAGTTCAAGATTTTATACATATTCAAGAAAATTTTCTACTAAAATTGAGGCAAAAGTAGTTGCAAAATATTCAGTTATAAGAAATTTTGCAATCTTTTTAATTCCATTTCTAATTTTAGGAATTTTAGTGATTATATCTTGGTCTTTTAGAGCTTTTATTGTTTTTCTCACTCTAGATTTCTTGGGAACTATAAATCCAATAGGATCAATTGAAGTTTATCTGATTGAAATGAAAAGAGTAATGCCATTAATATATATTTCACTGATTACAACTATTGTATTCATAATTATTGAATTCGTTCTTACTAGAAAGCGGGCAGAAACCAGAAGAGCGGGATTATTTGATAATTTTACATTTGCTATAATTGTTTTTTTCATATTTTTTTATCAAATTTACCAAGTGACATTATATACAATTCTTCTACCAGAAACATCAGATGCGTTAAAAGGAGCTTTTGGTGGAGCTTCAAATGTAATCGGATACCTATTTTTCTTTGAATTTATTATTTCAATGATATTTTTAGTAAGAATAATACGAAAAATTGGTACTACTCTGGGATGGCGAATTTTATTCTTTAAAAAAGATGGTTTAATAATGTTTTTTCTAGCTTGTGTTTTAGGACAAACCATATCACGATTCGCTGTAGCTACTAGCGCTCCAAACCAAGAAATTGGTGGATTTTCAGAATTATTAGCGCATGATCGTTATCTAATTTCAATTATTATGATTTTCTTATTAGGATTAACTATTTTAGTTTATTACTTAAAACCTCATGAAACTTCAATGTTTATGCGAATTCAAAAAGAGATTGTTAAAGAAGAAGAAAAAAGTATAGAAACAATATTAAAAATTTTGAGGAATGAATTTATTCGAAGGGGTGAAGCCTTTCCAATTGATCTAATTGAAATTGAATTAATAAAGGCATCCCAATTATCTAAGGGAATTGTTTATTCAATTATTCGCAAAATTGATGATAAAAAAGTTGATTTTAGAGTAATAATCCGACAAGAAAAAGAAGGTACAGAAAGAAAATATGCTGAATTCACTTCAATTACCGAAAAATTTCAAAAGAAAGGAAAAGCTGCTAAAAAAGCAAGACATTATTTATCAGAACAACTAGTAGAATCCCTTCAGAAGCAACCTGGTGATACAATGCAACTTCAAAAAAAAATTGATAAAGAAAAAGCTTCAGATAAATTCATTCAATCTCTCTCAACTGATTTTTCAAAAAAACTTATATCGGAACAAGAACATACTGAATCCATAAAGGATAGAACTGTCTCATTTGTAAAAGAACGTGATATGATTCTTGAAGATGAAATTATTAATTTAATTAAAAACGAATATATATATCGGATTGAAAACCCTGAACAATACCCAGAATATAGACTATTAATCTCTGACATTGCACCAATAATTGAACAAGAAACAAAAGTTAGTCCCGGTATTTTATATCCTTTATTGGAAAAGTTAAATAAATCAAATCTTGAATTAAATCTTTTAGATAATAAAGAAAATCCTGTTGATAAATATATAAGTTTTATACCACATTGGGATTTTGATATTGATGATTATTTAGTTAATTTCCATCCCGAAGAATACTCAAAAATTATAATTCTCTATTATAAAAAATTAATTTCTTGCCTAGAACAACCAAAACATTTAGATGCATTAAAATCAATTTCTAAAAATTTCAAAAAAGAAAATGATTTACAAGAATCTCTAAATTCTTTATATAATAAATTAATTAAATATTATCCAGAATACGAAAAAAAATTAAAGAGCGTTCCTGATAATAAGAAATTAATAAAACTACTTGAAAAATATGCTATTGTGATAGAAGAAATACGAAGAGAAGTGTAGAATTCACTAACTTAAAATTTAATCACTTAAAAATAATTACTTATTTTCCTTATATTAATGATATATCCTATTTTCAATAGATTAGTTATAAATAAAGTCAATTAAAGTTAGCTATTCATTCATATTACGTGGATGTTATTCTATTTGATAATTTTCTGTATTATTTAGAAATATATCTAGATATTTTTTTGAAAAAATCAGTTTTAATATCAACATCTTTCATCTATGGGTTAAAAAATGGCATATATTAAATCAATGATATGTCAAGGTTTTAAAAGTTTTCGAAATAGAACTATAATATACTTTGATAAGGGATTTTCCGCAATTGTAGGGATTAATGGATCAGGAAAATCTAATATATTAGATGCTTTCGTTTTTGCTCTTGGCGAATTATCAGGAAACAAAATGAGAGTAAAAAACGTGAGGGATTTAATATGTAATGGGGGTTCTGTTGAGAAGAATCCCTCTAATTTTGCACAAGTTGATATTATTTTCGATAATTCTGATGGAAAAATTCCTATTGATAGTAAAGATGTAATTATTTCAAGAAAAATTGATATTAAAGGCAATGGTAATTATTATATTAATAGAAAACGAACAACCAGAAGGGATTTACAAGATTTAATGGATTTATGTAATCTTATTCCAAATTCTACGAATCTGATATTACAGGGAGAGTTATTTCGAATAATAAATATGACCAATTTGGAAAGACGCATTTTAATTGATGAAATTTCTGGGATTGCATCTTATAATGAAAAAAAGGAAAGCGCAGTAAAACAGCTGGAAAAAGTTGAAGAAAACATATCTCGTATTACTATTCTTTTAAACGAAGTTTCTATTCAATTGACCAATCTTGAGTCTGAAAAAAATGATGCACTAGATTATCAACGTTTAGATAAGGAACAAAAAAATACGGAAAAAGCTTTATTGATTGTAAAAATTAATTCTATTCGCACTGATATAAGGGAAATTGAAGAGAAAAAATTAGCAATTAATCAAGAAATTAATGAAATAGAAGAAAATATTATAGACAATAGAAATCTCTTAAGTGATATAAATGAAAATCTCGAAATTATTAATAAAAAGATAAAGAATCTAGAATCTGATGAATTATTAGAATTAACAAAAAAAATTAATGATTTAAAAACAGAAAAAGTGAAATATGAAACTTCAAAAGAACATTTAAATAAAGAAATAGACAAGTTATCGCAAGAAATAATCGAATCAGTAAATAAAAAAGGAAATATTCAAAAAGAAAAGCAGAATTTAAAACAGGAATTAATTCAATTCGAGAAAGAAAAAGAGATACATCAAAATGGTTTAACAATTAAAAATCAAGAATTGGATGTTTTGAAAAAAGAATTACAAAAAATCGATTCCAACTATATGGAAATTCAACAGCAATTATCAATTTTAAGAGAAAAAATTTCAAAAGACCAAGAGATAAAAAATCAACTATATTCCGAAATAAAAGTCCTGGAAAATAAGCAGCAAAATTCCGAAAATATTAAACTCAATGCACAAGATAAAATAACTAAATTAAAAAGAGAACTCCAGAATTTTAAAGAAAACCTAATCCAATTAAATGAAAAAAGAAAAGAGCATGAAAAAACAGGAACTATTACTCATAATATTAAAAATTTAGAAAGTGAAAAAATCAAAATAGATAACGAGCTCAAAAGATTACAAGAAATCATCGAAGATAGACATATTCAACTTATTTCTCTCAAATCTAAAATAAAGACAATTAAAAATTTTAGTCAAAATCGAGCAGTAGAGGCAATTTTAAAAATTAAGGGTACAGATGTAATAAATGGAGAAATTTTTGGGACCATATCACAGTTGGGAAAAATTGATTCGAAATATAATATCGCTCTTGAAGTAGCTGGTGGTGCAAAATTAAATTATATTATAGTAGATTCTCAAAAAACTGCTAAAGAATGTATTCAATATTTGAAGGAAAATAAAATTGGTCGTGCTTCATTTATTCCATTGGATAAAATTAAGGTAAATTACCCAAATTTTACAATTAATAATAATGAAGATGTAATCGGTAGAGCTGTTGATTTAATCCAATTTAACTCTCAATTTGTAAAAGCGTTTGAGTTTGTTTTTGGTAAAACAGTAATCGTTAAAGATTTGGAAACAGCAATAAAATTGCCAATAAGTGCGAGAAAAGTTACATTAAAAGGAGATATCGTGGAAGTTTCGCATCTAATGCATGGAGGTTCACACAAAAAAAGAATAGGGTTATCATTTAAAACTATTGAAGAATCTGAAATTCCAGTACTTGAAGAAGACCTAAATAAACTAAGAAATAAAGAGAATATGTTACATACTGAACTTAAGCAGATTGACATTAAAATAACTGAATATTATCATACAAGAATTCAAGGAAATAATTCTCTAAACGAAATAACACAACAATTAAACCTTTTTGAAGAAAGAATAAATGAAAAAGAAAATGAGTTAAATTCCTTAGAGAGCGAGATTCAAAAAATAGACGATGAAAATAATCAAGTAAAAGTAATTTTTACTGAGAAACAGAATATATTAGATGGAATTGCTAATCAAATATCTGATTTAAAAGATCAAGAAAAAAAATTACAGGAAGGGATTCAAAACAGTAAAAATATTAAACTAAAAAAAGAAATTCAAATTTTAGAGGAAGAAACAGGCAACATCTCGAGTAAAATTTCAGAACTTGAATTAAAAATAACAAAAATCAAAGCAAAATTAGAGGATTTCCTTGAAAATCGCATTAAAGAAATTGAACAAACGATTTCTAAAAATGAAGAAACAATCAAAAATAATTTATCTGAAATTGCATCCATTGATGGATCTCTTAAATCAATAAATTCAGAAATGCAAACAATTAATGAGAAGATATTGGAAGAAAATCAGATTCTTGGGCAATATATCGATGATAAAAATCAATTATTAAAAAAAATTACAGATCTAAGGATAAAAATTGAAGAGATGAAATCATCAATTCATCCTAAGTCACTTCAAGTTAATACATTAGAGAATAAAATGGAAAATCTAATTGAACAATTGAACGAATATAAAACCGAATTCGGAGAAAATTTCGAGCTTTTTTTTGAGAAGGAAGAAAATAACATCCCTCAAGAAATCAAACAAAGAATATCGATTTCTCAGCAAAAATTAGATGCAATTATTAAAGATTGTATAGAGAAAAAAGCGTTTCTTGAACCTGTTAATATGAGAGCAATTGAGAAATATGATAAAATTAAGAACCGATATGATGATTTAATTGAAAAACATGATCAAGTTGCAAAAGAACGACAATCAATTCTTGATTTCATTGAACAAATTGAAACAGAGAAAAAAAATGTTTTTATGGCAACTTTTAATCAAATAAACGAAAATTTCGGTATGATTTTTTCAAAATTAAGTCCAAATGGAGAAGCCAAGCTAGAATTAGAAAACCTTGATGATCCTTTTGAGGGTGGTCTAAGAATAATGGCGCGACCGGGCGGGAAAAAGTGGTGCCTAACTCGGTCAATGTCCGGTGGAGAAAAAACACTCACAATTATTGCCCTGATATTGGGAATTCAACAATATGTTCCTTCACCATATTATATTCTAGACGAGATTGATGCATCTTTAGATGAGGCTAATACAATACTTGTTGCAGATATGATTAAAGAATTATCTCTTAAATCCCAATTTATTCTAATTACTCATAGAGAACCAACTATGGAAAAAACCGATCAATTATTAGGAATTTCAATCACCGATGGTATTAGTTCCGTATTAAATATCAATATTGAGGAGGCTTTAAATCAAATTGCTGAGTAATAAAATTGAAAATGGATTCAATAATCATGATATTAATTTCGCTTGTGAGGATTCAGCATTTATTGATAAAGCGGAAATACATTTAAGGCGAATTTTAGAATATGATGAGTTTAAGAGAACTATTGAATCTATATTATTTCAAGCACGGCGGCCTGTTAAAATTCGAGAATTTTTAAAGGTTTTAAAAAAAACCTCAAAAGAAAGAATAATAAATGCAATTCATGACATCCAAAAAGAATACAAATTATTTGATACCGTATTAAAAATCGTAGAATCTTCCGATCAACGATTTGAATTAATTGTAAAAAAAGAGATAATAAATACAATTGAAAAATTTACACTCGGTGACTTAATCAATCAAATTGAGATTAAAATATTAGCATATGTAATATTTAAGCACTCCAAGGCAAGTAAGAGAGATATCGCTTCCAAATTTGGAAGTTCAGCATATAATTATATAAAAACACTAAAAAAGAAAAGACTTATTGAAGAAAACAATAAAAAGATTACTCTAACTACTCATTTTTATGATTATTTCGAATTAAAGGATAATTCACCAATAAACCTTAAAGAATTTCTGTAGAAATTTTCAAATGCAAAATAGAACCTAATAATTTCAATTTGATAAAAGATTACTTCTTCTTCATATAAGTCTTTAAATTTATCATCCTCATCTTATCTATAATATAGAGCGATAAAAAAAAACAAAATTTTTATGTCCTTTATTTGATAAATTTATCATTAAGCGTTACTAAAAATTATTAAATAATCTGAGCCAATCTCTTTAATATATAATGGATTAAAATCCGAAAAGAATTTAAAAGTATCTTCTTTATTATCAAAATATTTCATTCTTTCATCATAACTATTAATTCCATCACTATCTCCTAGGAGTGTATCAAATGCTTTATATATAAAATATATAATTCTATTTTTTATTTTAACTATAGCTGCTTTTGACTCTAAAACAATAAGTCTTTTTGTTTTTTCTTTTGCTTTTATTAATAATTCTTTATGTCTGGGCATTACATGATGAAGTAGATCACAGATAACAATCACATCTGAAGCTGGATAGTCATCAAAATCAAAAACATTTTTACATTTGGTATTAATTCCATCCATATTTTTTAAAAATCTTTTATTTAAATCCCATCCTTCATATTCACACGATTTATCTAAGAATTTATATAATAACCCAGTTCCACATCCTAAATCCAAAACTTTTTTATTTTTTCCAATAATTCTTGCAATTTCTTTATATCTAAATAAAAAATATTTTCTGTGAATTATTCTTAGAAAAAAATTGTAAATTTTTGGAGAAAGATACATAACTGACTTCATAATTAATCATTTTGGCAAAAATTCATCCTAAGTCTTATTATATAAAGAATGCATTTTTAATAATTTTTTTTTACTTCTTTAATGACTAAATTAATCAAATCACTAATATTTGAAATTTGATAAAAGATTGCTCCCTTATCGTATAATTCTTTAAATCGTTTATCCTCATCTTGTCTAATAGATGGACTGATAAAAAAACCAACAATCTTATGTCCTTTATTTAATAATTCCAACATTCCTTTTCTTGCAGGTTTCCAATTATATAACCCAAAATCAGTGATTAAGATAATTAAAATGTTTTTTTCAGCCTTCTCTGCTAATATTTTCATAGATTTTATCGGTAAAACTGTCCCACTTCCTTGATATTTTAATAATCTTTTTTCCGCCTTAATATAATCAAATGTCCAATCACAAATATCGGCTCTACCTGAAAAATTGATGATACTGAATTTACAACCTTTTTTAGCAACATAATGTAATACCGCGAATGCTGCTACTAAGGCAATATGATATGGAGATTTTGAGTTCTTACTTATTCTTTTAGAATAGGACCAATTCATCGAACCAGATGAATCTAAAACAATCATTAAATCCGGAAGTTGTTTTTCTTGCATAATTCCAGGACCTTCTATAGAAACCCACTTTTTTGTAGTAATATTAGGAATAAGTTTGGGGTAATTCAATAAACTTTGAACAACATCAAGTTCTTCTAGAGAGTCTCCAATCCTCCAAGTTTCTGGATATGCCGGCATTAATCCACTTGGTTTTTTCTCATATAATTTAATTGAAATTAAGTCTTTAGCTAAACCTCTATACCATGTATTTAATACCTCACCGTCTTTTAAAATTCCTGCTTGTACTGCCGGTGATCCAAATTCATTCAAACTCTTTTCTTTTGCGAAATCTTCGGCTTTCTTATTTTTCGCATCCTTATTATTACTTTTAATCTTATCAGAATTCCGATTTTCTAATGGATTTCCCATTATCTGAACAATTTCTTCAGGCATTTCTATAATATTTCCTTTACCATCATCAGAAAATCTACGAGTACTTCCTTCAGTACAGGGATTTGCCCCAATTCCGATAAGTGTAAATGTATCATTAACAATAGGTTTTAATATTGCGGCAATTTTTCTCGTTTTTTCCTCCCATTTTGAATCATCTTCAAAATTCTTATTAATAATTTTGGTAATTCTCTTTGCAGTATCATTAACTTCCTTGAAATCATATTTTTCATCAATTTTTTGATTCCATAAAAGTTCATAACATCTAAAGATCAATTCGGCAAAATGTGCAAGTTTCTTTTTCTTACTTATTATTCCATTAAAGGTGTGTTGTGCTTCCCATAACATATCCTCTGGATATTTCTGATGTAGTTTTGTATCTATAATTAAATCAGCAAAAAAATTTACAACGATCGGGGCAAATATATTCGCTACTGATTTCATTGCCGCACTTAATAAACGTGCATTTATTAACCCATCATAAGGAATAAGATCATAATGTCCAATTTCGTGCATAGCATTAACAAAAAAATACCTTACGTAATCATCATTTTCTATAAACAATGGTGCTTGAGCTAAATTCATGGTGATTTGCCATTGTTCAGATATATCTATATAAAAACCTTCAATACGAGTGTAATCAAATTTAAAGTTTGGAATTGATAAAGGTGGGAAAAAATATTCTTCCAAAGCCTTAGACCATGCAATTCCAGCAAGATTTCTTAGTTTTTCTTCGTTTTGCAGCAATTGCTTTTTAGAGACTTCTTTTCGACTCTTGAATTTCACTTTTTTTGATTCAGGTGGCAGTTATTCATTCTCCTCGATAAAAGGTTCTTTTTCAATTAGTTTTTTCAATTTTAAAGCATCTGATCCACCAGAAATTCCAAAATTTACCGTTGAATTCTCACTTGTACCAGAGACATTTATCTCAATTAATAAATCTTTAGTCCTGATTTGTTTCGTTTGCCGTTTCTCAAAAGATTGTTTAATCAATTCATCCAACTCAGGAAATTCAACGGCTATTGAAGCCCATATATCTTGCCAATATTTATATTTGAAATTAAAAACCCTTATGGTTTGTTTATATAACTCTTCATTGCAACGATTTATTAGATCCCCCCGATTCGGAAATTCAATGTTCTCTAATAGTTCATTTTTAATTTTAGAAAGTATCTCAATGTCATTTCTCTTTGAAGCAGCCGTAATTTCCTTGGCGACTTCTGCATATTTTTTATTATTTAATGTCTTTATTAATGGGTCTAAATCCATTTTAACTATTAAATCATTATTAACATATTTATTCAATGTCTGCAAATCAGTTTCTGAACCTTCACCTAATCTAAATTTATCTAAAACATCATAAGCCTCTTTTCGGTTTAAATATCTCTTTCTAACATTATCAATTAAATCTTTTGTATAATTCAATTTATTTCCATAATATGGACTAGCGTTCAATTCTCTATCAGTAAAACCAACTCTATGAGAAATCACATATGGTGCAACATTTACTACTAAAGGGAGCTCTACCTTATTTAAATTCATTAACCATGCCAATGCTTTTGAATATCTCAGAAGGTCTTTTGCTACTCTAACACTTAATATTGAAGAAACCTTATTGCAAATATTTGCCTTCGTGTTAAAATGGCAACCGGAACACAACCCTTCACCTGGTTTTAATTGCTCAATATTTCCTTTATCAACTCGCATACATAAAGTAAATTCACGAATTATTGCATGAATGATATTATTAGCATCTGTGGTGCAATCTATCTTATCGACTTGATACCAGATCTCCATAAGATCGTCAAGAGTTAATACCTGGGGCACTTGAACAAGCTCATCGTAACCACTATATTTTTCATCTTTGCCTTTTAATATAATTTGAAGATCATGACTTGTTGGCA
Source organism: Promethearchaeia archaeon (assembly GCA_029856045.1). GTDB lineage: Archaea > Asgardarchaeota > Lokiarchaeia > Sigyniarchaeales > SOKP01 > 6H3-1. The sequence continues at coordinate 24,933 of JAHQWG010000025.1, read as the reverse complement.
TGGAAATTGGAACTGATATACCAAATCTATCTAAAAAAGGTTCCGATAATTCAAAAGTTCCCACATCTTGCGGATTTATTGTTGCATATAAGGAAAATTTTGAAATATTTTGAACCTCATCAAAATACTTAACTTGCCCCTCAGCCAATAATGATAGTAATATATCCTGAGCATATGGAGACAAACGATTCACTTCATCTATTATTTTCCAAAAATCTATTACAAATTTTCTCCAACTGACTATTTCCTTTCCTTGCATCAATTCCCCTAATTTTAAAGTTCCTATTAATTTTTCCTCCGTTAATTGTGGATGTCCTCGAATTATTGAAGATTCTATTTCTTTGAGTGATTTCCCTGTAATCATTCTGCCTAATAGTTTACAAATTGAGGTTTTACCGCCTCCGTGTCCCCCAATTAATAACATTGCAGAATTGGGAGCTATTGCATTAAGCATACAGATTGTTAAAATTTCCGGAAGGCTTTTTTTTTCAACTTTTTTCTTTCCCTCTGGAGTGAAAGATACTTCAATATTACGTGAATGAACAAATAATTGATTTGCTTCAAGCAAATTTATAATCTTCCAAATTTTCTTGCGCAGTAAATTACTATTTAACTCCTTATTCTGAACTAAGCTCTTTTTTGTCGGCAAATTCTTTCAAATATTAGGTTTGATGAATAAATTCAGTTTTATACTTATTAAGAAATTCTATTTATAAAAATATGTTTTTAATGGGACAATTGTGTAATATTAAGATCAAAAAATTGATCTCTCTGTAATATTTTTTAATTAAACAAGGATAATTGAAAATATTTTTCTAAAATAAGTTTTTAAAATTCTTATTTCTATTCTAAATATAGATAATTAAATTAATGATTGATCACGTTGGGTAATTTAAAACGCAATCCGAAAAGATCAAAAGAAGAAACTTATAATAATAAAGAAGAACCATCACCTCCCAAAAAGTACGTATATCGCAAATCCCGAACAAGCATTTGGATGGTTCTTATCTTTTTAGTCATATCTGGAATTTTAATCATTGCGATTTTTATTACATTTACTCCGAGAGAAACAGAAATAATTGAGAAATACGATCTAGTATTACTAGATTATACTATTTGGGCTGAGGAAAATCATGATTATAATTACTCAAATCCTGTTATTAAAATGTATAATGCTACATTAAATGTTTCTTCACGGTATGATGAGGATGCAGAGGAAGGTTTTATACTAGGATTTTATAATGAACTCTTAGGAAAATCTGTTGGGTATGGCCGTACATTTAATATTAGTGCAACTGTCGATCTTGATGAAGATGGTATTGATGATGTAACTAATAAAGATGCATTAGGCTATGGATTTCCAGGAGATGGATTATTATTATATAATAGAACAATTATAATAAACTATAAAATTTTAGCAATACAAAAAGCTAATGCTACAATAACTTAAAACTCGATAAAAAACAAATAACTTGAAAAATCTAGGATTTTATGTATTCTTTTTTAATATCATCAATATAATACGCGATCTCTTCTATCTGGTCTTCCGCACTAATTACTCTATCTAATTTTTCAATTAATTTCTTAGGAAATATTTCTACCGTTGAAATTTCTTCTCGATATTGTTTAATTCTGTCTGTAACTGTATATTCATCTGTACTTCTCTTTGTATCAATCTCCTCCATTACGATATCTACATAAGAATTTATAAAACCATTATTTATCTCTTTTTCAAATCTTTCAACGTCCATTGTAATTTCTTGAATTAAATGGAAATATTTTTGATTTACAGCTTCGATTTCTTCCTTTTTTTTTTCTTCCAACTCTTCAACTTTTGGTTGGATTTCACTCTTTTTTATTTCGAGTTCTTGAAGTTTCTGTTTCAGTTGATCAATCATACTTGTAAGAGGTAAAAATGATTTAAAAGTTTATGTGATGGCAGAAATTCCATCCAATATATTCCTTGCTGATATTTTTTGCTATTATTTTGATCGCTCTCTACCGATGGTGTGGAAGTAAGCATTGTACCCTGTGACTCTTACAAGCAAGTTTTTATAATTCTAAGGATGTTTTTGACCATCTCTTAACATTTCAGCATCCATCATGTTTATTTGCATGGAATTCTATTATCAGAAAAGAAGGCTGAGAATATTGTCGTAACTGGAACGATAAAAAAAGTAGAAAATAAAGAATTTATTATCGAAATGTTTGATGCATTACCCTAATTGGGAAGTCTTAGATTTTTCCAAATCTTTTAAATCTTTTTCTTCAAATTTTACCTCTTCTTCTGTTTCTTTATTTAAATTTTCGACAAAAATGCATCTAAATTGTAATTAAACCCTTTTTTTCTAGTTTTTGATTTTTTTTAACGATGCAATTTATAATTATTTTGTTCGTTAAGTTTTCTCAAGGTTTCTAAATCTTTTGATCTACTTAATTTAATGATTACCTTAAGTCGCTTCTGGTTATCATCACTCAGATTTAACAAATTGGCAAAAAGATCCCATTTAATAATTCGAATATTTTCGGGATATTTAATTCTTTTATCTTTAGGGAGTTTCTTAACTCGACTTATCCAATTTTGAAACCAATATGTCCCGACAATAAATAACATAATTTTGGAATGTTGATATTTCTCAATCTTATCCATGATGTTAACTTTCTGTAACCAACTGGTATAATCAAAAAGCACAACTTTTATGTGGTCTAATTTTTTAGGATCAATTTTTAACTCTTTAGCGATTTTGTCTTTTAGAAGTATTTGTAGATATTTTTTATCATTTTTAAATGCATTATTACAGCGTTTTTTACTAGTAGTATAAATTTTGGGCTCTGAAATGAGTATTGGAACATCTGGAGATTTTTTCCTTTTTTCATCAAAATCTTGTGGGGCGATTTTTTCAATTAATTTATGATTCTCAAAACCTATTAATTTTAATATATTTTTATGAAATTTCTTATTAAAAATAAGAAGAATATTAAATGTACACCATAAAGACATAGAGCAACAGTTAATGCATACTTAAATAAATAATTCCATTTCTTACTTTTTGTGTAGTATAGAATAATAAAAAAACTGGCTAAACTTATAGTTAGTAATCTTAAAGATATTAAAATTTCATTTAAGATGAAAATTGTTATTTGAATTTGTGAAATGGATTGAAACATTGTTATTCTTCATGGATTGCATTTTTTAACACGGTTCATCCTATTATATTTTCATGAATTTATAAAATTATGTGCATATTTCGTCATAAGACCTTCTAAAATATATAAAATTTTGAAAATAATTTTCCAACCTCGTTATTTTGGATGTTACAACTCTTAGTAAACAATCGACGATTAAACATTAAGGTAAAGGAACATAATTAACATTAATTTTACTTAATGTTAACGGTAAAAATGAACCAGCTGTAGATTCAATCTTCAGTAATATTAAAAACCTTCTCGATATGAGGGAAGAGAGATTTGTTATTTCATTCAAGTAATTCTTTGGAAATAAATTTTAGACAAGATTTATTTAACTATATAATATATTTTTAAAAAATTTAGAGAGATTTAATAGTCTTATAAATTTTCTTTACAGCATATGCTCCAACAATTAAAAAATCATTAGCAAATTCAAGTCCAATCAATGAATCTAAGAATAAAAAAAGTTAAAGCATTCTACATAAAATAAATATCAATTAATTATACTGATTATCAACCCATATATCGTATATGAATAGTTAAAACAAAACCAATTCCAAGTGAAAAAAGGATTAAAGAATTCACACTTGTTAATTTTAGCTTAAAATAATCAAATACTTTAGTAAATATTAAAATATCCAACTCTCATATTTTACTCTGTTGTAATTCAAAATACCGACATATGAAATAAAGGACTGCGAAATCTAAGGTTAAAAGAAGTCCTTCCTCCTGTTTATTACTATGTAATCTCTAACGCCTTTGCCCTACACTATACTTTTTTATCGCTTAAAATCGGGGTGGTTAAAAGTCTTGATAAAAGAAATAAAGTGTGTTAAATTAGGCAAAAAAACAAATAATTCATCTCAAGGTACCATATTCATGTTAATGAATGTTTCCTGAGTTTCGTGTTAACCTCTTCCTTTGAAGGATATATAGAAGAATTAATTATCGGGTATCCTTCGCTCCCTCCAGCATTAGTATTTAAAGCGTATCTTGATGAGAATTTTGTATAAAGACATATGACTCCCTAAAATATAAAGAAGAAACCTTATCTTTCAATTCGAGTAACTATTTCGGAGATATTCTTAATGATGTTTTTGGATCGTATAATAGCCCCTTTAATAATGAGTTCGCAATTGTCGCTTGGATTAAACCTACTAAGTTGAATGCTATAGAGAGCACTCATGGAACTACCAATACCTTTATTTCAAAGTCAAGTGATGAAAGAATCCCAAATTCAAAAGTAGAAATTCTTCCAGGATTAAGTCATGGATTAACAATTGAAGCTCCGGAAAAAGTTAACAATGTAATTTGGAATTTTATTCGAGAAAATCTATAGATACAAATATTTCCTTAAATTTTTTGTTCACTGAGATAATCCTATTCTAAACAATAAAAAAAAGGGAGCATTAAAAAAAAGAAGATTTAAAAATTTTATTTAGAGAATTCCTCCTTAAGAAATCTAAAGTGTGCGACAGAGGTGGGAACATAAGTTTCATATTCCTCCATCCTTTCAAGTATCTCCATTACTAAATCTAAAGCTTTTTTCTTATTATCTCCTTCATTTATATTTTTAACCAGTTCTATAATGTCTCTTATTCGATCTCCTCCTTCAGGGCTTAATGGTTCTACTTCTTCTGCACTTTCATTAAGTTTTTTTATATATTCTTCTATTTCACTCATAATTATAACTCAATTTAAATAATTATCTCTACATTTAAAAAAGCTATTCATTCACAAATGTTACTGACTACAAAACGCATTTCTTATTACTTAAGAACAATTGAATTTAGTCCCTTGGGATCATCAATTAACACTTAAATTATATAATCTAAAATTTAATTTTTTTAAGTATAATTGATAATTTGTAAAAATAGAGATTTATAGACCATAAAAGTTAATGGAATTTCCATGAAGAATTTTCTCCATTAGCGAAATCGCGATTTTTTCACTGGAATCTCCCGATATTATTTTATTAACTAGGACATCAGTAATAAGATCTTTCGCAAGCATCAATGAAGCGTAGCTATGTTCTATTATTTCATGATCACCACCCCAGGCAAAAATTTTATTAGATGGTACAATGTCGAGCCATTCATCCAATCCACGTCTATATGATGATGGAGAGATATGAGATAACCAGCACGCATCAAGATATACATTGGGAAAGTATTTTGCTAAAACTCCAGCTTCTTGTATGTAAGGATAACTTCCATGGAATAAAACAAAACGTGCTTTTTTATACTTTTTAAATAAATTAGTTAGATGTGTAGGTTTAGCATTTGTTATATCATTAAAATTTCCTGCTTGCAATCCTGTATGAACTTGGATAGGAAGATCATGTTTAATGGATCTTTCACAAACAATATGCATCATATAATCTTGGAATTTTTTTCTATCTGCTAAACTTACATTTCTAATACCATTACTAAAGATTTTTTGAGCTTCAGATTTCTCTATAGAATCAAAGCTGATGATTCTATTATATCCTATTGCACATTTAACTCCTATTACTTTATTCATTTTTGCTATTTCGAAAGCCATATCAAGTACTTCCAAATAATCGTCAAGCTTATCTACCGAGTTATTAGTAAATTTTTTAACAATATTTAACCCCCCCATGATAAAATCATCCATTTTTACAACTTGAACTAGTCGGTCGTCATTAATCATTTCAGTATTCACTATACATCCCTTACTTATATCAAGAATCATGCGGTGAATATTCATTAAATCAAGCACTTCCAAGGACCATTGAATATGGTTTTCAGTTTTTTTACTGATTAGATAAGATATTGCTTTCCAATTATTATCATTTATATTATCTTCCTTAAGTCCATAAAAATCCTTTAATGCTCTCAGTAAATATCTGAAATAGATTGAATTTTTCACGTTTTCTAGAAATGGCTTGAGTTGTTGCCAACTCATTTTTTCTGGAGGAATCATTTTCATTCCTGAAGAAATTAAATCGCCATAAAGATAAGAATGTGCTAAAAATGTTATCAAATTCATGTTGTATTTTTTGCTTATAGTAAATATTGGAAATGCACGACCTAAATGTTCGTGAGTGTCTACAATTTTTATCTCATCCATCTTACTACGAATTCTTTCCCATAAATCGTCTCGTATTTTATAATTCTTCATCTTCTCTTCTAAGTTGACAATTAATTTAAGGAAATTTGTTTAAAAATAATAAGAAATTCTATTGAAATATTCATGAATTTATAAAATTTTTTTATTTGTATAAGGTTTAATAATTAATGAATGTTTAATCCCCTCCCATGATAAAACCTTTTCCAAAAAGATAAATAAATTATTCAAATAAAAAAATAATGAATTGAAGTAAATTCAGAAAGTAATTGTATAAGGTAGCAATTGTTTAGCTTTTATTTTAGGCATTCCTGCCCCAATTATCCTGAATTCCTCTGCATATTTTACACCTGAAGCAATTCCAAATTTACGTCCTCGTTCCTTAACAAAATATTTTATTATTTGATCTAAGTTTGGCTTGATTTTCCCTCCAGTTCCCATCTCATAAGACCATGGTATCCATTCTTCAAGTTGGCTCTTATGTTCTTTGACAGCTTCAATTTTAATATTAATCACGCTAGTAATATCCACATAAACGTCTGGCTCTGAAGGATACACAGGTTCACCAATAAAATAAATTCTAGGGAGGGGGATAAAGGAATCATCCGTCATTATAAGAGGGAGACTTGATTTGAAACAAGCATCATATACAACTTGCCCAATATTTCTATGATCATCTCTATCAGTATAGGGATGCCATGTAATTACGATATTGGGTCTTAACTTCCGTAATAAATTCACAAAATCATCTTTCATATCACTTGGAGGAGGGATGTCGGCATCAACATAATCTAAAAACATCACTTCAGTACCTAATATTCTTGCAACGTTTTGTAATTCATTCATTCTAATTTCTCTTAATTTTTCAGTTGGAATTTCATAATGTCCTCTACCTCCTTTTGTTGCAGATACTATAGTTACTTTGTGTCCTTTTTTTGCGTACTTAGCAAGAGTACCAGAACAAAATCCTTCATCATCAGGATGAGCCCCGATAAAAACAACGTGTAACTTTTCTTTTTTTTCCATGTCTTTTTTCCTTCACTTAATTTTTTAACCATAAAGATATTATTTAGTAAAATATACTTAGATGTGCTAATTTATAAGAATTATTCAGTCACAATTGTTACTCATAATTTATATCTTTATCATATATAGGACAATCTCTTTCTTTTCAGAATCATGCATTTTTTTTAAAACTTCTAGTTTCACACGTCTAAAATGATTTTCTAATAACCAACTTGAAAGAATGGAAATATGACCAAAGAAAGTATAAGTCCAAGGAGTATACCACCCGCTTTCAATTCCATCTGGGCATGTTATAATTGCTTTCTTCCTAACGACTCGTCTAATTTCCTGTAAAAAGAAAAGTGGATTCTCTAAATGCTCTATGACCTCAACTGCCACAGCATAATCAACTGTTTTATTATTTAAGGGAATCCCACGATTTAAGTCATTAAGGATAAAACTTTCATGATTAGTTTCAATTTTTTGTTTGAAATGATCAATTCGGATCATTCTTGATTTATCCATATACCAGATGTGAGTTCCAGAACCTAAATCTAAAATTAAGCTTGAAGATTCAAAACATTCATTAATCCAATTAAAAACAAGCGGCCAGATTGTAGATTTTGCATGAGTTCTATTATTTGAATTTAAAACTTTCATGTTTAATACTTTTAAAAAAAAGAAAAAAAATAGTTAGGTTATAATTCAATTCCCTTATTTATAAGAATTTCTTTAATCTTTTTAAAATGTGCTACAGATGTGGGAACATAACTTTCATATTCAACCATGGGATCAAAAATTATATGAAATAATTCTTTAGCTTTTTCCTTATTACCTTCAGCATCTAAATCTTTTATGACTTCTTGGAATTTTCTTATATAATCAGCACCTTCTTCGTGAAATGGTTGCACCTCTTCAATGCTTTCGTCGAATATTTTGACTATCTTATCAATCTCACTCATAAAAGATTACTTTTTTTTTTTATATTTATATTTCTACCGATATTTAGTGAATATTCTATCAAAATCTATTTTAGCTTTTTCCAAAGATTTATCGGATAAGTATTCAGAGTAAGGTTTTGTATAATGAGAAATGGGTTCAAAAACGATATAATAATCATAATATTTTTTAAACGTATCAAACAATGCTTTATAATCATATTTCTCTTCAAGTGTGGGAAATCCAGGCATTACATAAAAATGAAATCCCACGCTTCTTTTTTCCATTATTTCAACAGCTTTTCGACCACCATGAATATATACTCCAAAATATTCACTATTAATCTCATCTAATAATTCTTTTAGAATATATTGATCACCAAGGCCAATAATTGGCCAAAAACTGCTTTCTATGCCAATTTTGACTTTTTGTTTTTCTGCCTCTTCTGCAAAATAATAAAAAATCTTTTTAAGTTCTTCCATCGTACCCTTAGCTCTACCCAAATGCCATAACATTGATTTTGCTCCGAGTTTCGCTGCTAATTTTATTTCACCTTTAAATAATTCAATTCCGTTGCCACATCTTAACCAATCACTCAAGCTTGTGTGGTAAGCACTATAACTGTGACACCAATCAGCAGATATAGTAGCAATTTCAATATTATGTTTTTTAGCAGTTTCTATCATTTTAGTTATATCTTCTTCATTTAACCATTCTGAAAGTGGAAACCACACACATAATTCAACACCATCAAACCCAAGATCAGCTGCTCTTTTTACGGACGGTTCCCATACATCTTTAGGTGGCATTGCATTCTTATCTAACCAAATTCCTAAATCAAAAGCATTAACTCTTAATCCTAATTTCATTGCGAAAACCTATGTTATATAATTGCTATTGGATTTATAAAAATTATTCAGTCACAAATATTTATGACTTAATTTGTACTTTACCATTTGAGAATTATCAGTAATATTTCTACTAGAAAGTTGTTTCTAATTCTTGTGTTTTTCCTGTCTTAGCAGCAATGTAACCTTTCTCAATAATCTCTATTACATGTCTGGCAATTTGCATGCTCTCAATATTATCCATTACAATCGGTTTTTCATCATTTTTTACGCAATCAACAAGATGCATAACATCGAAGAATGCATCTTCCCTGTAACCTGAAATAATTTCCTGTTCATGTTTTTCGGGTAAAGAAGGACTCCATATATCCAATATTGATTTATATCTCTCACTCTTGAATTTACCTAGTCTCATTCCTCCTTCACTTCCAGAAATACTGAAGGGAGGTACAGGACCCTCATCCGCCAGTGCTGAAAAAGTTGCAAATATATAAGCGAACATTGAATTACCAAAATCAAGAAGAAGCATTGTATTATCATCCATTTCTACATCTATCGCTTTATCTTTAATTTTCCTTTCTCTAAGGCCTATACCTGACATGGCTGATACTTTTTTAGCAGGACCAAAAATTGCCGTGAGCTCGGTAAGTTCATACACACCCATATCATACATAGGTCCACCACCTTTTTTATAATACCATGAAGGATCTACATCGGTTAAAATATTACCAAATTTCCTGAAAGGTTCATATTCATGCCCTTCCCATTGCCTTCCCAATTGAGCCCAATAAACCTTTCCTATGGTGCCCTTTTCTAAAACCTGTTTTATCTTGGTAACTATAGGACTCATAACGCTTGTTCCAGGAGAAGCGACAACTTTAATATTTTTTTGTTTAGCAACTTCAATTATATCAGTAGCTTCTCTAGCATTAGTAGTAATAGTTTTATGACAATGAACATGCTTTTCTGCATATATTGCTTTAATCACTTGTTCATAATGCAATCCTATTGGTGTAGCAATAGTTACAGCATCGATATCTGCATTTAATAACATCTTATCATAATCGTCATACCATTCTTTCGCCCCAAACTTTTCCATACAAGCTTTAGCTCTTTCAGAAACTACATCCATAGTAGCTATCAATTCAACCTTTTCTTTAACACTGGGAGCTTTTAGCCTATTCATTATCATTCTCTGAGCTATACTTCCACACCCAACTTGTGCTAATTTAACAATTCTGGTCAATTAATTCTCAACCTCCTCTTAAATAATTATTATAAGTTTTAAAACTTAGGTTATAAAATTGATATTGATTTATAAAAATTATTTAGAAATATTACTTATAAAAATTGATTATTCACAATTGTTACTAAATAATTATTATAAATTTGCCACGTAATATTTTTCCTATCTGTGAGTATCTCTAATAAAAAATAATTTTCATTAAAAAGCATCTAATAAAACTTTTTCAGAAAAAATATAATTATTATATTAAAAAATTTAAGAGTGATTTTAAAGTGGAGAAAATATGTGTAAATTCTTTTAGCCTTTCTCGTGAGTTGCCAAATTATCTTTTTCCTCAATACGGGGGTGATAAGATCACAATCCTTGAGTTTCCCAAGATCTGTGTTGAGGAAATAGGATTAAACAATATTGAGCTTTGCCAAATGCAATTTCCATCAGTAGAAATGGATTTTATTGAAAAAATGAAAGAATCTTTAAAGGATTCAAATGTAAATGTTACTAATATATGTGTTGACATTGGGACAACTTCAGAACCAAATCCAGAGAAAAGGAAGGAGGAATTTGAAATAATTAAAAGATGGTTTTCGATTGCCAAATATTTAGGATCACCATCCATAAGAGTAAATCCAGATTCTCCTTTACCTAGGGCTAAGATTGATTCGACTGAAGATGCTCTTCAAAGAGCCATTTATGGTTATAAAGAACTCGCAGTTATTGCAAGGGAAATTGGTGTGAAACTACTCATAGAAAATCACGGTCCTGGTATGACCACAAATCCTGATAATATTATTAAGATTATCGAGGAGGTAGGTCCAGATATTATGAAAACGTTACCTGATCTAGGAAATGCCATATTATTTCCTGCTGAAATAAGAGAAGAGGGTATAAGAAAAATGAGTAAATATGCAAGCATTATACATGCAAAAACAGTACCAAATGAAGTAGGTGAAAAATTCTTGAAACCGTTCATGGATATTGTGAAAAAAACGGGTTTTGACGGTTTTTATTCTTTAGAACTTCCACCTATGGGTAAATATGATCAAAGAGAAGGTATAAGGAATTTGTTAGCTATAGTGAGGAGTTTAATTTAATTATGATGTTAATACAAATCTTTAGTAAAATAGTCAAATAAGTATCAAGTATAGTAAGATTTCAATAGCAATTGGTAAATGAAATTTGAAAATAATAACATAACATTCTCATATTTGGTTGCGACACTTAAGATGGGAGCTTTTGATATTGGTGTTATGACCTGGGAGGGGAAGGATGCTTTAGAAGCAATTGAATGGGTTGATTCTTTAGGATTTAAAACTATGCACCTTGGTTCTCCTCCAATTGAACATTTTATAGATGAAAAAAAGGAGAAATTAATTAAAAAATTAAAAGAAACTGGAATTAAAATATCTGCTATATTTGTACACTGGAAAGGAACTAACTATGTAAAAAAAGAAACAATTGGATTAATTAATCCTATTTACCGTGAAGAGAGAATAAAGCATGTCTTTATGACATCGGATTTCGCTAAAGATTTAGGAGTTGATAAACTTGCTCAACATGTTGGTTATATACCTGAAAACACATCTGATCTTTATCATAGAATTATATATAAAGGACTAGTTGATGCCATGCAAAAAATAACAGAATTTCTTGATAAAAATAATCAATCTTGGTTATGTGAAACAGGTCAAGAAACCCCTGAAACTTTAGTACGTTTTATTGAAGATGTTGGAGCAAAGAATTTAAAAATTAATTTTGATCCAGCTAATCTTCTATATTATGGTTGGATGAATGGCATTGAAATAGATCTTATCGCATCCTTGGAATTACTCAAGGATTACATAGAAGGAGTTCATTGTAAAGATGGGCTTTTTCCAGAAGTTGAAGCAAGGGAAAGAAAACCTCACATGGTCAAAGAAGTTCCATTTGGAAAGGGTCAAGTTGGAGCCAAGCAGTTCATTCAAAAACTAAATGAAATTGGTTATAATGGCCCCCTAATAATTGAAAGAGAAATGGCAACCACAGAGCAAAGAATAAATGACATAAAGTGGACTCATGAATTTTTGGAAAAAATGATGTAGGAAGCTTGCATATTTATTAGACCATAATAATAATAATCCAAAAGTAGGAGAAAATGTCAAAAAAAATTAAAGTAGGATTGGTAGGGTGCGGTAGAATCATGCCTATCCATTTACATGGATACAAAGCATTAATGGAAAAGGGCTTTGAAGTAGAGATTAGAGCATTATGTGATAAGCATATTGAAAATGCTTTAAGATTTAGGAAGCGTAGTGAGGGGTCACAACCAAAAGACCCGGTTGGTCCTCCAGGAGATCCACTTCATGCACCTCACATATATGTTTCAGATTTTCAAAAAAGTGACATTGATATTGAACTTTATGATAATTATAAAAATATGCTTAAAGAAGCCGATATTGATGCCGTGGATATCTATACTAGCGTTGATACTCATCATTTTATCACAATTGATAGTTTATATGAAGATAAGCATGTTATGGTGGAAAAACCAATAGCTATTACTGTGAAAGCAGCACGGAAAATGGTAGAAGCGGCAGAAAAGGCTAAAAAAGTATTAGGTGTAGGCGAAGGCATACATTTCATACCCGGAATGAGAAAAACCAAGTGGGTAATTGACCAAGGATGTATTGGTAACATTCAGTTAGTATTTCAAGCCGGATTAGGAGGTTGGTGGTCTCCCGATAAGATTGTTGCAGAAACCCCTTGGCGTCATTTAAAACTACAGGCTGGAGGTGGAGTAACATTAGACATGGGTGTACATTTCCTCAGTCTTCTGAGAAGTTATTGTGGAGAGGTTGAATCTGTTCAAGGAATTGTTAGAATTTTTGAAGATACTAGGGTAAATCGCGATAAGACAGGAAAAATTATTCAAAGAATTAAAAGTGAAGTTGATGATACCTTCTTGGCTATTTTAAAATTCAAAAGTGGAGCTCTAGGTCAAATATCATATTCATGGGCTTTACATGGTCCGCCAATAATGATGTTTCCCACTATATATGGGACTAAAGGGTCAATAAAATCGAATATTGTCAATTTAGATGATGGAACAAAAACAAGTGTTAATCAATTATTTGATGAAAATGCATCCCAAGGAATAAAAGACAAATTTTTTCCTTACGGTCTAACTGACGCAGCAGCATTGGAGACTTTAGATTTTTTAAATGCCATTCTTGAAGGGAATGAAATGGAAATCAGTGGGAAAGAAGGATTAAAAGATTTAGCTATTGCTTATGCCATTATTGAATCCTCATATTTAGATCGTTCGGTATTGGTTGATGATATTGAGAAAGGGAAAACCTCCTTCTATGAAAATGACATTAATAAGCATTTTGACTTATAGAATCATTAAAAAAAATATTTTAGAATTAAAATAAAAAAAAAAAAAGTAATAAATTAATTATTGAGATTAATACCTACCTAAGTTTTAACTCTTTCAACTTTGCTCGAATTTCTACCATTTTTTCATCTGTAAGTGTCCAACCAAACATGAAAATTATCCCTGCTATCATCATTATAATCCCGGGGATAATTGCGATTTGTAATCGGAGGCCGAAAAAAGCTAAAGCAGTTTGTGATGCACCTAGTGTAGGATCAAACCCTGTAAGCGAATGAACTAACAAAATAATCAAAGTACTAGCGAATCCAGCTAAAGCCTGGAAAAAAATATAGATTCCGAGTAGAATACCTTCTTTATGTGCTTTAAAGGATAAGGTGGCCTCATCAAGCATCATCCCAATTACAGGGGTTAGGACGATTATTGTAAATCCAGATATAAATGCAATTATGGATTGTACTATTATAGCACTAATCAAATCCGTTGGAATTAACAGTAGGAATGCCCCTATTCCATAAGTAAATAATAAATACTTAAACATTTTTACTGGATTAATTTTTTTAGCAATTTTTACTGCGAATGGAGTCACTGCTATTACAATAATGAGATATGGCATATAGATTAGAAGCTGAGCTTCAGCACCCAATACTAAAATATAAGAAATATAATAAGGTATTGAAGCTTGTTGCATTATTGACATAAGAAAAAATAATGTACCGACTATTAAAAACACACTGAAGTTTCGTGTTTTAAATCCTCTTTTCATTGTTGAAAAGAAATCGACGAGAGTTGATCCTCTATACACACCACTTTGAGCTAATAAAACAGCTCTTTCTTTCATCCATTTATCTTCTTTCATTCCTGGTATGGCTATGATCACACATATAGCAGATAATATTGAAACAAAAATTCCATAATTTAAAAAAGTGCTAGGATCCATATAATTAATCAAAAATCCAGGCACTATCATAGCAAAAACTCCACCAAGTTGCCGGAAAATGTTGTTAAATCCAGATATCTTAGTCCGTTCATCATCAGTGATATATTTTTCATATAAGAGTGCACTAAAATTAATGTTCCACAACGATCGAAAAGTATCAAATATAAAGAGGTTAACAATTAACCAAGCAAGTAAAAGCATTTCATCACTGAATGGAGGCCCATAAAGCAAGGCAAAGGTTATACAAACTGGAGCAAAAGATACCATTACCCAAGGATATCGCTTACCCCATTTTCCCCAAAAGCGCTTTGGGCGATCAGACATATATCCTAGCAAAGGATCATCGATAGCATCCCAAATCACATAAATTCCGTTACCTATGATGAATAATGCTGCTGGCATTTGCAAGAGAACTTCATAGAAATATAACAGTTGCATTCCAATCGCAGATGTAATGATTCCTAATCCTAAACTAGCAACCGAAAAAGAAGCCATAACTTTTAGTGAGTGCGATGGTACGTCAAGAGTAGCTACATTTTTTTTGGACTTATCTTCGTTACTCATAATATTCAACCTGTCTTCTTTAAATATTTTTTTGTAGATAGAACTAAATTAATACAAATTCTAAACAATTTAATTATAATAAGTCTACATTTAAAGATTAGTTAGTAACAATTATAACTGACTTATTACTAGAGAATTAAATAATGATGATTGTTTGAATTTCTCAAAAGCTAAATAAATTAAAAAAAAAAATAGTATTATATTAATAAAAAATGATATTATTCTTGAAAAGTTAAGAGCATTTTAAGACAATTCTCGGGATGTTTGTCTAAAATTTCATATGCTTTCAACGCATCTTCAAATTTAAAAGTATGACTTACCAATTTATCAATTAAATCTTCTTTCCCTAAAGTTAAACGGAAATAGGCCATCCCTACTCTTTTCATATCCCATTTTCTTCCAGGAGCCGTTGCTCGATATAGTTGACGAGCATATGGTCCAACAGATATGATTGTACTTGCACCAAGACCGTGGTGAAACTCCTCTCCCAAATCAAGTTCGGTAGCAGGTCCTTTATAGAAGCCAATTGCAATAACTTTTCCATATCCAGGAGCTCCACATCTAATAGCATCTTTAAGCGCTTTATATGATCCTGAGGCGTCGAAAACTACATCAGCACCGGGAAGGGCATATCTTGTTTTTAATTTTTTTCTTACTTCTTCTGCTACATTGCACTTATTTGGATTAAAAACATAATCTGCTCCAAATTCTTTCGCAAGTTCAAGCCTCTCATCAACCACGTCAACTGCTATTACTGGATTGACACCAATTTGTTTACAACTTAAAGTACAACAAAGTCCAATTTGTCCTTGACCAAAAATTACTGCGGATTCACCTGCTTGGATGCCTGACATGACTATCCCATCATAAGATAATCCTCCTAATGAAACTGCCATCATTCTTTTAGCTAATTTTTTATCTTTAACAGATGGGGGCATTTTTCGTGGGGGCGGAATTTCGATTAATCCATAGAAATTTAGTGATTCTTTAATTGATTCAAAGGCATCAACAACACCTGTTTCTCTGTGTCCATATGATGCTGCCACGAAAGATCCAACTTTATACTTGTTTTCTTCTTCCACCTTCTTTCCTATTTCAATTACCTCTCCATATTCTTCATATCCATAAACCAATGGATATTGATATATAGGTTCTCCATCAGCAAACAAACCATCTTTAATGGTTCTTTTAAACATGGGTGCTTGCCCTCTATAAATAGCTAATTCTGTACCACTACTAATCCCAGAATATAGGGTCTTAATTCTTACTTCGGTGTCCTTTAAAGGAGGCTCCTCGTATTCTCTAAATCCAACTTTTCTAGGTCCTAAAAATACTAATTCTTTCGGCATTTTTTTAACAACTATTTTAAAATTATTATCGTTTCACTAATAAAAATTATTCATTCACAATTGTTACTTACTAATAGCATAATTCTAAAGAAATATTAAAAGTTCTATCAATAAAAATTTTAGAATTTTAAACTTGAAGAAAAGTGATTGATTATTTTCACAATAATACGTAAAATATTAAGTACTTCTAGCATAGTTTGGATTAAAATAGCCTAAAAAATCATTCTGACGGAATTATTAAGTAGTCTGCTAAAATATCTATAAGTAAATCAATTGTTTCATTAATCTTCGACTTACCAACATGTTCTTTACCTATACTAATTACAGCAAATATTCGATATAAGTTAGCCAAAATTTCAGGATCAATTTTTTTTAACAAACCATCTTCTTGCCATTTTTTGTTAAATTGTATCATATATTCATTATCTATTTTTCTACGAATAAAGTTTATACGTGTGGTTTCTGGTAATATTCTAAAAAGGTAATCCATTTCATCACTAGTAAGGAGCATCTTTATTATAGGTTCAGTTTCAATAACATTATATCGATATTTAAGAAAAAATTTAAATATATCCTTTGGAGATTTATCAATATTAGTGATTTCTTTAGACAGGAAATCAACATGATCTTGTTCAACTTTTTCTAATATATCTAAAAATAGTTTTTCTTTCGATTTATAAAAATTATAGAATGTTCCTTTGGCTATGCCTATAGATTTTGTTAGTTCTCCTATATTTGTTTTTTTTAATCCAAATATTCTAAAATACTCCTTACCTTTTTCGAGTAATTTCTTTTTTATAATCTTTTTCTCTCTATCTGAAAAAGCTTTAGGCATAATTACTATTATAATAAAAGTAATTTAAATATTATGAATGAAAATATTTAAATGGTCACAAGGTCACTTATAATTAATGCATGTTCAATTTTACATGAAATAACAAAACTAATCAGATAATAATGCTAGATAATGAAATCCTCTCAGAAAAAATATGGCTTGTAGAGGCTCTTAAAGACACAGGTTTAACGGAATTAGAATCAAAAGTGTACATTTTTCTTGCTAAGAATGGAACACATAAGGCAATTGATATATCTAGAAAAATGAATTTGCATAAAGCTCAGGTTTATCATATTATCAAGAATCTGCAAAATTACGGAATAATAGAGGTAAGTATGGAATCCCCAATGCGATTTACGGCAATTCCATTTGAAAAAGTTTTGGATTTACTTATTAAAACAAAGAAAGGAGAAGTAAGATTTTTAGAAGATAAAAGAAATGATTCGATCAGTTTATGGTCAAGTATTAAGAGTAAAAATTATGAATATGATTCAGAAAAGTTTACAATCATCCAAGGTGAATATATTCTCTTTTCCAAATTTTTACAAATGATTGAAAATGCTGACACAGAGATATTGGCTATTTTAACGAAAATTAATGGCCCTCGTTCAAATCCTTCAGTTATCAGTATTAAAGATGCTATAAATAAAGATATTATAAAAATTAGGTTATTAACTTGTATTACAGAAGAAAATTTTAAAATAATGAGATTTTTAAATAAAGAAATTTTAAGTGTGCATCATAAAAGTAATATTCATCATGTTAATATTGATCCAAATTTAATACATTTTTTGATAATTATAGATAATAAGGAAATTTTTTTTGGAATTACACCAAAAAATAAAAACCATCGGGAAAAAGCTGGATTTTGGACGAATTGCAAACCTTTGATTTATGTTTTGAAAAATTTTTTTGGACAATTATGGAATAATTCTATTGATATAGAAAGAAAATTGTTGGATATTGAAACTAACATATCTCAAAGAGAAATACAAAGCGTTTAGAATTATTTTTAATGACCAAACAGTTGTTTACTAAGGTTGGTTTTATAATAGAAAAGGTATATGGGGATTTCGATAAAGATAAATATCTGCCATCGAGCCCTGCATTAATAAAATTGCAAGAAATAATAAAGAAACATGATGGTGTTGCCTATAAGGGTACTCATTTTACTAAGAAATTTATTAAATTTATTAAAAGTAAAGAAAATGATGCACTAACTAAAGAAGAGAAAGATAATTTAGTAAAAAGAATAGATAAATTTAATGAAAATAAAAATCTAAATAATCTCCTTAAATATTATATCAGATATACAAAGATTTCACAGAATAAAATTCGTGAAAAACTAGAAGAAATGAATTTAAAGGTATCCCTCTATACATTAATAAAGATCTCCCATAAGGTTTTAACAGAGAAAGGTTATGAAGAAAGGTTTCCAAAGTCTGAAGATAGTATATCCGATGAGCAACGAGAGAGCATAATTAAAGACGGTCGCTCCGAAAATCCAGATCCTATACGCAAGATTGCAGTCAAATGGAGAGTGTCAATTACTTCTGCTATGAATATTATACGAGATGATTTGGGAGAAAAAGAATTCAATAAGAAATCTAGTTCTTTTTTTTAAATTTTTCCATCCTCTTTTTCTTTTAATTCAATATTTATTTTTTTTTCCAATTGCTCTTCTTCTTATTTTAATCATTTATCGTCAAATTATCAGAGATTCTTTATTATTAGTCCTAATCATATTATCTTTCGATTTTTTATTGAGTTTAGTTTATATCCTACATATCAATATTTTATAAGCTTATAGAGTTGATTTAAATATGGAGAATTTGATAAATATCATTCAACAATACCTACCAGAATCAATTTTTGCAGTTTTAATCCTTCATCTTTTATTTAATATATTGATTACTAAATATTATGCGGATTTTAAGAATTTTACAAATTCTCTGAAAAATTCATTAATTTTAAATATTATATGGTACTCAAATAGGATTCTTCTTTATTTTGACTTCTATGCTCTTATTGGAAGAGGAGAATATGAAAATCATTTTCGAATCTCACTCGCATTCAACTTTTTCGCTATTTTTCTAGGATTTATTCTAAATTTCATCATAGGCTTTTTTGTGACGGATAAATTATACAAAATGGAACATAAAAAATCCATATTTTTTGTCATTATTAATTTATTAGTGGAGTTCGGTCTTTTTTTAATTTTATTTGTGGCTTTAATCCTTCTAGGAATAAATGTCCTAGTTAGATACGAGAACGTAGTTATCAATGAGATTATTATTGGAATTATTAAAGCTGAAATTTTATTAAGCACAATCTATCTCTATCATAGCCGATAACCATTCTCAAATTATACAAATCGGATTGTCGGTTAAGTCCTTTCATAAAATAAAAATCAATTTCAGTTTAAAAATTTAATTAAAATTTTATTTTTTCTTTCATAGTTTTAAAATTTCATCTAATTGATTAATAATAAAATTAGGTTGGTATTCCCAACTTTTAATTTCTTCAGTATAATAATGTTTTTTTCTTAATATTAAGCAAGATTTGACTTTCGCTCTATTAGCAGAAATAATATCCACTATAGAATCTCCAATCATAATCGCTTCTGATTGGATGTTTTTAATACTTTTCTCTCTTTTGTTCTGCTCGGTTTCCAAGAAGTACTTTAATGCAATATTTATTCCAGTTGGTTCTGGCTTGCAAATGGTTTGATCTTCACCTAACCCAACCACAATATCAAAATATTTTTTTATTTTAAAATGTTTCAATTGATATTCTATAATATTTTCCGGAGTATTGCTTATTATGCCCATTTTTTTATTCAATCTTGAAAGTTCTTTAAGAACTTGTAAAACATCTTCAAAAAGCATAATTTTGCCATCATGAATTAATTTCTTTCGTTGTCTAAAATCTTTTAAATCAAGCACTTCCCAGAATTTTTGATGGTTTTCTATGCCCCAAGATTCTAACAAATTAATATATAGCTTTCCAACAAACCAAATCTGTTTTCTCTCGTTGAATTCGGGAATTCTCTTAACATTAGATTCATTCAATGTTTCTATAAGTAATTTATCAAAATAATTCCCTATATTAGGAATTTCAACAAGGCAATTATCCAAATCAAATAAGATGTAATTAAAGTTCAATCTTAAATTTCTCCTATTATGAAATTTAACTTAGAAATAACCTAAATGCATTTTTTTCCCGTTATCATCAAATACATAAATCACACCCATAGAAAGGATTTCATTTTGGTCTTTATTATTTTCATCTATTGATATTTTCTTTTTTCTAGCTACTTTCTTTAGTGTTTCAAATGAAAGCTTAAATGTTTTATTACACTCCTCACAATGGATGGAATAAGTTTGGATTAATTTGGTATCACTTTCATTTTCTTCTTTTTTAATCGCCTTTAATTTCTCAATATCTTTATTTTCACAACCCGGAATAAAACATTGAGTAAGTTCAATTTTTTCCATACCCCTTCTTCCAAGAGCAATATACCCCATATAAGGAATTTCATCCCATAAATCCTTTTCAGTCATTGTTTATCTCATTTATTTATAATCAGTTAATTTTAATTTCAATATTACCTTCAATAAAAATAATAATTCATATTTATAATAATTAAAACCTTTTTTCTTATAAAAGGAAAATTTCTATATTAAAAAAAAATATTGAATGTTAATGGAAAAAAAAGAAATAATCTCAAGAGAAAAAATAGAACATCTTGCAAGATTAGCCTTAATTGATTTAAGCGAAGAGGAAAAAGTAAATATCTCGAAGCAATTAAACAATATATTAGATTATTTTCAAAAACTAAATGAACTTGACACTTCAAACATCAAACCAACAAGACATGTAATTGATGGTTTAAAAAATGTTTTTAGAGAAGATATTCCTGGAAAATCCCTCACTCAAGAAGAAGCCTTAAAGAATGCTCGTGAGAAGCAAGATGGCTTTTTTAAAGCCCCTAGAATAATTAAAGAATAAAAAATAATAGAAATAGATTAAGATACTATTTTTCTCTTTCTTTCGCTTCTTTTAGGTGGTTGGTTAAAATTTCCATAGTTTTCCTCATCTCTCGCAATGCCTTTTCTCTCTCTTCAGGAGTTATATCATTAGAATCTTTCCTAATGTCTTTACCCCTCGGAGGCTGAGACATACCCTTATATTTTTTATAGATTAAAGCCTGAATATAATCATCATATCTTTTTATTGCTTTAATTAATTCTGGTTTCTCCTTTATTTTTTCCCATAACTCCAAAGTCTCTATCGCGCTTATACCCATATCGATTCTAAACCAACAAATTGGAACTATTACTTCTCTCTGGATGGCGTAAAAAACTGCATCTATATTATCTTGATCAATTTGCATTTCCTTTACCTCTCCTTCTTTCATTACAATATTTTCGGTCAAAATGTAAAAATTTGCCGCACCTCTCGAAGTAGCAACCAATCCAATGCCAAATCCCTTTGCATTTCTAATTTTATCTGCTAAATCTTCAATTTTTTCTCCAATTATATGAAATAAATTTTTTGCTTTGCCCTGAAATTCTATATTTATTCTATCTTCTTTTTCAATTGAAGAAGTAATTAAATCTGGGAAAAGATCTAAGTCCCTTCCATGTTTATGAGCTTTCATTAATCTATTTACTGTTTTATAATCTAATTCTAATCCCTTAATTGCAACGTTCTCATTCATAAAGGCATCAACCTCAACATCTAAAATCCCAAAAAAAAGTTTCTTTTCATTCATTATTTTATAAATTACATTTACCAATCTTTTCGTTAGTTCTTCAGGATCTTCTCTAATTGATGAATATTCTTGTGTGGTAAAACTTTTAATCTGATCCTCAATACCTTCTTCACGATAAAACTCACCCCATGAAATCTCCGTGAATATTTCTTGTTCAAATTTTAAGTTGCTAACATCATCCATACTTAAAACGCATTTATTTCCTCCTAATTCTACCCCGGATTTCGTTCCAAAGGCTAATAATGAGCTTGGAGGATTTATGAAATACAATTTTGGAGCACATCTTAGAGATTTTTATTATAAATCGGTATTAAAATTTAATTTATTTTCTTATACGCTCTTTTTATACTATTTATATCGTTTTCAGAAATAAATAATTTCAGTTCTAATTGTGATATTATTGGATTTCGAATTAAAAAAAATCTAAATATCAATTTTAATTATCACAATTAATGATTTCAAATCATGAAGAAGACTTAAATAAAGCACATTTTCTTTATTCTTTATTAAATCCTAAGAGTATTTGCATTTTTGGAGCAAATAATAATTTACTTACTACAATGGGGTCAATGCAGTTGAGGAATATTATTGCTGGAGGTTTTCCCAAAGAGAAAATATACCCAATTCATCTTAGGTTAAACGAAGTTCAAGGAATGAAAGCATATAAGAATGTATTAGATTTACCCGAGACCCCTGATTTAGCATTTATTATTTTACCCCCTAAAATTATCCCTAAAATAATGGAAGAATGTGGTCAAAAAGGAATAAAACGTTTAATTATTACATCAGGTGGTTTCAGAGAGGTTGGTTCTGATGGAATTAAACTCTCACAAAAGATAGATGATATTGCGAAGAAATATCATATGAGGTTTATTGGACCAAATTGTTTAGGCGTATATAATGGTTGGTATCAGCCAGATATTATAAAATCTCATTTTAATACAATGTGGATTTATTATTTCCCTGAAAGGGGTAATATTTCCATAGCGAGTCAATCTGGAACTATTGCATGTCACACATTTTGGCAAGCTAGGGATTGGGCTGTTAAAATTGGTAAATCAATATCAGTGGGTAATGAAAACAATATTGATTTAGTTGATTTCTTAGAATTCTTCAAAGAAGATCCTCAAACAAGCGTAATTGGATTATATATAGAAGAAATTAAGCGTGGAAAAGAATTTATTAAATTAGCAAAGGAAATAACTCCTAAAAAACCAATTGTAGCGATTTATGCTGGTGGGACAAAAGCTACAACAAGGTCAATCATGAGCCATACAGGTGCAATTGGAGGAAATCAAAAGATATATGATGCAGTCTTCAAGGAAACAGGCATTATCTCCACTGATTCTATGACAGATTTTTTGTATTATCTTAGAACTTTATCTTTTGCTCAAAATAATAAAATATTTACAAACGGAAATAGATTGGGAATAATTACAGATTCTGGAGGCTCCGGTTCAATGATGGTTAAGACCGCCGAAATGTATGGTCTTGAAGTTCCTGAGTTTTCTGAATATTTACAATCCGAAATTAGAAAATATATTCCTCCTACTGCCAGTGCATGTAATCCTATTGACGTAACTTTCGATATTGACTTTTTGAATATGTTTCTCAAATTTCCTAAACTTTTAATGAAATCAAATGAGATAGACGCAATAATAATTTATGGAGTCTTCGACTTTGATGATGTTATGGAAACTATGAGTAAATCTGGAATGTATATTGACGAAACAATGAAAAGTTTATCACAAATAATAGATCTCCGTGTTCTGAAACCAATTAAACGTCTAATGAAAAAACATTCAATTCCTGTGTTTTATGTTGGTCCATATCCTTATAGATATCCTTGGTATCAAAAGTTTATCTCTCACGATGTTCCTATTTTCGATTTTTGGGACTATCCAACAAAATGTATGAGTGTGTTAGTAAAATATTCAGAATATCGAAAGAGATTTAATTAATTTGTCTTTTTTTTCAATAAAACCAAGATCTCCAATGGCTCTATCTAACTTTATTAAAAAAAAGAATATTACGAATTCATAATTATTCAATTTTTATTATATTAATTTCCGTTCTTTTGGGATTAGATCAATCTAAAAATTATTACGTAGTTATTATTATATTGTTCGCTATTGTAAGATATTATTAATTATAAAAAATTTAATTTTTTAAAATCTAAAAAAGAAATTTCAAGATTTTGGTGAGAAATTTGCATAAATATTTAAATAAAAATAGAAATATTACATATTTACTTTGTATCTTTACGTTTACAGCAATGGGATTCTTTCTAATAAGTCAAATTGGAGTTTCTAATGATATTATAAGTAATAATAGTAATTCTGATTTAGATTTGGAAGATTTAACTAATCCACCGAATTTTAACCCCAAACTCGCATTAATAGCCCCTCCAATATTCATTGATGGAGAAGGAGCATGGGGTACTAATCCTTGGGTAAATGGATCTGGAACCTTTACTGATCCTTATACTTTAGAAGATTTAATTATAGATGCCAGTGGAGGTAGCGGAATCAAAATAAATAACTCTCATAATAAATATTTCAGAATCGAAAATTGTACAATTAGTGATTCTGGAAGCACACCAAACGCTGGAATTCTCTTAAATAATACAGCAAATGGGACGATTGTTGATAATAATTGTACAAATAATGGCGGCTATGGAATAAATCTTATCAAAGGCTGTTCCAACAACTCTATATATTACAATAATATAACAGATGGTATTTTTGGAATTTATTTAGATTCTTCCGATTGGAATAGGAT
>JAHQWG010000026.1 GCA_029856045.1 Promethearchaeia archaeon | reverse complement strand
TTACAAAAGATGGTAATGTAACTACATTACATGGAGTGAGAAAAGATATTAACCCTCCAAATATAGCTAATAAAAAGAGCATTAAATCAATCATAATTAAAAAATAATCTCTTTTTCATATATTTTTTCTAATTTTATAGTAATGCATCAATTTCAGCCTTAATGGTTGAATAATGTCCCTCATCATAACCAACTATGGTCTTTATAATATTACCACTTTTATCCAAAATTTTTGTTGTAGGAGTATATGCAATATTAAAGGGTGTGCTATATGTATAAGAAGCATCATCAAGAATAATGTCCCAATTTGAATTATAATCATTTCTCCATGTTTTTAAATCTGTAATTGGATCCCAATAATGAACATCAATAAGAATGATCTCTAATTGACTGTCTGTATATTCATCATCTACATCAGCTAAAACACCAGCTTCTGGACCACAGGGTTGGCAATCTAAATCAAAGAAATAGAGTATTACAACTTTTCCTTGATTATCCGCTAATTTAATTGTATCTCCATCAATTGTTGTAAAAGTCATAGGTGTCCCATATTCATTATTATCCCCATTTTCACCACCATTTTCACCACCATTTCCACTATTATAATCTTCAGATATAAAAAAATAAATTGCAAAACCCCCAACAATAATAATTACTCCAAATATAAGAATGTATGGTATAAATTGTCTTAAATTTCTATTCTTTTTACTAGCAGCGATTCTTTTTTGTTTCCTTTTTCTTGTATCTCTTGCTTCTTTTGGATTATATTTTGGCATTTTTTAAAGATGTTTATCTGTTTAAAAATCTTTTAAATTTCCTTATTAATTAAATTTTACAAGTATTTTTAATAATTGGGTCAATATTTTTAAGAATCAATACTTTTGTAAAAAATCCGCCAACATCTAATTGGTATTCCTTTAATTTACCATAAATCTCAATAAACTCTTTTGATAAGAATAAGGTAATATTATTTCCAGAAACCTTTTCAAGATTTTCATACTTTTCTGTATCGATTTTTTTAATCATTTCTATTTTCGGGTCGTAAATTTGAGTGCAAGGTTCTTCAATAAAAGTTATATCAATTAATAAATGAGAAATATCATTTTTTTCAACAAACTCTTTAGATTTATCTGATAATAAAATTGACATTGAGAATAATAACAATTTAATAGAAATTTATTTATGAATAATTGGAAGAAATTTAATTATATTAATAAATTTTAATCTTTTTAACTTCAGAATCGAAGATGGAAACTACTCATAAAATATTTTTTAAAAATTCTTCTGATATGTGCGAAGTAGAATCAGATACAGTAGATTTACTAATAACGTCTCCACCTTATCCTATGGTAGAAATGTGGGACTCATTATTTTCATCCTTAAATGAAGAGATAGGAAATGCATTAAAAGAAGAGAGGGGTAAAAAAGCATTTGAATTAATGCATTATGAATTAGATAAAGTTTGGAAAGAAACTGCAAGAGTTTTAAAATTAGGAGGGCTCGCTTGTATAAATATTGGAGATGCAACAAGAAATATAAACAGAAATTTTCAACTATTTCCTAATCATGTTAAAATTGCAAATTTTTTTCAAGATAATGGCTTTATTGAGTTACCCTGCATTCTGTGGAGAAAACCTACAAATAGCCCTACAAAATTTTTAGGATCTGGAATGCTACCCCCTAACGCCTATATCACTCTTGAACATGAATATATTTTAGTTCTTAGAAAAGGGGAAAATAAAAGAAAAATTCCAACTAAGTCGGAATATAGATATAATAGTGCGTATTTTTGGGAAGAAAGGAATAAATGGTTTTCGGATGTATGGGAAGATATTAGAGGGACCTCTCAAAGCCTAAATAATAACTATAGTAAGAAAAAATTACGAGAGCGATCAGGAGCATTTCCAATAGATCTTTCATATAGATTGATTAATATGTTTTCTATTTATGGAGATACTGTTTTAGATCCATTTTGGGGAACTGGAACAACTTCAATGGCTGCCATGATTTCAACAAGAAATTCAATAGGTTACGAGATTAACTCAGAATTTAGGGCATTATTTAAAAAAAATGTCAAGAAAATTAAAAAAATAGGTGATTCAATTAATGAGAATAGATTACATCAACATATTGAATTTATTAATAGATATAAGAAGCAAGATAAAGAAATAAAATACAATGCAATTAACTATAAATTTCCTGTAATTACAAAACAAGAGAAAGATATTTTATTGTATTCGATAAAGAAATGTAGTGACATAGATAATCAATTTATTGTTGATTACGAAAAATTTGAATTTGAGCCAAAAATTAAACTTATTCAATCACGTCTGATGCCCTAAAGTGTTGTTATTATTATAAAAAGAATTTAAAATATCAAACCTTTTTATTGAAGGCAATCAATTAAATTAATAACGATTTTTAAGAAAGTGGATTATTATGACAGATAATATTAAATATATCGACGCAGTCACACTCAAGAATTTTATGAAAGATGTATTTATTGGGTTAGGGGTTCCTGAGGATGATGCAGAAATTTGTGCAGATGTGTTGATAACATCAGATTTAAGAGGAATTGAATCACATGGAATTCAAAGAATGAAGATGTATTATGATCGGATAAAAGCGGGTATTTATAATCCAAAAACGGAGTATAAAATTATAAAAGATGGTCCTACAACAGCTCTTATAGATGGAGGAGTTGGAATGGGTCATGTTATAGCATATAACGCGATGAAATTAGCGATAGAAAAGGCTAAAAAATACGGGCTTGGAGCAGTAGCAGTTAGGAATTCAACTCATTTTGGAATCGCTGGATATTATTCTCTAATGGCAATAAAAGAAGGCATGATTGGAGTTGCTGTTACAAATGCTAGACCTTCAATTCCCCCAACCTTTGGAGTAGAACCATTATTAGGTACAAATCCATTAACTGCCGGCGCACCGACTGATGAAGAATTTCCATTTCTTATTGATTGCGCAACTTCAATCATTCAAAGAGGTAAAGTAGAGGTATATGATAGAATTAAGAAACCACTTCCGCAAGGTGTGGTGATTAATAGTGAAGGGAAATCTGAAACAGATGCAACTAAAGTCTTAAAGGATTTAACAAATAAAACTGCGGCTTTACTGCCCTTAGGTGGAAAAGGAGAAGAAACTAGTGGATACAAGGGATATGGATATGCAACATTAGTAGAAATACTCTCAGCGGCATTACAAGATGGAATTTATTTAAGAGATACAATTGGAATCGAAGAAGACGGTAAAACTGTTCTAAAAGTTGGGCATTTCTTTTTAGCAATTAATATCGAAAGTTTTATTCCTTTAAAAACTTTCAATAAAACCGCTGGAAACATTATGAGAGGGTTAAGGAGCGCAAAAAAGGTTCTGGGACAAGATAGAATTTATACAGCAGGAGAAAAAGAATTTGAAGCTGAAAAGGAGAGAGTCAAAGTAGGAATTCCACTTAATGAAAGTATTCAACGAGATATTAAAATAATGCAAAAAGAAATAGGTTTAATTCAATATAAATTTCCATTCTAAATTAATTTATAAAATCTATTTTTAAAATAAGATTTAAAAAATAATTCCATCCGTTCGTCCGGTTAAAGGCTCAGAATGTAGAATAATATCTTGGAGATTTTCAATTTTAATATTATTTCGGATTTTCTGTTCTAGATTTGTAAGATAACCGTGAACAAGAGAAATATTCAATGATCCGTCAAAAAAAATATGTAATTCTAGTATGTAATTCTTACCAGTGGTAAAAAATTCAAATCCATGATAACCTTTGACATATGGACTTTCTTTTAAAATGGATTCAATTAATTCTTTTATTTTCTGTATTTCCTGGGGGTTTATTTCTAATTGTGCAATTTGAATAAAAGAATAAGGTTTAACCAAAGGTACAGCTTCAATATGGGTTGTAATTCTAGTTAAAAATGGTACTCGATTTTTTAATACTTTTTCAAATTCCGAAGATAATTTATGAGCTTCATTAAGAGTAAGTTTATCATCAACAACTATTGTCATAGAAAGATAATTTTTATCTTCTAAAGTAAAAAGGGCATAATCTTTAACATCGATGATACCAGGAAATTCTAAGATCATTGAAGATATTAAGTTTATGATATTCTCGATTAATGATCCTTCCCCTGCAACGGGATTCATCTCAATGATACATTTCAAATCATAATTAGGAAAAAAATTTTTAGCCATTTCATTAATAGCTATATTTATTTCATGAGCGTGGATAAGGGAAATATGATCTTCTACTAAGAGCCCAACTTCTAAAAATAATTCCTTCCCGATTGAACGTATACGTAAATCTTCAACAGCATTGACATGCTCTAAATTAAAAATTTTTAAGCGTATATCTTCTATATCTTGATAATTAATTGGATTTGTATCTGAAATCTCTTTTATACTCTTCTTGGATAATTTCAGGGCACTTAAAATAATCCATAGAGAAAGAGCGATACTAAATAATGGATCAGTAAATAAGATCCCAAATATCACAAATAAAAAATTTACCAATACAAAAATTGAACGTATTGAGTCTTGGAACAAGTTTAATCCTTGGATCTCCAAAATAAGACTCATACGACGCCTACCCTGCCAAATGATAATTCGAGAAAATATTAAATTTACTGAGAAAGAAATGATTGTTATAATTAAACCTATATCTGGATTAGAAGGCAAAAAAGTTCCCTCAATAAAGATTTGAATTGTGAAAAAGATCAATAAACCATATAAATTTATTAAGATGATACCTTGAAGTAATGCTCCAATTGGTTCAATTTTGGCATGCCCATACATATGTTCGTAATCAGGACGTTTTGAAC
>JAHQWG010000024.1 GCA_029856045.1 Promethearchaeia archaeon | reverse complement strand
ATCATGAGTAAAGAAGAATTTAAAGATGAATTTAAAATTATAGTTCTTGGAAAGTCAGGGGTTGGGAAAACTAATATAATGGAACAATATGCTAAAAAACTATTCGAAGAAAAAGAAGATTGGAAATTAAAAATTGGTGTAAATTTTTTTCAAAAATCAGTATTGGTTGATGAAAATAATTATAATCTTCAAATTTGGGATTTTATTGATGATAAAAAATTTGAAAAGCTCCATGAACAATATTACAGCGGAACCTCAGCTGTTTTATTTGTCTTCGACCTATCTAATCCAGAAACTTTTGAATACCACTCTAAATGTCTTAAAAAAATTTGGAATAACATTAATTTAAATAGATGGCCACTCCTATTAATTGGAAATAAATTTGATTTAATTGAAAACCTTAAAACCATTGATAGAAAAAAATATCGTGAATTTGTTAAAAAAGAGGGATTAGTTGATTACATTGAAACTTCAATAAATGATAATAGCAATTTAGAAAAAGCAATTGGTAAGTTGATTCATCAAATTATTATTCGGAAATCAATTTATAATAAAAGAATATCAAGTAGTCTTAGAAAAGCGATAATAAGAGAATATAAAGAAGATTTTATACCATCTCATAAAAATGGTAAATATTTTAAAGAACCCCCCGAAGAAGCGTTAAAAGCGAGAGAAGAAGAGAGAAGAAAACGTAGAGAAGAATTAAAAAAAGTCGAAGAAACGTTAAAAAGAATATATCAAGTCAAATTTCTGGTAAATGAAAATGAATTAAAAGAAATTGAAATATTTGCCAAAAAAACTAATCAGTCGAAATCAGAATTTATTAGATCTGCAGTAAGGGAAAGAATAATGGAAATAAATGGGCTTCCCCGCAATCAATTTTTAAAGGAAATTAAAAAAATAATTTCAGAAGAACTGAAAAATAATATTCTTTTAAAAAAAATTGATGAAGAAGAATTAAAAAGTAGGAGAAAAGGAGAAAATAAACAAGGCGAAGATTTAAAAGTTGAATTGAAAAAAATTAAAGAAACATTAGAAAGGTTAGAAAAACAAGATAGATAAGGAACTACTTAAAAAACGGAAAAAAAAAGAAAAAAAAATAACTAGTCTAATTCTAATTGGTGTTATGAGTTCAATAATTGTATATTTTTAATGCACTATTTTTGCAAAATATTATAATTTCCAAATTTTCTAAGCAAGAAAGCTTTAAATAAAAGATCAATCAAATATATTTGAATTCTATTTAAAATTTTTTAAAAAAGAAAGGAGTCTTTTATAAATGAATGAAGTAAAAAAAAATAAAGATAAGGAGAAATCCACTGATGAAGGAGCCTATAAAATACCATCAACTCTCAATACGATTTCTTATGGCAGTGCTGGTTTTTGGAACGGGTTAGCATATGGAGTTTTTAATGCCTACATTTTTTTCTTTTATGAAGTCGTGGTTGGTTTAGACACGTTATTAATCTTTTTGGCTATGCTCATCTTTACATTATGGGATGCTGTTAATGATCCACTTATAGGACACCTCACTGATCGCATTACGAAATTCACAAGAAAGTATGGTAAAAGATTTATTTGGATAATTATAGGCATCTTACCCGCCAATTTTGTTTTAGCCCTTGTATTTATGCCACCAGCTGGCGATGCTGCAACGAATCCAATGCCATTTTTTGGGTGGATCATATTTACAACCTGCTTATTTGATTCTTTAACAACACTTTGTTTTGTAAATGCTGATGCTCTTTTTCCTGACAAATTTCGAACTGGTCCAGCACGTAGAAAGGCAAGAGGCTGGGGAACTCCTCTTTCTATGATGGCATTACCGGTCGCTAATATCGTCCCACCAATATTACTTGGTCTTTTTGGAGGTATAAACAACCAAGTCGCTTATATCTCAATGGTTTGGATTATTATTGGTACGATTGCACCCGTTTCAATATTATGCCTATTTGGAATGAAAGAGAACAAAGAACTCATTGACCGCTATTATATAAGCGAGAAAAAACGTCAAAGTTTCATAGAAGCATTGAAGTCCACCTTAAAACAAAAAAGTTTTGTATATTATGTCATAATCTTCTTTGGATTTATGATAGTCACCGGTTCTATGACAGCTTCTATTCCATATGCAGCGAATTTTGTTTTGGTGAGTGACTTACCTACAGAACTTGATATGATCCTTCTATTCGCATCTTTTCTTACTGGAGCGCTGGTATCGGTTCCGTTCTGGACTTGGTTTGCTAAAAAAAATAACAATAATAAGCAAACTGCAGTGATTGGGGGGGTATTGCTAGTTATAGGGTGTTTTTTAACCACTTTTTATATAGGTGTAATTGATTCGATGATTTACATGTTTATTTTGGGTTTCACAATGGGAAACCTCTGGGTTCTAACAACAATCTATTTTTCGGACGTGCTTGATGAAAGAGTGGTATTAACTCGTTCAGATGTAAGGGGTGCAACTGTAGGTGTTGTAGCTTTCCTATCACGGCTTTCTCGAGGAGCTCAAATCGCAATATTTACATTTATTCATATACTCACTGGATTTGTAGAAGGAGCAACTAGTCAATCAGCTCCAGCACAATTGGGGATTCGTTTTCATATGAGTGTAATTCCAGCCATTATTTTATTAATTTGTACAATTATATTTTGGCAAAAATACCCTCTAACACCTGAAAAAACATTAGAAATTAGAAAGCAATTGAAGGAATTCGGCTTTTAATTACAAAAGTTTATTTTATCTCAAATTTTTTTTTTTTTTTAAAATAAACTTAATCTATATCTCAAAATATTCCAAACACGAAGCCTAATAAAATTTCCATAAAAAGTTTTATATAAAGTTAAGTATAATTGTTCAATTGTCAATGATCGCAAAAGTGCTTACAGAACAGCAGATTAATATAATACACCAAAAATCTCTTATAATACTTGAGAGGATTGGTGTAATTATCCCGCATGATGAGCTTTTATCACGTTTCGCCGAGAGAGGGGCGAATGTGGATATGAAAGATAAACGAGTAAGAATTTCAGCTGATTTAGTAATGGAGCTGCTTTCAAAAGCGGGAAAAAATTTCACTCTTTATGGACGAGATCTTTCGAAAAAGGCTGAGTTTGGTCTTGGGAAACGTAATTACAACACTTCAGGCGGTCAAGCACTATGGATTGATAATATTGATAATAAACGGAGATATTCATCTCTTAATGATGTCGCGACTGCTGTTAAATTTGCCGATGCTTTGGAAAAAATTACCATACCAGGAGCCATGGCAGACCCACATGAACTTCCAGTGGCATGGCGATGTGTAGCAGTGGCGTTTGAAACTATAAAAAATACTACTAAACCGATTATATTCTGGTTCCATGATAGAGCTTCAGCAAAATTTATAGTAGATATTATTATCGCCCTTAGAGGAGATGAGAAAAAAGCCCAGAAATTACCAATGTTTCATCCCCTACTTGAACCGGTAAGTCCTCTGTCCTTTCCATTTAACGGAGTTGACCTACTATTTGAAACTGCTCAACTTAATATGCCGGTTTCAATTGGGCCTATGGCTCAAATGGGATTATCTGCGCCTGCTACAATTGCAGGAACATTAGCTCAGGAAAACGCTGAAATTTTAGCTGGAATATGTATTACTCAACTCATACGCGAAGGAATACCGGTATGCTACGGTGGGATATGCCATGCTTTTGATATGAAAACCACGCAATTAATTTTCAGCGGTCCTGAACAGGCTATATTCAGTGTTGCAATGACTCAGATGGGTAAGTATTATAATTTGCCTGTCTATATTAATGTAGGGCTAACTGATTCTAAACGACCAGATGCCCAAGCTGGTCTCGAGTGTGGTTTAACTCTGGCATTAGGAACTGCAGCTGGAGCTGATATTTTTGGTCATATGGGAATCTGTGGTGTAGATCAGGCAAGTTCTTTAGATTTTCTTGTAATGCAATCTGAAATCATCTCATATGTAGAAAGCATCAACAGACAAATAAACTTTGAAGAAAAGACATTCGCTATTGATATTATTGAAAAGGTTGGTCCCAAAGGTTCTTTTCTTGATAAACAACATACAGTTGAACATTTCAGAAATGAATTATGGTTCCCGACTCTCTTAGACAGGGAGTATTATGATACTTGGATTAATAAAGGGGCTTCTAGTATGGAAAAACGCTGCCGAAAACGCAAAGAGGAGATCTTGGCAACCCATAAACCCGAACGACTTGCAGATGATGTGACTAAAGAACTGGAAGAAATAGTTAAGAAAGCACAACGAAATCTTACATCATCGGCTTGAAATAATCAAAGATTTTTTCAATTTATCTAAGTAATCTTTATTTTTGTAAGATTTAAATAACAAATAATAGAAAATCTATAATACATTAGTTTATTTGTTTTAATATATTTGGATAATTTTTTAGAATAGGAGAGAGAATAATATGTCTCAAGAAAACTTATATGGAGAAATTTCTGATGCAATCGTTAATTTAAATGAAGATAAAGCCACAGAATTAGCCAATAAAGCAATTGATGAAAATTTAAATATACTTAATGTTATTGAAGAAGGGTTTGGAGCAGGAATTCGGCGCGTAGGAGAATTATGGGATGCGGGTGAATTTTTCCTTCCAGAGTTGATGAGAGGGGCAAAAATCATGCAAGATTGCTTGGATCTTCTCATACCTCATCTACAGGGCGGTATAGAAAGAAAAACATTAGGAAAAGTTGTAATAGCAACTATTGAAGGTGATATTCACTCAATCGGGAAAACAATTGTTGCAACAATGTTAAGAGCGTATGGTTTTGAGGTTTATGATTTGGGTGCCGATGTTCCCGCTGAAAAGATTATTGATGAAGCAATTGAAAAAAATGTTGATATTATAGGAGTATCAGCACTTTTAACAACTACTATGTTAGGACAGAAAAAAGTTGTAGAAATCTTGAAAAAAAAGGGAATTAGCAATAAATTTAAGGTAATACTTGGTGGTGCTCCGGTTACAAGTAAATGGGTTGAAGAATGCGGTGCAGATGGTTATGCTGGAAATGCTGTAGAAGCAGTTGAATTAGCTAAATCTCTCCTGCATATATAAAATTTAAAATTTGGAGGAATATTGTTAAAATGTTATTCCATGATTGGTTAAAAAATGATTCGAAGATAATTTTATTTGATGGAGCTATGGGTACAGAAATATTTAAACGAGGAATCGAACCTGGTAAGATTCCTGATCTATTGAATATTGAGAAACCTGATATTATTTCTGAGATACATAAATCATACTATGATGTCGGCTCAGATATGTGCCAAACATGCACTTTTGGGTCATCTTCATTAAATTTAAAAAAATATAAACTTGAAGATCGAATTAAAGAAATTAATGAAAAAGCACTTGAAAATATAAAAAAGGCATGTCCTCCTACCTGTTTAATTGTGGGCGATATTGGACCAAGTGGTGAATTTAGGCCACCTGTAGGAAATACCACTTCAGAACAATGGCAGTCCAGTTTTGCTAATCAAGTAAAAATTCTAGAAAATGGAGTTGATCTCTGGCATATTGAAACAATTTCAGATATTGAAGAAATGCAAGCAGCAATTCGAGCAGTTAAAAAAAATTCTGAAAAACCGATTATAGCTTCAATGACATATAATAAAACTCCAAGGGGTTATTTTACGATAATGGGTGATTCTCTTGAAAAATGTATTCAAATATTGGAACGGGAAAAAGTAGATGTAATTGGAGCAAATTGTACTATTGGATCTAACGATATGATTGGATTAATAGAAGAGAGTATTAAATTAACTAATAAGCCACTTTCAGCTAAACCAAATGCAGGACAACCAAAAATTGATAAAAATGGTAAACCGTTTTATGAATATCCAACAAAAGATTATGCAAGAGATATTCATGATATGATTAATTTGGGAGCAAAAATTGTTGGCGGATGTTGTGGAACATCGCCTCAAACAATTATGGAAATATGTAAAATTATTGATTCATTATAAATATATGATTTAATCGAAAAAAATTTAGTATGCCAATTATTAAACCAAAAGTTCAGTTATTAGATAATGAGCACAAGAAATTAATTTTTGAGGAAGCAAAAGATATTTTAGAAACTCAAGGAGTTTTCATAGAAAATCAAGAAGCTATAGATTTATTTTCGCAACAAGGGCTTAACTATAAGGAACAACGCTTCTACATCCCACGTGACTTAGTTGATAAATGTTTAGAATCGGTTCCAAATGAAATAACCTTATTTGACCGAGAGGGTAAGGAACATATTTCATTGAAAGATGACCAAGTTCATTTTGATCCTGGATCCGCTGCAATTTTCATCTTGGATGAGAATACAGGCGAAATTAGAGAAGCTATTTCGAATGATTTCATTAAATTTTCAAAAATCGTTGAACAATTAAAATATATTGAAGCTCAAAGCACTGCGTTAATCTATCAAGATGTGCCTAAAGAAGCGCAAGATTGGCATCGACTTTTTATTGCTCTTTCTAATTGTTATAAACCTGTAGTAACCGGAACATTTCGTAAAGAAAGTTTTTCAATTATGCGGGAAATTCTTTTAGCTTGCCGATTATCTGAAGATGATCTAGCGAGAAAACCATTCGCAATCTTTGACGCTTGCCCCAGCCCACCTTTAAAGTGGTCAGATCTTACTACTCAATCAGTTATTGATGCTGCTAAAAGTATGGTTCCATCTGAGTTTGTTTCAATGCCATTGGCTGGTGCAAGTGCTCCAATTACATTGTTGGGATCAATTACTCAACATTGTGCCGAAACCCTTGTTGGGGTTGTAATTGCTCAATTAACAAAACGTGGAGCACCATTAATATGGGGTGGATCACCAGCAGTAATGGATATGAAACATGGCACAACACCGATGGGAGCTATAGAGACAATGATGATAAACATTGCTGACACAGAAATGGGCAAATTTTTAAAAATGCCAACACACGCTTATATGAGTCTAAGTGATGCAAAAGTTCCAGATGCTCAAGCTGGTTTTGAAGCAGGAATGGGGGCACTTCTAGCCGGATTAGCTGGAATTAATATGATTTCAGGTCCCGGAATGCTTGATTTTGAATCTACACAAAGTATTGAAAAACTTTTAATTGATAATGAAATTATTGGAATGGTTAAAAGATTCCTTCAAGGTATTGAGGATTATGGGTCTCCATTTGCTTTAGAAATTCTAAAAGATTATGGAGAGAAAGAAGAATTTTTATCTCACCCATCTACTTTAAAACTTTTTAGAAAAGAATTATTTTTTCCAAGTTCAATAATTGATAGAAAGACACGCGATTCATGGAAAAAATTGGGTTCAAAATCCGCAAGAAAAAGAGCGCATGAAGAAGCTGATAAATTATCAAATAAAACCCCCATAAAACCAATTAACGAATCTCTTGCAAATGAATTGAATAAAATTGTCTCTAAATATTTGTAATAAATTAAATCATTTAAGGAAAGATTCATGAAAAAAAATCGAGATAAGAAACTCATCCAATATTATGCAGATCGAGCAATTGAATATGAGAAAACTTATCAACGACCTGAACGACAAAAAGATATTGCTTCAATTCATTCTATTCTTAAAAAATTATTTAAAGGACACAATGTTCTTGAAATTGCATGTGGAACTGGCTACTGGACTGAAACTATTGCTTCTGTTGCAAATTTAGTTACTGCAACTGATATTAACCAAGAAGTTCTTCAAATCGCAAGAAATAAAAAATATACTTCAAATAATGTTACCTTTATTCAGGATGATTCGCTCTCTATAAATAAAATTAAGGGGAAATTTTCCGCTGGTTTTAGTGGTTTCTGGTGGTCGCATATTTTGAAATCTAAGTTAAAAACATTTCTTAATATTTTTCACTCTAAACTTCAATCAGATGCCTTAGTGGTTTTTATTGATAACCTATATACCAAAAATAGTAGTACTCCTATATCAAGAATAGATAATGAAGGGAATACATATCAAATAAGGACTTTAGAAGATGGAAGAAAATATGAAATTGTAAAAAATTTCCCTAAAAAAAATGAATTTGCTCCAATTCTTGGAGATAATATAAAAAATCTTAATGTAAAATTATTAACTTATTTTTGGATAACATCTTATAATATTATTTAATAAGAAAAATAGTGAATCCGATATATCAAATATAGATCTTGATTCAAATAATACCAGGATGTTCTGTAGAAGTATATGTTTCTTCGTGAAAGAGCTGTTTCACGAACTTTTATATACATTTACATATTACACTAAAATTCAATCAAAATGTAATACGCCAAGATGATCTATTTCTATAAATCGAATGATATAATATAATTTTCGGAAAATAGAAAAGGGTAATATTTGGATATTTCATTAGGAAATACTGTCACAATATTATCTATTTCGATAAATAGTAGGACATAACATAAAGTTCGAAAACTTGAAAAGAGTCATATTAAAATATAATGTTATTCGAAAATATCATGTCTATCTATAAAAATTTACATACTATGATACTTTTTTCCCATGTAAATGTCTTTAATTTAATAGGGAGACTTTAAATACAACAAAAAACACAAGGAAATGGAAAAAACAGATGGAAAATAAGAAAAAGGGAATATATATAATAATAATTGGATTGTTGCTAACTTTTGGCTGGTTTTTATTATATCTATTCATGTTTACTCAAATCCAACCACCAAATATTTTTGGACCTGAATCCTTTATTGCCCCGCTTTGTCTTTTCACACTTATTATTATAAGTTTATATATTCTAGGAGTTAATTTGATGATCTATGATATTTTGACCCAAAGACAGAAAGGCATTATTTTAATTGAAATTGGGTTTTGTGAAGTTATTGCAAATTTTATCGATTATTTTTTATTTTCTTTTGCATTTCAAAATTTATCTTTTACTCATTGGTATATGTCTCAAATAATGTTATTTTTAGGAGTTTATTTAAGCTGCACTTTTTTTATTAGCGGAACAGGTATATTGATGAATATAAAAATAAAAAATAGAAGAAATTAACATTACCAAAAAATAAAAATTTATTCAGTTTACTTTTTTGAGAATTTATTTTTGATGCGTTTTAATTATTCTTAAATTAACAAAATTGATTTCTTCCATAAAATTACGTTTATTACATTTTTTAAATTGCTTTAAAATTTTTACAATAAGATATAAATATTGGGAAAAAAACATGAATTTTACAATTAAATTACAAATTTTAAAATAAATAAGTAGAATAATTATTAAAACGTGAGTTAAATGTCTAAAGAAGATAAAATGTTAGATGAATTGAAACAAATTAGAGAGTTACTCACCCCCCCACCCCCTCCACCCCCACCGAAAAATTTGTTGGAAGAATTCAAGGCTTTTCTTACAAAATATAAGGTTCTTGGACTTGCAGTTGCCTTTATTATGGGGATATATATTGGTTTAGTAATTCAAGCACTTGTTGACGATTTAATTATGCCGATAGTCTCTGTTTTCTTGCCTGGCGTCGAATGGGAATCTCTTGTTGTTGGACCTTTTAGAATTGGGCATTTCATTGGGACTTTGATAACATTTCTTATCGTAGCTCTTGTAATTTTCTTAATAGTGAAGATTACAAAAAGAATGGGCATTGATTGAAATAAATAGTTTTTATACTTCTCTACTAAAAATTAAGATGAAATTTAAAAATTATTTCTTTTTTTTTTCAATAAAAAATTGGGATTTTGTAAAAATTTAAAAAAACTGCTCTCTTAAAGTTCTTTCCATTTGTATTAACAATAATACAAGCATAATCATACGTTTCCTTAATGAAAATATGATCATGATTTTTAATAAAATTATTTTTGAAGAAATTGCTTCTTTTAATGGTCCTGATAAAAAAAAAATCTCTTGCTTGAATTATTATGGAACAAATAAACTCCAATTTTGTATTATTTAAAATATATTTTATATTATCTTAAATTTTTGGAATAATTCTAAGTTTCTTAATTATTTCCTTGAGTCTTTTCTTATTTTAACATTTTATAATGGGAATATATATTTCTAAAAATCGAAAGATGTAATATAATTTTCAGAAAATAGAAAAGGGTAACATTTAGATATTCCACTATAGGATCTTTCGATTTCTGGAATAACATAATACATTTTTCGATTTTAGAAAAAACATAATATTACTATAATACTCTCTTCTAATTTACGAATAGTAGAATATCCATTTCGATTTATAGGAAATAATAATCTGACGATAATACAATATTTTAAATAACGAGTTCTGAAATCGAATTAAATTGTTTTAAATAATAAGATTTAAAGTTAATTTGTTATTAAACTGAATTAATTTAAATAAAATTTAATTAAAAAATTAAGAAATTATCGAAACGTGAAAAAATATGGCAGTACCATTAACTATATTTGTTGCTTTAATTGCAGGGATTATTTCTATAGCAATGGCACTATATTTTAGATATTTGGTATTAAAAGAGGATCCTGGCAATGAAAAAATGATAGAAGTTGCAGGATACATCGAGTCCGGAGCAACAACTTATCTAAAAGTTCAATACAAAATATTAGGTATTTTTGTGGCTTGTCTTGCAATTGCCTTATTATTTTTGCCTTCTCCATTCGAAACTAGTGATACATATACAAGAGCTGTTTCTGGTGCGTTAAATTGGGAACAAGTGATTGCTTATACAACTGGAGCTGTTGGTTCAATGTTCGCAGGCTGGTTAGGAATGTATGTAGGTGTGAAAGCAAATACTCGAGCAGCTCAAGGATGTACCAAGGGAACTAAAGAAGGATTTAATATTGCCTTCTTTGGTGGAGCAGTTATGGGGCTTGCAGTGGTGGGTGTTGCTTTAATCGGTTTGTCTATTTGGTATATGATTATTCCTGATCCTAGCATTGTCTTAGGATTTAGTTTTGGTGCAAGTAGCGTTGCATTATTTATGAAATGTGGAGGAGGAATCTATACAAAAACGGCTGATGTAGGCGCTGATTTAGTAGGCAAAGCTGAATATGATCTTCCGGAAGATGATCCCCGAAATCCAGCTACAATCGCTGATAATGTGGGAGACAATGTTGGAGATATTGCAGGAATGGGTAGTGACCTTTTTGACTCCTATGTTGCTTCAATTATTGCTGCAATGATGTTAGCTGCATCTTTAGCTATGATTGTTGATGTTACTTTAACAACAGAATCTCGATTTATCTATGTTGTATTTCCGGTGGTTTTATGCGGTGTAGGTTTAATTGCATCTCTAATAGGAATATATATAATAAAATTAAAAGGATCCGATGAACCTGGTAAAGCTTTAAACAGTGGTACCTATTTATCAACATTGATTTTTGCTGGATTGGCTGCATTATTTACTTTAATTATGACAATAGGATTAACAAGTAGTGAAATAATTATGTTGTGGAGAAATTGGGGTGCAGCTGTAATTGGACTCTTTTCTGGAATAATAATTGGTTTTACGAGTGATTATTTCACAAGAGATGATAAAAAACCAACAAGATCAATTGCAGAAGCTGCTAAAGAAGGTCATGCTGTTGTCATTCTTAGTGGGTTCTCCTACGGGCTCATGAGTGTAGTACCTGCTGCTTTAGGAGTAATTGTTGCAATGGCTGTTGCTTTTTTATTAGGTGGAGTTTTTGGAGTAGCAATGGCTGCAGTCGGAATGCTTGCTATTGTAGGAACAATTGTATCTAACGATGCTTATGGCCCTATTGTAGATAATGCACGTGCTATAGCAGAACAAGGAGATTTAGGTGATGAGGTAATACGTACAGCAGATCGTTTGGATTCTGCTGGAAATACAGCCAAAGCAATTACTAAAGGGTTTGCAATTGGAGCCGCAAATTTAACAGT
Organism: Promethearchaeia archaeon; assembly: GCA_029856045.1. Lineage (GTDB taxonomy): Archaea > Asgardarchaeota > Lokiarchaeia > Sigyniarchaeales > SOKP01 > 6H3-1. The sequence continues at coordinate 22,413 of JAHQWG010000024.1, read as the reverse complement.
ACTTGCATTAATGTTTTCATTTACAACAGAAGCAAATAATATACAAGCAGGAACTATCCAAGCAATGGACTTACTTAAAATAAATGTATTAATAGGCGCTTTTATTGGAGTTGTTGTTCCAGCATTATTCTCTGCTCTATTGATTCTTGCTGTTCAGAGAAATGCTGCTAAAATGGTTGATGAAATTAGAAGGCAATTTGAATCTAATCCAAAGATTTTAAAAGGAGAAGAAGCCGCAGATTTTAATAAATGCATTGATATTGCAACAAAAGGTTCATTGAAAGAACTTGTTTTTCCAAGTATTATTTCAATTGCAATACCATTAACTGTCGGAATTTTGTTTGGTGTTGCGGCACTTGGGGCTTTCTTAGCGGGGGCTATTCTAAGTGGATTTGTCTTTGCAATTATGATGTCTAATGCTGGAGGTGCTTGGGATAATGCTAAAAAGTGGATTGAAGATGGGAATTTGGGTGGTAAAGGAACAGATGTTCATAAGGCGTCAATTACCGGAGATACTGTTGGTGACCCATTTAAAGACACAGCGGGCCCTTCAATTAATACTTTATTGGTAGTAATGTCTCTAACAGCATCAATTTTTCTGGGCTTACTCATGATGTTCAATGCTGGAGCAGGATTAATAATATTCTAGGAGTTCAATAAGAAAACATAAAATAAACCTTATTTCTATTTTTTTTTTAATTTTTATCAAATTGCGATTTTATATAGTTTTAAATCTTTTAGAAAGAATTAAATATTGCAAGTAGATTATATGAGTTATATTATGAGTTATATAACTGAAGTAAAAACTTCTTTAAAGAAAATTTCATCAATAATTGAAGGAATTAACGGATTGAATAAAGATTCAATGCCTAAATTAATAGAACACACTAAAAAGATCTTAGAATTAATTGAAAAATTTGAAGAAGAAAAAAATTCTAATTTAAAAACAATAGAATCCAATACAGATAATATCAATTCATTAAAAAACAAAATTTCTCAAAATAATCGAAATATTTCAAATTTAGAGGAGGAAATTAATGAATTAACTATAGAACGTCAAAAATTATTGGATATAATTCAATCTATACGAAATGAGCTGACAGAGACTTTAGAAAAAATAAACACAACAAAAAAAGAATTTGAAAATCGAAGTGAGCGTTTAAAAGATTTGGAAACTAAAATTCGGGAATTAACAAAATTAAAGGAAGTTTTTGAAGCTAAATTAATAGAAATTCAACTTCAACTTGGCAATGATTTTGAAAAAAAAAGTAAAATTGTTGAGTCCTTTGGAAATAGAGTGGAAGCTATGAAATTATTAATAAAGAAAGATTATATCCACTCTTCACAAATGCAAGTTATTAAAACTCTACAAAAAGGTACATCTCTAGAAATAAAAAAAATAAGCGCAGCTGTAGATATGAAAGAAGAACAAATTATAAAAGTTCTTAGAAAAATGGTTGAGCTAAATGGACCAATTAAATATGATGAGACTGCTGGAACAGTTATCTTAAAAGAAGAGGTTGGTTTTTAATGAACTCAAAAGAAATTTTGGCGTTAATAGAACAATTTGAAGGTGCATTTGATACATATAAGAAATCTTTACAGAAAAATAATGAAGAAATTATCCAGCATTTGAGTTTGACTTGGAAAAATATGCAATCTGAACAAAAAGAAATTAAAAAATTAGAAGATACAATACACCAACAAAATTCTGAAACAACTGAATTAAAGATCAAATCTGAAGAATTAGATAAAAAAATCCTAGAACAAAAAGCAAAAAGAGAAGAATTATCCACAAAAAACACAGATTTAAATAAAAATCTTGAAACAGCAACCGATGAGTTGAAAAAACCACAGTTTGAATTAGAAAATCTTATTTCAAAACTAGATTCTTTAAATGAAAAAATTACTACAAAAGAATCTGAAAAAACTGAGTTAGATCAAATAACACTTGACAATGAACGTAGGGAGAATGAACTAAAAACTACTTTTTCAAAAGAAAAATTGGAAGAGTTAGATAATAAATTAAGCCAACTAAAAAGCAATAATTTCTTTGTGTCATTTCTAATGGAATATTCAGATGAAGAGATTCCTGAAGTTGAGATTATCACAACTATTATGCAAAAGGGTAGTTGTAAGCTTGATGATTTGAAAAAAAAACTTGATATACCTCCAATCATGGCTGTTCGGACGATTAAACAACTAGCTGTAAAAGGTATTATCAATCTCGATGAAACTAATAACACTATTTCTATGCCTTAAAATTCTTTTTTTTTAAAACTTGTTTTTTTCTCTATTTTTTTATTGTTCTAAAAGCATTTGAATAAGGTTGGATTTAATTTCATCAAAATTATTTCGAGTTAAATTATATATTTTAATATTTTTCATTTGGAGCAACATATCTTTAACTGGATGCCTTAATTTTTGACCTATTGTTGCTAATATAGAACTTTTTGATTTGAACATTTCAGAAATCAAAGAAACGAATTTGTGCGAAAATAATTCCATTTTTCCTATCTCATCTATTATTATTAGATTATTAGAATTGTCAATTGAAAAGTTCTCAAAGCATTTTTCAAGAAATTGTTCAAACTCATCAATAAATACATTGTAGCTGCCCACCATATATTGAGTTTTTTTATTTGTTTTACGAGATAGCCAACATTCATTTTTTAAATTAATATCAATTGCTCTAAATCCTATTCGCTTTTGACCTTTCTTAACCTCTTCAGTAATGAACCCGAAAATTTCATTGTTCAATTTCTTAAGTTCAGTGGAAATTCGGGAGACCAATGTTGTTTTACCACATCTAGGGGGACCAGTTATTAAAATTTTTGAAATTTTTTTCATATTCTTCCACAATCTCTTATAATAAATTTGTATTCGTTCTAAAAAATGCTATTATCAATTTTATAGTAATTAGCAAATAAGAAATTTAAAAAATAACTTTTAAAAATTTTTCTAATTAAAATAATATTATGAAAAAATTTTTTGCAGATTTTATAGCAGAAGCTTTAAAAAAACGGGCAAGAAAAAGGAGTGTTGCTGAATCAATCAGTATTGATATAGATAAGCATATGAGAGAAATGATGCGATTGAATAATAATATTGCCGCATTACCTTCTGCCAATAATGAACGTCAATTACAACCAATATTAGATAATTTAGAAATTTTTAGCAATTTTTATTCTGATAAAGAATTTACAGATTTAACTCCAAAATTTAATCTTTTACCTAGAGAATGTTCCAAAAAGATTAAAGATTTTTATGGTGAAACAAAAATACTGTCTGATATTTTGAAGAAAAAGCTAATCACTAAAGATATCCAGCAAATTTATAATTCTTGGGCATCATATTGCCCCCAAACTTATGCAATAGGACTTAAAACCCTTATTTGTTTATTTAAAAATGTTATTAAAGATAAACAAATAGTTGAAGAAATAGAATCTATTCTAAGGAATCATGAAACATAATAGAAAACTATCATAATTTCATTTGTCAAGTATACTATCCTTATTTCCCAATAATCACTCGGAATTTAAAATAAATTTTAATTTTTATAATATAAATCAATACTTTTAAGAGATATTTATTATAAATTTCATATTATGATTGAATTTCGAATAATATTATTATCTCTTATTCTAACGGTCTCAATCTATGCTACTTACCTTTTATTTTTAATCAATATCATTTTTGGTTTTATATCCTTAGCAGTACTAATTATCAATACTCTATCTTTACTATTTGTATATTCCCAATATCTATTTTGGCCATACCATAAATGGATCTCGACTTCTTTAGTAAATATTCAAAAAGTTGAAATTCCATCCAAAATCCCAGGTAAATATCTCAAAGGATTAGTTATAAGAGATAAAAAAAGTGATCCAAAAGAAAAACAAATTGGAATTTTATTTCATCACGGGTATGCATCAAAAAAAGAAAGATATTTTCATTTTATTATACCACTAGCCTTAAATGGGTTTACAGTTTTATGTTATGACGCAAGAGGACACGGTGAATCAAAAAAAAAGAAATTTAATTCGAATGATTTTGTAGGTATCATGTCTGATGTTAAAAATGCAATTAATTTTTTAGAGAATTTGGATGAGGTTGATGGGAACCGATTAATTATGATGGGACATTCAATGGGCGCAATTGCGGCTTTATCCCAAGGATATCAAGATAAAAGACTTAAAAAAATTGTAGGATTAGCAGCATCTTATGATTTATTAGAGCTTTTTAATAAATATAAAAGAAAAATATACACAGTCACTGGCATCTTTATTAAAATAATAAAAAGAAAAATTACGAAAAATCTAACAGTACCACTAGAAGAAATTAATAGAGAAATGTCTCCAAGATATTTTTTTGATAGAAAAACCCCCATTCCCGATAAAGATAGAGTATATCTTGTACATTGTAAAAAAGACATACAAATTGATTTTGAAGAGGCCTTAAAAATAAAAGAAGCCTTAAAATTGCCAAATGAAAATGTTCTGTTTTTAGAGAAGCCAGAAAGAAAGTATCTTAATTCTCATAGTTTTATGGGTCAAGCAACGATTATAAGTGATTTTTTAATAAAAGTTGCAAACGGTTTAAAAGAATAAGATTTCCTGATTTCTTTTTGAAATCCACTTGATTAATTGACATTTAAAAGGTTTGAAAAAATTTTTCTTTTTTATGCTCTTGAGAAATCCAAATTTAAATCAAATTAATTTCAATATTTTTTTTTAAATTGACATAACTTAAAAATGGAAAACGTATAAATATAATAAATATAAAATAATTTATATTATAATCAATTTAAATTAATTATAAAATTAAGATTTAAAATTTACAGTGAAAATCTTGCCTAAAAAAGAATTATTTATCAAACGTGTTTATGAAATTGTAAACGAACTCAAGATTCCATTAATAGATGAGCGGGTTTATGAAGACGTTAGTTTTTCTGGAAAATCAGCGATAGCGAGTGTAAGATTTACCTTTGAAGAAGATGAATCTGTTATAAGAGGGTTTTTAGGTTTAGCCGAGTATTTCCACACAGTTGTAATTAAATCTAAAGATAAATTTTTCATACCTCACGCTTCAATACTCTTTCAGCTTCAGTCGGCGTAATTCCATCATTTTTCTTTTTTTAATTTTCCTAAAGTGTCATTATTTCGTAATTTAAATAATTTAATTAAATTAAAATTAAAAATCAGAGAATTAGTTTTAATAAAACCTTATAAGTTTTTAAAATGAGATTCTTATAATATTGTGATATTTTATACATTTAATTAATTTTTTAAGCCGAAAAAATATAATTAGCATATAAATTTAAAAAATTTCATTTCATATATAATATTAAATTAAATGATCATAATTTTATAATTTGAGTGATTATATTTGCCTTCTGATGAAAAAACAGTTACACGGGTTATTAAATATCTTCGTAAAAGTTTAGGTGATTTATCTGAAGTTTTACAGGATACAGTTGATACAATAAATGACTTTGGTAAATCCTTGAAAAAAGCAGAGAATGATATTAAAGGAGTTAAAGTCGTAAAAGGAAAAACAGTTAGTTCTTCTTCAGTAAAGCTAACTCCGGAAGTAGAAGCTGGTGGTACTGCAAAAACTCAAGCCGCAAGTACTTTATTCGCTTTATTAGGTGGAGCTGGCGGAAAAACTACTGCCGTTCCATCAGCTGCAGCAACACCATCTGCACCGATATCAGGACCGCCTAAAAGACCAGGACCTCCAGTTAAAAAAGGACCCCCATCAGGACCACCTACGAAGGCTGGACCACCTACGAATGCTGGACCACCTATAAATGCTGGACCACCTTCAAAAAATTTACCTCCCCCACCAAAATTACCACCAGCTCCAGGAAAAGCAGGACCACCTTCTAAGGCTGGTCCAGTAGTTTCGACTCCCTCATTTGCAAAGCGTTCTGGACCCCCTGCAGCACCATCTCTTGGAACACCTCCAACTACACCTAGTCCAACGGTTGCATCTCAAGCAGGAGGAAGTTTAAGTACTTTAAGAGATGAAATGTTAGATGAATTAAATCGTTTAAAAAAAATTATGCGCGGAGATTAAATACCTATTATTTAATTTTATATTAATACAGACTAATCATAGATACTTTAACTTAAATTGAAGTAGTTGTTGGATTTTAAAAAATTTGTTCTATTTAAGTTTTTAATTATTAATCTGAGAGGATTTTTTTTAATAAATTTTTAATATTACGGCAAAAAAGCTATATCATATGCCAGAAAAGCGTTTTATTATATGTGAAGAAGATGTTCCTATAGTTGTTCCCAAAAGAATTATGGTTTTTGCAGGACACCCGGATGATGAAATAGTAAGTTGCGGTGGAACACTCCTAAAATACTTGGAAATGGGCGCGGAAATTTGTGTTGTTGTTGCTACTTCTGGTTTAGGGGGTTATGCTAAGAATGAACAAGAAGATACTATTTTAACTCAAAGAAAAAATGAATTAAAAAAATTATCAGAAATTTTAAGATGTAAATTTATAGAGTTAGAATATACTTCTTTAGAAATAAGTCGTTCGAAAATATCTCGTATTACAAATATGGTTCGAGATTATAAACCACATTTAATCCTAATACCTCATCACACTGATTTTCATCGAGTGCACCGAAATTTATCCTTTATTTCTCGAGAGGCAATATATCACTGTTGTACTGGCAAAGCTTATGGAGGACATGAACGATCTTGGATACCATATGGTGTTTATTATTATGAGAGTCCTTCTTGCAAGTTTCAATATATTGAAAGTTCAGTCTTTATTATCGTAGATATTGAAGAATATTGGGAAAAGAAAAAAGAAATATTTAATCAAGTGTATGCCTCACAAAAAGAAGTATTATCACGCGTTCTAGATTGGGCAGAGGACACCGCTATATTAAGAGGCAATGAAATAAATTCTAGATATGGAGAGGCTTATATTCCCGAAACTACATATGTACCATTAAGGATATTATTAGTTTAAAAAAAGGACAAATTTGATTTATGCTTCAATTAGTTTAAATAATTAAAAGAGTAAGTCTCAATAATGGGAAACGTAACAATAATCATGGACATAGGACAATTTTCAACAAAAATTGGTTTTGCCGGTGAAGACCATCCAAATAGTGTTTTTTTTACTTTAGTTGGAGTACCAAAATATCAAAATGTAGATATCACATATGGAGAAAAAATTAGTGACATTTGCATAGGTAATGAAATCCAAGATGCAATGGGATTATATAAGCTTTTTCATCCGATACAAAATGGTAGAATTCATGATTGGAATTATTATGAAAAAATTCTTGAGTATATATTTTATAATCTACGTGTTGATCCAATTGTATCTAATGTATTATATGCTGTTCATCCTTTAAGTCCAAAACAAGATAAAAGAAAATTATTTGATATTTTTTTAGAGAAATTTAATTGTGCTAGTTTTTATCCAGTTTTGGATTCACTTCTAACACTTTATTCGGGTGGGTTTCAAACAGGTTTAATTATTGAAATTGGAGATAGTAGCACTAGAATTGTTCCAGTTTATGAAGGTTTTCAGTTATCCCATGCTATTAAGATATTAGATCTTGGGGGTAACTTGATTACTGAATTTATGGAACATCAATTAAAACAAGCAGGATTTACTGCAGATTCGTCTGTTAAGAAACAAATTATAAGAGTTATAAAAGAAAAAGCGTGTTTTGTTTCATTGGATTTTAAAGAAGATACGACACGGTTTGAAGAATATAAAAAACCTTTTTCTTTACCAGATGGTGAAATTTTAGAAATAGATAAGCTTAGATTTTTAATCCCTGAATTAATCTTTAATCCTTCACTTTTTAATTTAGAAATTACTCCATTACATGAAGCAATTTTAGAATGCATAGAAGAGTGTGATGTAGATATTAGACCAAAATTACTAGGCAATATTTTTCTTTCCGGGGGTTCATCAATGTTTCCTAATTTTAAATCTAGACTCTATAAAGAATTAGAATTATCTTTAGCTAAAAAGAAAAAGAAAATACAAATTGTTAAAATAATTGCTCCTAAGGAACGCATGTTTTCGGTTTGGATTGGTGGATCAATATTGGGAATGATTCCGGAATTTTCAGAAAATTGGGTTACACGGGAGCAATATTATAATGATGAAATACCTGAAAATCTATTATAAAATGAAAATTAATTAAATTTTTATTCCAAAATTAATAAAAAAAAACAAATAATGCCTGAAAATTTCTCAGAAGAACAAATTCATAAGGAAATAGCACAAGTAAAGCATCCGTTTATTGATTGCTCTTTGATTGATCTCGGGATGATTAAAAAGATCGAAATAAATGAAAGTAAGGTTAAAGTCATTTTTGCATTACCCTTCCCAAATATCCCAATCAAAGATTCTCTTATTAACAGTGTAAAAAATTCTATTGAAAAGTTTGGTGTGGAATTAGATACCGAATTAACGGTAATGACTCAAGAAGAACTTCAAAATTTTCTAAATTTGGAGAAGGAAAATTGGAAAACTTAATTGATATACAAAAAAATATACCTATAAAAATAAGAAATTATTAAAAAATTTTCCTTGCTGCTATTAACCCAATTATATTTTTCCCAAATTCATTGGAATAACAAATATAATAATTCTTCGAAATAGATTAAAATAAAGAAAAAATACTTGTATAATCAAAAATGAAAAGAGAGAAAATATTTTTGGCTGGAGCAAGTGGTTCCATGGGATTCGAGGCTTTTAAAAATTTATGGGTAAAAAGAGATAAATATGATATTGTTCTTTTACAACGCCCATCTAAGAAAAACAAAAAATTGTTTAAGAAATATGAGAGAAAGTGTGGAATTAAATCGATAACTGGTAATGGAATAGTAGAGGGCAAAGGATTGAAAATAGTCTGGGGAGACGCAACCAATTATGATGATGTCTTAGAAGCATGTAATGGAATCGATTGGTGTCTTTGTACAATGGCGTTCATTTCACCTGCAGCTGATCATAACCCCAGCATGGCAAAAGCAGTTAATACCACGGCAATCCATTATATTGTCAAAGCAATTGAGTCGCAGCCAAATGGCGTAGAGCATATAAAACTTATTTATATAGGAACCGTAGCTGAAACTGGTGATCGCCTTCAAAGTATTCACATGGGTAGAATAGGAGATCCTCTTAAACCTTCTATATTTGATTTCTATGCTGTAACTAAGATTAATGGAGAAAGTGCGGTTTTAGAATCAAATATAAAACATTGGGCTTCATTGCGGCAAACTTTTATTATGACTACAGATAATATGCTAGATCCAATTATGTTTCATCAACCAATCGATTCATTTATGGAAAACAACACAGCGAGAGATGCAGGACAAGGAATTATCAATTGTTTGGATATTCCTGATAATTCCGATTTTTGGCGTAGAGTATATAACATGGCTGGAGGGCCTGCTTGTAGATGTACATATTATGATTTACTGAATAAGTCAATGGAAATAAATGGATTAGGAAGTATTGAAGCAGTCACAGAGCGTAATTGGTTTGCATTAAGAAATTTTCACATGCAATATTTTGAAGACAGTCATATTCTTAATGAATACATACATAATTGGAGAGATTCAATGGAAGACTATTATGAAATGTTAGTTAAAAGTAGTTCGTGGTATTTGAAATTAATTGCTAAATTATGCATAAAGTTTCCAAAAATACAAAAGAAGGTTCAAGAAGCAACATATAAAAGAATGAAAGAGTTAGCATCTACCAAGAATGGAACGCTCCATTGGTATGAAAACAATAATGATATGAGAATCTCCGCTTTTTATAAAGATTATGAAACCTACGAGTCAATCCCCGATTGGGGGGTTGATATGCCTCAAATGAAACCTGAACTTGAATGGCTCCGACTTGACCACGGTTATGATGAATCTAAAAAACAAATTGAATTGGGAGATTTACAAGGAGCTGCCGAATTTAGAGGAGGAAAATGTCTCGCAACAGAATGGGACGGTGATATTTATACCACACTCAAGTGGAAATGTGCTTTCGATCATGAATTTGAAGCAAAACCATATACTATAATTAAAGCTGGTCATTGGTGCCCAAAATGTTTGCCTCCACCTTGGAATTATGATAAAATAGCTAAAAAAAATCCATTCTTTGCTCAGATATGGTATCCTAATCATGATAAGGACGAAAATAACTTCTATCCAGAGGATTGTTATACGGATATTTTAGATTAATTTTATTTCATATATTTGAAGATAAGGGTTTTTTTTTCCCTAATTAAATGGTTTCATTAAAATCTATTTCTTTTAGAGAATTTCGGCTAAAAATCGAGGGGGATCGATTAAAATTTTATCATCGATGCAAGTCTCTTAAGAAAAACGAATTGATCTCGATATTTAATTTAGATGAATTCACTGAATCGTTATATTCGATTACGTCAAAAGGTTTTGAATTAATCAAAATATTTGCACAAAAATATCCATTTTTATATAATTTTGGGAATTTAGCAGTAACCAAATTTGATATAATAAAGCACCGTAAAATTTTGCAAAAGTCAAATGCGAATTAAAATGATACTGCCAAGATAAAAAGTGTCTATAAACGAATTCTGATTAATTTTTTTTTTACCAAAGATTAGAGATAATGGATATATAAGTATCAAAAGAAACATTTTTTTTATATTTTAAGAGCAATTTTGTAACCTTCTTCTACAGCATCAAAAATTTTTCTTATTTTTTTATAATCTCCAATTAAAAATACTTCAGGCACAAGATTTTTTACCTCTTGTTCAATTTCACAATTTGGCTGGGCACCCATAGCAATTATTAAATCGTCAAACTTAATCTTAATAATAGTCCCATTCTTATTTACACCGATAAGTTTGTAATCTTGGATCTCCTCAACTTTTGTATTTACAAAAATCTTGATATTTTTATCCTCTTCGATTATTGGAATTACTTCCTTTCCTACAAACGCATAGACGTTCATACCAATTCTTTGCAACATTTCAATAATGGTTATAGCTTTATTCAAGTGTGATAAATATTCTGCAACTTCTAAACCAACCATTCCTCCACCCACAATTGCTATTTTCTCCCCATCTGGTATTTTACCTTTAAGAACTTCATCGTACACATAATAAGAAGTTTGATTTAATCCTTTTATCGGTGGTATAAAAGGAACAGATCCAGTTGCTAGAATTGCAACATCTGGTTTAAATTCGCTAATTATTTCTTGTGAAAATTCTGTATTTAAACGAATTTCCACTTCTAATTCTTTTAATATATTCTTATAAAAAACAATGGCATTTTCAACTTCAGCCTTCATAGGAGCCACTTTTGCAAGATGCATTGTGCCTCCAATTTTATCCCCTTTATCAATTAATAATACATAATGACCCCTTAACTTTGAAACTCTAGCTGCCTCAAGCCCCCCTGGGCCAGATCCGATTATTAGTACCTTTTTCTTTCCTTTTGCATTCTTAAAATCTTCATCAGAGGCAATTACATTAGGATTTATTGCACAAGCAACAGACTTCATACTTAATATTCGGTTTAAACAGGCATTACAACCCATACAGATCCTAATTAAATTTCTTTTACCTTCTTTTAATTTCACTACAAAATAAGGATCTGCTATTAATCCCCTGCCAATTGCCACTAAATCTGCTTTTCCTTCTTTTAAAATCTCTTCCGCAATTTCTGGAGTGTTTATTCTTCCAACTGCAGCAACAGGCGTTCTTGTTAATTCTTTTTTGACTCTTGCAGCGTATTCTGAAAAAACACCTTTTGGATAATTCATATAAGGCACAGTTGGATATCCTTTTGAATCAAAAATACCAGCTGAAATATGGACAAGATCAACTCCAGTATCCTCTAACATTTTGGCAACTTTAGCTGTTTCCTCAACTTCCAAGCCCCTCTCTATGTAATCGTTACCATTTAAACGATAAGACACTATGAAATCTTTACCACATCTCCCTTTAACTGCAGTTAATGTTTCGATTAATGCTCTTGCTCGATTTTCTAAACTACCACCATATTCGTCCGTTCGTTTGTTATCTTTCTCTGAAAGGAATTGGTTTAATAGGTATCCATGCCCAGCATGAATTTCAACCCCATCAAAAGATGCCTTTTTTGCTCTATCTGAAGCATCTGTGAATCCCTTTATAATTTCATGTATCTCTCGCTTACTTAACACTAATGGTTGATCTGTCGTTAATTTGCAAGGAACACCAGAAGGTGAAACAGGCGAGCATTTTGTTATCATGGAGGGAGATTGAGCTCCAGCATGATATATTTGTAATAAAACGGTTGCTCCATACTTTTTTATTAATTTTGTCAATTTAGTAAAACCTTCAATCTTATTGTCGCTTGAAATGCTAAGCATATATTTAGTACTACTACCCCTTTTCTCAAAATAAGCTGGTTCTACAATAATTAATCCAACTCCACCCTTCGCTCTTAATTCATACCATTTCATAAGCTTTTCTGTAATTTCTCCTTTCTTATTGCCTAAATTTGTTTCCATTGCAGGCATTATAATGCGATTTCGAATCTCTAATTTATTTATTAGTAAAGGTTCTAATAGTTTCATATAAATCAATTCTTAAAATATTCCATTGTTGTATGATATTAAGAACTGAAGATAATTTTCTATAAAATTTTAAGGTTTAGTAAAAATAAAAAACGGTAAAAAAATGAGAAGTAAAAAAATTTTTCTATTGATATTAATTGTACAACCCATTCGGGAAAGGGATGACTCTCTAAAAATTGTTCTTCTTCAAGGTTTAGAACTAAATCACCAACTAATAGAGTTCCACCTTTATCAAAATTAAATCTGGGTCTAAAATTTTTTAAATTTGGTGGAGTAAGTTGAATTTCAAATAAATGTTTAAAATTTTCTTCGTTTTTGATATAATCACTTAATTTTATAATAGATTTTATATTATTAACTTTCTCAGACACTTTTTTCTACACTCCAATTATGTAAAATAAAATGTAATACCTGAATATTATCTTATTTTTAATTTTTTTATAATTTATTTATATTTAATTTTAATTCCATAATAGTGGTTTTGAAGAAGAAAATGGAAAAAATAGATGATTTGTCTAAAATTGAGGAAATATATTATAAGCCTAATTATACAATGTTATTAAATCGTATTCAGAGAATTAAAGATGTTAGAAAAAATAGACTCATAGAAATCATGTTAGACGGTAATTGGCATTCAGAAAATGAATTAGTTAGGTTTGCGAAAAGATTTGGCTATATTGGTATAGTAACATTAAGTACAATGATGACTTCATTAAAAAAGAAAATAGATACAAATTTTTTAATTAAAAAATCTAAAAATGATACAAATTATTACAAGATTTCGGATAATTATGTTGGGTTAGCACGTGCGGCTTTTGCAGATTATAAATCTCTCTAATAACGTGTTTCTTTTTTTTAAGAATTTTGAAGAGAATCGAGTTAATTTAGAAAAGATTATTTTATGACTTTTTTAAAATTTTTATCGAAATTATATTTAGAATAAGGATTATATATAATAAATAATATCCAAATCCAAAAAATGCAGAAGATAAGCTAGAAAATAAACTAAAAATATAATCTAAAGTATAAATAAACAAGATTAATGATATAAATAAAATATTTAATTTATATAGTTTTTTCGAATATTCAGGAATTGATTTAGGGGAAGATGCCATTATTCCAAACAATCCAGGTAAAAAAAAAAGCAGCCAAATTAATATTGTTATTAAATTTTCAATTGAATTAAATCCAAGTGATGTATATCCAACATTATTGGAAATATAGCCCCAAGAAAAGTATTCTACATTATTGATAATCAAAATTGAAAAATTTAAGATGGAATTAGCTGTCTCATTTGTAAAACTAAATGGAACCCCTGCAATAAAAGCTATTATTATTGAAAGGAATCCAGCTGCAAATCCAGTCTTCCTTAAACCCATTTTAAATTTTCTCCAACATATTCTATTTTTAATTTAATTTATGTTTAATCGGTCTCAAGGGGATGAGTGCGTATAGAAACTAAAGCGAGTGTAAAATTAATTATTAATATATAATAACCATTTCCAAGAGAGGTGAATAAACCCATTATATCTATTGAAATGCCAATTAACTCGATACTATTTAGCGGTATAAAGATAGAGATATAAATGATTACAATAAGTATTAATAATGAACTAAGGGACATTATTGCCTTACCCGAAATTTTTTCTATTGTACTTCCCACTATAGTTATAATCCCGGTAATTATCATAAAAAGATTTAACATGAAGAAACTAATTAAATTAGATTCTAACCATGAGTGAACCACTAATGTTGATTGATCGATAGTTCCCCAGATAAAAAAATCAACATTGTTATTACTGAACAAATTTAGTGAAATTGATGCATAGGAAGAAATTCCAGAGGCGAAGTAAATTCCTAAAGGAATAGATTGAAGAAAACTAATAATAATACTTAAAATTCCTGAGCAAAACCCTATTTTATTCATAAATGTCAACCTTGAAAAAATTAATTTAAATAATTTTTAGTTTTGTATAATAAAAAGTTATGTTATACTTATAAAAAATTTCATCCATAAAATAAACATAGAAAAATTAAGTATATTGATGCAATTAAAATATGAATTCCTGCAAAAATCGCTCCATTTTTTAATAATCTTTTAAAAGTGAAATTTTCTACCTTATTTTCTTGAGCCATTTTAAGGGTAAACACATCACACATAGCACCTTGGGGCAGGATATTCCCCCCCAAATTTACAGCAATTAATAAAGCAAATATTAGGGGAACTGATGAAAAATTATAATCTCCAATCAAACTATCAACAATTGGTAAAAAAACTAACATTGTAGGAGTGTTTGCTAAAACTCCTGACAATAAACTTACACTCAATAAAATTATTAGACTTACGATATATATATTAAAATCTTGTAATGCGCCCAATTGAAACAAATCAAAGATTCCAACAATTTGCAAACATCCAATCACTACAAATAACGCAATTAAAAAGAATATAACTTCCCAATTGATCTCTTTTAAAATTTCTTTTAAAGGACGATCTCCGCGTTTATTATTTACAAGAACCATGCACATAGCTGAAATTAATGCTATAATATATATTTCTGGAAATATAACAAAACATATTATTGTTAATAGAAAAACTATTCCATTGAATGTGAATAATTTCTTATTAGTTATTACCATCGATGGATCAAGGATCTCCATTATTAATTGACTTTGCTCAGGCTCCATTTTTGGTTCTTTTCTTAATATTAGGATGTCAATAAAAAGAATTGTTAGGAAAAGTGATATTAATGCGATGGGCCAGTAGTACGTAATAAAATAAAGTGTATCAAGTTGGAAATGTTGGGCGATAATAATATTTTCTCCAGAAGAAAATGGTGTAAGAATACTTCCAATATTAATAATAATTGTTAAACCAAGTAAATAAGTGCCAGCTTTTATTTTTAAAAAATTACATATCCTTATTATTATTGGAACTAAGATTAATGCAACAACAACATCAGAAATTACTGCAGCTAATATAGCTCCAGTCAAACAAATTATATATAAAAATAATCGCTGATTTCCCCTTGACAAACGAAACATCCTAATTGCAACATATTCCAATACATTCGACTCTTGTAAAATTTGAGTAATTATTTGCATACTTAAAATAACAATAAGCGCTTTAAATTCAATATAATCCATAAATTCTTCAAATGTAATTGGTGTGCTTAGACTTACAATAACTATGCATAAGATCATTCCCAACAAGGAAATACTTACAAAATCCAATTTTTCCTTACTATATGAAATAAGAATGATAATAAAAATAATAAAAACAAGAATAGCACTAATAATTTCCATGATTTACACTAATAAACTTAAGATTTTAAATCTTACGTGTATGATGATATTTCTTAAATATTACAATTATAGATCCTTAATAGTTGATTATGATGATTTAACGTAAAAATTTTTATTTATATACATCCTCTCGGAAAATATATTAAAAATTCAGATACATACTAGTAATATATTTATTTAAATTATACAATTATTAAGATTTTTTATAGAAAACAAATTCTCTCACTTTTCTAGTAAAGATATTGAATGAATTAATAATTTGTGAAAAAAGAAAGGCAGCAGAAGCTATTGCAAATGCAATAGGGATACCTGATAAATTATTATTTAATAAATTATCCTATTATTACATTAAAGATAAAAATATTTATGTAGTTCCTCTACGCGGTCATATTAAAGAATATCGTAATACCGATAAGTATAAGAGTTGGACTAAGACTGATCCCCGTGATATTTTAATAAATTCCGACTCAATTTTTAAATTCCCTTCTATATATGCAAATAACTACATCCGTTTATTAGAATCTGTCTCTAAGAAAGCGAATGTTAATTCTTGTATCATAGGTACCGATGCGGATGTCGAGGGTTGTAATATAGGCTTAGTTGACGCATATTCAGTTGTAAAAAATTCTAAAAATATTACTAAGATAAGTCAATTATGGCTTAGTTCGCTTCAAAAACAGGATATTATTAGAGCTTATAACAATCAGATACAACCTAAATGGGGTTGGGCTTATGCAGGTGAGGCACGGGCTATTATCGATGCAATTATCGGTTTTTCAGCCACAAGAGAAGTTTCTTTAACATTGAAGTCTTTGATAAAGAAAGCTAATGTGCAATTCGTTTCTATTGGAAGAGTTCAAACATGTCTTTTATATCTAATATTTTTAAGAGAGACTCAAATTAGAAAATTTATACCAAAACCGTTTTGGGTAATTAATGCGATCGTAGAGAATAATGGGTTCAAATATGTTTGCCCGAATCTTAAAAATCCCATTCAAGATAAGAAAACTGCAGAAACTGTTTTTAACAAAATTCGGAATGAAAGAAATGGATACATAAAAAATAAAAATTCTAGAACCATTTTGAAATATCCTCCCACACCTCTAAATACTTCTAAAGCCTTACAACTTATTATTAAACATTCAAATGTTACAGCTATACATGCATTGAAGATTATGGAAGATCTTTATCTTAATCAGTTAATTACCTATCCAAGAACGGATACAGACAAATATAAGGAAAATTTTAACCATATAGAAAATATTACTCAATTTCTTACACATACAGATTATGGAGATTTCTCTCGATTCTTAATAAATAAAAATAGAACTGTTCCCAATCAAGGTAAAAAAGATGCACAGGACCACCCTCCAATCACTACGATAAAAAGTGTAGATTTAACAGATAAAATCTTTCCTTCCCAACTCCATTCCAAAGTATACGACCTACTCGCGAGATATTATTTATCACTTTTTTCTAGCCCGGGAAAGGCAATTAA
This sequence comes from Promethearchaeia archaeon, assembly GCA_029856045.1. Lineage (GTDB taxonomy): Archaea > Asgardarchaeota > Lokiarchaeia > Sigyniarchaeales > SOKP01 > 6H3-1. Next base: position 5,011 of record JAHQWG010000024.1, on the reverse strand, counting down.
AACTAAGTGTATCTTTTCCGTCGGAAATGAAGACTTTGTTTTAAAAAATGATGTATTGATAGATAAAGGACCATATGAAATTGCTCCATTCTTAATGCAGAAATATAATCCACCTTTAATCCTTCCTGATAAGGAAAAGGAATTAGACATCGAATCAATTAAACTCGAAGATAGGGAAACAAAACCACTGCCAAGATACACAGATAACAGCTTAATAAAGCTGATGGAAATAAACAAAATCGGTACAAAAAGTACGAGACCTAGTATGATCAAACTATTACTGGATAGAGGTTATATTAAAAGAAAAAAATTATCCGCTCACATTACAGAATTGGGTTATACTCTAATTGAAAATCTAAAAGATATTTGGTTAGAGTTTTTGCAACCCAGTTTCACTGCTCACATAGAAACTCATTTGGAACAGATCAAAGAGGGAATATCTGACTGGAAGTTAATATCCGATAAAATTAGGCAAGAATTTCTAAATTTATTTGATAAATTCAGGAAGCGGAAACCTATCTTTTTAAAAAAGTTTGAAGATTCACAAATTTCAATTCAAGAAAAGAAGCGGCAAGAAACTAAATCTCTATGCTCGGTATGCAAAAAAGCACCGATGGTTGTTATAAGAACAAAAAAGAAAACAAGATTTTTGGCTTGTAAGTCAGAAGATTGTAAAACTACTTTTGCTTTACCTCAAAGAGGGACTATTTCCATTCTAAAGAATGCTAACTGTCAAAAATGTGGCTTTAATGTATTTAGAATAAAAACATCAAAAAATGGTAAATATTTTGATTATTATTTATGTCCTCTCTGTTGGAATTATGGATTAAAGGAGAAAATCAATGGATTTGGATTTTGTTCTAAATGTGAGAATTTTAAAATTAAAAATGGACATTGCATAAGTAAAAAATAAATAGAGATGGATAAAAGGTTATATATCAAATCACCTCTCTCTTTTTAAAAATAAAATAAAATATTAGAAGGAATCTTCATTAGTAATTATGTGCCCAATAAAAATATTAATAAAAATCCTGAATGGCTAAAAAACTATTCCAAAAAGCAAGTTTCAATAGAGAAGGCAATTACAAAATTCATTAAACCAGGAGATAGGATCTTCATTGACTCCGGTTGTTCTGAACCCATTGATCTTATTAAAAAATTAATAGAACTTGGACCAACGCTTCCAGATGTTGAGATATTACATTTTTTAAGCCTTAGTGATCTTAATTATTATGAAACCGCTAGTGGAATAGAAGATCTTTTTAGACATAACGCTTTTTTTATTGGAGCAAGCCTTAGAAAAGCGATTCAAGAAGGATTAGCAGATTATACTCCAATGCTTTTATCTGAGATTCCTCGTCTTTTTAAGCAAGGACATATGCATTTGGATACTGCCCTTATCCAAATTAGTCCTCCAGATAAATTTGGATTCTGTAGTTTTGGGATTAATGTCGATATAGTGAAGCCAATTACGGAAGAAGCTAATTTTGTTGTAGCCGAAATCAATCCCAATATGCCGAGAACATTGGGTGATTCATTTATTCATATGAATGATATTGATGCATTTATTTTATCTGATCACAATATAATTGAATTTAATTATGAACCTCCAAATGAAGTTGCAAATAAAATTGGAAAATTTGTAGCTTCATTAATTGAAAATGAGTCAACTCTACAAATGGGTATTGGTCAGATTCCTAATGCATTTACGAGATATTTAGATGATAAAAAAGATCTTGGTGTTCATAGTGAGGTTTTTTCAGATGGTGTGGTTGATTTAGTTGAAAAAGGTATTGTGACTTGTAAAAAGAAAACAATTCATAAAGATAAAATTATTACTTCTTTTGTGATGGGTTCTCGCAGACTTTATGATTTTGTTGATGATAACCCAAGTGTTGAATTTCACCCATCTGATTATGTTAATGATCCATTCATTATTGCTCAAAATAGAAAGCAAGTTGCAATAAATGCAGCACTCACTGTAGATTTAACAGGGCAAGTTAATGCAGATTCCCTTGGACATAATTTTTACAGTGGTATAGGAGGGCAAGTAGATTTTATTAGAGGAGCGGGAAGATGTAAAGAAGGAAAGCCAATTATAGTTTTACCCTCAACGGCTGTTCTACTAGATGGAAAAGTTATTTCAAGAATAGTGCCTTACTTAGCACAAGGGACAGGAGTTGTAATTACGCGTGGAGATGTTCATTACGTTATAACTGAATGGGGAATAGCATATTTATTTGGAAAAAGTATAAGAGAAAGAGTTCTTCAGATGATTAATATAGCACATCCGGATTTTCGGGAAGAATTACTAGAACATGCAAAAAAATGGCATTACGTGTATTCAGATCAAAAATTACCAATTTCAGTTGATGGGAGAATTTGTTTATATCCTGAAAAGTATGAGACTAGATTAATCTTATCAAATAATGTTTCATTAGAAATTCGACCTATAAAACCAACTGATGAAAGAATGTTACAAGACCTTTACTATTCCTTAGATAAACAAGATCGATATTATAGATTTTTTTCGCCTATTATGGATTTTCGACACAAAAAAATTCAACCTTATGTCAATATTGACTATTCGACGGATATGATCATAGTTGCTATATATGAAAATAATGGAAATGCAAAAATTGTAGGAATAGGTGGATTTTTTAAGACGTTTATGCCTTCAAATAGTGAATTAGCTTTTACTGTGCGTAAAGAATGGCGAGGATTGGGTATTTCAAAATATTTATTAAATTATTTAGCAACTATTGCACGTGAATTGCGATATAATACATTTTCTGGATCAATACTTTTGCAAAATAAACCAATGCTTCATATAATTCATAATTCAGGATATCCATTAATTGGAACGCAAATTGAAGGAGGAATTACAACCTTTACCATGGATATCACAAAAAAAAGAAAATAAAAAACATTACTTATTTACTTATTATTTTAATTATAGTATCAATCTCTGAAAAAAAGATTTCCTTAATTTTCTCCGCTAAATTTGAATTATCTATTGCCTCTTTTAACTTATGTAATTTGAAAATAGAATCTGAAAAAAGAACTACCAAATTCCTTATGTGAAATTTATTTAATTTTAATTTAGAATTTGTTAAAATTTCAACTAAAGTATTCTCTTCTTTTATAAGCATCTTCAATATTTTTGATGCATTCTCTTTTATGGCAAAATTTTGATTATCTAAGAAAGATATTAGAATGTAAGCATATTTAATTGATAGATATTTCTTATTTGTTGCTAAAATCTCTAATGTTTTTAGTCTTAACTCAACATAATCATCTTTTAAAGAATTGTAAAATAGTTGAATCGAGTTTTCATCGAAATCTTGGCTCTTTCCAATTTTACCTAATGATTCAATTATTTCCTTTCTTACCCATTGATCGGATTTATAATAAAAATCATTTAAAAATTTGATTATATCGGATGGGATTTCATTACTTTTTCCGATTTCTCCAATAGCATAAACAAGATTTAATATAACTTTTGCAATTAATTCCGGTGACATTTTTTTTATTAATGAAATAATTATTTGTAAATTGTTGGAACTTGGATTTTTAGCCAATTTAAGAATTTGATTATTTAACTCATCTAAAGAATTATTATTTTGATTATCTAAATCGGTATTTCTTTCTAAAAAATCAATTATATTATTTACTTTTTTCATATCCGATCCGATTATTAATTAAAATTTTTATAAAAACATAAAACATTAAATAAAGGAAGTGAATAATAATATTCTAAGGTAACTATTATACCTTTATTTACTTTAAATAGCAATTTAAAAAGAAATCAAATGTGATTTATATATGAAAATCATTTTAAAGAAAAGATTAACAAGGAAAATCTTAGGACTGAGTTTCTTAATTCTTATCTTAATAATGCCCTTGATAAGTATGATTCCATTGAATTATGCTAATCCAGATTTAAATAATAATATTAAAACCCAAGCAGAAGACTCTGGTGTAGATTCAATATTATGGAAATTAGGTAAAGGATTACCAGGTACAGGGGCCACAATGCAACCAAGATTAGTTAGTTTTACTAGTGGAGGAGAAAAATTTATAATCGTCGGAACAGATGGGGGTATTGCAACAATCACTTTAAATGGATTAATCAATATTAGTTATAAGACATTTGGAAGTGTTATTAATTTTGAAACTATCAAGGATATTTCAGGTGATTTAGCAGATGATCTTGTTCTTATTACCTATGATCAAGAATATCCGAATGTAATTGCAATAGCTTCCAACAATGGCTCAGAAATATGGAAATTTAAACCTACAATAGAAGGTATTGATCCTACAACATATGCAACGCATGATTTTATTACCAATACTTGGGATATCAAAATTATTAATGATATTAATGATGATTCTGTGCCTGAAATTGCAATTTCTTCATGGTTCAGATTGATTGTCGTGAGTGGAAAAGATGGAAATGAATTATGGATAAAAAACAATGATTTTACTAATGATATTTGGAAATTAGAAGTGTTAGAAGATATAAATGGTAATGGATTTGATACCATTATTTCTGGTTCGGAGGAGGGAAAATTAGGGGCTTTTGACTCAAAAGATGGGATAAGTCTCTGGACATTTGATGTTCAGAAAACAGCACTCCCAGCTTATGTAGGAATGGGGTATGGTGAAGTAGAGGTTCCTAATTCTATTGACGATATTAAAATTATTAGTGATATTAATTATGATAATTATGATGATATTCTTATTGCTGCTGATGATGGATATTTAAGATTAATTTCTGGGGCTTCAGGTCTTGAGTTGGATAATGTTTTATGTTATGATATGGCTAATATTACTGATCCAATATATTCATCTCAACTAACTATTTCTCCTTATACATCAGTTAAAAGAATATTTATGAAATCCGGAGTAAAAATATACGAAATTCCCGATATTAATAATGATAATATAACTGAATATATATCTATTGCTTGCGACCTTGATTATAAAGAACCAAACCAATATTATATTT
>JAHQWG010000023.1 GCA_029856045.1 Promethearchaeia archaeon | reverse complement strand
TGATAGGGGAGGTGGTGGGGGTGTTGCTGATCAAGGAGTTCATAAATTTACAATGTTAAATTGGTTTCTTGGCGAGGTCGATTCTGCACAATGCTGGCTGGGAAAAACCGTGAATTCTCCCCCTAATAAAGGAGAAGATACTGCAATTGTTCTCTTACGGTATAAAAGTGGAGCTATAATAACTGTTGATATTTCTTCTAATGCAGTTCATCTTCCCACCAATAGAACGGAGTTGCATGGAACCAAAGGTACTATTCTTGAAGATCATTCCTGGGAAAAACCCGTTCAAATTCTTTCTTCACATCCAGATGCAGAAAAAAAGGGAGAGTTTTATAGCCCCTCAATTGAACACGGTTCATTTCCAAAATATTATAACATATCTATGGGACATGAAGATGCTTATTTTGCCGAATGCATTCTAGAAGATAAGGAGCCAAAATTTACTCCCGAACAAGCAAAACAAGGTGTTGCTGTAGTACTTCTTTCTTATCTTTCTGCTAAAAAAGGGACCATCACAACGATGGATGAACTAATGAAAACTTATAAAACAATGGGTACAAAAAGCATTTTAGATGGTTTAGAAGAGGCAATGCAAAAAAATTATGGAAATTTGAAATGGGAATAATTATTTTGTTTTTTCATTTTTTTTTTTTTTATCATAAATAAATCCAAATTAATTAGTTAAAATAATAATAATAATAAGAAGGAAAAAAATATTTATTAAATTCTTGTAATATTTACGGAATGAAATCCATCTTCTTTTATTTTTACAAAAACTAATTGTATATCTTCTTCTTTTTTAATTTCTCCTTCAGAAACAATTATTTCATAGCCATTCGGATAATGAATTTTTGGAATATAAATAATTGTTGGCGCCTGAATTGAAGTTTTTCCATCAAATTCAAAATTAAATGTTCCATCCTTAATATAAAACTCCATTTTTAATGGAATGCCAGCACAACGAATGAAATGTGGACGACAGAAACCATTAATTGCCCTTCCTCCGCTATTTATATCAGCTGGATCGATCTGTTGATCCTTGCTAAAGATTGATAAATCCTCCAAGTTCCATAAGTCTCCCCACACGTTATTATTATCAGCAGTATAATTCCATTGAGTAGAACTTAAGAGGTTAATATCCAAAGCGTTATAATACAAATTAAGTGCTTTTATATGAGTTTTCCAAGCTTCATTTGGCTCGGTTTTAAACATTTCATACGCTTCTTTTTTATTGATATCATAAGTTAGTCCAAATTCTCCTAATAAAGTTGGAATTCCTCCATGTATCGATTTAGAGAAATTTTTAATGTTTTCAAGTTGTGAATTAAACATATTTTGGATATTTTTTTTTCCAACGACTGGTTTTCCCGTGATAATATTGAAATTTGCCTTGATCATTGCTCGTTTTGTACCTATCGTAGCCACATCATACCAATGTGCAGCATTCACAATATTATTTGGTAAATCTAAATATAAAGGTTCCCCTTTCATCATACTTTCTGATGAATAATCAAAAAAAATTATTGCATTAGCGATAACACTTCGAACAGCTTCAGTATATCTCTTTATAAAAGGAGATAAATAGTCGTGACAGAAATCGATCTTTTTCCCGTTCTTAATTACAAAGTAATCGTTATTTAAAACAATTGGATTGCCATTATCGTCTAAATCCCAAACACCCTCCTTTTTCCAAATATCCTCTAACCCTTCTAACCAACATGAATTTTTATCTCTATTTAATTCGTCTCTTCTAGTTTCTTTAACGCCAAATCTTTTAACTTCTCTATAACCAACTGTTCTAGAATATCCTGCTCCCGTGAGCATTGCATCTATGGGGGTAAATGCATATCCTAATACTTCAGAAATGCCCGCCCACTCGCTCCCGTCGAGATATTTTCCTATCCATCCTTCATTAGGTTCATTTAACGTTTCAAATCCAATTACATAGGGATTATCTTTTATTCTTAACGCTAATTGTTTAATTGCGTCAAAAAAGTGATTTTGCAAGTAATTTTGAACACTTAAACCTTCAATTTTTAACGATGGCGCAAAATCGTTTCCACCAAAGAAAAGTGTCCACATCGATCCGTTTGCAAATCTATAAGTATTCCCAACCCAATATATTGGAAGGTATTTTTTCGGATCTTCAGGATCATATCGATATTGCATTATAAAAGCAGCCTCAGAAGCATCAAACTTCGTATAATCTAAACCGACCTTCTCGAAGGTCCAGCCAGGGGCTCCATCTCCACCTGTCATTCTGCTCCAAACATCTTGGTGTGGATCAATGTATGTATAAAACCCATAGCTCTCAGCAATTTTTAATAACTCTTCAACATAATCTAAATATTCTTTATCGTATTGCTTAGGCCCTTGGTGTTCTATTGCTTCCCAAGTTACTAGAAATCTCAAGCAATTGAAACCCCAATGTTTTAATCGTTTATAGTGTTCATCTGCTTCCTTTATTGGAAAAGGATGACCTACAAAAGAAACATCCCTATAATCACTAAAATCTGTTTTGATATGAGTTGCTCCATTAGGAGTCACAGGAACTTTTGAACTCCCTCCTAAATTCACTCCTCTCAATAATACTATTCGACCTTTCTCATCAATAAACCATTCTTTTGTAATTTTTAATGCCATTTTAATTCAATTAGTTTTGTTCTAAAAATAAAGTTTTTCAGATGTAAAATCCTATAAGATTTGATTTTTTTCTTAAATTTTTCTTTATTTTATAATATTATTTTCTTCCTTTTTTGTTTTTAAGTTCTAATAATATGTTTTGAGGATATTTTGCCTTGAACCATGGTAGGTTGGAAAAAAAATGAGTAAAAATTCGCACTATCAACGATGGTTTATTCTTTTGCAAATTGATTTTATTAAAATAAACACGTCGAAAAGGTTCTGCGTACTTCCAACCTCTGATTTTTCTTCCAGCAAATCTACTCGTAAATTTATAAGGAATTGTTGTATAATTAAGTAACCAATTTTGCGTTTTATGACATGCAAGTAATTGATATGTTAATGCAAGATCTTCTTTTTTAAACCCAAAGAAAAAATTCGGGCTTAATGAAGTATAGAAATATAGAATAGGAGTAAAATCAATTAATTTATTGTGAATTATATAAAATATTGCTCTACCAGTATTGACATGATCCATATGATAATACCAAGTGTAAAGCGCTTCTGGGGCAAATATTATATCTGGCTTTTCTCGTGTGAGATACACAGTAATCTTTTTAATAAATTCTTTATTCAATTTTACAAAACCATCTATATAACCAAAAAATTCGATATTTTCAGGAGGGATACCATGAATACTTTCAGCATTAAATAGTTCGCGCATTCTGACTTTTGCAAGAAAATAGCCTTTAAACTTATCATACTGAGCACCTGGAAGGCCAAATTCACCTTTAGTCATTGAAGCAATTTTAATAATATACTTATTATTGCTTTTTGTGGCAAGATAATGCATTATATGCCCGCATTTATGCTCCAAATCATCTGGATGTGCTTGAAAGAAAATTATTTTTGCCATATTTCATTCAGATAAAAAAATTTTTTTAACTCTAAGACAATTCAATTCTAATTACCAATTATTTTAACCTTTTAATAATTTTATTTGATTTCTTCTAATTGAGCTTGTTTTTTTCCTAATAAAAATGAACTAAAAATAATTAAAATGACACCAACAATTAAATAAAAAATAGAAAAAACATTAGGAGCAGCTAATAAAAATATTAAAAAATATACTATTATCGGTGCTGTTTGTATCGGCACTTGTTGGATAGGAATCATATTACTTGCTTGACCAACTCTAAAAGACTGTTGAATTGTCATTATACCAATCATATTAGTTAAAACTAAAATTATCGATGAGGAAATAAATAGTATAAGTTCACCTAAGTTATACATGCCTCCAAAAATATGAGAAATAACACCCATTAATGGGCTTATCCAAAAATTTGAAATTGCGAACATAAAACCTGAAAAAATTGCTAATAATATTCCTTTATATTTTTCTTTTTTTTTTTGAAAAATTCCGCAAAATGTAGCAAATATAGTTAAAAGGATGGTGAAAATTATTGTTCTAATAAGAAAACCTACTTCTAATAAATTTGTTTCAGCGATATTGATTGATAATTCGCTATTGCCCAATAAAAATATAGCTAGAATCATCAATATAATTCCTATTATTTCTTCTCTCTTTAATTTCTCCCCTACAATTTTAATTGAACCCAGAGCTAGAACAATTAAACCTGAAGCCATGAGACCTGGGATAAGTGCTGGTCCAATAAATATTTGAGCTGTTAGAAAAAAAGATGTACCGAGACCTAGCCCCATAACTAATCCTAGTAGCCATAATGGTCTCTTAATCAAACTCCTAATAAATTTTGAATCTTCTCGGAGATCATTTACAACTTTCTTTTGCAATACACTGCCAAAATTATTTACTACTCCTGCTAGTATTGCTAATAAAACTCCTAATAAATAAAAAGAATCACCCATATCTTCATATATCATTAATCTATTAAAAAGTAAATGAAACCATTAGAATACAGATCAGTAGTTCTAGATCTTTTTTAGTTATGGGAAAAAAAGAATAAAATTTTATATATAAAAATTCTCTCTGTTCATACTTATACTATTATGTGAAAAATTAAAGTTAAATATAATAATATTTAAACTAAATTTATGTCAGATCAAAAAATATATTACAAACATTGGCCTAAAAGTGTTCCTAAAGAAGTCAATATTCCAAATAAAACACTTGTAGACTTTTTTGAAGATTTCCAAATTTCATTATAAAATTACTTTTATTGTGTCCATAGGTAACCTAAATATATTAAAACTTCAGCTGCTTTTTGTAAAGCTAAAGTAGGGATATATTCTTTTCTAGAGTGAAATAATTCTCCTCCTGTAAAGATATTTGGTGTTGGAATTCCTTTTTCACTGAGTATAGTGCCGTCAGTTCCACCTCTAATAGAATGCAGTTTTACTTCTAATCCAGCTAAATCTATTGCTTTTTTCGCTAGATCAATCACAATTTTATCTTTCTCTAAATATTTTAACATATTATTATATTGATGTATAAAATCTAACTCAATTTTTAAGCCAGGATAACGAAGCTCATATAATTTTTTCAGATTTTTAAGGTAATCTGTTCTTCTCTGGTTATTCTTTAATTCAAAATCCCTTATTA
>JAHQWG010000022.1 GCA_029856045.1 Promethearchaeia archaeon | reverse complement strand
GAGTTAAAAAAGGAATATAATTTACCGGATAAAGCAGAATGGGTCTATTTTATAGGGTGCACATCAAATTATCGTCAAAAAAATTTAAGAGATTCTACTTTAAGATTTCTTAAAAAAGCAAAAATTGATTTTACCTTAATCGATGAACATTGTTGTTGTAGCCCACTTATAAGAACTGGACAAATTAGTCCCGTAAAGGATTTTATGAATTACAATGTTGAAAAAATTAAAGAAGTAGGAGCTACTAAAGTGATTACTTCTTGTGCTGGGTGTTATCGAACATTAAAGAATGATTTTGAGAAATTTGGAGTCGAATACAATTTTGAACTTTACCATACTTCAGAATTAGTGAAACAACTTTTAGATGAGGGAAAACTAACGTTTAAATCAGAATACAATAAAACTGTCACTTATCATGATCCTTGTCATTTGGGAAGGCACTCTGGTATATATGAGATTCCTAGGGAAGTTTATAAGAAGATTCCGGGTATCAATTTTGTTGAAATGAAGAGAAATAGAGAAAACGCATATTGTTGCGGAGCAGGAGGAGGCGTTAAAATTGGATATCCAGATTGGTCTGTAGAAATATCGAAGGAAAGATTAGAAGAAGCTAAAGAAACGGGAGCTAAAGTTGTGTCTTCAACTTGTCCATTTTGCAGAACGAATTTATCTGATGCAAATGATAAGTTCAGTATGGGTTTTGAAGTAATAGATTTAATAGAGATTCTGGATAAGTTAGATCTGGAAATAACTTAAACTTAAATATTTTTTTTTGTTTTTTATTTAAACTAATTAAAAAATCTTAGTTTTATAGACTAATTCTTTATTAACATTTTTTTTAAAATTATTTATCAGTAATTGACTAAAAAATCAAATATAACGAAACTTTGTAAACACATATTTGACTTAGATCTACTCGATAGGCATATTAATTGAAGTATTTAATCATTTTCTTCTTTTCTGATAATCATTTTTTCCTTTTCGAATTCACTTGTTTCACTTATTCTTATAATAAAAACTTGGAATTCGCCTAATTCGCTTGGTATATCTTGAATATTCGTCATATTATCTTCCACATATATGGCTATTCCGATAATATGGTTATTTTCGTCTCGTGCAATCCCCGCTCCTACAACACCATCAATATTTAATAAATCATCCTCGTTTTCATGGAGAATCTCTATTATCTTTATATCTGTGGGGTATATATTAAGACTAAATAAAAAAAATAAACTAAAACTAAATAATAAAATCAAACCAATCCCAGTGATTATTAAATGTTTTTTTGCCACGCGATTAAAAGCGCACATAATTATATTTAAATTTTATGCAAACCTAAAGAAGTTAATAATTTTCCTTTTCTGAAGGTTCTTTCTCTTTGTTTATTCTCTTAAGGTTGGATGGGATTAAATTCGAATTGGTTCGAGAATTTTTTAGCAGGACAGAGAAATAAAAATAATGAGGAATTAGATAAAGCATTCAAATGCATTAAGAAAGCTCTTGAATTGAATCAAAGTTCTAAATTTACAATTTATAAGAGTGAAAAATCAAAGAGATATAATGAAAGAATCGAAGAAAAAGATTTGGAGAAATAATTAGGTTAACTTTTGATAATTTTTTTCATTTTATAAGTGAAGAATGGCTTTTAGTTTTATGTATGTGGATAATGGTCCCTAAAATTAAAAAAATGAGAAAAATTGGCGTTAGTAAGATTATTGCATCAAAACTTCCAGGCCACCATAATTTGAAACTCCACCGAAACATTGCAAAATCAAGGGGATAAAGCCAGTTTATCCCTCCTGCCCACGGCCACATGAATGAATCAAGAAAAAGATGGAATAGACATCCAATAAAAAGCAGGAAAAAAGGGCTCTTTATTTTTGTCTGCCACATTGATTGAAGTTTAAGTAGTTTAAATTTGAGCCCACTTTTATTTGAATTAAGTTGATGTTTTATTAACCCAGATTCTAAAGGTTTGAGAGATTCCTCGAAAAAAATTGAAATGAAACACGCAAGAGCAAAAACTCCAATAATAGAATGAGAGGATTCATTTATTGGGTAACTAATAAATTCCGAAAATAAATCCAGATTAAAAAAATCGGTTATAATAAGAAATCTCACGAAATCTGGCATTAAATTACCGATTAGAAAAATTATCCTTTTTTCACCTTTAATTCCTAATATGAAAGATAATATTGTTCCAAACATTAAATGTGCAATCCAATCAGGAAACTTAAAAACCTCCTTTCGATTTCTTTTCTCTTCGATGATTCAATTTTAATTTTTTAAAATCTATTTTGAAGTAATAAAAAATCAACGGTATTATTACTGCTAATCCTACTAATGAAAGGATAATTGTACGGACACTATATATCTCCATAATATCCAAGCCAATAACAACGCCCTCGGAATTAAGAAGCGATATTCCCTTAATACAATAAGTATTTCCTATCTTTATATTTGTGCTACTAAATTTCTCGTGTCTTGACCAATTATGAAATTGAATAATGATTTGAATTTCATAAAAATCGTCTCTAAATACAATGGATAGAAGATCAATTGATTCATTATAATTATAGTCACTTATCTCTTGATTTATTACAATTTGTTCATTCTCCACTATACTTGCTCCATTGTAGAGCTCGTAAAGATCAATACAATAAGGGTCTTCATTCCATTTAGTGGGAATTGGAGGATATAAAAATCCTAAAAATCCTAAAAAAATTGATCCAATAAATATGATACCAAAAATTAAAATTCTTTTTATTGTTTTTTTATTGTTCATCTATTGGTAATCGCTTTATTTACATAATAATTTGTATATTTTTAATATTTGTTTGATATTTTTATTTATTCAATTTAAAAAAAATCCTTAAACCTACAGTTTTTTAAATGGGGAAACTTATTCCTCAATCCTTTATAATCAAAATTCACACTTTTTTATTAGAAACATATTAGTAGGTTTAAAAGTATGAAAAAAAATAAAATGATTTTATTTGGGGGATTAATGTTTTTAATAATCTTTTCCATCAATAGTACCCAAAATGTGATAGCAGATAACCAGAATACACTTGAAGTCAATGGAGACTCAACGCAGATCCATTTAATGGCTCATAACAGAGTTAATTATCGCTTTCGACAGAGAACACAATTAAGAATCAATTGTTCGGCTAATCTCGATTTAAATATATCGTGTGATGCCTTAAATATAGGGAATAAGATATTTGAGATTGAAATCAATTCAACTAAAGATCTTAAAATGAATATGACATGTACTGAGGAACAAGCCGAACTTGGACTTTTAAATGGAGAAATACATCAAAACAGAAATCGGAATAGATTTCGATATCAAGCAGGGTTTGTTGTAGCTTTACAAAGTAATGGAAGCATTCAAGCGAAATTAAAATTGCAAGCTGAAAATGAATATAAACATGGCACTTGGGCTTATTATGATGAAGATTTAGAAGCGTGGATTCCGGTAGAGACTGTTCTTGAAGATGGGTTTTTAGTGACTGAAACAAACCATTTTTCAACATGGACCATAATAAATCTTGAACAAGATTTCACAATTGCATTGATTATCGGATTAGGAATTGTTGCGGTTTTAGCTATAACAGGGTTAATCATATGGAAAAAGAAAAGAAAGTAAAACTAAGAAAATCTATATTAAATAATTTTTTTTTTTAATTTATTCTTAATTTTTTATGAACTATTAAAAAAATATTGATTAAAAACAAAATGGACTAATATGGTTGGAAAACATTCCCAAAATCTTAAATCACGGGAGAAAGTTATAAAAATCACTTTTTTAATTATATTTTTCATTTTAATTCAAATCAATCTATTAATACTTCCAACTTTAGCTAAAAAGAAAAACATTACAGGTTTCTCAACTCATGATTTTCTCAATCCTAATGAATCAATTACTTATTATTTTTCAAATGGGATTCAATTTGGAATTAATACAAATGTCAGTATAGATTTCGATATCCAATATGATAATAAAATTCAAAATCGGGAGATCTATATAAAGATAAATAATAATCAATCAATATCGTTTCAAATAAATACAAAGACTAATATGATGAATTTTGGATTATCTAAACAACCAGGTAATCCTAATTATAAAAATAATCGGTTTGAATATCGGTTTAATTGTATATACCAATTCATTTCAAATGATTCAATCCAAAATTTAACTATTCAATTTAATGAGACCTCAAATTTTGGATTAAATCCAAATAAGACATATTTTATCGCGGTTTTTGAGTTAAGTAATGAATCTTGGCAGATCATTCCAACAGAAGAATTATTTAATGAATCATCTTCTGAGAGTTCTTTAGAAACAACTATTCTAAATCTTGAAGGAAATACTGAATATTATTTTACACTTTATGAAGTTTCCGTTTCTTCAGATATTTGGCCATGGATCTTAATTATCGTTATCATTGTAGTTATAGCTACATTAGGTTTAGCTATAACAAAAACAGATTATATCAATTACTTAAAAAATAGAATAACTAATATTGATAAAGGAGCTCATCGATTAACCATAGAAGAAGTCTTAGAAAATGAAAATCGAAATAAAATAATAGATCTAATCTTGTCTAACCCAGGGGTTCATTTTAATGAATTACTACGACAAACTGGAATTGCTGCAGGAAATTTGGTTTGGCATTTAGATATCTTAGAAACTTATAAAATTATTGGAAAAAAAAGAATTGGAAATTATATTGCATATTTTCCATATTATGATAAAAATCCTATTAGCAACATTGATTTAAAACTCCAAAAGAGTAAATTTACACTAGAGATTCTAGAAATGATTGAAAGAAATCCTGGAATATATAATAATTTAATCACAAAAAAATTTCGAGTTGATCATAAAACAATACACTACCACTTGAAAAAACTATTCGATTTGGGGATTATATATTCAAAAAAAATCGGAAGGAAAAAACAACTATTTCCAAATTTGGATTCAGAATATTATAATTCAAAATAAGATCTATTCATTTTTTATAAGAATTAAATGGAAGAAATTTTAATTTAGTCTATTAAATTTTTATACTCTAAAATCTCCACTTTAACTTGAAATCTTGGTCTAAACTTTTTTTTGAATATAGGTTTTATAATTCTAATATTTTAAGGAATTCTAGGTTATACAATCTAATAATTATTTTTAAAAATTTTGGATTATTGTAAAACCTAATGCAAAAAGAAAAAAATAATAGTTCTAATGGGTTTCAAGGGTCTTTTGAAAAGTTAAAAAGAATTAAATATCCAAATTTAATCCCTTTATGGATAGCAATTTTTATCGATATTCTAGGATTTTCGATATTAATTCCATTTTTACCAATTTTCGTAGAAGTATATGAAACTAATGAATTTATTATTGG
>JAHQWG010000021.1 GCA_029856045.1 Promethearchaeia archaeon | reverse complement strand
TCTGGTGCATCAATCACATTTGTAATTTTGGATAGTGATGGCTCACTTATAGCTGTACTACAGAGAATTATTGACGTGGGTAAGGAATTATTTATAATGGCTGAAAAATTCGAGGATGAGCCACCAACCGAAGAAGCTACAAAAGCGATGACAGAGATAATTGGAAAAATTGCTAATGTTATCTCTTATTTACTCATCCATATTAATGATATTATCAATGGCGATGAGTTAATAATGTTAAACCCAATTACCTATCAATCGTTATTGATTGAAACCAGCGCTGACTTCAATACAACAAAGAAATGGTATTATGCAAATGGGACTGAATTACTTAAAGAACGGATTGAAGAATTGGGCTGGGAAACCAGGGCTGAAGAAAATCATGATGAATATATGCTATGGCTCCTTTCAAACCAAAGTCTTGGAGGTGTACACACAAAAAAATGGACTCACTTTGCTTTTGACCTTATTCAGTTGTGGATTAAGAATTTTCACATCGAAATTGATGCAAATGAAATAATAAACTTGCTTGGTGCAATTCTACCTACAGGTAATGGTGGTGGCGGTGACATGTTTGGTCTATCTGTAGATAATGGAATTGGTATTTCTCAAGATCCATTTTCAAGTATAAATCCCGCCAAAATCTTTGAAGGTTGTGATATCGAATTCTACTTATTTACTCACCATCTTACAGGAGCTTTCCTATTCGATGATGCAAATGAAGATGGAAAAATTACTGTTGATTATGTAAATGTGTTAAATGAAACTACTGGAGAACCACTGGTAATTGATGGTACTAATGTCCAAGTTCCAAATTCTACAGAAGTGACCCACCGAATACAACTGGGAGCAGTAAATGATTTCGATGTTAAAGAACCAACAATTAATAAAAATGAAGACGGTGTTGACGAATCAATTTCCTGGGGTATGCAAATGAATGATGTAAAACTCTCCACTGTGCCGTTAGGTGTTGAAATGGAAGATTATGTCGGAGATGTTTTAGAAGAAGACCTTGATTTTATATTCTTTGGTTTTACATTCATACCAAATATCACAGATACTGTAGAAATCACAGAAGGTGAAACCACCAAAACTATTCAATTAGCATCGGGTAAAGTTAAACTAGATCAGTATTTTGCGCCATGGAATGATGGTGATGGACCTAATGCTAACATTACTGACCTCGATATGGCAATTGTTTATCTCTCAACTGCTTTGCACATTCATTTCAATCTAAGTTTAAATGAAATCACTCAAGAAAAGATGTTAAATTATGATGACAAAAGAGATAAACCTATGCTGACCGAAAATGATTACCATGAAGAAGAACACGCTTTATATATCGGCAATTATATGCCTAGTGCTGAGAAAGTTCCCTTCGTTGATATTGCTGGACCTTACTATGAACAAGTAAATGAAACTGGCACATATCAACACTCCGCCAGTACGAGTATAATTCCTCTGGGATTGTTCGAGGCAGGAGTTTCAGACTTCTCAACTCACATAAATGAAGAGGATCCTACCGCATCTTTTACTTCTGAAGGCTTTTTCCAAACAGATTTCAATGTGATGCTATACTCTGTAAATTATCCAACATTCGCCGGAAGTGGTGATGGGTTATTCCATGACCCTGTATTCAGCGTTTTCATGACTTGGGAGGCTCAATCAATTATCTCCATTATACTTCTCTTAGGTGGTATTACTTTACTTGGAGTTGCAACGATTCTAATTACACGACGTAAAAATAAATTGATAAGATAGGCAAGTTAAATTTAAATTTTTATTTTTTTTTATTTTTTTGATAATACCAAAAAATAAAGAATATTTTATATTATTTTTAAGAGTCCTTGTATTTAATTAGTTATAATTAGTTAGAGAATTAGATCTTAAATAAAGAATATGAACAATTTTAGAGATTTCGACATAAAATTCTGAGTAAATGATTATATTACCCTAAAATTGGAAAATGATAAAACAATCATATATCTAAATTATGAAAAACTCGACGTGTGCAAATATTTATTATTAAATATTGCAATTGATGAAATTAAATCATTAAATGAACTTCAATCGATTGATGAGGCGAAACATCTATCATTGTGAAATCTAAAATTGGTTTTAAAGTTGTAAGACTTAATAGGTAAAAAATTGTTTCATAACGGGCGCTCCAGTGGCATCGGGTGCTCATTAGCGATTGGCTTGGCAAAAGAAGGTATGAATCTATTTATCACAGATATTGATATGGAAAATTTTAGGAGGGTTAAAAACGAGATAGAACAGCTAGAATTAGGAATTAAAGTCTTTACAGGCAAATGTGAAGTCTCTAAATTAGAGGTTTTTGAGAAAGTGGCAGAAAAATTCTACTCAGAGCTTGGTGGGGTCGATTTGCTCTTCAATAATTCATGAATTGCAGTAGGAGCACCTGCTGAAGAACTGGAAATTGAAGATTGGACAAAAGTCTTAAATGTAAATTTATGGAGCGTAATCTATTTGATTAAAGTGTTATTACTAAAATGCTTGAAAGGAGTTCAGATTTTATTTCGATAAGCTGTTATTTCGATAAGCTTGCTGTCCTGATTTTTATCTTTTTTTTCTTAACTATAAATAGTATTCAATTCTTTTTTTAGTAATCCCAAAATCAACCTAAACCAACTAATGATAAAATTATCATTAGGACTCCACTAAATAATGCTAACATTATTGCCCAATAACGAGTTGGTTTCAAATCTGGGGCGTTTTCTTTCATTTCAATGTAAGTAAGAGGAATAGGAATGATATATAGCAAGCCTAATATTGGTCCAGATAACATACTAGCAATAGAGAAAAGCCACATGGGTTTTCCTGTGATAAAAATAAAGATCATAGGTAAAGAGGCAAAAAAAGCAAGACAAATTCGATAAACATTTTCTTTTTTAATATTAACTTTACTATAAAGCCCAAATTGTTCTAAACTCTCTTCCCATAACCTTGAGAACCCGTAAAGCGGTCCTAATATCGAACTAAAGAGTGCAACGGCTCCGCATATGATAAATAATAACCCAGACCATTTGCCGTAAGTTAAAGTGAAGATAGATTCCATTTGAGGTATGAGTTCCCACCCTACGGGCTTATAACCTTGAACATGAAGTGTCTGAGCCGCTGCAATCCAAATAAACATGGAAAAGAAAGTTAAAATTAAAGCCGACACGAGATTCTGGTATAAGATTACCTTTTTCCAACCATCTAACCTTCTTGTTTCTTCCTCTGTTAGATCTTCAGGGTTTAATTCAAAACCATTTTCGTAAGGCTCAAACATTCCCATTTTTTTGTCTTTAGCGAACCAGATATATGAAACTGTCGGTCCAAAACCAGCACCCAGGACAACAAATAGTACTGCTACCGTCATAATCCCCGATGTTGTCTCAAGACCTTCAATTGCTCCAGGTAATTGAGGAGTGAACCCTATTATCCATTGCTCCAAAGAGGGCCAAAAAAGTATAGCAACAATAGTTATTAAGGTCAAAAAAATCCAAAGCAATACGCTGGAAATCTTTTCCAGTAAATTATAACTTCTTGTAACTACTATGGAAAAAGCAATAATCATTATTATTAATATCCAGATTTCATTAGAGATTGGAATTAGATAGTTAATCGTCCCCGCAATTTGACCCAATAATCCAGCCAGCAGCATTGAATGAATTATGCACCCAGCCATTAAACAAAAAAACATCCATCTCAGCCATTTCTTATCCCAACAAGTCTTGAGAAAAGTCTTACCTCTAATAACGCCATATTGTACCAAATAAAATTGTCCGAATACTTTGATAAAAGCGATAATAGGCGTGAGATAAATCCCTGTCATTCCTAAATAAGCCCCCATTAAGGGGACAGTAATAAATTCTCCACCTCCAATCTGTGTTGCCGTAAAGATAAAAGCAGGACCCAAATACTTGAAAAATTCTTTAGGAGATAAGGGAGGTTTGGAGATCCGAGGTTTTAAAAATGCTTCAGCTTTATCAGACGAATTACCACTATTTTGAGATGAGTTATTTCCCAATTTTCATAAGCTCCAAAAGGCTGAATTTTCCTCGTTTCCTATTTCGTATTCTATTGAATAATGAAAAAACAAATAAAATAAAAATCTTTATTTTTTTTAATGCGGTAGCAAATTAGGCTTCGCGGTTATTTATATCGATACTTAAAATATATTATAAAAGAGGTGACACAGAATTCGAAAGGGATACCGCCTCCTTCAATAATGCCATATTTTACCGCCTTGGTCAAAGTATTTAAATGTTTACGACCCTGGTTTAATCCGTTCCACGTATTTGCAATTCCGATAAATGGTTTATTATTAATATCTTTTTCTTCCAATCCCAAATCTTTAATAAATTCAAGTGGAGCATAGTAATACGGTGTCTTTTTAATTACTTCAAATATTGTTTTACTTCTTTTTTTTAAATCTCTCTCTTTTTGACGCATTTTTATTCATATTATTTTTTCATTATATTGATTCCTGAATTTTCAAATTATATTTATTTTCTTCTTCAAATGGTTAAGATATCTCTCTTTACACGTTAAATTAAGTTCTAATAAGAAATTGTATAATTTTTGGAAATAATAAAAAAATAAACGAGAAAAAAAATATTTCTAAGAGCTCTAAAAAAATTTAAAACAATTCTACAATTATATTGCTTATATTATTTATATGATTTAAAAGTAATATTTTCTTAAAATCGAGATTTTTAAGTGATAAAAAATGGCAAAAGAATGGCAAGTAAATGAAGATAAAGCTTGGTTTAAAAAATGGTGGCCAGAAAAATGTCCTAAGAACATGGAATTTGAGAAGATTTCATTAGGAGAATTTTTTGAAGGGCAGAGAAGGAAATATGCAAACGATAATATGATGTGGTTTTTGCATTCATGGATGACGTATGATGAGGCTGGTAAGGCTATGGATTCCCTTGCGACTGCTCTTTCTAATTTGGGGTTAAAAAAAGGGGATGTATGTGCATTACTTCTGCCAAATAGTTTTCAATATATCATTAGTTTCTATGCATGCGCAAAGATTGGCGTTATTGCAACCGGAATTAATCCTACCTACAAACCTCTTGAAGTTTTATATCAGATTGAGACGACTAATCCTAAAGCTTTAATTGTATTGGATGCCTTGTATGGTGAATTTGTCAAGCCCATAATTGCTAAGACCAACATTGAGTTTATTATATATACAAACGTTGCAGATTTAGCTTCTGGTCTTTCAGGTGCGATTAAATTTATTGGTAAATTGATCGGTAAGATTCCAAAAGGTAAAGTTGATTTTGAGCCAGCTTATAAGTTGTTAGATCTATTAAAAACGGAGCCAAATCTTCCTGATGTTGATATTGACCCAGTTGATCTTCCCGTAACATACATAATGACGGGTGGTACAACTGGTATCCCAAAAGCTACGGTATTAACTCATTTTAACTTAGTATCTAATGCAAGACAATGCATTTCATGGTTTGGCGGAGAGGAGCCTGGAGTAGGAGGTGTCGGTGTTTTACCATTATTTCACTCGTTTGCTATGACTACGGTTATGAATGCATGTATTGCACTTGGCGGTTGGATGATGTTATTTCCAAGACCCCCTCCAACTGAAGAATTACTTGAGACAATTCAAGATTTACCGGCACCAAAAGGTTTTTTATATACTGGTGCAGAAATTTTGTTTAAAAGGCTCGCTGATCTTCCAACAATTAATGAATTTGATATTATGGGTAAATTACGCTTGTGTGTTTCAGGAGCGGGTCCTTTACATGGACCGGTCGCAGAAGCATTTGAAAAGAATACTGGAGGAAGAATAGTTGAGGGATATGGTCTTTCTGAAGCAAGTCCTGTTGTTAGCGCTGGTAATTTATTTGGAGAAAGTCCTATTGGCACTATAGGTATGCCGTTTACTGGAACTGACTGGGCTATTTTTGATGCTGAAGATTTTAACAAAGGTCCAATTGCTATTGGATCACCTGGTTCAAAGTACGGTGAGGAATATTCCGGAGAGATATGTGTATGTGGTCCTCAAGTTATGAAAGAATATTTAAACCAACCAGAAGAAACTGCCGACACTATTAAAGAATGGGATAATCGAAAATGGCTTCTTACGGGAGATATTGGGTTCATGAATGAGGATGGAACAATTGCGATTCGAGATCGTAAGAAACAATTAATTAAAGTAGCTGGTCATTCCGTCTTTCCGAAAGAAGTTGAATCAATGCTTATGAAACATGAAGCTGTTTCCGAGGCGGCTGTTGCAGGTTTACCCGATCCAGAAGGAAAAGTAGGCGAAATTGCCAAAGCGTGGGTGGAGATAAAACCAGAATATAAAGGAAAGATTACCGAGGATGAGTTAAAAGCTTGGACAGAAGAGAATCTAACAAAATGGAAATGTCCGGCAATTATTGAATTTGTTGACGAAGTTCCAAAGAGTGTTCTAGGAAAAGTTCAGAGAAGAGCGCTCCAAGAAGCAGATTCGCTCTGGAAATCAAAGTAGAGTGAAATTTAGAGTAAAAAAATTATTTAATCTCTTTTGTTTTTTTTTTTTTTAATTATTTGTGTTTTTAATTTGAAATAGTATTATTTAAATGGATTTTTTTTTATTTTAATATTTTGTAGATACGATTCTAAAGGTGGAGGTGTAAATCCTTTACTAACAGCAATTTTTTTTAATTCTCTCATTATTTTGGGTAAATCAACCTGAACTGGGCAAAAATTTTTACAATTTTCGCAAGAAGTACATAAAAACAAACCATTTTTCACAGCCGACTCAATTCCATTATGAATGTAATCTTTTATAATACCATATGCGCCGAGCCCCATTTTTGAAGCATATATATTTCCAACTGCTCTGCTTGCAGTACATACGTAATTGCAAGCCTTACAACTTATACAATGCAAAAATTCTTTAAGAAAACTATTTTCTTTAACTGCTTTTGTTCTCCAATCATCTACAAGTATGACCACTACTTCTTGAGCTCCATACATACCTTTTACCTTTGCGCCATAAATATCATTTGTTGATGATGGTCCCCTAATAAAAGATATATAACTACCAATTAAGGTATTCCATCGTTCTTGCATATTTACCTGTAATAATGCATCATAAACAGTGGGAACGATTTTTGAAATACCGCAAATCACGATATGTTTTGGGGGTAAACGGGTTAATAAACTAATATTTCCTTCATTTTCTATTAAAACAATAGAACCATCTTCCGCTGCTACGGCATTAGCTGATGTTAATGAAATCTTTGCTTTAAGGATCTTCGGTCTATGTGTCTTTCTAAAAAAATTAGCAATGGCTGGTGCACTAGGTTCTACATCAACATTATATTTTTCTTTAATTTTTTTTGCAATTTGGTTAGGGTGAAAATGAACTCCAGGAGCTAGCTGATATGATGGCAATTCATACTCAAACAGCTGAACCAAAACATCTCCTAGATCAGTTTCAATAACTTCTATTCCATTTTTTTTACAAGCATCTAAAATGCCCATTTCTTTTGCATCTGCACTTTTTGATTTATATAGAGTTCGTTCATCTCCTAATTCTTGTAAAAATAATTTTTGAGCTTCCTCATTAGTTTTAGCTAGATAAACTTTGGCGCCAGTTTTTTCTATTGATTTCATTGCTTGTTCAGTATATTTTTCAAGATTATTTACTAAGTCTTCTCTCATTGGTCTTAATTTATCTACATATTTATCAACATATTCCTTAGTATCCTCATTATATTCCCGATGCTTTTTAACTGAGGCAAGATTACCCCAAAAATCAGCAAATTGATACTCTTCGCTCGTTTCATCAAGAAGTTTCTTAAGTTTTTCCTTATTATTTTCATATAATTCTTTTCCTGATGTCATTATTCAATCACCTCTCCTTTTTTCAATTTATTTATGAATTCCTCAAGCTTAAATATTTTAAATCGTGGTTTTTTTTCTGATACAAGTCTTTTAAACGTTACATAGCAAAAGCTACATGGAGTAATCAAAATTTTAGCTCTTGACTTTTTAACTTGCCTGAAGATATCTGCTGTGGTAAAATTACTGATCTCTTTAAATGAAGAATATACTCCTGCCCCAGCTCCACAACAAGTTGATAATTCTCTCTCAAACTCAAGCGATACTAAATCAATATTTTTTATATTACTTAAAATGATTCTTGGCTCTTCGAATATTGGAATCCGGGCATTTTTCATATGACATGGGTCATGGTATGTTATTTTTACACTTTTTTCTCCTGGATATATCAAATTAAGCTTTTGCATGTATTCTGGTTTGGAAAGAAACTGTGATATGTGATTTATTTTAACATCAAATTCAGGGATATATTGTGGGTAAAACGTTACAAAATAATTATAGCATCCAGCACAAATAGTTGTTAGTTCTGTTACATTATTTTTTTTTAACCAATCATAGACCTCATTGCAGTTCTTTCTTGCTCCCTCCTCGTCAGTATGAAATAATAAAGAGCCACAACAAGGAGGGTCTTCTAACTCTTGATATTCTGGTTCTAGGAATTTGATTAATTCTGTCCCTGCTTCACATAGAGTCGGTAATTTGCTTAAGTTTATACAGCCATGATAAATTAATTTAACCATACTTTTTATTTCGTTATTAGTGAATTTTAAGATTTCTCTTAATTATTTGAGAATTACAAGAAAAATTATTTTAAATCAATATTAATTATAGTTGGATATCAATTTGTTAGTTAATGAGAATTTTCAATAAAATCTATAGTAAAACCATAACTCATACTCATTAACAGAATCCCTATTAGAAAAAATCCTAATATACAATATTTTCTATTCATTGAAATATCCCTATAATAATTTTTTTTTTAATTTAAAATGTTTTAGACTAATAACTCTGATGCCGTTATTTAAATTGAAATGGTAAATTTTTGAACTATAATTTTTCATAAAAAAAGATTCAATTATATTTTTACTCTTATATTACAAATTGGAATAACTCTTCTCTCAAGTTTATAAATAGGTGATGATCTTCTATTTTTGAATAATGGGAAATTATATCGTCTTTACTTTATTTGATTTTTTAGTAAAATTCAATAATTGAATGATTTTATATTATGAGTTTAATTTTTATATAAGTCAAGAAGTATAGTTTTAATTAAAAAAATTAAAAAAATGTTGAGTAAGTGAAAATTATGAGAGTCACAAATCAAGGTATGCGTGATTGGTTTGGAATGTTTCCATCTTCCACGTTTGCAGACAATTCATGCCATCTAATCCCTGGCATGGCTAATACGGGTGTTATTGAAACTGATGACGGTTTAGTAATATTTGATCTTCCCATAGTGCAATATGGCCCAAGGACATTTAAAGAGGTTCGAAAATTAACAGATAAACAGGTTAAATATATTATCTATTCACATGGACATTTTGACCATTGTTTTGGGTATGCACCATTCATTGAAGAAATTAAGGTAAAAGGTTGGGAGATGCCTAAAATAATTGCCCACGAAAATTGCCTAAGAAGATTTGAAAAATATAGAATGTTGGATAAATATCATGATTGGTTAAACAAACAACAATTTGCTTCAGTATCAGGTAAGAGACAAAAGATTCTTGTTTCAGCACATGAAACACTTGCCCCTACTATAATTATGCATGGAAATGAGGAGCAATATTCATTCAAACTAGGTGATTGTACTTTTAATATCTACCACGATAAGGGCGAGACAGATGATTCAATTTGGTTATGGGTACCAGAAAAAAGGCTTATATGTGCGGGAGATTTAATGGTTTCATCTTTCCCTAATGTTGGCAATCCATATAAAGTACAACGATATCCTAAACAATGGGCTATAGCAATGGAAAAAATGATGGAAAAAAACGCTGAATATTTAATTCCTGGGCATGGTCCTTTAATTGAAGGCAAAGAAAAAGTAAAAGATGTCTTATCAATTACAGCAGAGGCCATGCATTTTGTACATGATGAGGTTGTAAAAAGATTAAATGAAGGTAAATGGTTTGAGCAGATATACCATGAAATACTTGAGATTTATCCGGAGAAGTTCAAAAAACATAAATATCTAAGACCAATGTACGGGTGTGTTCGTTTTGCAATACATGCAAGTTATAGATTATATCATGGTTGGTATAATAGCGGAAATCCAACAGATCTGTTTCCAGCTAAGTCAGAAGAGATTGCAAAAGAATTTTTGAGATTAAATAGCGAAAAAAACTATATGGAACATGCGAAAAAATTATATGAAATAGGAAAATTACAATTAGCCCTTCATATCCTTGATATTATAATAAAAGGAACTGATAAAATGCATAATAAAATACTCTTAGAAGCTTTAAATTTAAAGTATAAAATATTGAAACAAAAAGCAAACAATGAGACCTCTTTCATAGCAGCTAATATAATTGATAATGCGGCTTATCAAATTAAAGAGAAAATAAAAGAATTGGAAAAAAAATTGAAATGATTCTAATTAATACATTTTTTTTTATGTTTAAATTTTTTGAATGAACTAAAAGATGAGTTATCTTAAAAAAAAAAAAAATTAATTAAATTAAATTTTAAGATTCAAGAATTTTCGGTTTACTTATTGCTGTGATTACTTTATCTTTAGGTTCTGGTACGAATAATAAAACGATGAATACCCCAATATATGCTAATAGACAAAGTAACATTCCAGTGCCTAATGCTTGAAGTGAAATAAATGGATTTGCTAACCTTTCTGCTGTAGTAGTGTATGGATTTAAACTATCAGAAATTAATCCCACAAAAAACGCTCCAAGACTTGCCCCGCGTGCAATTGAAAATATAATTGAATTTGCTGATGCTCTTACTTCAGTATCATACAATTCAGAAGACCACACACCAAATATACCATGAAGACCAAAGGAAACCGTAATTAATAATGCCGCTACCATAATCATTGAACTATCAAAAATCAGTAAAAGAAATATTCCAAATATTGAGCCACCTACAATGCCAAATATATTATCAATAAGAAACGCCTTTTTTCTGCCAATAAAGTCACTTAATGCACCGAAACCAATTAATACAAATGCTGCTATTAACATAAGGACTAGCATAAACATTAATGAGCTATTTGCTGGATTTGAATAACCTAGATGACTAAAAAGGTATTCAAAAAAAACTGGTGCAAAATCTACTAACGTGTGATATGCCGTTTCGCACAACCAGAAGAGTAGGACTAATAGCACTGTCAATTTTAACCATTTTCCACTAAAAATTTCTTTAACTCTTATTTTTTGCTTAACCTTTTGTTCTTTCGATATTTTATCATATTCAGACCAAATTTCGGATTCGGGTAGTGCAAACCAGAATAATATTAAAAACGGAATAGGAAATAAAGCCGTTACAAAGCAGAATTGCCATCCAAACGGTGCGATTAATAATGTTACAATAATCGCAGCCATATATCCAATAACAAATGTCGAATGGACCAGCCCACCAGCTGCCCCTCTTTTTTTTGGTGAAAAATGTTCTGAAATTAAAGAGAAAGAAATACCCCAGCTTACACCGAGTCCAGAAACCATTCTTAATATTGCAAAAAGTATAAATCCATTTGAAGGAACTAAAGAAGTTAATGATGAAAAAATTGCATCCCATGCTATTGAAATAATTAGTGCTTTCTTACGTCCAAATCGATCTCCCAATTCGCCAAATAATATGGCACCAGGCACTGTGCACACGAATTGAAGCGATATAACAAGACCAATTGCAGCATCGTTTACTGCAAAATATGCCTTTAAATCGTTAGCAAGTAGGCTAATTAAAACCAATGAGTACCCATCATGCATCCATGCAATCATTGCTGCTAAAATAATTACCAATACAATCCATTTTGAATTGGATTTACTTTCACTCATGATTAAATTCCTTTTTATGTAAAATTGTTATTTTAAATAGATATATATTACATTACTAAATATATAAAATCTTCATAAATATTTTGGATAAATGATGATTAAAAGAGTAAATGAAAAAATATTCAAAAAAAAATATATTAACTTTATGTTCCTGCGACTCGTTTAGGATCTCGAGTTTGAGCTTTGAGATTCTCTTGCAATAATTTATTAACCAGTTTAAATCGAATATTTTTAAATTTCTCTTTATACCACAAATTATTCAATTCATCTGGATCGTTCTTTCGATCAAATAAATCACCATGATCTTCAAAACCTTCATATATTGTTAATTTATAATCTTCGGTTACTAAATGTCTTAATCGTGCTTCAAGAGATCCAACTTCTTCATCATTTTCGATGAAAACACAGTCTCTAACTTTTTCATTTTGGTCCATTAATACCGGAGTCATATTAAAACCTTGCATATCAGGAGGGTGATGGCGTTCTTTAATATTTAAGAGATTTAGAATGGTTTTTGGAATGTCGATGGAACTTATTAAAGATTCAGAAACTCCCGGTTTAGTTAAACCTGGCACTTTCCATATTAGAGGAAGATGTAATACACCATTATAAGGGCAAGGACCTTTAAATAATAAACCATGATCTCCCATTAAATCACCGTGATCACTGCTATACATTACTATTGTATTATCTGCATAACCTAACTTCTTTAGTGTTGATAATATTTCTCCTATACTATAATCTATTAATGCAACAGACCCGTATGTTAAGGCTATAAATTTTCGTGCCTCCTCTTCATTAGTTTCTCGCAAGAACGCTCTAAAAAATGGTGGATTTTTTAAAAGAGGTCCCAAAAATTTATGGCCATATAAGTTCTTTACATCTTTAAAATTCGGAGGAAGCTCAATTTCTTCTGGTTTGTACATATCATAATATTTTCCTGGAGGACATAGAGGATAGTGAGGATCTAAAAAAGAGCAATGCAAATAGAAGGGTTTATCTCCATAATCTCCCCGGGCATGTCGTTCAAGGAAGGCAATAGTACGTTCTTTAATATATGTTGTACTATAAAGTTCTTCAGGAAAGCCCTTATCACACCATAACGAGAAGTAATTGTCGATTCTTCTCCATTTCTTTTTTACAAATTCAGCGTGTTTCGGTGACTTTTTTTCCAACCAATCTAAATAATGTCCAACGCATATAGTCCCATTACCCGTTGCGAATTCGACTTCTTGGAATCCATAATATGGGAGAGGAAAGTTTTCTTTTACTGGGTTGTCACCAGCTTTCTCAGCTAACCAATCACCCCAACATTCTGCCGATTTTGTTTTCCTTCGATATGGAGGAGACATAAATTGAAAATGTGTTTTTCCCATAACCGCTGTACGCCAACCTCTTTTCATTAATGTTTGAGCAATATTTGGAAGGTCTTCCCGTAGATTAATCCCATTACTCCTTACACCATGCACATTTGGATATAATCCCGTATGTAGTGTTGCTCTGTTGGGCATACAAATAGGAGCAGTACAAAAGTAATTAGAAAATCTAACACCTTCTTTTGCAAACTTATCAAGATTTGGTGTTTTTAAAATTTGATTTCCATAGCATCCCAAATGATCCACTCGATGAGCATCAGAGATTATGAATAATACATTCATTTTTTTACTCATTGCAATCAAACCACTTTATTTTATTTATAAATAGATTCTTTATTATTGAAAAATTATTATCCTACTTAAAATTTAATAAATAGCGATAAAAATCAATTAAATATTAGAAATTTTTATTTCTATTACACTGATTTTTCCTGAAATTTATAAAATGCATTATTTAAAGAATAAATTGTTCGTACTAACAGGACTATCTACTTTTTATTTTTCCCCTATATGAAATTTTTCTCTTTTACTAATTTCATGAACTATATTGTTAGTTTTTATAAAATAATTTTACAATTTATTAATAAGATTTCATTTCCACTCTACAAAATGATTCTTTTATCGGCGAATTGGTTATTATAATTCTTATTGGTTAAATATGGTAATCAGTTTTTTAGCCCCTTACCATTTTAGTACCACACTTTGGGCAATTTTGATTCATGCACGGAACTCCTACTTGATGTGGAACCGTATGACCACAATTTGGACAGATACAAGCCCCACTAGGACCAGCAGCATAAGGACCTCCCATTCCTCCTCTACCGCCTCTACCGCCTCTACCGCCTCTACCGCCTCCACCGCCTCCACCGCCTCCACCGCCTCCACCGCCTCTACCACTCATAAAATGACCTCCTTTAACTATATTTTAAATTATTTAATTAATTTTTAATTACTTCCATATGAAATTTACATACTTAAGAACCCTTGTATGCAATATCACTATTATTAAAGATATTTTACATTAAATAATAATCTAATCTTAATATTTGGAGTATAAAATCTCTAATTATAATAACAAACCAAAAGATTTACATAATCAATTCTCTATATAATGAAATTAATTCTTGATAATAAACAATATCTCTATAATTATAATCATATCTATCTTTTTGATTAATTATAATTAAGAAAAAATTATTTTTACTACTTGAAATATGAGAAATAAAGATAAAAAATCTCTGAAGATTAAAAATATTTTTAATTAATTGGTTTTATGGCTTATATGAGTTTTTCTATAAGATATAATTTTGTCCGTACTAATGGGAAATATTAATATATCCTCTTAAAAATATCCTATTCAGATTAAAAGAAAAAATAATTGTTCAGAAATTTATATTTGAAGTTTTTTCTTCATTAAACTTCAATACTACAAGAATAATATTAGTACTATCACTTTTAAGAAGATTACTTCTAAATATCAAAATAATTCAATATTAATAACTTAACATATTTAATCGTTAATTTTAATAACAAATGAAAAGATTTACTTAATCAATTCTTTATATAAACAAAATAATCTTTTAAGAAAGACGATTTTTACGAAAATTTTATATAAATTTTAAATTATAATAATTACGGGTTGTAAGAAAACATGGATGAAAATTTGGCTTTAGGATCATTCTTAGGAAGTTTGGTAAATGAACTACAATCCACTTTAGGAAAACCTACGTTAAACGCTCTAATTTATAGAATTGGCCAAAAATCTGCTGAAATTATCGCCAAAAGAATTCTTGAAAAGCACAAGCAAAATGGTGGTAATTTTGAAAATATTTCTGCTGCTTTTAATTTATTTCAAAGTATGGTTTCTCAACTATTTGAAGCTGAACTGCTTAATCAAAATAACGAAGAAGACCGAACAGTAATTAAAATAAAAAATCGATGCCCATTTCATAAACTTATTGCAGAAAGAGAAGATCTTGAGTATGGTGGCACTCTTTGTCAATTTACTAAAGCGTATTTTGAACAATCATTAAAAAAATTAACAGACATAAAAGTTGAATATAAACTGAATGGTGTTAAACCCACAGAAGATTACTGCTACGTCGAATTAGTATTTTTGAAAGATTTGAAAGAAATGGAGAAGGAAATGGAAGCGAAATTAAAGGAAACCAATTCCCAAAGTATAAATTAATTTTTATACTAAATTATTTATAGAATGAATTATAAGAAGCAGATTGCTGTTTTATTATCTGATTTTATAAAGGAAATTACTCCACAAGAAGTGGAAAAATTAATTGAACTTCCTCCTAAAGATATTGATTTTGATTATTCATTTCCTGTCTTTATTTTATCAAAAGTGAAAAAGAAATCTCCTCAACAAATTGCTGTAGATTTAGAAAAAAATTTGATTAAGCCTGAATTTTTATTAAAAATTAAAGCTGTTGGACCATATTTGAATTTTAATATAAATAAAACATTTTTAGCAAAAGATGTATTAACTAATATTTTTAATAAAAGGGAAGAATTCGCACGAATTGAATCCAAGGAGATTGAGCTCCCTCTTAAAATCGTTGTTGAGTATCCTTCCCCAAATACAAATAAACCCCTACATCTTGGAATTCTTAGAAATATTTTTATTGGTCAATCAGTTTCAAACCTTCTAAGATTTATTGGTAATGAAATTTTTGAAGTTAATTTATTCAATGATAGAGGTATTCATATTTGCAAAAGTATGCTTGCATACCAAAAGTGGGGGAATAATAAAAAACCAGAAGATGAGAATATTAAGGCTGATCATTTTGTTGGAAAGTTCTACGTTTTATTTAATGAAAAATTGCAAAATGATCCCGACATGAATCAAGAAGCTGAGGATTTACTTCATAAATGGGAAAATAATGACCCAAATATACGTGCTATTTGGAAAATGATGAATACTTGGGCAAAACAAGGTTTTAATGAATCATTTAGTAAATTAGATGTTAAATTTGACAAAGAATATTTCGAATCTGATATATATAAAAAAGGAAAAGAAATAATAAAAACTGCAATAGATGGTGAAAATTTTGAACAGGTTGAAAATAAGGCAGTTATTGCTAGATTAGAGAAATATAATCTTCCTGATAAAGTTTTACTTCGCAGTGATGGCACATCACTTTATATTACACAAGACATATATTTAGCTAAAAAGAAAAAAGAAGATTTCAATTACGACAAGTCAATTTATGTTGTTGGAAATGAACAGAACACCTATTTTAAGCAATTATTTAAAATATTAGAACTTTTAGGCTTTTCGGAGGAAATGATTCATCTTAATTACGGTATGGTATATTTACCAGAAGGTAAAATGAAAAGTAGAGAAGGTCAAACTGTCGATGCAGATGAAATTATTGAGGAAGTATATAACTTAGCTAAAAATGAAATATTAAAAAGATATAATGATTTGAATGAAGAGGAAATAGAAAAGCGATCGAGGATCATAGGACAAGCTGCTTTAAGATTCTACATTTTGAAATATGATTCAAAAAAAGATTTTACCTATTTCCCTGATAAGAGTATCTCATTTGAAGGTGATACAGGTCCCTACATTCAATATGTTTATGCAAGAATTCAATCCATTATTAACAAAACAGAAGTTGAGATTGATACAGATGTTGATTTTTCACTCTTAAAACACAAAACCGAAAAAGAATTAATATTTAATCTATATCAATTTCCGGAAATTCTTAAAGAGGCTGCAGAATCTTACAAACCACATTTAATGTGTCAATATCTATTAAATTTATCACAAAAATTCAATATCTTTTACGATAATTGTCCTGTTATTTCAAGCGATGAAAAGACTAAGAAAGCAAGGTTATTATTAATCAAATGTAACCAAATAGTTATTAAAATTGGTTTGAACTTATTAGGAATAGAAGTTTTACTACAAATGTAAATTATGTAAGGGGTCTAATTTGGTAAAAACATTTTACGACTTTAAAGATAACTTTGACCATAGCACTGAGTTTTTAATTTTTGGTATTCCATGGGATTCTCTTAGTTCTTTAAAGAATGTAAATTCTGCTGCCGCGCCCTTCAAAATACGAGAATTAACTTACGACCTTGCGAGATCTACTGAATTGGGATTTGATATTTCTACATTAAATGCTTCTGATTTGGGAAATGTCGAAATAGACCCATCTAATAATGAAAAAAATCTGATAAAAATTGAAGAATTTGTTAGAAAATTGTATAATCCTTACAAGTCACCTAAAATGGTGATGATTGGAGGCGATCATTTTTGTACTTATCCGGTATTAAAAGCCATTGGGGATTTAGTTTTGGAAAGGGAGAAATTTGGCGTTCTTATATTTGATGCTCATGCAGATTTCTACTATGTTTGGGAAGGAAAAAAAAATTCTCATACAACCGTCGCTCATAGAATATTTGATTTAGAATATATGAATAACAAAAATTTATTAATTGTTGGTGCTCGTGATATCGACAATATTGAGCTCGATAATATAAAAAAGAATAAAATAGAGCATATTAATTCTTGTGAAATATACGATATTGATATTCAAGAAACAATTGAAAAAATTTTTAAGTTCTTTAAATCTCAAGGCATCTTAAAATTATATGTATCTATTGATATCGATGTGTTAGATCCATCAATTGCTCCTGGAACGGGATATGTCGTTCCTGGTGGTTTAAGTTATAGAGATTTATGGCAAATTTTAAGAAAATTAGCAGAAGAATTTAATATTATAGGTTTTGATTTAGTTGAGGTATCTCCTAACTTGGATTTGCAAAATAAAATAACTCAGATTTGTGCAGCAAAAATAATAGTGGAATTTATGAGTTTTATCAAAAAATAAATTTAAGGCATTGAGAAAATGAAGGATAATAAATTTAAACCAGTAGAGCAGATAGATATTTCTAAAAACGATAATATAAATAAAATCATTAGGTCTTTAATTAATACGGGATTTAATGCGAAACGACTAGCTTTAGCGTGTGAAATTTACGAGAAGATGATAGAAGATAAAGAATGTATAAAATTTTTTGGACTTGCAGGTGCAATGATCCCGGTTGGTCTTGGAAAAGTGATTCACGATTTTATAGAAGAGGGTTTTCTCGATGTACTTGTGACAACCGGTGCAACTATAACTCATGATGTCGCTGAGACTCTAGGATTCCACCATCTGCAATGTGATCTTAAATTAGAAAATATTGATGATGCAGAATTATATGATAAAAAAATCAATCGAATATATGATGTATTTTTACCTAATAATGCTTATGAAGGAATTGAAGATTTTATTTCAAAATTAAATGTCCCTAACAATGAGATGCCGGTAAGTGAGTTTTTAAAATTTTTAGGTGAACAACTACCAAACAATCCTAATTCGATTTTAAAAATTTGCGCTGAAAAAAATATTCCAATTTTCTGTCCTGCTTTTACTGATTGTGGTCTAGCACTTCAATTGGGTTTTCACAATCAAAAACTCAATTTAAATCATTTTAAAGATATGCTAAAAATGGTAGATTTAGCATGGGATGCCAAAAAAGCCGGTGTTTTTATTGTTGGTGGAGGTGTTCCAAAAAATTTTATTATGCAATCCCTCCAATTTTCTCCTAATTCTGCCTCTTACGCAATTCAAATAACAATGGATCGACCAGAACCAGGAGGACTAAGTGGAGCAACATTAAGTGAGGCAGTTTCATGGGGAAAGGTTAATAAAGAAGCATTATACACAACTTTAATTTGTGATGCAACTATTGCTCTTCCCTTAGTTTTTTCATATTTAAAAAATTTAGAAAAATGAACCTTTTAATCGTTGCTCAATGGTTTTTCCTTCTTCTCCAAATAAATTATCAATCTCTTTCTTGAATTCTTGAAATTCTGATACATGTGCAAGATTTTTATTTTTATACTTCTCCTTAAATAACAATAATAGTTTTCTTAATTCAGGAACAATTCTTTCCTTTTTTTTATCTAAATCTTTCACTTTATCCATTATTATATAAGAAATAATTATTTCAGAAACATCCTCAACATCCGTAGATAAAATTTTATCTTGAGTGAATATTAATGATTTCTTCTTACCTTCTATATATTCAATACTATGAGAGAATGCCGCATCTGAAAAGTTAATTATAGCCGTTAAAAGCCCCGATCTTAAGTCTTTATCCTTTATACTCGCCCCAAAATCATGATACTGTGAATTTACTATAGTAAAACCCCTAAATAAAATTCCACATTCGCGAATTAAAACCATATAATCTCCCAATTAAAAATTCTTAAAAATTCCCAGTATCTATAAAATAATTCTCTTTTCACATATTTTAACTTTTTTCTAGTTTTTAGAGATTTATCTCGAGCAATTTTCCACACGATTTACAATGTTTCCAAGTTCTACTAATTGGAGCCCCACAATATGTACAAAACCACCCTTCTCTAACTTTTATATTGTTTTGATGTGATGGGGGTTGCTCATATGGAAGACGTGGTATTCCTTCACCTTTTTTAGGACCAAAAGGTTCATATTCTTTATTTGGTTCCTCTGTGCATTTAGAATGGCATTTAGGGCAATAATGTTTTGGTATTAGACAGTAATATATGAGGTACGGATTTATAATCATAAATAAATACAAAAAGAATACAAGATTGAAAAACCACGTTAAAATTAATAGAATCGTAAGAATCGTAGTAATTATAAATATTATTCCAGTAAAAGTTACAAATACTATTGTATTAAATTCCGATCTTGTTGGAAAACAATTCATTCGACAATTATTGCAGAATCTCATTTTATTAATATCTTGAGGCATTAAGTAATCAATCTCTCTTTCTTTAACTATAAATTATTTATATTGTAATATAGATAAATATGTGGTTTTAAAAACTACTTAAAATTAAATAAAAAGAAGACTACGATAAATTCATATACTTTAAATTAATAACATAAGATAAATAAAATAAATCACGTGAAAACGATTTGAGTGAAGAGGAAAAATCTTATATTTTCAAAATCGTTGTCGTAGGGAACGGAGCGGTTGGCAAAACATCACTTATTAAGCAATATACTGAAGGGAGTTTCGTCAAAGACTATATTAAAACAATTGGGGCTCAGTTCTCGAAATATATTGAGGAAATTGAGGATATACGTGTAAAACTCTTTTTTTGGGACATTGCTGGTCAATCTGAGTTTTCATTTATGCGTCCGACGTTCTATAAAGGAGCAAGAGCAGTCATTTTAGTTTTTTCATTAATAGATTCGCAGAGTTTTAATAGTATAAAAATTTGGCATGAAGATATCAAAAAATTTTGTGGAGATATTCCAATTGTGATTTTTGGCAATAAAGTTGATCTAGTAAATGAAAATGAATTAGATGATTCCAAAATCAATGCATTGAAAGATGAGATTCGTTTTATTAAATATTACAAAACTTCTGCTAAAACAGGTAATAACGTGTATGATGCTTTCAGATGCATCATAAAAGAATTATACGATTCCGTAAAAGAATAAGCAGATTCATCAATTGAAATAAATAAAATTACTATTAAATATAATGACTTTTACTACTATGAAGGAAAATAAAACACCAGAAATTCTATTCTTCTCCTCAAATTTTTGTGAACCATGTAAAGAAGTTGAGAAATTAATACATACAATTAATATCTCGATGTTTGGAAAAAAATTAAAGATTCAGAAAATCAGTATTGACATAAAAAGTCCAATAATAAAGAAATATAAAATTGCAAGTGTGCCATCTTTAGTAATCGCAGGAAGAAAATTAACTAGAAATGTAGATATGGATGATATTATTGACGCAATATTACAAGGATTTATATCTTCTGTAGATATTTGATTAAAAATTTATTAAATTAAAATGCTAAAAATTAAAAAAAAAAAAGGAAAATTTATCATGAATCGTTCTCTATTAAATGATTTATTAAAGAAGATGAAATCTAATCTTCTTGAAGGAAAAAGTATTGGAAATTTGAAAATAGGTGCCTTATTAGCTCTGGGTAGTCAATTGGAGGCTGTTTTTTATTATTTAGGCCATGAACTAGGTTCATTATTTGATGTTCCTAAAGTTTATGATCTTACTAAAATTCCTGAAGAACTTGTTAAAATAATTAAAAAATACAATTTAGGTGAAATTGATATAACTGGACTCTCACAAGAGCAGATTTCACATGAACATTTAACTGTTAAATTAAGAAGTTGTCTTACTTGTAAAGATTTATTATCTTCAAAAATATCTGCAGAGGGAACATTTTGCAGTTTTGAAGCGGGATTATTAGCTGCTTTAGTTGAGAAAATGAGTGATCTTCAATGTTTTGCTCAAGAAGAGAAGTGTAGTCTGCAAACCGACCAATCGTATTGTGAATTTATAATTGTATATCAAAAGGATTCAATTAATCATATTTGAAAAAGTAAGCACTATTATCACCCATATTGCAATAAAAATATTAAATAAAAGAAATTTTAATGAATTAATTGATTAAAAATAAAAAATTATTATAGAGAGTTTTATATATTTCTTATACATAAATCTTATTTAATAATAAGTTCATAGAAAAATCGAATAGAGGTAAATTAAGAATATGAGCGAATTTATAATCAAAATCTGTCTTTTGGGAGAAGCAAAAGTCGGAAAAACCACATTGGTGTACAGGTTCATTGAAAATAAATTCCGTACCGATTTTCGAAGTACTTTAGGAGTAAATTTATTAAAAAAGACAGTTAAAATCGGGGATTCAACTGTTGTGACTCAAATATGGGATTTAGGTGGTCAAGAACCATTTAAAAAACTTAGAAAACTTTACTTAGAAGGAGCAGAAGGTGCTTTATTACTTTTTGATGTAACTAATCAACAATCATTTACTAAATTAGGAGAATGGATTTCAAGTTTTAGAGAAGTTCACGGGGATAAACCAGTAATCTTAATAGGAAACAAAATTGATCTTAAAGAAAATATTATAATTGATCAAAGTCAAGCTGAGAGGTATGCAAGTGAAAACAATATGAGTCTTGTACTAACTAGTGCAAAAACTGGACAAAATGTTGAGAAATCATTTGTTGATTTATTAAAACGCATTATTTAAAATTATCTAGTATTTTTTATTTGAACTTTACTTTTTTCAGAGAGCTCTCATAAAACGGGAATAAATAAAAATTTTTAAAATTTAATGGGATTTTATAGAAAGGAAATATCCTCATAATCAATTGAGTCCAAATTCTTTTTAGCAACACCTAAATCACGAACTTGTTTATTCAATTTGAGAACTGCATCTCTAACAATGCTCTTTTCTTTAGCGCCGGTGCAAACAATTCTCCCCGTTGAGAAAATTAGAAAAACAGTTTTTGGATCTTGCATTCGGTAAATAAGTCCGGGAAAGACTTCTGGCTCATACATTGCATATTCCATCACAATTGCTGCCATATTTAAATCTATATTTGTATGAAGATCACCACTCGCTACGATATTTTGAATGGTTATTACAGGATTTCTTACATCAATTCCAGCTTTTTTAATATTTTTGATTACTTTTTGAACAACCTTATCAGATTCAGATGCTTTTCTAAGACCTGTAACTACCATCTTACCAGTTGAAAAGATCAAAATTGTGGCACGTGGTTTTTCTATTCTCATTACCAGACCTGGAAACCGTTCAGGATTATATTCTACATCGGGTTGGCGTCTGGCGATTTGATTTAGGTCAATTTTTTCATCGATTTCTACTACTACTGTGCCTACAACATTCTCAATTTTATAATCTAGGTTCGCCTCGTAATCATAATCTTCCCATTCATCTTCTCCCTCACCCTCTTCCAAATCATCATCTTCATTAAATTCTTCTTCACTCATGTGTCTTATACCAAATAAAGTCTTATAAAATGATAAATCAATAAACTGTATTATTTTAAGGACGATTTAATTGCAATAATTTTACGTTAGACTAAATAAAATAATGAAATTTTTGATCCTATTTAAATATATATTTAAAATAAAAATTCATTTAAAAATGAATGCCTTTAATACTAATTTTATTCTGTTTTATTAAAAGTTAGTGTGAATTAAACTTAATGTTATGAATTATTTTTCGAAAATCTCGCAAGATTTTTTCATTCATTATCCCTTCATTCATATTATTTAAATAAACCAAAATTACTTCTCCCGTCTCTATATCCTTAAATCCACTAATTCGAAAATGATCAAAATTTTTGCTGCATGAAATATAAAGTGAATCGGGTTGCTCATCGTAATGTAAATGGGAAGAACAATGAATGCAACGATTTTCTGAGATATGATTAAAGATATTTTTAATTTTTAAAGAAGAGATGTTTTCATTAACCTCTAATTCCATGAACATATCTCAGACGAGTTGATAAAAAAATATTATAATATTTAAGTATTATCGAGATATAGTTCTCAATAATACCACAGGTAAATTAATAAAAAGTTATTTTGAAATTGGAATAATTTTTGATCTCATCACTAAATTTATAGTCAATTTTATCAACATGCGCCCATCTTGGTCCTATTTTTGAAAATTCAATTAATTCATTCAGTTTATCCAAGGGACCTTCTGCCTCAATTAAAACACAGCCATCTAACATATTTTTTGCATAACCAGTTAAATTCAGTTTTTTTGCAACTCTTCTAGCTGTATCTCTAAAAAAAACGCCTTGAACTCTCCCATATACTTGAATTTTAACATGTTTAATTTCCAATGCTTAATTTCCCCTCAATATAACTAAAAAAAAACATTCTTAAAATATTTGGTTCTTTATTTTATATATTATTTTTATTTTAAATCTTAAAAAAAACTTGGTTTATTTATAATGAATCTTACAGAAGAAGAACAGAAAGAAGTAATAAAAGTAATGAAGTCTCAAATGCTAACTTTATTAGCTGGAGATGTAGTAGCGAAATTTGAGAAAGAATTTGCTAAATATATTGGGGTTAAGCATGCGATTGCAGTAAATTCAGGCACTGCTGCATTACATATTGCGATAGCCTCTTTAGATATAGGTCCAGGTGATGAAGTTATAGTTCCACCGTTTACTTTCATTGCTACGGCAAGTTCAGTTATACACAATAACGCAATCCCGATTTTTGCTGACATTGATAATAAATCATATACACTTGATCCAGAATCAGTTAAAGAAAAAATAACTGATAAAACAAAGGCAATAATACCCGTTCATTTAGCTGGAATAACTGCAGATATGGGCTCATTATTGGATATTGCTAAAGATAATAATATATTCATTATTGAGGATGCCTGTCAATCTCATGGAGCGAAATATAGCGGTAAAAAGGTAGGTTCAATTGGAGATTTAGGGACTTTTTCATTCTATCCTTCAAAAAATATGACTACAGGAGAAGGTGGGTTAATCACAACAAATGATGATAATTTAGCAGAACAGTGTAGATTAATAAGGCATCATGGTGAACCTTCTTGGTATATTTATAATAGATTAGGATGGAATTATCGAATGACTGAAATTCAAGGAGCTATCGGAAGAGTCCAGTTAAAAAAATTAGATGAGTATATAGAAATTAGAAATACCAATGCAAATTATTTAACTGAAGCTGTCAATGAGATCGAGGGCATTGATCCCCCTTTTATTCCAGAATATTGTAAACCAGCTTTTAATTACTGGATTGGCCGAATTCACCCTGAAATTATTGGTTTAGATAAGCCACAATTTTTAGAAAAATTTCCAAGTGGAAAGGTTCTATATCCTAAACCTTTATATAAAACAAAATTATTTCAGGAAAAGGTTGGCTATCCTAGAGGATGTCCGTGGTCTTGTCCATTTTATGGAAAAGAAATTAATTATACTACTATCCATTTAAATGTGGTTGAAAAAGTGGCAAGTGAAATTTTTGCATTGGACATTCATCCAAAAATAACAAAGGAAGACTTGGATGAAAATATAAAAATATTAAAGAAAATTGCTGAACGAAGGTAACTATTTAAAAATTAAAATTTGGTTGTGTGGTTTAATCTGGAGTATAAATATAAAAGATTTATTGAGATCAGTCTTGGATTAGGGGGAATTTTTGTTTTTCTCTGGTTGATTTCATTGGAACCTCTAATTCATATTACTTTTATCTCTCATTTTATCTATATATGTTCTTTAATTAATATGATGATTTTTAATTTTAAAAACAAACATCTAACCACATTAATGATTTCAACTATGCCAACTAATGTTATTACACTAGTGGCTTTTCAAATAGCAGATATTTATTATTCATTAACAGTACTGGGGTATTATATACTCGAGCACATGATCCGAAATTTTATCCTTCATGGAATTCCCTCAATTCTTGCTTATTATATTATTCGTATTCAAAAAGGCAAGATTTTCAATTGGGAGATATATAAAAATGTTATAATTGTTTTTATCTTGTGGTGTTATTTTATGGATTATAGATATACTGACGTCATATACGCTTACCCTTATATGTGGTTTATGTTTGGAGATTTAATTTGGAATACCACTTTTGTATATTTCTTCTTAAAATCAAGAGAGAAAAAAACATTAAGAACTTAAAATAATATATAGCATATCATATTTTATTATTAATTGTAAGATTGAATCTTTAATTCATAATATGAGTTGGAAACAAGATTGGCTGATTTAGAAAAGATATTTAATAAAGCAAATAATTATTTTGCGGAAGGGCAGATTATTAAAGGACTCTCTTTGCTTTTAGATTTATTAAACCGTGAAATTACTTTTAAAAGTCATGGTTCCCAAATTATGAATAAGCTTATTGATGAGGGAAAGAAGGATCCAGTAGTCACTTTTCCTTATATTGCAAAATATTACAAATCTGAAAAGAACCCAAATGCAAAAAAGCGAGTTCTATCTTTATTTAATACTTTTATTCAAGAAAAAATAAATCTTAAAAAAGAAGTTGATGAGTTTAATCCTTGGTACTCAATTATTCAAACATTAAAAAAATCGAAGGACCAAGATATTCTAAAATTTGCAATAAAACTGGTATCTATTTACTTTAATAATAATAAAGAGGTTTTTATTAAAAATTATTCGTGGATTGCAGAGATCCTTGGAAATAAAACAATTTTAAATTCGGAATATGATAATCAAGCGGAAATTTATAGCTTTTTTGTAAATTTAGTTGATTCAGAACCAAAATTTATTGATGTTATCCTTCCAGTAATAAAGAAAATGTTTAAGAGTGAAATTATTGCATTACGAATTGAGACAATTAAGGCAATCGGGTGTTTAAGC
The DNA here is from genome assembly GCA_029856045.1 of Promethearchaeia archaeon. GTDB lineage: Archaea > Asgardarchaeota > Lokiarchaeia > Sigyniarchaeales > SOKP01 > 6H3-1. The sequence continues at coordinate 9,461 of JAHQWG010000021.1, read as the reverse complement.
TTATATGATCTTTCCAAATTCGAAGAATTATACAAAAAAATTCAAAAGTTAATTTCAGTAAAAAATATTCAATTTAGAAGTTATGTTATTCAGGCGCTAGGTAGACTCGGTTTTTCTGATTTTAATATATTCAAAGCCTTACTCCCGAATATAATTAGAGTCTCTTTTTATCCTGATTTAATACCTGGATTAACAAAAGTTATAGCATTACTTATACAGGATCACACAGATGATATATTAAATGAAATTAAATCACAATTTGATGAGAAAAAATTAAAAGAAGGATTAATAACCCTGATCCAGAAATTAATCCAAACCTCAGCAAATAAAGTGGATGAGAAATTTCTCGATTCCTTAATTGAAATAGAAAAAAGTAAAAAATTAATCCAAAAACTAGAAGATATTAAAAGCTCAATTAAAGTTTATCAAGAATCCTATAGAATATGTCCAATTTGTTTTACAAGCAATAAATTAGCTTCAAAATTCTGTGCAAAAGACGGATTCCTATTAATTCCAAAGGATATAGAAATTATTGAAGAAATAGAGAAAGTTAAGGAAGAGGAGGAAGAAGAAGTTAAGAAAGAGGAAGAAATGGAAGAATTAGAAGAGGAAGAAGTAGAAAAGGAAGAAGAAGTTAAAGAAGAAGAAAAAGCAGAGGAAGTAGAGAAGGAGGAAGAAGAAGTTAAAGAAGAGGAGAAAGTAGAAGAAATTGAAGTTGAAGAAGCGAAGGAAGAAGAAGTTAAAGAAGAAAAAAAAGTAGAGGAAGAAATAGAGAAGGAAGAAAAAGTAAAAGAAGAGGAAGAAGTCAAAGAGGAGGAGGAAATGAAAGATGAGAAAGAAGTGGAGGAATAAAAATAAGCAATAAAAGATTTTATGGAATAAATTCTATCTAAATATGATTAAATAATTCTCATGGGATGTTAAATATTATTCAATATAAATCCAATCTTTTTTTTTATCATGTGTGATTAATTTTTGTTTTTCTAATTTTGCTAATGCTTTTCTCAAACTAGACTCTTTAATTTCTAAACATTCTATTAACTCTTTGTAAGAACAATTTTCTTTATTTATGAGAAAAGTTAGGATTTTAAACATGGCTTTGATCTTTCCTTTGTTTAAAATCGAATCTATTCTTATATTAACATCATGCTGGAATGTCTTTAATTGCATCACATCATTAGCTAGTTTACTTATCACTTCATCCCTTGTTTTAAAAACTGTAAAACTGATTTGAAAAAATTTATTAATTTCTTTTTTTATCTCATCTTCTTCAAGAACTTTTAATCTTTCATCAATATCATGTAATAATTGAATGAAATCTTGCCCTTCTTCATATTTATCGAGTTTAAACACAATAATGATTTCTTTTTCATCATTATAAAATGAAACTGAATTCCACTCTGCTTCTTCTGTAATCATATAACTTGGAGTGAAATTGTGACTTATTTGAATTTGCTGCACAATGTTTTCAGGAACCTCCATGTCCTCTGGGATCTTTAAAGAAACGATTCCACCTTTCAACTGGTCCCACTTTATCAAGAAAATTCCTTGAGGAAATATTTTCACCTTACATAATTTAATTTAAAAATCAATGTTAAAAATTAATCTTTAATCTATCAATTAAATATTTTAAATTAAAATATATGCACATAACATTGGGTATTTTCACCTTACATAATTTAATTTAAATTAATCATTATAAAATAATATATTTTACACTGTGAAAAAACTAATGATCTCCCAGAAATATCCCTTAATAGATGCTCACTGCCACTTGACGTGGAAATCATTTGATAATGATTTAGATGATGTCATAAAAAGAGCAAGACAGAATAATTTAAAAGCGGTAATTACAGTCTCTGCAACTATTAATGAGGCAGAAAAGAATTTGGAAATATGTAGGAAATATAAAAACTATATATTTCCCTGTATGGGACTAATTCCAAGGCTATATTTCGAGAAAAAAAGTATAGAATTATTAAAACAAAAAATAGAAAAATATCAAAATGAAATTGTTGGTATTGGAGAAGTAGGATTGGATTTCTATTGGGTGAAAGAAAGAGCTAAAAGGTCGGAAATGGTAAAAAAATTTCAAGAATTATTACCTTTTATAAAAAAAATGGGAATCCCTTTAGTAATACACGCTCGAGATGCTGAACATAAAACAATGAAAATTTTAAGAAAACATAATTTTGATGATTATAAGGTTTTATTTCATTGTTATGCAGGGGATACTAATACCATTAAGGAAATTGTATCAAATACTTGCTGGTTTTTTACAGTACCAACTTCAGTAACATATAGAGCAGCTAATATTAATGCCGCTAAACACATACCGTTAGATAGAATGATGCTAGAAACTGATGCTCCATTTCTTGCACCAAACAGAAATATTAAAAGAAATGAACCGAAAAATATTACAATTAGCGTTAAAAATGTAGCAAAACTGAAAAAAGTTAGTGTAGGTAGAGTTGCTAACGAAACCACTAAAAATGCTATTGATTTTTTTAATTTAAAAATTTAAATGAAATCGAATTTATCCACCAATAAAAATATAAATTCTTTCGATAATACATTAAATTAGGTAAAAATAAATGCCAATCTACACAGTATATATTTTAGAATGCACCGATAAAAGAGGACGGCATCAGTATTATACCGGTTATACCAATAATTTGCATAGGAGATTTTTAGAACATCAAAATGGAAAAGGTGCAAAATTTTGTCGTAATAAAAAATTAAATTTAAAGTATATAGAAACTTATCCGAAACAAATTGAAGCAATGAGAAGAGAAAGAGAAATTAAAACTTTACCAAAGAAAGAAAAAATAGAATTAATAAAAACAAAACAATTGTAAGTGCTAATTTTTGGATAAACCCAGTTTTTTAATCGCATTAGTTGGTCTTCCAGCTTCAGGTAAATCTACATTAGCAAACGCAGTTAAAAAGAAAATGGTTGAAAAATTCAAAGTAAACGAAGATCACATTTCGATTATTGATCCTGATTTAATTAGAAGTATAATTATTGAAAATGGCGTGGAATTTGATTATACTGTAGAACCAATCATTCGAAAGGAAAATTTGGAAAATATAAGAAAAAACCTTGAGCAAAAGAAAATTGTTATCAGCGATGACTTAAATTATTATCGTAGTATGCGTCATGATTTAAAACTAATAACCGATAGTCTAGATATTCCCTTTTTTATTGTATATTTAAATACTCCATTAAAAATATGCTTAGAATGGAATAAAAAAAGAGGTTCTATAATACCAGATGAAGTTATCTATAAAATCCAAGAAAAAATTGATAAATTTGACCGTTATAATTGGGATTTTCCAATCTATTCTGTTGATTTAAGTATCTCAAAAAATTTAGATGAAGTTTCCGATGAAATTTTGAATATTATTGAAATTAATCTTAATTTACTAGAAGATAGTTTTCAAAGATTAAAACTAGAAAAGGTTGGTGAAAAATTAGAAAATAAAAAGACAGAACTCGATGCACTTACGCGAAAAATGGTTTCAGAAATATTAAAAGAACAAAGAATTCAATTTAATGGCAAGGAAATTAGTAATTTTAGAAAGCAATTTATTAATAAAAATGTTAATTCTGATTTAAGCGTTAGCGAACTCATTAATAAATTTGAAACACTCTTAAGAAATAGAAAAATTGATAAAATAAAGTAGAAAAAATTTTAATCTATCAATGTTTTTTATTCTTAAAATTAAAGGAATTTTAAAAGTATTAATTTATATTTTTTTATTTTGAAGTATTATTTTACATCAATAAGGGATTCTATAAAATGTCGAAATTTTTAACTAAAGCTTCTTTAAGAATTGAAAAGCTTGAACTAGAGAGAAGTGGTAGGGGTTTATGTTATGTAGATAGTGCTATTATTGAAAAAATGGGATTATCCAATGGAGATATTATTGAAATCTTTGGAAAGAAAAAAACTGCAGGACTTGTGGTTTCTTCTAGAGAAGATAAAGGTAAGGGGTCGATTAAAATAGATGGATTAATTCGACTTAATTCTGGTGCTACAATTGGTGAAACTGTAATAATCAAAAAAGCAGAAGTTGATGAAGCAAGAGAAGTTGTCTTGACTCCAACCCGACCGGACATTGATTTGAAAAGACAAGCTAAAACAATTAAAACTAAATTACTTCAAAAACCTATTGTTATTGGAGATATCATCAGTATTATGGGAGCTATAATTCAATCCAGTGATCCAGACGATCCAATGAATGAATTTGCTAAGATGTTTCCATTCATGAAAGGTTCTATGAGAAGTAAGGGAACTCCTGGGACATTAAGGTTAATTGTTGATAATACTGAACCTTCTGGTAAAGTAGTAATAATTTCACAAAATACAAGGATTAGAATAAATAAAAGAGTTGCGTTATTAAATGTTTCGGGAGATATTGTTACCTATGACGACATTGGCGGCTTAAGCGAAGAAATCCAAAAAGTTAGAGAAATGGTTGAACTTCCTTTAAAACACCCCGAACTTTTTCACAGGTTAAATATTGATCCACCTAAAGGTGTATTACTATATGGTCCATCTGGTGCCGGCAAAACCCTTATGGCAAAAGCTGTTTCTCAAGAATCGACTGCTCATTTTATCCATATAAATGGACCTGAGATAATGAGCAAATTTTACGGTGCTTCTGAAGGTAGATTACGAAATATTTTTCGAGAAGCCGAAGAAAAAGCTCCCTCTATAATTTTTATTGATGAAATCGATTCTATTGCACCAAAACGTAGTGAAGCTATGGGTGAAGTTGAAAGAAGAGTTGTTTCTCAATTATTATCCTTGTTAGATGGCCTTACAAGTAGAGGTGAAGTGATATGCATTGGTGCAACTAATAGAATCAATAGTATAGATGAAGCTCTTAGACGACCAGGTCGATTTGACAGAGAAATAGAATTTAAAGTCCCAGATATTAAGGGGAGAAAAGAAATCTTACAGATTCACACAAGAGGCATGCCCTTAGAAAATGATATAAGACTTGATTACTACTCTGAAATCACTTACGGTTTTGTTGGAGCTGATATTATGGCCGTATGTAGAGAAGCGGCAATGTATGCATTACGTAGAATATTACCTAAAATAAATCTTGATGAGCCTATACCTCCTGAAATTATTCAAGAATTAATAATTAAAGACGAAGACTTTATTCGGGCGATTAATTCAATCGAACCGAGTGCAATGAGAGAGATTATGATAGAAGTTCCCAATGTACAATGGGAAGATGTTGGAGGTTTAGAGGACATTAAAGAAGAATTAGTAGAAGCTATTGAATGGCCTTTGAATTTCCCAGAATTATTTAAAAAAGCTGGCATTAGAACAATAAATGGGGTTTTACTTTTTGGTCCGCCCGGATGTGGGAAAACTTTACTGGCGAAAGCAGTTGCTACTGAGAGTAAATGTAATTTTATTTCAATTAAAGGTCCGGAAATATTCTCAAAATGGGTTGGTGAAAGTGAAAAAACAATTCGAGAAATCTTTAGAAAAGCACGTCTAGCCGCACCTTCAATTGTATATTTTGATGAGATTGATGCTATAACTTCTGGAAGGGGTAGTTTTGATGGATCTCATGTATTTGAATCTATAGTAAATCAAATTTTAGTTGAAATGGATGGCCTTGAAAAAAGAGAAGGAATTGTAGTGATCGCCAGCACAAATCGGCCAGATATGGTTGATCCGGCATTATTAAGACCAGGAAGGTTCGATCGTCTATTATACTGTCATGCTCCAGATAGAGAAAGTCGTCTAAAAATTCTAGAAGTTCATACTAAAAATATGCCTTTCGCACCTGATGTTTCCATGGAAAAAATAGCCGATCAAACGGAAGGATATAGTGGAGCTGACATAGAAAACTTAGTTAGAGAAGCAGGTATGCAAGCCTTAAGAGAAAAAAAAGAAAATTTTGATATAGTTGAGTGGCGCCATTTCGTATTTGCGCTCACTAAAGTTAAATCTTCATTATCACAAGAATTTATCGATCAATACGATAAAATAGCAAACCAAATTACAAGCTCCAGAAATATCAAAGAAAGTCAAATCGATTTTTATAAATAAATATTAATGATTGTGAGTATTATTTTCTCACATGTTTGACTATTTAATTAGTGATGAGTATAAAAAATTAAGAGATAAAGTTAGGGCTTTTGTTAAAGACGAGGTCCCCCATTCATTGCTAAAACAAATGGACAGAGATGAAGTAATATATCCCAAAGAATATGTTCAAAATTTAGCGAAACACGGTCTTTTAGGTTTAAGATTCGATAAAAAATATGGTGGACAAGGTTTAAACTGGGAAGCTGAGATTTTAGCACTTGAAGAAATTGGAGTTCTCGGAATGTCTCTCGGATGCTTATTTTCACTGGTTAGCATCTGTGGTGAAGCCATTCATATGTTTGGCTCAGAAGAACAAAAAATGAAATATCTGAAACCGACTTTAGAAGGTAAGATTTTCAACGCGGAAGCTCTTACTGAACCTAGAGGAGGTAGTGATTTCTTTGGTTCTACATGCAATGCTGAAAAACAAGGAGATAAATACATCTTAAATGGTGAAAAAAGATTTGTTGTTGGAGCAGAAGGTGCTGATTATTTTTTAGTCTATGCAAAAACAAACCCAAATGCACCATCTCGTGAATCACTAAGCCTTTTTATTGTTGATAGAACGGAGAATGTTAAAACCGAATATCTATATGGCTTGATGGGCACAAGAGGCGGAGGTGCAGGAAGATTAGTATTTAAAGATGTTGAAATTCCGGAAGAAAATATAATTTTGGGAGAAGGTGCAGGTGGTAAAATCTTTTATCAAATGATGGTCCCAGAGCGTATGACCAGTGCTGGAGGTATGCTTGGAACTGCAAGAGCTTGTTTACGAATCGCAGCTAAATATAGTACAAAAAGAAAAGCTTTTGGTCGGGTTATTAAAAGATTCGAAGCAGTAAGCTTTAACATCGCAGAATCTATTACCTTGTTAGATGCTGCTAGATCTTTAGTCTATAATAGTGCAAGAGCAATTGATAATGGTGCACCTCCAAATGTTCAAAGAAGATTAGTTTCTGAATCTAAAAAATTTGCCACTGAAGCTTGCTGGGAAGTTATCAATAAAGCAATGCAAGTAATGGGAGGAATAGGTTATACTACAGTTTATCCTATCGAACGACTACTCCGGGATGCACGATTAAGCATGATTTGGACTGGAACCTCAGAAGTGATGAGTTTAATTATCCAACATGAATATTATAATGAAGTTTTATCGGAAAAATGGCAAGGAAGAGATGTTGAAAAAGATGCATTAGATTCCGATGCTGTAGAAGAAAAACATTATGGCTAAATATACTAAAAAGAGATTCTAATCGGGAGTAAAATATTGGTGAAAACATAAAAAAATTATCTTATTTCCCCGAATTGTTTTAATATTGCTAAAACCAGCGATTTAAATGCTTCTTTGACTTTATCTCCCGTTTTTGCACTAGTCTCAATAAATTTTGTCGCGTTAATCTTTGTTGCTAAATCTTTCCCTTTATCTGTTGAAATTAATCGTGACTCCTCTAAATCCATTTTATTTCCTATAAGAATATAAGAAGTGTCTTCCCTAACATTACCTTTAAAATCCTTCAGCCAAGAATCTGAAATATTTTTAAAAGTTTCTTGCCTAGTAATATCGTAAACTAATAGAGCACCTCGACATCCCTGAAAATACAGAGGGCGAACCTGTAAATACTTTTCCTGACCTGCAATATCCCAAAAAACAAGTCTACAATGAATTTTTTTGTTGCCATGCTCAATATTAATATCACTTCTAAATAAATCGCAACCCAATGTGGGTTTATACTCTTTTTCGAATTGTTTTTCAATATATTGTTTAATTAAAGAAGTTTTACCTACTGCAAAGTCTCCACAAATGCATATCTTAAAAATGAAATCTCGTTCACTCATAATACCTAATCTTTATTTTTTCTTTATAATATTAAAATTTAATCTTTAATTGAAATATTTCAATAAAAAATTGAAGAAATTCCTAGGAAATAAGTTGATTATAATGTTAAAAAAATTACTATATTTTACCAAGATTCTTTAATATTTGAATAGACAAACTTTTAAAGGCATGAATTACATTTTCTCCGGTTTTTGCACTGGTTTCAATAAATTCAGTGGCATTAATCTCCTGAGCTAATTCCATGCCTTCCTCTTTTAAAACTGATTGTGAATCCTTTAAATCTATTTTATTTCCTATAAGAACAAAAGAAACTGTACTCCCCGTATTAATTAATAATTCATTTAACCAAATATTTTTTATATTTTCGAATGTCGTAGGTCTGGTGCAATCATACACTAGGCAACCAGCTACTGACCCCTTGAAATATAAAGAACGTATTAACTCAAATCTACTTTGCCCAGCTATATCCCATATTACTAGTGTACATAGAAATTGCTTACCATCAACTTCTATTTCTACATTCTGTCGAAGTAGATTTGCACCAAGCGTTGGACGATAATCCTCCTTGAATTTCGCCCCAACAAAACGATTTATTAATGAAGTTTTTCCAACAGCCGCATCTCCTATTATTACTATTTTGAATATATAATCCCCTTCACTCATAATCAAATTTCCTATTTTCTTTTAAAGGTCTAATAAAGATAAATCCCATTCAGGATCATTAATTCTTTCTATAGATGGTTTAAATTCATAAATTAACACCTCACCGGTAACACTGATAATAGAGGGTTGGCTTAAATGACCTCCAATGATTGAATAATCTGCATTCCCAAGGGTTATATGCAGGTGAATTATTGGTTCTCCATCTTTCTGAGCAATAGAGCCCATACAAGTCGTCATCTCAACAGGAGTTTCGAATGTTTTAATTTGATATTCCTTGGTGTCAATATTAAAATAACCAATCGTAAATTTCTTACATCCGCCAATCACATTGACTAATCCTGATTTAACTTTATGTTCTTTCACAAGTTTCATAACAGAATCTAAAATATCCTCTCCTCCTTCTAATTTCGCAACAATTGCTCTTCCAATTTTGAATTCTTTGCTTTTCATAGAATATTTAGCCTTAAAAAGAATATATTGTTTTATGCTTAAATTAGTTGTCTATGAGATTTTAATTTCAATTAACATTAAAAAAAAATTTAGCTATTAACTTTAGAATTTTTATTTGTAGGATTAAAAATTACTTTTTTATATGTTTATTCCATTCAATTTAGCAAGTACTTTATAGAGTCCTTGAGTCCCTAGATTCTCTAATCCCAATGCCATTGCTGATATATAGAATTGATAAGCAAGGGAAAGTCCAGGAAGGGAGAGATTCATGTGTTTTGCTTCTTGAAGCGCAATTCCCATATCCTTTACGAAATGTTTAATAAAAAATCCTGGATCAAAATTACCTTTTACAATACGTGGGCCCAGATTATTAATCGACCAAGATCCCG
>JAHQWG010000020.1 GCA_029856045.1 Promethearchaeia archaeon | reverse complement strand
TTCAATTCTCCAGGTCATACTCCGGATCATGTATGTCCTGCAATCATAAAGGATGGTAAGGTTGATTTTATTTTATTAGGAGAGGCGGGTGGAACTTTATATCATTCCTCTAAATTGTTAACACTTCCAACATCAATGCCTCCCCTATATAATTATGAACATTATATGGAATCATTAAAAAATATAATATCCTTAGAAGCAAGCTCATGTGGTTTCTCACATTTTGGATTTTTAAATAAAAAGGAAAATGTAAAAGAGATTCTTCTAGAAGATCAATCGTTTACAAGAGAATTTAGGTCTTTAATTATCAAATTCTATAATGAAAGACCTGAAACCCGTTATATTGTAGATAAAATATGGCCTTATTTCAAAAATAGGTCTGAAAAATTTGATATTACGCATCCAATATTCTCTAACATGCTTGTAGCTCTTGTTTTTGGCATGTTAATGGATTTAGGATACAGAAAATCGAGTTCAAAATTTAAATAAATCTCATTTAAAGATGTTCTGTTTTTGCGATTTTATTAAGAAAATATTCTATTCCATCCTCTCATTTAAAACTAAATCAATATTTTCTAATATTAATCTAATTCAGTGTTAGGGTTAATTTGTTAAGTTTAATGGTTTTTTGATTATTATTTTCTAACAAAATTCTTTGTATAAATAGTCATCTAGATAAATAGCATTAAATATATATATCAATTTATTTATAATTTGTATAGATACTCATTTTGTTATGTATCAAAAAATGATCTACGAAATCAAATAAAAACATAACTTTTTTGCATAAGATGGTTGAAATTTAAATGACCACAGCAAATTTACCAAGTCTATACGAAAAAAGCTTAGAGTTTTTTCACAAAAAGGATATTCAGAAATCTCTTGAATACTTCAAAATGGCATTGGAATTTGTCCGCTCTAAGAGAGATAGCAATAAATTACTTACTTTATTAACGGAAATGTTAGATTATTCACGAAAAGGAGCAGATAAAAATCTTGAAGCTGAGGTATTAAAAAATTTAGGACAAATCCATGCAATTAGGAAAGACTTTGCTAAAGGATTGCAATCTTATCAACAGGCAATGAAAATTCATAAAGAACTTGGAGATGAACAAGGTGAAGCGGAGAGTATGGAATATATTGCTAGTGATTTCGCAATATTAGGCAAATATGCATTCGCTATTGACTATTATCGACGAGCATTAGATATTTACCAAGAATTAAACAATCAAGAAAAAATAAATAAAATTGCTTGGGAAATCAAAAAAATTGAAGAATTCAGTGAAGAAGTCGATAGAAATGAATATTTACTGAAAAAATTTCATATCAACTAATAATTTCAATAAAAAATTCTAGCAAAAAAATTACTAAAGTTTTTTTTTTTTATAAATTTAATTTTAAAAGTTTCTTAAAGTTTTTTGGTTTCAATCTTGCTATATAATCTTTTTAATGAATTAACCAATAAATTTACATTAAATTTAATATTCCAAAAATCTATATATTTCATAAATAATTTGAATTTAATTTCATAATTTTATTATTACAATTATTCCCCGCAATAGAAAATGAGTGAATTAGAAAGTTACAAATGTTATCTATCTCAATTACCGAGCACAATTTTAAAAATATTGGGACTTGAGCCCCCATCTTTTATAAATGAACCAGTAAGTGAAATCATAGAGCATTTTGAAGGAATTGAACGAATTGTAATCAATTTAATTGATAATTTCGGGTTGTTTGAGATAACTTTTCTTAAACCACAATTCATAATTACAAATTCTGATGCTTTACTTTTATTATCAACAAAAAATCCATATACTTTAGGTTTTTTGCATCAAATAATGTTTGGAGGGTTTGAAATAGAACCTAATGGCTTCCATTTATTGAGAGAAATTAATAATCAAGGAAAAGAAACAATTTTTATAGGTAGAAAGAAAGATCTTGATAGGTATGATGGCGGGACAAACTCTATTCCGAAAGAGACAGACATGAGTTCATGGATTGAAGCTGCTAAGGTTGTAAACCGATTCGATTTAAGTTGGATTCATTACTTAGATTTTGAGGCTTTACATCGACAACATTCTAAATTAAGACAACAAACCCCAGAAGTATTACTTGAGAAATTAATTAATAGAACCGATAAGTGGATATTGAGTACATATAAACAATTAAGAAAAAATTCCTTAATGATAGTTTTGGGAGATCATGGGAGATTTAAGATGGATTTAAAGTATTCTGGAAAAATTGCTCAATGGCGTCAAGCCTCTGTACCTATTGCAATTTTAATTAAAAAATAATAATTTTACTAATTTTTTTATAAAATATTTAGATGGTTTAAATTGAAAGAAGTCTATGAACGATTCACAATTTCTCTCCCTAAAGATTTATACAATGATTTTGAACACTTTAGGGAATCTTTAGGCATGAGTCGTTCTGATGCTATTCGTAAGGCAATGCAATCTTACATGGTGCGTGAGGTTGCTGAAACGGATGTAGAAGGAGATATTGTAGGTTGTATTACTTATATTTTGAAACATGAGCATTTTGATAAGATCTCTGAAGATGAGACAGGACCCAAATATGCTTCCATTGTTCAATCTGATTTTATAAAGAGTAATGATATCCAACATTTATTTCAAGAAATTATTATCTCAACGATGCACATTCACTTAGAAGATGATAATTGCATACTAATAATCGCAGTAAAAGGATAAAAAAGTAGAATTTTTGAGATGAATAAACAATTATCATCATTACAGAGCACAATCAACTTTGACTTTTCAATAGTAGGAAAAGATATTTTAGGAAAAAAAGAACATAAACATCAGCACAAACTTTAAATCTAGCAAAAAAAACCTTTTTATTAAAGAAAAAGAGAAAAAATTTCCCCCTTGAGGCAAAGGATAAGATTTATATCAGATAAAAAAAAATTGGGGAAATTTTTTTTTATTTAAGGTTATGTGTGTGATTAATATTTAGAATTGTAATATATATTTAAAATAAGAGTAAGAATTTACTAATTTTTATCAAGACTTAATTTATGGTAATTCATAAATTAGGGATTCCATATTCACCAGTTGTTGCGTCCATAAAAATTTGGAGTGGAGGTTGAAAAAAGGTAAATATTATAAATAAAAATCCTAAGAAAGCAAATAAAATGGAAGCAAAAATTTTTAAACCTTTTGGAAATTCAGATTTTGTCAATAATTTGTAACTCACTAATTGTCCTATTATTACTGCTATTATAAAACTTAAAATATCCATAATTAGCAAATGTTCTCCCAATATTGCGGTATAAGCATAAAAAATTATTACAATAACTAAGGGTATTATATAAGCGGCGATTGTTTTAGCCACCAAAAAATTATTACTTTTATGATTAATAAATTTATATTCAATAATAGAAAATATTAAAAGAGGCCAAAAGCCCAATTTTAGGTGCTCCCACACACTTTCATTCACAGGGAGAAAAATAGCTGAAGGTAACCAGTAATTCAACCATATAAACATTGAATGCATTAAACTACCCAATATAATAATAAAGGCAGCTCCAAATAATTCCCATTTTAAAATATTCTTTTCCAAAATCTCTACACCAGAAAATATTATCTTATAAAATTTTTAGACGATTAAATAAGTTCTGTTTATTTTTTATTAAGGATTTCAAATTTTTTGTAAGTATTTATTTTAAATGTAGGTTAATTATTTATAAAATCAAAAAAATAGAGAATTTTTTAAGATTTATCATTTACCCAGTTAATTAAACTCATCTGTACATTTGAAACTCTCTCTTTTGCAAACTCACAATATTCTTTTACTAGTTCAAATCCTAAATATCTCCTTCCTAATGTTTTTGCAGTAACAGCTACGGTTCCTGAACCTAAGAATGGATCAAATATGATGTCTTCCTTATCACTACTAAAAAGAATTATTTTTTTCACGAGCTCAACTGGGAGTTTGGTAGGAGTTTTTATTTTCCCAGTCCAGTATTTCCTTTTTATTATCCATACATCCTCTGGATAATGCTCAATTTTATTGAATTTGTATTTTTTTTTATTTTTAACAACGAATAATATATGATAATGGCTTGTAACATATTTCCTTTTCGTAAATACTCCAAATTGGTATTTCCAGATAAGATGATTTATCGTAAGAAATCCAATCTCATCCAATGCATTTAAAATGTCCTTGAGATTTGTCCATCCAGAAACAACGTACATACTACCTGATTCTTTTATTATTCGATAGCATTCCGTAATCCAATTAAATGTGAATTCATAATATTTCTCTTGAGGAATTTCATTGTATCCTTCTAAAACATTATCTTGTTTTCGATTGTAATTATTTTTTTTAGCCTTGAAATTAATTGCAAAAGGTGGATCTGTGATAATTAAATCTATCGTCTCATTCGGAATTTCTTTCATTAATTCTAGGGAATTTCCGCAATATATTTCGTCAGTATAAAAGTTGCCTAATTTTTTCTTTGCCATTACTATATTCTATTTTCTTTTGATTTTTTAAAGTTATTATCCAAGATTTAATATTTGGAAAAAAGATGGAAAATTTCAATCGATAATCTAGAAATTATCAGTTGAAAAATTAAGATTTATATTAGTATAAAGTTAATTCTATAAAACATGAAGCAAAATTCATTTTTTATTTTAGTTTTATTGATACTATTTTCTTCTACTCTTTTTAGTATTTTAACTCCCATGGCTAAGGAGATTACACTTGCCTTAGGATTAGCAGGTGAAGAGCAAGTAGTTTACATAAATTCTATTTTTTTGATAGTTGGTGCGGTTTCTTCGCTAGTTTGGGCAATTTTGGGTGATAAATTTTCACGAAAAATATTATTAATTATTGCTACTTTGGAATGGTCAATTCTTACCCTTATTACCACTTTAGCTACAGATTTTTATTCTTTATTAATGTATCAACTAATTACAGCAGTAGGTTTTGGGGCTGCTATTCCTTTAACATACTCTTTATTAGTTGATTTAAGTGATATGAAAGAACGAGGGAAAAAATTTGGCTTATTAAGTGCAGTTTATGTTTTAGGTAATGGTTTAGGTCAATTTCTTTCCGGATTTTTAATTGAGGTATGCCCATGGATTGTACCTTTTATTGTAGTTTCAATTGGTGGATTTGTTTGTTCAATATTATTATTTACAGTTAAAGAACCATTAAGAGGAGCAAAGGACAAATTATATGAAACTTTAGATGAAAACCTTCTCGGATTAAGTTTAAAAATTAGAATTAAAGATTTAAAGGAAATCTGGAAAATCAAATCGATTTTCTTAATATTATGTTTTAATTTTGCAATGTTTATAGCAATAGGTGCTATTTCCTCCCTTTTAATTACAATGTTGAAAAATGATTACCAATTTAGCTCCACAATTGCAACGATCTTTTTAATTATAATTTTTGGAAGTCAAATTCCGAGTGGTCCCCTTTTCGGATATATCGGTGATAAAAGCTATGAAAAAAACA
>JAHQWG010000019.1 GCA_029856045.1 Promethearchaeia archaeon | reverse complement strand
TATTTTTAAAATGTGCTTGTGGCCTTCTAGTTCTTCAATGACTTCTACTGTATGACCATATACATCTACAAAACTAATATCGGTCCCTGTAGTTCCAACCGCATCACATTCAAACCCGTATGTCCCGGGATAATATCCGCTCATCGGTTCGGTGTAAGTTATATTTTCAGGTGTATTTATTGTAATTGTAGGTGGTGGGGCGTTCCACAGCAGTATTGAGACATTATTATCGTCAGAATTTGCAGTCACAATGTCGTTCCACGCGTCATTATTTGCATCTCCTATGAGAACACTAAGAGGCAAGGTCCCAACTGATCTTGTAAATTGCGGGTCCCAGTCACTTAAAGTATCGTTCCACAGCAGTATTGAGACGTTATCATCGAGTATATTTGTAGTCACAATGTCGTTCCACGCGTCATTATTTGCATCTCCTATGAAAACACTATTAGGCGTATTCCCAACTGATCTTGTAAATTGCGGGTACCAATCACTTAAAGTATCGTTCCACAGCAGTATTGAGACATTTTTATCGTTTTGATTTGCAGTCACAATGTCATTTAACCCGTCATTATTTGCATCTCCTATAAACACACTAGCAGGCTCGTTCCCAACCGATCTTGTAATTTGCGGATCCCAATCACCGGATGTTGCGTTCCACAGCAGTATTGAGACATTATCATCTTGATAATTTGCAGTCACAATGTCATTTAGCCCGTCATTATTTGGATCTCCTATGGAAACACTCCTAGGAGAATCCCCAACCGATCTTGTAATTTGCGGGTCCCAATCACCTGAAGTTGCGTTCCACAGTATTATTGAGATGTCATCATCCCAATAATTTGCAGTCACAATGTCATTCAGCCCGTCATTATTTGGATCTCCTATGAAAACACTCCAAGGATAGGACCCAACTGATCTTGTAATTTGCGGGTCCCAATCACCGGAGGTTGCGTTCCACAGTATTATTGAGATGTCATCATCACCAATATTAGCAGTTACGATGTCGTTGTACCCATCGTTATTTGGATCTCCTATGAAAACACTATAAGGAGCATCCCCAACCGATCTTGTAATTTGCGGGTCCCAATCACCGGAAATTGCGTTCCACAGCAGTATTGAGACATTATCATCAAAATTATTTGAAGTCACAATGTCATTGTGCCCGTCATTATTTGCATCTCCTATGAAAACACTCTTAGGCGTATTCCCAACTGATCTTGTAATTTGTGGGTTCCAATCATAAGATGCACTTCTTAATTGGGTTTTGGTATTCTCTTCTAAGCTTTTTTCATCATTTACTTGAACAACGCTGAAATTATGGTTGCTAATAGTAGATAATGCGAAAATTATTCCTAAAACCAATAAGATTATTTTTACATTTTTATTAAATTTCATTTTAATCATTTTAAATTTCACTTTTTTTATACAAATTAAAAAATTTTTTAGAATTTTTTTATTGTATTTTCTATGCAAGTTTGCATAAAATTTTAAGCAAATCTTCATTAGATTTGCAATAAAATATTTATATAGTTTAATATATAAATCTATGTAAAGTTGAGGAAATAATTATAAATTAGATTTTTTTAATATGACTAAAAAGACTCGTAAAGACTACGATTATTATACAATGAATATTCCCAATGAATTAAGAATTCTATATGAAGCTTATATTCTTAAATATCCAAATTTGGGATTTAAAAATGTATCTCAATATTTACTTCATGTTTTACAATATAAAGCTGAAGAAATTTTGAAAGAAAATCCTGAATTTAAAAAAATTGAAGAAATTACAACATCAACTAGTATTTTTGTATTACAGGAAAATGGAACTTATAAGAAATTTATAAATAAGGAAAAACTTCTTAAAAAAATCGATCATATGTGGGGAGAAAAAGACTCCGAATGATTGAGAAGAACATGAATTGTTTTAAAAAAGTAAGTTATTAATCATAATTATTTCTACTCGTTTTTTTTCTATTAAAAATAATCAAGTTCCATTATTATTAAATAATAAAACCAAGTAATTATTATACAAGATACTCTATTGTATTAAAGTTATGATTGAAGAAAAAAATACAGAATTGTCAAGAGTAAAGAATAAATCAATGAAAAGTGCAAGAAGAAAAAGAAATTTATTATTTATCAGTTTGCTTGTTGTATTTCAATTTCTCTTTTATTTTTTTACATTATTATATTTTTATATCCCTTATTTTGAAGATATATCTATTGCTTATTCTGGTCTCTATTATTTGCCAATATTAACAGTTATTATAACAATTAGAATTATTATTTATATTAATCTAACTTATATCTTATTTAAAATGTGGATTTCTCAAAAAGAGCCGCATTATAGTGACATTCCTTTTCTGATAGGTCTATCTTTTTATGGATTAATATCTGGAAAGCTGATTGATTTAGTTGTATATACGTCCTTCGCGATTATAGAATACCATCATGGACTTTCTGAATTATTTTTATTAAATATTTCAAAATTTAGGTATTTTATAGTGATTACAGAACTGCTGCCAATTATTCTGGTGGGATTTTATCTTTTTCTCTTTAGACATAACTTAGGCAAACAAGATCGAAAAATAGAAAGGATTGCTAGAAAAAACACGATAATTTTTTCAATATTTTTCGTTTTTACTTTTTTAATTATTGTAATTATTCAACAATCAATTACATTTTTTTCAATTATCGCAGGAGTTATGAGTCTATTATCTATAAGTTTTATAATTTGGATGTTTATTACAGCTTATAGAGGGAAGATCCTTCCAGAAATAAATAGCTTAATAATTAGTATTGGATATATATTAGCATTGATTTTTAATGTCTTACTATCAATCCTTCTAAATATAATGCCACAAGTTATTGCTTACGGTGAAGCTATTGCCATAACGATAATGGAAGGAGGAAGTATAATATCAAACATATTGTTTCTTATTGGATTCAAAACGAAATCACATTATAAAGTCTAGTGAAATTATTTTTCCACTCTAGACCTTAATGGGAAAATCAATATAGAAAATATTGTTTTAGGGTTATTAAAACTTATAAACGAGAATATATTATTGGATCTATAGCAAAAAAGACAAATAAATCTAATGAATAAAATATAATCAGATTGATAAAACATAGTTTAATAAAATTAATTTGAACTATTTCGTGATTTGAAGTATGAATAAATTTGAAAAAGCACAAAAAGTCCTCCAGGATTTAAAGGGAGATGGTTGGTTAATAATATGCACAAATACGAGTGATGTCCACTCTCGTTTTTTATTAGGAGTAGGTTCTCATGCACGGCATTATATATTTATAGCTGCAAATGGGAAACATAAAATCCTTACCGTTGAGATGGAAGCCCCTATGATAAAAAGATCTCTAAAGAATAAAGGTGTACAAGCAGAAGTCATTGTTTATAAGACGATGAATGAGCTAGTGAATCTATTAAGTCCACTAATTCACAAACCAAGGATTGCTCTTAATTTTGGAGAGAATGTATTGAGTGAAAAAGGAACCTCATATGCAGATTATATACGAGCAGGTGATTATTTTTCAATAAAAACGTTAGCCCCTGAAACAGAGTTCTTTTCTGCCGCACCCATAATATATGAACTAAGAAGCGTTAAATCTTCTGAGAATTTAAAGGATTTACGCAACGTAAGTAAAGCTAATCTTGAATTATTAGAAAAAATCCCTGATTGGGTAAAAGTTGGAATGACAGAAAGAGAAATCAAAGCAAAATTAGAATATGAATATATGAAAGTGGGAAAACCTTCATTTGAAGCAATTATTGGAACTGGGGCACATTCTGCAGATCCGCACCATAACACTTCGGATAAAAAAATCGAAAACGGTGTTTTATTAATAGATACGGGATTACAGATTGATGAAATGTGCACAGATATAACATGGACGTACTGGGTTGGTAAAAATCCCTCAAAAGATTTTATAAAAGCGTATAATGCTCTTTATGAATCCAAAGAAGCTGCGAACTTATATTATAGAGATGGAATACCTAATAATCTCCCCGCTAAAAAGTGTCGTGAATCTTTAGCTAAAAACGGTTTTGACCATGAGAAGTTATTTTTTCACGGGCTTGGACATGCTCTTGGATTTGAAGTACATGGTGTTGGCGCTAGAATAAACTGGAAGGTACCAGAAGAATATAAGCTTAAAGAAAATATGGTTTACACCAATGAACCAGGCTTATATTGGTTTGATAAATGGGGGGTTAGGTTAGAAGATGATGTTATAATCGGGAAAGATAAATGTGAACAAGTCACTTATGTATCAAAAGATCCGATAATAATATGATAAGTATGAAATCGAAACTTGCTATGATAAACCTAATATCGAAGTTAGAGATGGAGATAGAGTTGGTTTATTCCCAAAAAATATGGGATTAATCTTCGTGGAAATAATCCACAGTAATTCGAATTTAGATTCTAAACATTAAACATTCTGTAAGGAACCCCGAAAAAGGTGTCTCCTCCAATGATATTCTTTATTTTATTCCGAGTAGTAATTGTATCATAATAAATAAATAATTCTCCCTTTCCATCACATGGTTCATTAATTTCAACCCAAACATATCCAAGACTCGTATTTTCAATAGATGTAATAACATCCTGATGTTCCTCAACTGTTTCTCTCACAGTCTCAATACTTGGATATTCTTCACAAGAAGGCCCTAAATTATCAATATAAGTCTTAATAGCACCATAAGATATAAGAATAAGCGATAGACTTCCAAATATAACTAAAATGATTATTAAAGCGTAAAGAATGTGTCGATTTTTTTTCCCCTTTGAAGTTTTATTATTTAATAAAATAGGATTCAAATGGGATTTTTTTGAAGAATCTTCAGACATATCATTCTTTCCTAAGTTAAAATTTTCGAAAAAGCCATAATATAAATGATGAATTGAATCGTACCAATAATTAAGTAATAGAATAATAAAAATTTATTCTGTTATTCATTTTTTTTTCGATTAAGTAATTTTTATTGGAATTATAGATATGTATTGAGCTAGTTAAATTTAATGCCCATCAACTAATAGATTTTGAAATTACCTAACTTTAATATAATGTTTTTCATAATATTCTCTTAAAATATTCTTAATCGCAATAAAAAGACTATCTATTAATGATCTCCTGAGATTTTTATCAATTCTTATCTTTTTTTCAACTTCAATCATAATTGCATTCACATTTTCTTTATCTTTATATTTATAAATAACATATCCTCCAGGGTAATATTTATTATAACTTGTTTTAATTATCCCATTATCAACACTGAAATGTTTAGACAACTCTGAATTTAATTGAGTGCAACCTAATTTTTTATCGACAAAATTCAGAGTCTTTAAATAGAGAAGGCCAAAAATAATTTCTTTACTATCATCTCGTTTTTTGGTAAAGCCATGCATGTCCAATAATAAACAGAAGCTATATTTATCTAAACAAATTTTAACATATTCATCTAGTGAGTTATGATATTCTTTATAAATTTGCTCGGCTTTTGTGCATTCTTTATTAAATGACTCAAGAGATTCGTAAGATCTATTAAAGTCTACCTTACTTCTATGTATTTTACCAATTAGGGAAAATAATCCAATACCTTCTGTTTTTAAGTGATTAATTAATTTTTTTGAAATTTTATACATATTAACTTCAGGCTTTTTAAAACCTTTAGTTTTTTCTTTAATGTCTTTTGGTTTTTTTCGTCCACCGTGAGGAACTGATAAGATTATCGGACAATTCCCCATTCTTTTTTCGATAAAGTGATTTCTAAACATATTTTAGAAGTTTTTTTAAATAAATGATTAAATATAAGAATTTTTTTAAATCTCTTTATAATTCTTTTTATCAGAAAGAATTAGAAATCTATCTAAATACCTATTATGTATATTTTTTATAATTTTATATTTTTTATTCAAGTTTGAATCTTGCCTCAAATAATAATTCTGAGTTTTTCTTGACTTACTCATATTGAATAGAATATAAAGTGAATTTGTTTAAATAA
>JAHQWG010000018.1 GCA_029856045.1 Promethearchaeia archaeon | reverse complement strand
TCTCTGGTGCTACTGTAATATGTATTCCTATTATCGATGGAATAGAACAAGCTGGAAGTCAAAATTGTACTAATTCTCTCGGAATCGTGGAATTTACTATTACCGTACCATCAGACGCTCAAAATGTTACTTTAAAATTCATTATACAGACTTCATATAATACAAACGAGAAATCCATTGAATTCGCATCAATTATAGTTAATCCACAAGCGGTCATTCCTTTAGAAATTGTTTTTATAATTTTGATACTTGCTTCGGTAGTCGCTGTAGGAGCGATTTCATATAAAGGAATAATAGTTCCCAGGAAGCGAAAAAAACGTGAAGCGATTATGGAAGTTGCAACTGCGTTTGATGATGCAATTAACTTAGAACAATTACTTGTCATACAAAAAAGTTCAGGAACATGTATTTTCTTTAAATCATTTGGAGCTGAAACTATTGACCCAGATCTAATTAGCGGATTCTTAAGCGCAGTGCAATCTTTTGGCAAAGAAATAAAATACCAGCAAAGTTTGAATGAAATCACTTATGGAGATAAAATGTTATTGCTAAGTGACGGAGAATATATTAGAGTTGCATTAGTTTTGGGTAAAAAAGGTTCGATGATTTTAAGAAGAAATTTAACAATATATATTAAAATGTTTGAAGGGAGATTTGGACATATCTTACCAGAGTGGAGAGGAGATTTACATGAATTCCGTGATTCAGATGATTTAGTAGATCAAGCATTTAATACTTCAATTATATTACCTCATGAAGTAAATGCAGATGCTTCAAAACTAAAACTCATAAAATCCTCTTTAGCAAGAAATTTACTAAAACTTGCTCACAATTTAACAACAGAAAAACAAAGGAAATATTTCTTTCTCGCTTCACTTATAAATGAAGCTACAGATAAAGCAGGTGAAGAAGCAGCTGAATTGCTTGTTGCAATAAAAGAACTCAGAGAGAATAAAGCAATTATTCCAATTCATATTGAAAAGATTGCGCCTAAGGCGGTTTCTCAACAAGAATTAAATATTATTGGTCAAAGAGTTGTTCAATTAGGTGAATTTTCACCTGAACAAAAGCAAAAACTAATTCAAGAATTAGCACAAATGACCTCCGCCGAAAGAGAGGCATTTTTCTCCAGTTTGATACAAGGAGAAGCAATTGTATCTGTCCCAGTTAGAATTGAAGAAAGTACTGTAGAGGTTTCCGATGAGAAATCTGCGAAGATTGAAATGAAAAACTTAGAAAATAAAGCCAAAGAATTAATAAAAGAGGGAGATCTGTTAAGAGCTATACAAATATTTGAAAATACCGCAATCTTAGCTGAAACTTGGAATTATTCAAAAGAATCTAAAATATTAAAAGAAAAGGCTAGGAGAATAAATATACAAAATTTAGAGGGCGAGATGAAGAAATTAGTGAAAGATGCGCAAATAGCAGAAAAAGCAAGTATTTATAGTGAAGCTTCTGAGAAATATCTTGAAGCATCACGGAAAGCATCAGAAATATTTAAGTTGGGAGTTTCAGGTATAGGAAAACAAGTTAGGGAATATGAAAATAAAGCAAGAGAATATGAAAATAAAGTATAAACGAAATATTATCTAACTTCTTTCTTTTAAATTCACTCTTCCTTTTCACATTAAATTCCATTTTTTAATGCAACGGAAGCTGAAATACCAACAACTAGAGAAAAGGTTAGAAAAATTATAAATCAAGTTAGAAATGAAGAGAAAATTATTTTTAATTTAAAAGAGGGTTGGAAAATTAAGAATTAAGAAAATATAAAAAAAGTCATAAACCTTTTATTCCTTCTTCTGTGATTAAAAATATTGCTTCAGCCTCCGGCAAATGGGGTGCATCAACAATTTTAGCAACTCGTTGATCTCCTTTACCTTTTCTTAAATAGATTCTTATAGTCGAGCCATGGGCTACAATATTTCCACCAGTAGCTCTTGTTGGATTACCATAAAATACGCCTGGGTCTGATTGAACTTGATTCGTTACGCATACTGCCAATTCATGAATTTCAGCAAGTCGTAATAAGTCATGTAAATGTGAATTTAATGTTTGTTGACGGTCCGCCAGAGTCCCTCTTCCAATATATTCACTCCGGAAATGCCCGATTAATGAATCTACAATAATTAATTTGATATTTTCCTTAACAGCTAAACGAGAAGCATCTTTTGCAAGCATCATTTGATGGTCGGAATTATAGGCACGAGCATAAACTATATTCTTCAATACTTTTTTATGATCCAAATCTAATCCTTCTGCCATAGATATAATTCTTTCTGGTCTAAAGGTTCCTTCTGTATCAATATATAATGCTTTTGCATTAAGACCACCTTTTGATTCGGGCAATTGAATATTGACACATAATTGATGCATAAGTTGAGTTTTGCCAGTACGATATTCACCATAAAATTCAGTTAAGGAACCAGTTTCTATACCTCCGTTTAATACGTTATCTAACTCTTGACTTCCTGTAGTGATTCTTACAATATTTTTTCTTTTTTCCCAGATGGCATCAGCAGATTTAAATCCAATATGTAAAATCTCCATCGCTGCTTTAACTAATTTTACTACTGTTTTTTCTCCTAATCCACTTTCTTCTTGAATTAATCGGGGAGAGCAAAAAGCAATTGATTTTAAAGATGTAAATCCTCCTTCAATTAATTTTTTTCTAGTGGCGGGTCCAACACCAGGGAGACTTTTAATGTCTCCATCAAAATCATCACCTAATTCAGTAATTTCATCATCATCCAAAATTTCATCATCGTTTAATTCCTCTTCGTTTATTATATCTTCCAATTCAATTTCTAATATGTCGTCAGTTCCTTCATTTTTAGTAGTAACTTTTTTAGTTGTACTTTTTGCCAAGATAAATCACATGATTTTAATGAGTAATAAAAATAAAAGAATAAAAATTATAAAAAAATCAATAGAGTGAAAAATTTTTGATTTTTATAAAAAAGAAATAAATCTATTTTAATCTTTAGAGTAGAACAATTTTTCTTTTATTTTAAACAAATTACTCTAATGGTTTAAGAAAGGTTTTTAATTTGATTAGCAATTTTTCTCATTTCAATGAAACATATATCCATTCTAGCATCCATTGTGAGCACAGTTACCAAAATAAGTGATTCTCCAGCACTCATAATTATGAAATTTCCTTCATTTCCTTGAATTACACAAATATCTAATTCTCCTTGTTTTAATTCTAAAAGAACACGCTCGCATGTAGACAGGATGGTTGCACTCATTGCAGCAATCTTCAATTCTGAAACCTCTTCTTCTAATATGGATTGGACAATTAATCCCTCTGTACTTATTAATGCAGTTGATAGGAGTCCATCAACATTCTCCACTAAATTTGTCAACAAGTATTGGAGTTGTTCTTCACTCATCGCTATTCTCAGTTTTTATTAATATATAACATATAAGAAATATATAATTAAAAAAATTTTTTAATGGATCTATTAATATTCTTTTTTTGCTATATTATAGATAAAAACATATAATTTTTAGGTGCAGTTATTTGGATCTTAATTTAGATTTTGAATATTATCCGCAACTATCAATAGATAAATTATTAGAAGCAAAGCAACTTATTTCAAGAAATAAGCATAATTGGGATGAGCCTTTTTTTATAAACACTTCCGATTTTGTAGATTTAGGACATATAGAGAAGATATGTGAGGGTTATAGAAATAATACTAACATAAGGAATTTAGTAATCCTAGGAACTGGGGGGTCAATTCAAACATTATTATGCCTAAGTCATCTTACAGAGAAAAATATTTTCCCAATTACAAGTTCAAGACCAAGTGAGATTAATAGTTGTTTAAAAATTTGCAATGAAAATAATTCTCTTGTGATTCCAATTTCTCGCGGTGGAAAAACATTAGATATTAATTCCACAATTGGATTATTTTATCAAAAAAATTTTCCTTTTCTTGGTATATCTTCCAGAGGACCCATGCATGAAATTTTAAAAGAAATAGGTTGCCCTATTTTGGATGTTCCAGATCTTTCAGGGAGATTCGCTGCTTCAATTACAAATGTAGCTCTTGCTCCTGCATATATTGCAGGGATCGATATTAAATTGTTTTTAAAATACCTAAACGATGGTTATTCTTATTTTATGAATTTAGAAAATATTGGAACTAATTCTGATAATCGTAATCATGCATTAGAATTAGCAACTTTTTTATATAATCTCTATTTAAAGGGTTATCGAAACATTTTTTCTATGCCTTATTTTAAAGATTTAGAATATATGACTAGTTTATTTGTTCAAGGATTGAGTGAAAGTAGCGGTAAAGATGGGAAAGGTTTGATAGGAACTTATCAACCAGCACCATTGTGTCAACATTCAATACTTGAATTTCTTTTAGGAGGAAGCTCCGGTTCTGTAAGCCCGATTCTATGGACAACTGATGAAGAAAAACATAATTATAGTTTAAATTCGAAAATAGATTTTATTAATGGAAAATCGGCTGAAGAAATAATTAATTTTCAAGCTGATGCTACATTTCAAGCATTAATTGAAAAAGAAGTTCCTTCTGCAAAAATATCAAGTAAAGATGTATTTCTTGCATCAATCGCAGAGTTAATATCATTTATTCAAACAAGTGTATATTTCTTTTGCACGATGATTAATGTGAATTGGGCAACTAATCCTTCAGTAATTATTGGAAAGGAAATTTGTAATAATGCACTAAAAATGAATAAAAGTAATAACGAGAGAGTTCAAGACAGAAAAAATATAGCAAATAATAAATTTCAAGATTTCTTTTAATTCTTTATTTATATATAAAAGAGGAAGTGTATTACCAAACCTTAATCGTATTCCTTATGCTTAATGTTTTTTCTTAAGGATTGATTCCATGTTCTACCTCATAATCTTTTACTAAAATATTGTAAAAATCTAAACTCACATATTTTCACATATTTATAAGGCTTTTTAATATAAGTAAAATTTATATAATTCAATATTAAAACTAATGTGTATAGATTTTTAACAATTAAGCAAAAACTAGTAAAATTATTTTCCAATTATTAAATTTAAGAGCAATAAGTAGGAATAATATCTAAAACCAATAAACCTAATAAATACTTAATATGGATGAAATAAAAAATATTATTGATGATTTGGGAATTGCTTCGCTAGAGTCTAACACAAAAATTGCTGGAGTCGCAGTTATGTCTGATTCGGGAAATATTGTTTTCCAGACAGATAATTGGGATCTAACCAATCAAACGAACACTATATTGAATGTCATTAAAGGAGACCGCTCTTTTATTTTAAGCGATGGAGAATTTTCAGTTGTTGAAACTACTATTGAAGGAATTATTGGAACCAACGAAAGTGGGATGGGACATGTAATATTCGTTCCATTTCAAGGAGGCGTGCTTATATCATATGCCATGCCTCAAGCAGATCCACCCAAAGCATTAGCTTTTCTCAAAACATTTGCGATGAGATTGAATGGGAAGGTATAATTGAAAATTATACGCAATCTTAGAAGTCGTTAAGGCAAGCGGGATAAAAAATATGGGTTACAACTTTATTCTATTTCGATTCTTAGAGGTAGGTTGAAAATAGATCAGTTATAGCAAAAAGTGAATTAAGTTATATCAAGATCTGAATTTATTAAATTGAATATTTCTCTATTTTAATTTTTGATTCATCTGCTAAATCTTGTTTTACTTTATTTTCCATATAATATCCTTCTTTGTACACAATTCTTTTTACCTTAGCATTTATTAACAACTTCAAACAAGACATACACGGAAATGTTGTGCAATATAAAGTAGTATCTCCGTCAATAGAAGTTCCATGAAGTGCAGCCTGAATGATGCAATTAACTTCAGAATGGACTCCACGACATAGTTCGGGATGTTCTCCTTCTTTTAGATTTTGTCTTACACATGTCTCTTTAGTACAATGGGTTAATCCAGATGGGGCACCATTATAACCAGTGGAAAGGATATGATTAACTTTAACTAATACCGCACCCACTTTTCTTTTAACACACGTGGACCTTTTTGATACGATTTCCGCAAGTTCCATAAAATATTGGTCCTTAGATATTCGATTTTGATTATTATTTGCGTTTTTTTTCTCTGAAGCCATTGAATCTTCCCATTACTTATTTCAATTCAAATTTTATAATTGAAATAATAATATTAAAAATAAAAGTTAAATCATTTCCCTTTATTTGCAGATTTTCATGATATTTAAT
>JAHQWG010000017.1 GCA_029856045.1 Promethearchaeia archaeon | reverse complement strand
TCTGCTACAATTTTTTTATTATTACTTTTATATTCTTGATAAAAAAAGATAATTAATTGTAATTCCTTACTTAACCCTTTTATCGGGATTTCTTCTATTTTCTTTATAGGCATTCTAAGAAATTTTAATCTATTCTATCTAGATATATATTCACAAATATTTAAGTAATAAGTTAAAAACAGTGTAATTTTGCATTTTAAAATTTAAAATAAAAATATTAAATAAAAAGTTAAAAATTTACCTTTTAAATAAAAGATATTAGAATTTCTCGAGATAAGATTTATTTTTAATTCTTAAGTATTATTGTTTTTCCCTTATGAAGCGTTTTATAGAATTATGGTGTTTCCTTTATATTTTATTCTAGGTTTATAATAGAACGAAAATTATTAGGAAACAATATATTAATGAAGATTGTATAATAATTATTATAAGAATAAGATTTTAAAAAAATCTAATGTGCAATCAGAAATAATTTGAAATTATCTATCTGGGAATGATTTTTAATGATCCAAGGAATATTAAATTTTCAATTTATTCTAAATCAAGAAGAATCGGGAGAAATTGAACCAGAATTTAGACCGATAAAATTGATTTTTCATAATAAAAAGTTTAACGACTCTAATTATTCAGAATTAATTTCTACTAATGATATTTTTGGGATATTTTATCAACATACAACGGGGATATTTAAAGAAAAAGGTGCATTCAGTAATTTTTATACTGGAAGATTGAAAGAAACACCTTATCAAGTAGTATCATACTACAGACAAGAAACAGATAGTTCAAAATATCTTACTATTTCATTTTTTGAACTGGATGATGAGGTTGAAATTTTTCAGGATTTACTAAATACTATGGCAAAAAGATTACTTTTAATTTTCAAAAAGATGATAAACATTAATCCTTTAAAACAAATTTCTCTTCTTGAGAAAATCAATTCTAAAATAGAGAGTGAATTAAAATTTACAATTTTTCAAGTCGATCGTTTATCTCAATTAGATAAATTACAGAAAGCAGCTTTAATCTTTCACAGTGATGAGAGATTAAAAATATTAGAGATTTTACGAGAACGCCCAATCGCAAAAAAAGAATTAAAAGATATCTTAGAAAGAATGAAACCGAATATAAATATAGATGTTTTGCTTGATCCATTCTTAGAATTAAATTTAATTCGACGTGATTGGATAAAAGGAGAAAAGGACAAAGAAACTGGAATCGTCAAAAATCAAGGAGAATTTTTGTTTTTAACTAAGGATATTTTATTGGCAAGATTACCCAATGAAAATATTTTAAATCGTTTAAAGGAAAATAAGAAAGATTTATTTGATATATTTAAAGATAAAATTGCCGATTATTTTTCAACTTATGATCTTAATAAACAATCTGTTGAAGAGATGAAAAAAATTGCCGGAATACTTCTAAATCCGGATAGTTATGATTTTTTAGCGTTAATGAGAAATTCTTATTATCCATTGGATAAACTTCCTAAAATTTTTTCGGATTGGTTTGACATTGAGGTTATTTTAAGTACTTTAGAAGATTTAAAAATAGTTACTACACTTAAAGATAAAGAAAAACAAGGTTGGGTAATATTACTCACTGATATTAAACCACTTATTATTTTTCCCGAATTTTTATTACCTAAAATTAGAGAATCTTTTAAATTTGAAGATAAAGACCAAAAAATATCAATTGAAATTGCAAGAAAAGCATTGGAATTATTAGAGGTTACTTACCCCGAAAAGGTTGATTGGTGATTAATAAAATTAGAGAGAAAATATAGGTGAAAGAGAAAAGATGGATTTATTTAATGGTAAAGAAAAAGTATCAATTCCCTTCACATGTAAGCTCTGTTTGGAAGAGATCAAGTTTGAAATTAAAGCTGATGAATATAATAATACGACCAAATTTCCTATTAAAAAAGTGGATGTTCATGGAACACCTCCTCATAGATTAATTATATATTTTGATAAGAATTTAGAAGTTTCAAATTTTAAAGTCGAGGATATTTTGGAGAAGGATGTAAAATATTCTCAAGAATTAACCAGACAAGTTTTAAGTGACATTGAATTATCTGATGATGAAATAGAATTATATTTCTTAACAACAGGTAGAGATGCTGTATCTCTTGGAGAAATGTCAATTTTAATCGGCAAACCAAAAGAAGATTGCGAAGTAATTGCGGAAAAATTTGTACAAAAAGGATTATATAAAAAAATTATTGGAGCTACTCCCCATTATTCTGCATTACCTCCTTATGCTGCATTAATTGGTCAATTACAAGATTTTAATACATACATAAGAAAGATTAAAGAAAATATTTCACCTCAGTTAGAGGGATCTTTTTCTCAATTTGAAGAAAAAACTGAAGGTCTTAAGACATTACGAGATTACGGTGAATTCATGAATACTTTAAAACAAGACATGCTATCAAAGATGAATAACCAAAAAATTGCTTTTGAAAAAAGGCTCTCTGAAATTGATAAAATTAGACCGGTAACCCAAGTACTTGGGGACATTGAGGAAGAATCAAAAAAGATTATGGAAACGGAAATTGGAGATTTAAGCAAGAATTTTGAGGATATTCGAAGCACAATTTCAGAAAATCTAAAAAAGTTACGACTTGGAGTTATTCAAGAAACAGTAGATCAAGTAATTGAAAAAGTTTTCGCGTCGGGATTAGAGCGAATTAATGAAAAAATAAGTTCTAAATTTGGTACAAAATTAAATACTTTATTAAGTAATTTAATGACCAATATTAATGATATCACTAAATCAACGGCAAGTTCTGGAGAGAATATTAATGAAATTTTTGCCGACATGAGTAAAAGCTTTAGTAAAACAATTGTTATGGCGGAAGAAAAACTCTCTGGAATTACTGATAACATTTCAGCACCACTTATCGGTTTAAAAAATATATTTTCAAACCAAATAATGAAAACATTAGATGATGTTTTAGATGATATTCTCAAAAGGTTGGAAATTAATGAAAAGGTTACCGCTGAATTCTGGGATAGAGCAAAAAGAGTTACATTGTTTTCTATGAGAGATATTTGGTTTATACGATCTGTTGAAGGTGCTAAAGCCCATATCAACGAAGAAATTTCAAAGGCTAAAATGAGAATATTAATTGTAGCCCCTCAGATTACGGATATAGATATTGATGCAATAAAAGCACTACGATCACATATAAATATTAGAATTGCTGCAAATATTAATCCATCTTCCTCAGCTCATATGGCAATCTTACAAGAATTGGATCAAATGACTAATGTTTCTTATAGACATAGAAGATTACAGAATTTATGGGCAATTAATAGAGATTATGAAGAAGTGGTTATTTGTGTAATCTCGAAAACGGAGATTCGAGGTGAAATAAATCTTGAAATCGCTGGAATTGGTAGTATTATTGAAGAACATATTAAAATCTTTGTGCCAATTTTGGAGGATGCTTGGGTTGGAGCTCAAAAAGATGTTTTTTACAGTCCTCCTCAAGGTGTGGCCAAACCAAAAATTAAAAAGCCAGTAAAACTTCAAATATCACTTGAAAAACCAGAAATACCTCAAAAAGAAATACAAAAACAATTTCCACCTGAACCTAGTAAACCAGTGATTGAATCTATGAAAGAAGAAACTAAAGTTCAGGTGCAAATAGAACCGCCCCAACCAATTTCGGAAGAACCTTTAGTTTCTAAGGAAAAGATTGTTGAAGAACAAAAAATCGTCTCAACAATGGATTTTGAAAAGATGAAAATAACTAATAATGAAGATCTGTCCGAATATTTTAACTTTATTAAAGAATCTCTTAATGAAAAATCTGCAGTAGAAATTTCCATATTTTTAGGAAAGCTACATGATGCTATTTTGAAAATAAAGGGATTTTCAGGTGTTTTAGATGCGATTAATCGAAGTATTGCTGATCTAAATAGTGTTTCAGGAGTATTAGATGAAGCAGGGGTAAATGAAATCCAAAAAAAATTGGTTTTTTGGAAAATGAAACTCCATGTTTAATTTAAAAGGGATTTATTTTTTTTTAATTTACCATATTAATTGGCTGCAATTTTTTTAGGAGGAATAAAAACATCCCTTTTATTATACTCTAACTTTATTGCTTCTTGAGGACAATGATGAGCACAAACCCCACATCCAATACATTTTTCACTATTTATTTTCGCAATATCGTCTATTAAGGAAATCGTCTCCATTGGACATTTTTCAACACATGTTCCACAACCAATGCATTCCTCTTCATTAACCACAGCTAAATATGAGGTTATCGTATGGTATGGCATAGCACCTCTATAGTACAATTGAAAAATTCCACAACAACATTTGCAACAATTGCAAATTGCTTCCTCTTCCTTTTGAGGGTTTAAATGGACGTGAAAAGCCTTATGAACAAGACCATCATCTTCCGCTTTTTGAAAGATTTTTTTTGCTTCTTCTCTTGAAATTGGCTTACCAAAATTTTGTTCAATGGCAAATTGTGCAGATTTTCCAAACAAAAAACAATTCAATCTATCATCCGTAACTTTACATGGATCGCCCAATAGGTCTTTCTCATGCCGGCAATAACAGTGAGTTAAGGCAATATTATCATATTTTTCAACGATTTTTGAGATTTCATCAAATGGTAATACTACTTCTTTCGGAATCTCGATCTGTTCTTCAACTGGTACAACCCTAGCGATAGCAGGAACCATTTTTTTATATTGTGGGACTAATTCTTCATAATTTTTTTGAGTTGCTTGACTCATTTCCTCAAATAATTTTTCAAATAATATTACAAGTTTCTTTTCTTTTTCTGTTGTTTCACCTCTCATAAAGGTAAATTCAAAGATGCCAGGAAAAGGACCCATTAAACGATAAACTTTAACTCCAGTGCTTCTACTGGTTGTTCCTGTAATAATTCCGTTATGCATTAAATCATTTAATATTTTTTCTAACTGAGATTCCTCCAAATCTGTTTTTTCTTTGATTTGGTTAATATTTAATGAGGGTTCTTTAAATATTAATAGAAATTTAGCTTGTTCTTCAGTAATGATAATTTTTAATAGTTCAATAAGGGTATTGCTGACGGGTATAGGTATTTGACCAGCATTTTTGATTGTTCTCGCTACTTCATTCCATAAATTTTGGGACATTATAGTCAACTTTTTTACAATCTATAATTGATGATTGTTTTAAGGTATAATTTTAATTAAAATTTCAGATTATAATGTATAATAAGATATTTTATACAAAAAAGCTTAAGAGTTTAGTTCCATGAAATTTCTTACGGACCTTATGCTAGGTAGGCTAACTCGCTTTTTGAGAATATTCGCATATGACACGGTTTATGCTAAAGATTTAGAGAGTAAAAATAACATTCCAGTTCCTGATGAGGAACTCGTTAAATTTGCAAATAAAGAAAATAGAATAATTCTTACAAAAGATAAGTTATTAAGCAGAAAAGCCGCTCCAAATAGTTTATTTCTAGAGGGAGAAAATGTTTATGAATATTTAAAACAGATTAAAATCAGATTTAAAAACGATTTTAAGTATAAAGCCGAAAAAGCAAGATGTTCTGTTTGTAATCATACATTATTTAGAATAGAGAATAAAGAAGATGTAAAAGATTTAGTGAATGAAGGAACTTATAATCATATAAATGAATTTTTTCGATGTTCTAACCGTACTTGCAATAAGATATATTGGTATGGAACTCATATAGAAGATATTTTGCTTAAAATTAAAAAGATAGAAATAGATTGAAGGTTCTTTTATGCGCCACTCTTTAATTCGGTTTTAATTTCTTCGAACCTTTTTTTCACTTGCTCTGCATTATCTAATTCACCAGCTTTCTTATAAAAAGAATATGCTTGACTTAATAACTCGCAAGCCTTTTTTAATTCTCTATTTTTGTAATGATTTTGTGAGATTTCAACTAAATTTAGTGCCTTTTTCTTATAAAATTCAATAAATTGTGGTGAAGTATTCTCTATTGGCATTATACACCTAATATAATTTTAATATTCTTCTTATTAAAATTATTTTTATACAATATTTATAATTTTATAATTTTCCAACTAAATGCATAATTATTTCTTTTCAAGGACAAGCGGAATTTTTTGAGCTATTAAAAGATGGTCCAATAAAATTACTGCGGTCATAGCCTCTACAACAGGGATTGCACGAGGAACAATGCATGGATCATGCCTTCCCTCGATTATCAGTTCTGTCTCCTCCATCAATTTAATATTAACTGTCTTTTGTGATTTGGAGATTGATGCTGTCGGTTTAAAACATACATTAAATTCAATAGGCATTCCAGTTGATATACCCCCAATTATTCCGCCTGCATCATTTTTAGAGGTTTTTATTTTCCCATCTTTAATGATCCATGGATCATTGTGCTCCGAACCTTTCATTCTTGCGGCTTTAAAACCAGCTCCAAATTCTATTCCTTTGACGGCTGGAATTGAAAAAATTGCTTTACTTATAGCAGATTGGAGATTATTGAAAATTGGTTCACCTACACCGGCAGGAAAATTATCCACGATACATTTTACAATACCTCCTACTGAATTCTTTTCCTCTTTCATTTGAAGAATTAATTCACT
>JAHQWG010000012.1 GCA_029856045.1 Promethearchaeia archaeon | reverse complement strand
ATCCAACGGTTGTCATGGAAGAAAGAAGTTCAACGTTGGAAAAATATTGAAGCTTTAAGATTTGATAGTATTTGGTTAGCTGATCACTTTTTAGACCCTTATAACCCAACTGGTAATTGGTATGAAGCATGGACATTACTTGCAGCATTAGTAACTATGACTGAAAGAATTAGAATTGGAACATTAGTGACATCTATACCATTGCGTCATCCAGCAATCTTAGCTCGACAAGCTTTAACTGTAGATCATATCTCAAATGGAAGACTTGAATTGGGACTCGGTTCAGGAGTATCAGGTGAAACAGATCCTGTTTATGAAATGATTGGAATTGATGATTGGACACCAGATGAACGTGTAGAACACTTCAAAGAACAAGTAGAAATTATTGATAAATGCTTGCAAAATAGAGAAATAAGCTATGAAGGAAATTATTATTCAATTAAAAATGCCTATATGTATCCATCACCGATCCAAAAACCACGACCCCCTATAACAATAGCAGCAATGGGTAAAAGAATGTTGAAAATCGCAGCTCAATTTGCTGATACATGGAACTCATTAGGAGGAGATTGGAATACTCCTGCAGAAAAGATGCTTAAAAAAACCCATGAAAGAAATGAAACTCTGAATCAATACTGCAATGAAATAGGACGCAATCCTCAAGCAATAAATCGTTCTTTCCTGTTCTTTGGTGAATGTTTCAACTCAATTTTTGAATCAGAAGAAAATTTTCAAGATATTGTCGGACAGTTTAAAGATATTGGAATTAATGAATTCATCTTTTACTACCCCCGTGAACCAAATCAATTATCAAAATTTGAGCAAATAGCCAAGGAGTTAATTCCAAAATTCAAGACGGGTAGATGGATTTAAAAATGTAACAAATCAATAAAAAATGTCAAACAAAAAAGAGAAATCTTTCTTCGAAGGATAATTTATTTTAAATACACAAATTTCACTCAAGAGATGTTAAATTAAGAGTAAATGATTATTCTCGATACCTACCAATTTATTTAGAAAAAAATGATCCATTTTAAAAAATCTTAAGAAAATAAAATAATACATAAAAAATTAAAAATCATGGATTTTAACCATATTAAAATAAAAAGAGATAATAGTAAGATAAAATATGGGAATGATTCTTTCTCTTAATATTAAATCATTCTTTTCTACAAACACATTCGGATGTATTATAAATAAAGGTATCAAACTATGAAGATTGGGAGATTATTTATGTGTTTTTAATAAATAAATAGAAAATGGTGTAATTAGTCAAAATTTTAAAAATATTGTGAACGATTCCCCTTTAAAGACATAATAGAAAAGAATTGATAATTAGGTTCGTTAAATTACAATTTAAATATCGAATCATATATTTGATATGAAAATTTAAAGAAAAATAATCGTTTCACGAAGAAAAATAAAAAAAAAAAAATTTAATTTTTGATATATTTATCTATTTTTTTTCCCAGTCAAAGTCGAGTATAACAAATTTTCTTATGTATAGATAAGTAATAATAAATATTACAGAACAAAGGGGTCCCCACAAAACTAAACCTATAGTAAAGGTTACACCGTCTACAGTAATATTGGGTAAGGACAAAATAACACCAAGTATTAAAAGTCCGAAAGCTTGGAAAATATTTAGAATTATACTTGGAAAGCCTACATATATTCCAGCTTTTAAATCTCCTGTGCTCCTCTCGTCATCTTCGGCAAGGTCAGCGTACATAATGTAAGGAAAGAGGAACCAGCCCCCCAATACAAAAGCGACAATTAAAATAAAGATTATTCCAATAATTAGAGATATATCCATTGGTATAAGGCCTGTTAAGGTTATTGGGAGGGAAATAAACCCGAAAAGAAAAATATATAATATAGTTGACTTTTTCCCTTTCTTTTGTATCAATGTTCTCCATATGAATAAGAAAAGAAATATACCTACAAGCAGTAATATTGCTACAATTAAATATTCCATAAATCCCAAGTTCAACACCACTTCAGTATATGTTAACATTACAGAAGTCATCATAGATAAACCCAAACCGGCGATACCTTGCATTAAGACGACTAACATATAATTTTTATTCTTTACAATGACTTTTAAATTCTCAATTAAATTCGTTTTGATCTCATATTTCGGCTCTGTTGGCATAAAAAAGGCGACAATATAAAATAATAAAATTACCATGACTCCAAATACCACCGTAATTAGTAAAAATTCCATTGGGATGGTATTTACATCTACCGCAATTTTGTCAAATACTCCTGTAAAAACAAGCATCGTTAAAATCGACATGAGACCATTTCCAATCCAATTACAATAATTCTGGATTTGTGACACTTTGGGACGATCTCCCACTTCAAATTGTTCGGCCATCCATGCTTGATAAGGTGTTGTAACTGCATAGCTTATCCTAAACAATACATCCCATACCAATAACCATAGAAATAAACTATTTTTATCATTAAGATCTGGTAATACTAAACCTGGTAGCAACAAAAAAATAAATGATATTCCAAGTAAGGGAGCAAATATTATAATATATGGTTTCCTTCTGCCCCATCGAGTATATTTTCCATCACTAATCCATCCCAATAGAAATTGAGCAGCTGCTATAGCCAAATAGCCCATAGCTTGAGCAAAAGTAGCACGGAAAGGATCTAACCCATAAGCCACAAAATAAAGTGTAAGTAAAGCCCAACCTTCAATTCCAAGAACTACAGAACTTCCGAATCTTGGAGATCCAAATGCAATCATTTTTCCCGTAGAGCTTTTTCCTCTTTGTATTTCATTTGTTTTATCCATATTTTTTTACCTAAATTTTTTTTAAGAAGTAATAAAATATTGTAGTAATTAAGTTATATAAATAATTATCAATTTTGGATTTTTAAAAAAAGTTAAATTTGTTGAGGAATATTATTTTATTCTTCTTCTTCCTCTTCATGCCATCCTAGATCAGATAAAATATCTTTAAATTGCTCATTTTCTTCTATTTCAAATTCAGCATCGTACTCAGAAGCAAGATCAAATTCATTAAAACCTTGAGGAGGTTCAAAGCTCTGATAATTAAAGCTTTCTTCAGGAATCTTTTGTTCAATTTCAGGAACTGGTTCTGTAAGGGGCTCTTCTTCTGGAATTATCTCTTCTGATACAATTTCTTGTTCAATTTCCATAGGTGTATAATCATCAAGAGGAATTGGTGGCACTTCATCCCCATATACTTTTATTCCATATAATTCCTCGGATTCTTGTGCTTTATTGATGGCTTCTGCCTTTTCTTCAGCAGTTATTGGGATTGCTTTTCCTTCTGTTGGGATCTCCATCATCATAGACTGAGGAATGGAGACTATATTATTTTGAACTATCTCCTCCTCCTCTCCTTCAGCACCCCATGATTTTAAAAATTGTAAAGTCGCTTCTATTGCTTTTTGATCTTCTTTAGCAGATGGTTTTAATATCCCTTCTCCCTTTTCTGCTTGTATTTTTTCTTTTTCTGCTTGCATTTTCTTTAATTCTTCTTCTTGAAGGTTTATTGCCATTTCCGTTAGTTCTCCACCTGAGATTAACTCATTAATTTTCCGGGCGATTTCTCTCAAATAACCCATATAATAGCCAATTTTTAATACATTCGCTAACGCTCCGAAAATGAGATACTCATCATTTACAGCCATTAATATACCATAACCTTTTTCATTGTGGAGTAGGATTTCTCTTAGGGCTCCATGTTCTACAGATTGACTTAAACGAATTCCGAGATCAATTAAAGCTGTACTTGAAGCAGAAATTGCGTCAGCATCTAATTCAGCTGATTTTGCTGAAGCAACTTTCATCCCAATACGTGAAAGTACAGATAACTGTTCAAGATCTGTTTTCTCCTCTTCTATTTGAAGGATTTCCATGAGTCTATTCTGAATTTGTGGAGAAAGCGACATTCTTATCTAAAAGGTATTAATAATTTAAATCTACTATTTATACAAATAACAATTAATTTTAATTAATTTTTGTTTTTTATAAATTTATTAATTTTCTCAAAAAATGTAATTAAAAGATTAGGAAGTGAAAATCGATAAATTTTTTATAAAAAATTCTTAATATCTTTAAATTTTTCAAATTTTTTCTTGGGTAAGTAATTTGTTATTGCAGAAATTATATTTTCGATATTTTTTACAACATCCTTTGGGCTTACGTAATTAGTATCAATAATTGATAGATTTTTATTCTTCTTTTCATTAGCAAGTAGAAAATCATCATAATATTTTAAAACTCTTAAGAGATAATCATAATCTCTCTCATGCCATTTTTTTCTTTGTATTTCTGGTTTATTTTGGTCCTCAAAAGATAATCTCCCTCTTGAAATTATTCGCTTCATAATTACATTTACATCAGCATGAAGATAAATTATATGTTCCCTTTTAACCCAATCGATTGATTTGTACAAATCATATATTAATTTATAATCTTTGGGAACCATCTCTAAAGCTTTGGAATATATTAATACACAAATTGGAGTTCGATCTAAAATTACTACTTTATTATTGTTTTTTTTTAAATAACTTTTAAGACGAGTATTTCGCTTTATTAATTGCTGCAGAAAGAATATTTCTCCACGAAAAGCAATCTCCTTTTTGATTGAGCCTAATGGATATGTAGGATTTTTAACAATATATCTCTCGTGATAAAATTTGAATGTATTATCTTTAGAATATTTATCTTCTAAAATAGAAAATATAGTGGTTTTGCCGACTCCGTGAGCTCCCGCTATTGAAAAAATGAAATTATTATTCCCTGCTCGCATTTTTTTTGATGTTTAAATAGAATTAAATTAAAATCATAATAAATGTTATAAATGTATAAATGCCATTAGCAGAAATAGTGGAAAATAGATTACGATTGGATATTTCAAAAATTAAACCTAAAATAATATTATTTAAAAAGTAAATAACAACTAAACCCATATCATAAGTGAAAAATAAAAATAAAACTGAATACATTAAACTTACGATGAGAATAATATATATTCTTTGTGTTAGTTGAGAACCAAGTTTTGTGATTAATCCATTGTGTAAAACTCCACGGAATGTTATCTCTGTACCAAGAACATCTAGCATTAATAAAATTAATAATAAGATCTTATATAAAAGAGTGGAGTTCTTTATAACTGTGTATTGTTCAGCTAAACTCTCTGGTGGAGTGAAAACAGTCCAACCTATTGATACAAAGAAGTCATTGATAAAAAAAGACAATTCAGCCATAATATAGACCATAAACGCTCCAATTATGCCAATTAATAATGCAATAAGTATTTTTTTTTTCTCATAATTTAGACCAAGTTTTGAAATTTTGTGTTTTTTAGAGTATATATAAGACAATGGATATATAATAAAGAATGCTCCGGGAATTTGACTTAATGTAATAGCTTCAATAGTGATTGGTAATTCATAACCTATAGAAGGTCCTTGAATTACAAAAAAAAGTGTAAAAATACCAATTTTTGCAAATAAGAATATAACTAAACTATTAAAGAAGACATTTATTGCTTCACGAAATTTCCATTGATCTTTTTGAAGTATAAATTTATTAGAGAGCTCAAGTTTTTTTCCAGTGAATATTAAATACGATTTTTCTTTCTCTTTTTTTTCCTCTATTATATCTACTGGTAAATCCTCTAAAACCGTATCACATATAGGACATTGTTTGAGGATTTTTGAGGAAATAATTGAGCCACATTTTGGACATTTTCTTTCAAGGGTTTTCCCTTTAGATGCAGTTGAGATTTCTTTTTTTTCCTTGCTCTTTTCAGACATTGTAATATTTCTCTTAAAAATTCCTATATTAAATTAAAGCTTAACACAATAATTAAATATCAAGCATTTTTTTTATTTTTAGACAAATTAAAATAAATATAATAAAATTTGTATATTCATATTCCTAGGAAAAAAAAAATTGTCTGATATAAAAACACTTGAGTCGATCTTAAAAAAATTAATAACTTCGATACCTGAAATTGAAGCCGCAGCAGTAGTTTCAATGGAGGGGTTCCCAATAGTGAGCGCTTTGCCAGCAGGTATAGATGATGCCAAGATCTCTGCGATGACAGCGGCAATCCTTTCACTCGGAGAGGTT
The DNA here is from genome assembly GCA_029856045.1 of Promethearchaeia archaeon. Classification (GTDB taxonomy): domain Archaea; phylum Asgardarchaeota; class Lokiarchaeia; order Sigyniarchaeales; family SOKP01; genus 6H3-1. The sequence goes on along the minus strand of JAHQWG010000012.1, from coordinate 197,982 downwards.
GCAGTGCAAGAAAGGAATATGGGTGAATTAGAGGTGACTTTTATAGAAGGCGAGGATGGGTTTATTATTACGCGTAACGCGGGAAAAAATGCAGCGCTTATAATCTCTACCAACCCAAACATTACACGAGGGTTAATCTTTTTAGAATGTAAAAGAACATGTGAAAAAATCGAAGAAGTTCTTAAAAAAAGAGAGAACCAATAATATAAGTTATTCTCTATAAACCACTTGTAATGTATTTCATTTTTAGGATGTGTTCAAATTCATAATCTCCATCAAAAGTAGCCCATGATAATATAAAATTGAGTCGAAATATTGCTCTCCCTTAGAACCATTTTCCTTACCACTTTTTATTAATGCTAATCTTGAATTTAAAGCTGTTCTAATTAATAACTCCATACCTTTATAAATCAAATTTGGATTCCAAATCCCTCTTTGATAATTAGCCCACCAGGTTGGACATGAATGTAAACTCCTGTCGTAAAACCACCGGGCTGTATTACTGTATTGTTCTACTTCCCAATTCTCTGATTTATCTATTCCCTCTAATAATTCCATAAGTTTATTTAAACTTTTTAATATTTTCCAATAAAACTTATGGACTTCATTTTTAGGATGTTTCCAGAGTGGAAAAGGGATATTTTGCTTTAAATCCTGTACAGTTGTGCTCCAACTTGATTCCTTTGGTATCAACCCCTTTTTTTCAATAGGAAAATAATTTTTAAGTTCCGAAATAAAACAAGTACATATTTCACTCTCCTTTTCTAATTTTGATAATACTTTTCCTAAAAACTTTTTTTCATAATGTTTATGATGATGTCCATATGTTTCAACATCTTGAGAAATTATAATATAGTTATCTGATTTATATAGGTTATTTAAGTGGTCTATAAACTCTTTAATAGTAATATTTTTAAAAGAAATCTTATTACTAAGTATATCATCTCTGAAAAACAATAATAAACCATTCTTTGATTGATATATTTTATCATATGGCCAGCTTTTGGGACAGGCAATACCACTCATAATTATCCATTCATATCCTAATTCTCTCACCAAATCAACAATTGCTGGAGAAATTGCCATTTCTGGAGGGAAAAAACCACATTTATTCCAGTTATTTCCAAACTCTCTTCTATTCACTTCTTCATTTAGATGTATTTGGCGTTTAGCTTCCTCTTTGGGAATCAGTGGAAGTATTGGATGAAATTTCCCAGTACCAACGATTTCAATTTTTTTTTGTTTAACAAGATCCTTTATTAAATCCATTGTATCTCCTAACCCGAACTCATAAAGCATATCAACAAGAACTCCATTTATATTTAAGCAAAATTTTGCATTTTCGAATTGTTGTATTATTCTAAATAAAGGCTGATAACACTCATCATTTATTTTTTTTAAGACCTTGATGTCCTGATTAGGAGGTTGGTAGGCATGAATTAAATGAGCAAAATAATTAGTCATTTTATATCTTTTTTTTTTTTTTTTGTATGTTATATGGGTATGATACAAAATTATATTTTTTTTGTTATATATTTTCTATGTGATATATCACATTATTTTATATGAAACTAATTCCGGTAAATTAATTTTAGATATTGTTTTTAAAGAGATAATTGGTGAGGATTCACTATTTACGGGATTCATTTCTGCTCTTAAAAGTTTTGGCGCAGATATCTTAAAAAATCAACCAAAAAATATCAATATGATTAAGTTTGATAATTTGATAATAAAAATCTTTACTATAGCAAAATTAAATATTGATTTAGTAATCCTCTTTGACCCAGAGCCGGAACATTATAAAATGGTAAATGAAATACTTCCAAAAATAGAAACAATAATTTTTGAATATGAAACACTCTTTACCGAATGGAATGGCATGAATCTTAATGAATTTCAAATCTTGACAGAACCAATACTCAATATTATAAGAAAATCAATTTTTGCTGAAGCAATAGCTGGAGCACTCTAAAAAACAGAAGTTAAAATATTTCTTTATAAATCTTATTTTTCAATAATTGCTTCCTTGATTTTAATTCCAAAATGTGTTGCTCCTGGCCCAATATGAACCAAGACATCATCTCCTTTTTTCAAGTTAACTACGGATACCGCTTTTCCATCTCCGTCGACTAGTCTAATGGTTTCTGCGTTTTGTAATATAGAATTAATCGGTATTTTTTGACCTTTCACTTCTGCTTCTAAATTGAATAACAACATAGGTCTTACTTCAATTTTTACTCTGCCTACAGAAACAATTCTAGTGTTTCCATTTAAATCAGACACGAAAACTTTATTTCCCGCTTTTAATTCACTAAGATATTTTGTTTTATATGGATTAGGATCTTCTGGATCATCGTTAGGCACTAGAATATAGGCGCTTACATCTCCCGCGTTAACACGAAAGGGTCTCGATGCTACAAATTGAGTCTCGAATACTTCAGCATGTACAAGCACAAACCCCTTAGCAGTACTACCCACTAGCATCCCCTCTCCAGAGTGTAATAAAGTTGTTGTGTCTACACAAACCCTACTACCATCTGGAATTTCTTTAATGTTTAAGATTTTTGCTTTTGTAATTTCAATTTGAGTAGATGTTTGAATCAATCTTTTCAAGGATAAGATCTCATCTGAATTTTTAGGCGTAAAAACGACTCCAGCGACACCAATCTCAAGAGTTTTAAACATCAACTCTGCTTCTTTTATGGTATCAACCTGTGCAATTAATTCAGTATCAATTGAGTGAAGTTTTGCAATTAGGTTTTCAAAAGGGATGATTTTCCAGTCTTTAGCTTGAACAATTATAAAATTCAAACCCTTTTTAGCTAAATCAACAACTTTGAACTCATCATCTTTTGTTTTTAATTCCAAGAAAACTCCAACGTTTTTATCTTGATTGATTAATTCACCTAATTTACTATCTTCTTTTAAAATTAAATTATCTGGAACAAGTTTGGCATTATTTGAATATGTGTTTAATCTCTTAATATTCTTAAAATCTTCAAATGTCTCTTCTGAAATCATAATATCCAATATATTATAATTAAATGCAGACTGAACTAACTCATTAAAATTTTCAGATTTTTTCTCAAAGTTTAAAATAATTTTTTTCATTGCAGCCTATAATCTTACCAATTTTATTTTTGATTTTATAATTTTTTATGCGATTTAAAATCTTTTTTATTTGATGATGTTTTTTGGATTAATTAAAGTTTAAAAAACAACACTAGTATTTATATTACATAATAAAAATATTTTGAAATGGGAAAACAGAAAGATGGGACTAAAAAACAAATTATTTCCAAAAAAGGGGAAAGGAAAAGAGAAAGATAAAACAATAGTGAACATTAAGAAGCAAATTCATCAATTGAAACTCAAATCTAAAGCATTAAATCAAAAAGCTGAATTATACCGAAAAAATGCTAAAATATCCTTAAAAAATGGAAATAAGGAAAGATCTAAGAATTATCTAGTCCAATGGAAATCCTATAGGAATAAAATTAATAGAAATACCAATTTATCTTCCAAACTTGAGAGATATATTGATGCAATCGAGGAAGGCAGACTTATCAAGGGTTTAGAATCAACTTTAGCTGCCTCAACGGCTGCATTAAAAGACTTAGCAGTAAGTGCAAGTCCAGAAAAAGTTGCTACACTTAGTGAGGAAAGCGAGGAATACATTGCAATGATTGAGGAATCAGGTGAAATTTTAGCGGGAGATCCAGAAATCGATCAAGGAATCGACATCGATGATGAGTTTGAAAAATTAGAATCTGAGGTTTTACTTGAAGCAGCTGGTGAGATTCCAGAGACTCCAGTTGAAGAGGAATTTATCATAGATGAAATTCCTGAAATGGAAACCAAAGAAAAGTTAAAGGACGAAATAGATAAACTTAAAAAAGAATTAGAAGAATAAAATTAATAAATTTTTGTTTCTCTATTAAATCGATTTCTTCTTTTAACTGGATAATTACATTACTCTTTTTGAGAAGAAGAAAAAAATATTTAAATTAAAAATCTGAAGAATACTTTTTTAAGGCATCTTCTTCATCAATTTCCATCTTCAAATCTTGAATTTTTCTCTCTATTACAAAAAGTTCTTGTTGATAAGTTCTATAAGTTCTAAAATAATCCACTTCTGAGATCTCTGATTTCTGAAACTTCCTCTCTAGATGTTTAAGAGTCTGACTCAAACTGAATTCTTCTTTCTCAAGTTCTAAAAGGTGGGTTTTTTTATCAAAATATGAGTGTGTATTATCTTCCTGGTACCCTCGCTGATTTAAATATGCTTGTCCCCGATTTAAAAATCGTTGATTTAGATTATTTGGGTTCATTAAGTCCCTGTTATTAAATTCAGGGTTGAAATAATTTTTTTGAACTTGATTAGGGTATGCAGTAGCTGTATTTTGATCGATAAAGTTATTAGGGTTGATATTTGGTGGATATTGAGGAATATATGGTCCTTGAGAGTTCTCTAATTTTCTCATTAAAATGTTGTTTTCATTAAAATAGACATCATTTTGATTTAGATAATTTCTATTTGGCTGTGCAAATTGATTTCCCTGAAAATTATTACTATAGGGGTTATTATAATTTTGTCTCGGATGATTGTAATTATAATTTTCACCATAATTCTTCTGATAATTCGGTAAATAATCTGGATTTTTATTGCTTTTTAGATTTAACAGATATGAAATGTTCATTTCGATGAAATCAATTAAATCTTTTGCATCTAATTTAAACATCATTAGAGATTTTGAGGAATCAATATCATGTCTTTGATTTTCATCAAAAACTCTTGCATTCTCTATATAATCAATCACATTTTTTCTTTTTGATGAATTTATTGAAAAGTAATATTTCCCATATACAAATTCCATATATAACTTTTTTCTTACTGTCCCTGTAACATGTATGCGTTTAAATTCTTCATGAGGAATTTTAAAGATGAATTCTGCTTTTTTTTTTATTATTCCATATTCATGAATAAAATAAATGTAGAGATTTGAAATTAATAGAGTCCCCCTTTCATTCGAATATTCATTTAAAGGATTAAATCCCTTTGCCAGTTTACACCGCAACGCATATAATGCTTTCTCATCTCTTGTAAATTCAATTATTTCATTAAATTTTTGAAAATTGTTTTGAATATCTTCAAGGAATTTTATTTTAGCATCAATTTCTTGGATTTTATCACTGATTTTTTTAAGATTATTCTCAATAAAAATAGAAAGAGATTTATGCTCATGATTAAGATTTTCCAAGATTCCAATGATGATAGGAATGTTTGTATTAGGTTGCGTGGATATGTCAATGAAATAATCCCTATTCATAAAAATATGGTCGTATTCTCTTCGTACATTCTCATAAACTTCTTTTTTCACATGGATAAAAAGTCTGTATATTGTAATTAATTCTGCTTCTAAAGAAGGGAAATGATAACATTTAAAGGGTGGCTCTCTAACTTTTTTTAGCTTATTTCGTAGTAAGCTTAGATTATTTATTATCTCTCTAAAAGGAATAATAAAGGCTCTTGTGTTTCTAATTAATTGAATATATTTTTCATTTATCTGCTTCTTTTTCTCAAATACTTTCACAATAAGGGAAGAATTACATTTAGGACATATTTTTATATTCTTATAAACCTTAGTAGTATTTTGACTAAAGCAGCTATCACATTTTAATATACCTTCCTTATTTCTACTTATATTTTCAGACCCACAATTACTACAGATTAAAAATTCAGTTTGTTTTTCTTTAATGCAGTCAGAGCAAAAACTAGAATGACAACTTTCACAATAATAATTTAAATGCATGCTTCTCTGACACGATGGACAAAGTTGTGTTTGTCTTTGTCGTTCTAACATTAAATAGGGACCTCTAATCTAATTAGCAAAATTAAATGAAACCTAAAATACATATGTAATTTTTAAAATAAGTTAGAAAAGGAAAACCTAAAAAATATAATAATATCTATGTATTACAAAAATTAAACTTAATATTTATTTAATTATTTTAATTTTTTGGCCTAATGCCTGACCTGGCAAACCAGCTTTTTTAAAATGGGCTAAAACTGCTCCATTATTTCCATGTGGTTTTGTTATTTTTCCTTTTAAAGATCTTCCTGCCGGCGAAATCCATTCTACTGTTCGGCCTATTAATATAGATGCCTTATTCCTAGATTTTATAGCATCAAAATGTAAAATACAATATTTTGGGTGAATTAAATGCCGACCCCTTTTATAATTGGCAATAGCTCCTTCCATACCTAATAATTCCAGTTTGCTAATTGACATAATATGATAATTTCCGTTAATATATCCAAATATACATTGTTAAATAATTAAAAAAATAAAAAATTTACCTTAATTTAGGAAATCATTAATTTTTTCCAATATTTTTTATTTTAGAAATAGACGATTTTTAAATTATTATATCGCTAAATTAAAAATTTATGTAAAATTAAATGATGATTAATCTTGCCAAGTAAAGAAATTATTGAGAAATCTGAAAAAGAATTATTTAAATTAATGTTTCCTGTTAGTAGTCCTGTTGTGAAAGAAGCATGTGAAATATTAAGTGATTTAATTAAGATTGACACAACAAATCCTCCAGGTAATGAAACCCCTGCTGCAGAATATTGTAAAAGACTTTTAGAAAAGGAGGGTTTTGAAAACATAGAAATTATTGAGTCTGAGCCAAGAAGAGGAAGTATCATTTGTAGATGGAAAGGTTCAGATTCAAATGCTAAAAGTTTATTATTATTAGCGCATTTAGATGTTGTCCCCGCTGATCCAACCAACTGGGAGCGAGATCCGTTTTGTGGAGACATAACTGACCAATATATTTGGGGTCGTGGGGCTCTTGACTGTAAAGGAATTTTAGTTCCCGAATTAATGGCTGCAGTTTATTTAAAAAGAGAAGGTTATAACCCAAAAGGCGATATCGTATTATGCTTCACCGCAGATGAAGAGGCGGGTGGGGAGCTAGGTGTTGGATATTTAATTAAAAATCATTTTGATAAGGTGAATGTTGATTATGTGATCAATGAAGGTGGAGGGTTTTTATTACCGTTTGGTAAGGATTCTAAGGATTATGTTGCTCAAATTGGAGAGAAAGGAGTTGCAGAAACAAAAATTAGGGTCAAAGGTATTGGAGGTCATGGATCCATGCCGTTGAAACCTGATGATAATGCACTTTATGTTTTATCTAAGGTTATCCAGCGAATAGCCAAATTCAAACCGCCAATTGAGATTCAAGATTCTATAAAAGAAACAGCAAAGAAAATATCTTTGCCGGGAATTGTAAAGAAAATATTAACCTCTAAACGATTAATTAGACCTGCACTTAATCTAGCAGGAAAACTGTTTAAACAACCTTTATCAAAATTGATAATTCCTCTAGTATCCGATATATTAAATCCTACGCTATTGAACGCAGGAAAGAAGGTCAATGTTATCCCTCAATATGCTGAAATGACGTTTGATTGTCGTATTTTACCCGGGCATGATCGTGAAACAATAAAAGGATATCTTAGAAAAGCTTTAGGTAAAAAATTATTTAATAAAATCGAGATAATTCCAATCGAACCCACACAATTGGCAACAATAAATTCAAGTAAAGATCTTTTTTATGATTTAATTGAAGAAATTATGAATGAGATGCATTCAGGGGCCAATATTGTCCCGATGTTATCCTCTGGCTCTTGTGATACTAAATTCTTTAGATCTAAAGGTATTTATTGTTTAGGTTTTATTCCTTTAAGACTTGATCCGAACATGTCCTTCTCAGAATTTATTGAATTGGAACATGGGACCGGGGAACGCATGTGGATCCCGAATCTCAGTTATGGAATTGAATTTTGCCTTAGGCTAATTAAAAGGTTTTGATTTTAAATACCCATAAAGTCTTAATTTTTTTTCCTAATTATTTAAATAGAAATTGTTAAAATATTGTGGTTTGAAATAAAATCATATTTTTAATTTTTAAATAGCCATGTTTACTAATTCAAGTAGATCAACAACTTTTATTGAGGATTTTTTCGCTTTTGCCGCATCTTTTAGATTATTAAGACAAAAAGGACAAGTAGTAGTTAAATATTTTGCTCCAGTATCTTCAGCTTCTTCAATTCTATCAATTGCTATTTCAAGTGCAAGGTCAGGAAAACCAGATTTAACACCACCGCCAGCTCCGCAACAAAAAGCATATTTTTTATTTCTCCTCATTTCAACAAAGTCATCTGCTCTTATTGCATCAATAACATTTCTCGGGGCATTATATATTCCACAATGTCTTCCTAAATGGCAAGGATCGTGGTATGTCATGGCACCATCAATTTTATTCGAGATTTTTATTTTTCCTTTTTTGATTAACTCATCTATCATTTCAATCGAATGTACCACCTCGAATTCCCAATTATCGATTAATTTAGGATAATCCATCTTTAGAGTTCTATAGCAACCCGCGCAAGTCGTGACTATTTTATCGACTCCAGAATTTTTAAATAATTCATAATTATGTTGTGCTAATTGTTTGGCAATTTTTAAATCGCCTGTTCTAAGATTTATTGAGCCACAACACCATTCATCCGGTGAAATTGTTAAATTTATTTTTGACTTATTAGCAATATCAAGAAATGTCGAAGACACATAATTTAAACGATAAACGGAGGTACATCCAACAAAAAATAAAGCATCCCCTCCTTTTGATATATATTTTGAATTTTTAGGCAACCAATTTAAACGTTCACTATGTTTTTCGAAATAAGGGTTATGTTCCTTTTTGACATGTTGAAAAATTTCTTTGTGTCGAGACATAGGGGCCACTCCTGCATCTACGAGGTCAGCTCTTAAAGCCTCCCATATTTCTATATGATCTATGATATTTTCTTTTGCGTTAATTTTCATAAAAGGATTTTCAGGATTGTTACATACTTCTCGGCAAGCACCACATAAAGTACACTGATAAATCACTTCTGCAAGTCCTTCACTTGGTTCTATCTTTCCATCAAGAAGTCCTCGTGCGATAGTGAATTTTCCTCGAGCTAAGAAAGCTTCAAATCCCGGACCATGTTCAATCATAGGACAAGTTGCCTCAAGTATTGGATCACTATAAAATCCTTTAATAGCATTTGTGCAATCTCCAATTGAAACACAGGAAAGTAATCTCTCTTCATATTCTGACATTCTTTTTAGTTTTCCGGTCATTTTTAATCTTCTATTTTTTTTAGTTATTTCGATAATTTCATTTTAATTACGGTTTTTCACTCATAATTTTTGATCAATATTTTTTAAAATCTAAACTTACCTGGACTTATTAAATTATTAGGATCGCACAATTTCTTTACTTGTTTGAAAAAATTATAGTATTCTTCAGAATAAACTCTTGAATCAATAATTACTTGAGAGCCTATTTGACCACACATGTATAATACCATTCCTTCTTTTAGCATAAATTCAAATTGTTTGCGCCAAAGTTCAATTACCCCTTCTTTTAATTCTTCATCATGTGTTGCTGACAAACCACTTCCAATATAACAGCTATTATGATCCAACATTACTACATGACTGACTCCCGCTTCTGCATCTACTTCATATAAAGCTTCTTCATTTTTTATTAGCCAATCGTCTAATTTATGTAGCATTTCGGGAAATTTAACGATTGGAACCTTCATTTCAGTGGTACAAGCAAAATAATCTGGTCCCATTACTGAGAATAAGGCATGATATATTTGCCAGTGTCCTTGTTCTCCATAAAACCAATCAGTAATATTTCCCTCCTCTTTACTTGGACCTAATTCTCTGGTCGAATATTTTTTTGCGATATTTTCTAAAATTTCCGAGTTTCTCTCCAAAATTTTCTCATCGTAAGCTTCGGTAACATAAAAAACAACCCCTCCACTTATATCTCCCCATGTTTCAATCAAATTTTCCACTGTTATACCCATTATAGAAGGTGGTGGTGTAAAAAAATAATCATAAATTCCTAAATGATTTGCCCAACCCATTTTCATCATTTCTTGAACCATATTACAGGAATTTTCATAGGGATCTTTTTCGAGCAAGTAAGTTTTGCCTCTATAATATGGAGGTTTAGGATATATTTTTAATGTTGCAGTAGTTTTTATACCCATTGTTCCATTATCTCCAAGGAAAATTCCCATTAAATCAGGACCAAGACCAAGCCGTATAAATGGTTTTTTTACATATTGGCTTGCACCTGAACCAAATGTTAAAACTTCCCCAGTTCCTAATACAATTTCTAAATCAACGCAATTTTCAGTGCATTCTCCATACTTTGCACAACCCCCACCACCTCCTGAATGATGAGATAACCCTCCACCGACTGCAGCGGCTAACCCACTTCCAGGACCCATATTACCTGTATAATAACCTTTATCAAACAGTCTAGCATTGAGTTGAGACCAATTTATTCCACATTGAACCGTGACACAATGATTATCTTCATCAATGTCTAAAATTTTATTCATTCTTTTCATATCTACTAAAATTGTTTCTTCACTAATGGGTTTACTACCTCCCATCAAGCCACAACCACCACCTCTCGGTAAGATTGGGGCTTTATATTTATTAGCAATCTTTACAATTTCAGATACTTGTTCAGTTGATTCCGGTCTTATCACGATTTGTGGGATAATCTCTGGTAGAACTGGATCCAATCCTCTAGAATAAGATATATTAATGTAATCTTTATCTGAGCAATATTTATTTCCCACAATTTTGACTAATTCATCATATAAACCCATAAAAAATATCCCTCATAAGTTAGTTTATAATTAAACTCTAAAAAAAAAATTATTTTTTTTTGATAATATAGACTCAGTAAGAAGATATATAATATTGTTTTAATTAAATCCTTTATTAAAATTGCAATTAATCACTTGTAGCTCAAACAGTGTAGGAATTTGAACAGGAATTATCTATTTTTTTTATAATTTGCATGCATATTTTAAAAACATTAACCAAATTTTTAAAATCTACATTTTCAATGACGTCATTCCTTGTGTGATAAAAAAGTTCTTTTGATGAGCGTGGTATACTACTTATTGAAGTGGTTGCAATATTTTTACGGCTAAAGCTTAATGAATCCGTATATGCCATTAAAGGAGCCAATCTTACATTTATATTCAACTCTTTAGCGACCTCGTTTATAAGCCCTATAATTTTTTTATCCATTTTCACTAAGCCAAAAATTTCAGTTGTACTTATTTGAAGTATCCCATTTTTATTTCCCACATTATCAACATTTATTACTATACCATTTTTAATTTCATCTAAATGGGATTTAACAAACGCTTTACTTCCTTTAGACCCAATTTCTTCGCATCCATAGGAATTAATCCAAATTTCTACTGAATTAGGCTTATTTTTAGGATGGTTCAAATTTTTAGCTAATTCATAACATACTGCAGTTCCTGATAGATTATCATTAGCCCCCATAACAGAACGATTTGAAATTATAAAAAATAATTGAATTAAGATAATTGGAACGCCAGCTATAAATATCCAAAAAAAAAAGAAGTAAATATTAGAAAAGATTACTTGCATTTGAAAAATAATCAAGAAATTCTGAATTAATAAAATCACTAATAAAATCACATTTAAAAATAGATTTATTGCAATAATTACCGCAAACCCGGAATGAATTTTTCTAATTAAAGGAAATTCCCAATTTGAGTCGATATGACTTCCAATAATTATAATTTTTTTTCTCATTTCCTTGGGTTCTATTTTTCCTATAACATTTTGAGAGTTCTTTTTAGAAAAAAAAGGATCAATAATTTCTTTAACAAAACACATTTCTCCCCATAAAATTAAAACTGAAATTACTGTAATAATTAAACTTAACCAGGGGGACAAAAAATAAAAACAGATTCCAATAATATAAAAAATCATCGGGATTCTAAATGCTGCCTTATATGCTCCGGGATGTGTATAAAATTTTTCAATGGTAATCTTATCACAATACTTTTTGATTGTATTATAAAAAAATTTAGACCCCTCTGCTTCTTTCTTAGAACAAGGTGGGCGCGGTCCAATTTTTTCACAAATTTCGAGAATATAATTTCTCATCTCTTTCTCTAGAACAGCATTTGAATTTTGCAAAATAAAAACCTCTATTAAATATTGATCGAAAATTAATTTAAATTAGGCTTAAGAATGATAATTTATAAGTAATCTAAAAGTCTTAATTTTTTTTATTGATTAAAATTATTATAATAGTTAAATAAAAATTTGATTTCGAACAGGCTTGGAAAATGTCAAAAGTTTTAATAACAGGTGCAAACGGATTTATTGGGGCGAATATTGTAAGAGCAGCTATTAAGAAAGGTTATGAAGTTAAAGTATTCGTGAGAAAAACCTCAAATTTAATAAACCTTAGGGATTTAGATATTGATTTTGCTTATGGTGATTTGAGGGATATCAAATCCATAAGTCAAGCAATGGATGATTGTGATTATATAATTCATGCAGGAGCAATTTACATATTTTTACCTATGTGGTTTTGGGCAGATTCTAAAAAAATACAGGCAATATATGATGTGAATGTATGGGCTACAAATAAATTAATGAAAGAAGCAAAGGAAAAAGGAATTAAAAAAGTAATTTTTACCAGTTCAGAAAGTGCTATAGGTATGCCATCTGATGGTTCTTTAGGAGATGAAAAACTTTTTGCAACTCCAAAAGAATTACCTGGTCATTATAAGAGATCAAAGTATTTGGGTGAATTAATAGCACAAAAATGGAATAAAAAGGGATTAATAACTTGTTCTATTCTTCCAACCGTTCCTATCGGCCCTTATGATATAAAACCTACACCTACTGGCAGGATTATAAGGGACTTCATGAACGGGAAAATGCCGGGTTTTGTTGATACAAGATTAAATATTGTTTCTGTTAAAGATGTTGCAATGGCACATGTTCTTGCGATTAAGAATGGAAAAGGAGGAGAACGTTATATTGCAGGAAATAAAAACATGTCCTTCGGAGATTTCTTACGTTTAATTGCTGATGTTGCAGGAAAAAAAGCTCCATTTTTTATGTTTCCAAAAATTTTAGCGAAAATGTTTGCATTCTTCGATGAATTCATCTCGTGTAAAATAAGACATACCGACCCAAAAACACCTTTAGAGAGTGTTGCCGCTTCTGAGCACTATCGAGAATTCGATTGTTCTAAAGCATGGACCGAGTTGATGATGCCTAGAACAAATTTATATATTGCTATTAGGGAACAAATTGACTGGTTTTATCAAAATGGTTATATAAAAACTAAGTAAAATATTATAGAAAAATACTTTTAATATTTTTTCATAGTTCATAATGTTTTACTATATCGGCGACCATTTCCACTTTCCTAAAATCAGCATTTGGAGGCAGTTCATCAGATACTCCTAAAATAAGGTTTGGAGAGAACATCTCTAACACTTTTTGAGTATATTTTTTCACATATTTAAATGAGTATTGAGGCAAGAATATTAAAGCAGGAATTCCATCAAGAAAAATCTTTTTGCCTATTGAATCTTGAATTTCTTCTAAAGTGACATCACCCTGGGGTTTAGCTGTAAGGGCTTCTAAACCGTCAAATGGTAATCCTTCTAAGTATGGAAGTAAATCCTTTAAGGAACCGTCCATATGAATGTGGCAATATTTTCCAACTCTATGAAATTGTTTCACTCGTTTTTCATAATATGGAATTAGAAACTTTTCAAAATATCTTGGAGGACTTAAATTACAATCAATATTCTCTCCGAAATTAAAAATTTTAATTGGGGAATTGCATAGAATTTCAAACATATCATCATCACAACCGTCCATAAATTTCATTAAATCTTCCATTTCATTCGGATATCGCCTTAAATTTATAATTGTCCTTTCAAAACCCATATATTGTGTTATTAAACTCATATAAGGAGAACGAGCAAAAAAGGTACCTACAACACCTCTATCTCCAATTATTTTTTTTGCTAACTTAAAAATTGGCAAATAAAAATGAAATTTTGTATGTCTTATAATATATTTTAAAATTTTCATATCATTAACAGTTTTAACTGGATATTCTACAAGATGCCCTCCTCGACTTTTTTTATAAAGATTCCCTATTTTTGTTTTATAAACAGTAATTAATGACCCATCTCGGTCCTTACCCCATTTAACCCGAACATATCTTACTTTTTTTCTTGGCCAAATTAAAGGTAGATAAAAATTTTCTATAACATATCGTGGACTTGCTTCAAGATAATCAAAAATTCCAAGTAGACTTTTTCTTAAAATATATTTAGGTATCTTACCTGCGCATTTTTTATCAGTTCTTGGTCGTCTCCATAGACGGTTTCCATAGTACCAGTAATAAAGTCTGGGACTAAATACGATTCTATCAATTGTTTTTCGAGAAAATGTGTTTAAAACTCTTTGCCGAAGTGTTAATACTTTTGACATAATTAACAACTCACATAACTCAAAAATATGTTTAATTTTAAGTTTTATAAATTTTTAATAACAAAAGTTATTTTGAAACAAATTAATAAAAAATTAAGGCAAGATCTTTTAATCAAATAGAGTGGTTTCCATAAATTTTTAAAAGTTAACCATTTTTTCAATATTAATATTAATACTGGAAATCTATACTATATTTTAATAATTTAGGTAGAATTGTATTTGAAATTATTTGTCACTTTATCATTCTTTCATACAAAAATCGGTCCACAAATATATTGTTCATTTCCAGAAAATGCTTTAGATGCCCAATTAATGCGTAGAATTGCAAACCTTATGGATCACCCACTTGAAGAAGGCTTTTTTATTTATAATTTTGAAGATCTTAATTCTATGAATTATTATTTTGATATTTATTCTGATTGGGCGCGTGGTGGCAGACAAATGTTAATGTTATCGGTAATTGTAAATCAAAGTGTTAATAAAGAGAGAGAAAAAAATGTTCTATTATGGTTTATTGAATTTACAGAAAAGTTACAATCTAATAAAGAGGCATATAAAGCATTCCATATATATGAAAAACAAAAATATGATGAGAAAGTTCAAAAAAATATAGAAGAAAATGAAGAATTAGTTAAGAGTTGGTTAAAAGAAATACATTGGAAATCATTAGAGGAATTTCGTGATAAGAGTGAAGAAGAAAAAATAGCATCTATATTTAAAGAGAAGGAAATCTTTGATACTCATGAAAAGCTTTCTAAAGGTGCTATTAGATGTGATGATTTACAAAAATGGTTTAATGAAAATTTTAAACAATCATTGTTTGATGGCGTAATAAAAAAATTTATTGATAATCAATTTATTTTAATAACCGAAATTATCTATGAACAACATCTACTTCTTTTAAAAGAAGTTAAAGCTATAAGAATGCCACCAAAAAGTCTAATAGAGCATTTTGACGAAAGTCCAAAAATTAGTGATCTTGTTATCCAAAAAGTTAAAAAAGTTTTTGATAAATATATTCCAACTAAGGAAGATTCATTTCAATTATTTCAATTTATTGCAGATCCTAAAATATACAATGTACTTTCAAAACTTCGAGCAGGTCCTATCTTAAAAAACACTCTACCAAATCTAATTTCAGAAGATGCTTTTACTTCATTGCTTGAAATTCTCAAAATTTTGAAAAAACATGAAATTATTGATGAATTTAAATATAAAAAGGAAATTTTTGTTGTTTTAATAGCTGATATTCAGATTACTACATCCTTTCCCAAATATCTAAGAAAATAATAAAAATCTATGGAACAGTTAAAAAATTTAATAAATTTCTTTGTTTGAATTTTATCTTAGTATCTAAATTGGATAATTTAATTCCAATAAGACGAATTTTTCTTTTTCCTTTTGAAAATTCTTTATATAACTCTAAAATAATTTCTAATGTTTTTTTCTCATTTTGGATAGGAATTAAAAGTGATTTAGATCGAGTAAAAGTAATAAAACCCTGAAATCTAATCTTTAAAGTTATTGTTTTATAGAAAATATTGTGTTTAATAATTGGTTTATGAATTTTCTTATTGATCTCTTCAAAAGTTGTTAGTATTAATTTAAAATCATCTGTATCTTCAAGAAACGTTCTTTCTCTACTGATTGATTTTCTGTCCTCTCTAAATTCTTGTACAGGCCTATCATCTAATCCATTTACGATCTCCCAAATCCATTTTCCACTTTTACCAAATAACTCAATCATCCTAGGTAAAGGGATTTTAATGAAATCTCCAATTACTTTTATTCCTTTCTCGTTATAGTATTTTTTAGTTTTTTTTCCAATCCCTGGAATCCTAATAATATCCATATTTTCTAAGAATGATTTAATATTTTCTGATTCAACTATGGTAATTCCATTTGGTTTGTTGTGATCTGAACTTATTTTAGCTAAAGTTTTTGTAGGGGCACAACCAATAGAACATGTTATACCTTCAGAGTCATAGATTACATCTTTTATATTTTCCGTTATTTTCCTAGCTTCTTTAAAATTAGAACATATTTCTGTTAACTCTAAATAGGCTTCATCAGAACCCATTTGTTGAAAAGCTGGTGAATATGTTTTCAAAATGTTCATCACATTTTTAGAAACTTCTGCATATTTAAAATAATTAGGTCGAACAAAAATTGCATGAGGACATAATTTATATGCCTGAGATATCGGCATTGCTGAATGAATCCCAAATTTTCTCGCCTCATAAGAACACGTAGCCACAACTCCTCTACCTTTTCCCTCTTTAGGATCCGCTCCTACAATAAGGGGTTTTCCTTTATATTCTGGATTATCTCTCGCTTCGACTGCGGCAAAAAAACAATCCATATCGATGTGTAAAATAATACGACCCATTATCTTAGGTTATGAGGGTTCTTATTTAGATTATATTTTTCTTAAAATGTTTAAATTAAAAGAAATAAAATTGAAATTTAAAAAAAAAGACTCAAAGATTTAACTAATTTTTTAATATATTCTTCAACCTTTCTTGAAATCATAATTTTAAACCGTATAAATCGTATCACAAAAAGGATCTCCTGCTGCTACTGTTTTATTAATGTGTAAATTTATCTTTCTATCAGTCGCTATGTTGAAATACTCATAATCAATTGCCATTACAGCTTCACAAAGTTCTCTTGAGGTATTTTCTAAACCAAATGGGCATTGCATTCCTTGAATATGAAATTTTTCATCAGAAATTGAAATTACTTTAACTGATTCGGGGTCATTACTTTTAGAAAACACCTTGGCTACTGTAGATAATTTATTATCAGATATTTTTTTTTTAGTTCTTAACCCAAGAGCACGACCCTGCCTTCCTAGCACCGTTTCAATAATTGGAAGAATTTCATTTCCATATTTTTCATAAAATGCTTTAATTAGTTGGCCTTGAGCTTCTATTGCGTTTTTAGGGAGATCTTCAGCAGATTTTTTACTCAATTTTATTTATCAGCTATTATTTTTAGTTTTTCTATCAATTTCTTTTATTTTATTAAAAAAATGATTCTATTAAATTTCTTTTATTTTTTAATTAATCATTTCTTCAGATTTTTTCCAAGCTTCAGAATTGATTATTTTAATTTTATCTCGAAATTCTTCATCGGAGATTTTCTCCTCTTCAGTTAAAATCTCATTAACTTGACTTATTACTTGATTTTCTAATGTTCTCAATATTTTGATGTATTTCTCTTTTTCTTCTTTTTTGGATCTTTTTCTATATGGTTTTATTTGTGCAATATGTTTACTCCAGAACCAACCAGTATTAATTTTAGCATACGGGCCTGGTTTCATAACTTTTAGACCTTCTACAGGAAATATGTAGGGCTTATAAATACTTAAACAAGGCATAGTACTTGCTGTAAACCAATGAATTGATTTTTTTAAACCTGATCTTAGCATACTTACTTGACTTGCAGTTGATTCAAATGATCCATGCATACAGATCCCCACTTCATGCTCTCTTAAAAAATCCATCATCAAAAATTGGTTAATATTCCCTTTATTTTCATTTAGTAATTGCATAGATCTTCCATCTCTACAAGAAGGTGGAAATGTATCTGGAATTGGCGGATTTGAAAATATTTGTGCGAAGTCAAAATCATTATCATCCTTACAATATCTACTCTCTATCGCATGCTGTATTATTCCTTTTTTTCTAAGATCTCCTTTTCCACGAATAGATAAATTATTTGATATAGACCTAACATCTTGGATTTTTTCAACAATCCACCACTTATCTGCTGTGTCAAGTACATATCCTTCTTTAGGATCTGCAATTATATATGAATTATGGTAGGTCCATCCTTGAGTTCCGACAGCACAGCTCCCACCCTGACCATATTTTTCCAATAAATTTGTGATCACCGTGAGTGATTCTTTTGCTGTTTTACCTCTTTCGAGTCCTAAACGTAAGAGATCCATTCCTAATAGACCTGTATCCCTTAAAGGTTCCTTAGTAAAAACAGCTTCATTACCGATAGTTACACCATATTCATTTACCCCCATTTCAGCACCATACATCCACCAAGGTTGGCTTAATAATACTGCAGAAGTATCTTTAACTTGGGGTATCGAAATATATGTGCATTTTAATTCTTCTCCAATTGTATGCTTGGTTCTGGGAGAATAGGTAACTAATTGAGCTTCTGATTGAGGTCTATCACTATTTTTTCCAAAAATAACTTCCCCATTTTTAGTACTATTTGCTAATGCAAGAAATGTATCACACATAATAATTCAAATAGAAATAGAAATAGAAAGTAAAAAAAGTTTTATTATTTAAAAAATAAAAATTAAAAAATATAATTTGAAAGAAATAAAATAACATTTCAAATTCTTTTTTATTTAAGATAATTCAAAGCAGTTAATGCATATAATTTTGTAGTATTTATTAGATCTTCAATATATACCAACTCATCTTGAGCGTGAATTTGGCTTTCTCCGCGAAATGGACCAATTGAAATTGTCTGGATTCCTTTTTCTTGAAATAAATGAGCATCATCGGTGGCCATGAATAACTTAAATTCTCTATCTTCACCATAAACTATTTTAAAGGATTTCTTAACAATTTTTGCAAAATCCGAGTTAATCTCTGCTATTTGTGGTCCAATAGTCACTGGGATTTGAACAAATATATCTAAATCGGTATCATCTTTTTTCAATTCTTCTATATAATTTAAAATCTTTGTTTTTATATTTTCGGCATCGTGTTCTGGAATTAAGCTAATCCAACATTGTAGGAGACATTTATCAGGTACTGCAGTAAGTGATGTACCTCCTTCAATCATAGAAAAAGTAACACTGCTAATCTTAGATGGGAGATCAGGATGGCAAGGATATTTAGTTTCTTCTTTATTAAAATCCTCTTGTAATTCCATTAAAAAATTCATAATTTTTAACATTTTATGAATAGCGTTTATTCCCGAATATTTATTGCGATTAGGAGAAGGTAGATCTGGATATGCCATTGAATGTCTACGTATTCCAGTTATATTGAAGCTTATCTGAAACCCACCTTCAGTATATGCAATTGGATAATCACTAGGAGCATCTCCCAATAAACAAACATCTCCTCTAACAATTTCTTCATTAACAAGATATTCAGTGCCACCAATCCCACCAATTTCTTCATTAACAACAGCTGTAATAATTAATTTACCATTTAAATCAACTCCAGCATCAATTAATGCCTTAGCTGCAAAAATTTCCGCGGTTACACATGCTTTATCATCTGCTGCCCCTCGACCATAAATCTTATTTTCGATTAGTTCTCCACCTAAAGGATCTTTCGTCCAACCATCAAAAACCGGGACTGTATCAAAATGAGCATTGAATATTAAAGATGGACCATTGCTATTGCCCAGTTCAGCTAAAACATTATTTCTTTTAATTTCAGCCGTCATTCCTAATTCATTAATTTTTTCCGCTATATATTTAGAAATTTTTCGATATTTTCCAGGAGGAACTTCAGAAGGCATTTGAACAAGTTGCTGGTGAAATTTAATAATCTCATCTTTCATCTTATTAATTTTTTCCATAATCTCTTTTTCAATATTTTCCATGACAAATTACCATTCTTTTGTTTTAATTTAATACATATTTAAAAAGTTAAAATATTTTTTTTTCCCAATTTCATTAATTCTTTCTTTCGTTTCTTCTATAACTTTATTAATCAATTTGGGATGAAATCTAAAATTCCTTAAATTAAATTGAATTTTCTTATAGAAATTCAATGCTTAATGCGAATTAATAATTATTTAAAATTAGGTTTAAGAATAATAAAATCATATTTAATTTATTATTGCATTTGATTAAAAATATCAAATTCATGAAATGAAGGTTTGGATATTTACTTTTGAATATGCAGGTGTGGTTAAAGTTGGAGGATTAGGTGAAGTTCCAGCAAACCAAGCAAAATCTCTTAAAGATGAGTTAGATATTACAATCTTTATGCCTTCTCACGGTAAAAAAGATAATTTTCAATCAAATTCGAATATATCTGATTTAGGATTTAATTTTACGGGGGATTTTATCCCCTATGAATTTGATATTCACATTCCCCACGCAAAATATGAAATTTCACTACATAAAGTAGAAGTTGATGTAATAAATGTTATATTAATTTCCGGAAATAATGAAATTTCAAAAAAGATTTTAGATGATCCACGTGTTTATAGTCCTGAATCCTTATCTGGAAAAATTGGATTATTTAGCTATGCAATTAGACATTATGTGGAATATTTAATTGAAAATAATCCAAATTTATTACCTGATATTGTGCATATTCATGATTATCATCCATTCATAGCTTATATCGCTATGAAACAGGAATTATTAAAACATGATTTAAATATTCCTTCTGTTATTACATTTCATTTATTGACATGGCCAAGAAAAAATAAGCGCTTTTTAAAAGCATGTGGCATTGATGATACATCTCTGCTAATTTGTTTGGATAATGAGAAAAAAAAATTATCATTTGAGGAGATTTTCGAATTAGCAAGAAACAATGAGCATATAAATCCTTCATTAGAAAAAATTTGCGCATTAATTGCAGATGTTATAACTTCAGTGAGTAAATCATACTTAGAATCAGATGTAATACCCAATCTTGGAGGTGATTTAATTTCTCCTAAATCTGATTTTGTATGGGATGGATGTGACTGGGATTACACTGAAATCATAACTGAGATAAAAAAAAATTTTTCTAAAGAAATTATAAATTTTACTGGCATTACTGATTATTCAAAAATATCCCGATGGGATATAAGAAAATTTCTATTGACATATAAAATTGAGAATATTCCTAAAAATGAACCAATTATTACATCGAAAATCGTTTTAGATGTTGTTAATTCTTTAAATGGAATCTATCCGATACTCCAAGATCGAAAAGTTAAAGCGTTTAATCAAGATGGTCCTTTAATTCTAACTTCAGGTAGAATTTCATATCAAAAAGGAATAGATACAATTCTGGAATCAATTCCTCTAGTAATTGAGAAGGTTCCTAATGTAAGATTTTTAATGCTTCTGATGCCCAACGAATATACTTTAGATGATGTCAAATCTTATGCCGAATTTATGAAAATTTATCCCCAAAATCTTAGAATTTTATTTGGAAAATCAATATCAATTTATCACCTTGCCCACTTTTATGCAGATCTTTATTGTTGTCCTTCTAGATGGGAACCCTTTGGTATTATTGCGCTTGAAGCCATGTCTTCCAAAATCCCTGTAATTGCTACGAGAGTTGGAGGTTTTCAAGAATCCATAATTGATCTTAATAAAGACTTAGAAAATGGAACAGGAATTTTAGTTAAGAATGAAAATCCAGAGGAATTAGCTAATGCACTTATTTCAATGTTAATAATCTCTGAAATTTGCAGAATGAAGAATACTAAAGGATTAATTCCAAAATCTGAATTGAATTTAATGGCACAAGATATTTCTTATCCTGCTCTTAGAAAGCAAGTTTTACAGGACAACCTTTTTTATGATAAGATTAAGCAGAATTGTCTGAAGAGAGTAGAGGATAATTTCAGATGGAAAATAGTTTCTCAAAAACTAATAAATATCTATAATAAATCAATAAAATTAATAAAAAATAATTAATAGAGGAGATATTTTCTGGAAGAATCGTTAAAATGGCATGCTCCCTGCGGAATTTATTGTAAAGCTTGTCCTGGAATAAAATTTTATAACTGCAAGGGATGTCGAGAAGAAAAAGGTAAAATATCTAAATTTCCTACATGTAAAACTTATGAATGTGTTATCAATAAGGGATGTGATTTTTGTTATGAATGTGAAGAATTCCCTTGCGAAATGCTTATGCCTATCGTCAATTTTGAAATCTTTTTACCACATAATTCGAAAGTTTATAACTCAGTTATGATAAGGAAATTGGGTCTAAAAGAATGGTCAAAGATTTGCGAAGATAGAACTATTTATTATTATAAAGGAAAAAAAATCCGTTTCGGTGGCGATCCACTTTCCCTTGAAAAAAAAGATGTGAGTTTGTATAAAAAAAAGGAGAAAAAATAAATCTAAAGGCAAAAAGAGCGATATCTAAGATCCGTCATAGTTATAAAATTCCTTTTTTTAATAATTGATAATACATCTTGCTTGTTTTAAAAAAAGCAATACATCTCATTAAGTATTAAGATATTAACACCAACAATTTTTTACAATTTTAAATAGTTTTTTCTTTAGGAAAGAATGAAGTAAATGTTATTTTTTGATTTTGACCCGTTTAGTGGTTTTATAACGTCTTTTAGTGACGTTATAGATATGATAATAAACATTTATATTTTAGTTATGCCATGCATAAAAAATCTATTTGCGACTATTTTTCTAATAATGGGAATCTTATTGATTTATAAGATCTTTTTCAAAAGGAGAAAAAATATAAAAATTAAAACCGGATATTATCAACCAGTTATTCCAGAAACTTTACTAGGTATTTTTTATATAATACTTGCATGGGGTTTATACTTTGATTTTATCTTAATCCTAATTATTAATATATCTGAATTTTCTCCTCCTCCATTGATATTTTATATTATTGATTCGCTTGAATTAACTGAATTTGCTGATTTATTTATTCCTCTAACTTCAGAATGGCAGAATTTAAATAATCTCCAACTGCTGAGCATGTTAATTATTGGAACTATCTCAATTATTGGTTTTATATCTTTAAGTTATGGAATTCTAGTATTTGTCAATAAGGATCTTAAGGGAAAGAAGTATAGTCTTGGTTCGATAATTGGAGGTTTTGCAATTATTTTATTTTTGGGGTTATCTCCAGGAGCTTCTCTATTATTAATAAAATCAATATAAGAAATTCACTTTTTTTATTTCGATGAACTAATTAAGCCTTAAGAGCTGGAGATATTGGATCTAGTTAAAAGAAATAAATCTTTTCAATTATCAATGATTTTTTATATAATGAGAAATCGTATTATTCTTCTTCTATCCGTTTTTTTTCAAATGGCTGGAGGGATCTCCTTTTTTACCTATTATCCAAGATTTCTTTCAGCTCTTGGTGCTGACAATTCCCTCATCAGTTTTATTATTTCAATGATTTCCTTAGCATCTTTTATTTTTCCATCTCTTATTGGCTTTTTTTCCGATAAATTTCAGACAAGAAATTGGTTTATTAGATTTGGAATTATTGGGATTATAATTAATGCAATTTTCATATTTTTTATAGGAATAGAATACATATGGATTTGTTTTCCTTTAATTTTTATTAATGGGTTTTTTTTTAGTTGTTTTGGTATGACTTATCCTTTATTTTCAGAAATCTGTTTAAATGATGCAAAATGGATTTCTTATTACAATGCAGTTGTTGCTTCGGCATGGTTCTTTGGTTCTTTTTTTTGTGGAATATATATAGATCTTATTGGAATTGAAAATTTATTTTATTATTATTTCTCATTTTTAGTAATTAGTTTTGTTTTTACTTTATTTATTAAAGAGAATAGAGAAGAAATTTTTAAGTTAAACAGATCTCTGAAACAAAATAATCTTTTAAATGTTGATTTAGAGAAAATCCAACATGATAATATGTTAAATAAGATATCTCCTTCTCTTTATTTTGCATTATTTTTTAGAAATTTTGGGGTTCGCCCTATTTTTAATGTACTTGCTATTTTTTTTGCTTTAACTTTAACATCAGATACAGAAATTGGCTTTTTAATTAGTATAAATTATTTACTTCAAATTGCAATTTCTGTTATCATTGGAAAAATCATTAATAAGAAAAACATGAAATTCATACTCATTTTAGGATTTCTATTTAGCACATTTGCTATGCTTGGCTATTATTTCTCCCGAGATTTCTGGGGTTTTCTAATTTCTCAATTTCTAGTAAGCTTCAGTTATGCTGCCTTTTGGACAGCGACATTTATTTATATCTCCCAAAAAACTACACCTGAGAATAAGGGGCGTTATGTTGGTATGGCAAATTCATTTTTTAGTTTAGGAAACTTTACAGGAAATATTTTTATTGGAATCCTATTAATAATAAATGATAATTTTTATTTTACTATTCTCGTATTGTTCTTATTCCCAACAATTTCTGTATTATTTATTCTTTTTGGATTCAAATCGACTAAAAAAAAGGTGTAAAATATTTTTTTTATTCATTCCAAAAGGGATATAATTGCTGAACAATTGCCCCTTTTTTATCTGGAACAATTTCAATCTCATCTCTAAGCCAAGATGATATCCATTTCATTTTATCTTTAAATCTATTGTCTAGAAATATAATTGCTCCCTTATCATCGAGTCTTCTAATTGGTCGTCCAGCTGCTTGATTCGCTCTTTCAATCGCCGGATAAAGATAGGCAAACTCCCAACCTCGATTATGAAAAACCTTATCATAATATTTAATTTTGGCATTAACTCGTGGAGTAGGGACATGATAAGGGAAACCTGCTACCACAACTGAATTCATATATTCAGCAGGATAATCTTCGCCCTCAGAATTACGCCCACCTGCTACTCCTAAAAGTATTCCTCCATTATTTTTTCCTTCACCTTTAAAATCTTCAATCATTTTTGCATTTTCTGCCGCAGAAATTTTTGAATCTTCAATATACAATTTTTTCTTGTATTTTTGCACTTTTTGCTCAATATCTTGTTCTAAAAGGCCTTTAAGTACATTATAAGATGCACAGAAAATCCCGACATTTCCCGGAGTGGAATAAATAACTTCTTCAATTTTATTAACCATTTTTTTATATGTTTGAGCGTTTCTGTTTCCTCTTTTGGTATTTACGTTCTCAATGATCAAAGCTTTAATATTATTTTTTGGGAAGGGGGATGGTGACACAATAACTTTACTTGTTTTCCCGGTTTCATTTAACCCCATTAAATTGGAATAAACGTATGAGTTTACTGTACCAGAGAGACTCAATGTAGAAAATGCATTCTTAAAAACAGGAACAGTTATTTCCCGAGGATCTAAAGCCACAATATCCATAGAAATGTTTTTTTTACCTTCTCGTGTTGTCTTAATATTGTAACAAAAGAAATATCGTTCACTATCTAAGACTTCTAACCATTTTAACCAATATTTTGCGATTGATCCGATATAATCGCGTTGAGCTAATCCCTGACTTGATTTAATTTCGGCTACATAAGAACTAAATTCTTTCAAATCTTTTATTAAAATTTTAAAGCTGTTTAAATCCTTTAATCCTATCTTTTCATAAAGATTTTTTATCAAAATCTCTGGATTTAATTCACGCTCCTCTACGTTAAGATTTGTTTGTTTATTTTCCAGATGAGCAATTAAAATTCTTATTAAATTTATCATATTCCGATCAGAGTTATATAGTTCTAAATCTTTTAGAGCTAATTTAAGAATAAATGGGGTTATACGCTCAGAATTCACTTCTGTAGCCATACTTAAGAGATTATGACATTCATCATTTATTAAAATACAGTTAAATAGATCGGTATCTAAAAATTTTAAGAAAACGTCCTTTATATCAGGATTAAAAAGCCAATGGTATGAACAAATTACAATTCCCACTTTTTCTAATAAATATTTGCTTAAAAAATAAGGACAGTACCCTGCTTCTTCTGCAAAACTAATGATTTCATCAGCATCACATGGTTGTATTAGAAGCTTTTTTGCAATTATCGAAACATCTTCGGTTTTTCCCAGATCTTTCATTAGTTTTGAAAAATATTTGCAATTTTTATTTTTTCTTAAATCTCTGCAAACAGAAATACTGTCACGAGGCGATAATTTGAGTTGAAGCAATATTTTGTTAAGACACATTTCATGCCGCCCTTTAATGCTAATTCCATTGACTTGTTTATCAAATTTATTTTTTGATAAAAATTGTGTAATTTTTTTTAATTCTCTAAGCGCTCTGAAATTTTGTGTGTGAGTTCTGCAAAGATATACAATTTTTAAGCCATTTTCAAGAGCCAAGGGTAAAATGCTACTAAGAGCAATTATTGTTTTTCCAGTACCATTGGGAGCGACTAAAATAATGTTCTTTCTTTCTTTGACGCAATCACTAATTTTTTTTGTATTTTCCTCTTGTCCTTGTCTAAAGGCTTCATAAGGGAAAAAGGTTGCATATTTAAATACGATAAATTTACACCATATAAGTTTCTAAATACTATTTAATAAATATTTTAATTAAATTTAATGAATAAGAGATTAGTAAATTATAATAAAAATAAAACTTATAAAGAAAAATTAAAATAATTCAAAATTATCTATTTAATTAAATGCCCGAAAAATATTATTTAAACTCAACCAAACTTCTTATACAGAGAGACATCCTCTTAAAAAGTTCCATATTTTTAATAGGATTCTTTCTAATTTTGGTTCAAAATTGGATAAACCCAATTTTAATTTTATATCCCATTGTCTCGTTTAGTTTTTCATTATTTTTTCAAATAATAGAATCTAATAAGAAAATTACGAAAATAGAGGATTCTATTATATTATATAACCCTTTTGGAGGAGAAGGGGGAAACTCAAATATATTGACCATATTTTCTTATTTGCAAATGCTTTTAATCTTTTTAGCAGGGTTAGATTCATTATTCCATCCACAATTAGTAGATAATTTTTTCTTGTTTTTTTTGATTCCCCTTGTATTCTTATATGGATTTGAATTCTTTTTGCTCCTTATTAAAGTTCTAAATAACGCAATAATAGAAATCGATTTAAAGAATTTTAAGAATCAAATAATACAGAATTATAGAAATAAGACGAATAAAGATGTAATTTCATTTATTGAAGTTAAGAGATTTAAAAAATATTCTCTGTATAACCTTTTTTTGTTTATAATAATTCTGATTTTTACCTTGGGAATGTCATTTTTAGCATTCTTCAGTCAAATACTGGCGCTGCCCTTTTATCTCCCAGGAACCGGTATTGAAGGTTCTCAACCAGTTAATATTTCTTATGGACTATATCTAGGGGTAATTATACCACCAATCTATACAATTTGGTTTTTGTATCAGATCTATAAAAATATAATAGATTTTTCTTATGATTCCGCAGAAAAGGTTATTAATAATATAACCGATGATTCAAAAAAAGCAGTATTATTAAATTTTCTTAATTTTAACAAAAAAAATTGATTATAAATTTATAAATAACATAAATATTTTCCATATATTATAGAAGAATCATTTATCTCTAATAGGTATAATAATAAAAAATTCGAAAATGAGCAATAAACCTTTATATGTATTTAAAATTGTTGTTCTAGGTGAAGGTGGCGTAGGAAAAACCACAATGATCCGCCGGTTATGTTACCAAAAGTATATGCCCCAAAAGCTCACAATAGGTGCGGATTTAGCCTCATATGACTTGGAGATCGATGATAATCCGTATAAATTACAGCTCTGGGATTTTGCGGGAGAAAAGAGGTTTAGATTCTTCCTTCCTTCTTATTGTAAAGGTGCAGTAGGCGCTCTCTTAGTTTTTGATCTCGCTAGATATTCAACCTTTAAAAAATTGAATGAGTGGTATGAGATAGTAACACAAAATTCAAAACATCTTACTATTATTTTAGTTGGTTCTAAATGCGATTTAGTGAAAGCAAAAGGCGCTATAGATTTTGAAGAAGTATTAGAATTTCAAAAATCACATAATATTGAGGGTTATATTGAAACTTCTTCTAAAACAGGGGAAAACAATAAAGACGTCTTTGAACAACTAGTCAGAAAAATTAAAGATAAGATGAATAAAAATATATAAGGTAATTTTAATATAAAAAGGAAAAAAAAAAAATAGGGTTTATTCACTCATAAAATATTTCAGATCTTCAAGTGTGAGACCCAAGTAATGTATTTTAGCCATATCAGATCCAATTAAAGTCTGAATATTTTTTCTCTTCTTTCTATTTGTAAGTTCTTTCAACTTTATTAAATCTGGAGTCTTATTCGCAATTTCAATCTGACCCCCTTTTATTGCGGCATCAATAAGATCTTGACCTGTTTTATTTCTAATAATTACTAGAGTTTCTTCTTTTTCTGCACCCATTGTTCCAACTGATAAATCTGAATGCTCAGCAGCGAAATCCACGCAAAATTTACAACCCGGCAACCCTCCAGAAGCGCACATAAACCCAATCTTTAATGTTGTATAATTTGCCCCAGTACTAAACGGAGAAAGCATGACTTTACTAACTCCTGTAAGATGGCAAGGATTTCCAAGAAACCCAATTTTATTAGCACCATTTTCCCATGCTTCACCGATACCAGTGACTAATGGACCTGCTAATTGAAGGCTTCTTTCGGGGATATATTTTTTAGCTTCTTTAGCAGCTTTTACGACAACTGGGATATTGTTATTTTTTCCTTTAATTTTCGTAGCATCCTTCGGTAAAACCATTGCGTCAATCATTTTTTCAGAAAATGCTGCTTCAATTAAACCTAATAAAACAGAAGCTGCTTTTTTAGTTTTTACAGAGATTATGTCTTTATAAAACCCAAGAGCCATATCTGCTCTTTTCTGACCAAAAAGCATTTCATCTATTTTTCCTAACGGAAGGTCTGTTCTAGGACAACTATTATAACATAAACCGATTGTTTCTTGGCATTCAAATTCAAATTGTGGAAGTCCAACATCATCATACGCTATATGATGGCAAAAAGCTCCGCAAGTGCCACAATGGGCACATTTTCCATTGTAAATAACTTCAGTCTCCAAATCAGGAGAAGATTTTTCAACTTTTAACATTTCTTATCCACTTTAATCTACAATTGTATCTTTTTATTTTAAATATTGACTGCAAGAATCTTTAAGTCTACGCCTTAAATGGCCCGGTTCTTTCCATACAATCCATGTACCTCCAGATTTTCTAAGATTTAAGTGATAGTTATCTTCTATTTTGAAAAGAACCTTTTTTATGTAAGTCCATGATAAATTTGTGTTATCTTCGATCTCTTTAATGGAAACTGGATGGTTTTCTTCCATGTTATTGAAAAAAGTGACAATTTTTTCATAGCCACTCATTGGTTCTTGAATGTTATCATTTTCTGTTATTTTTTAACGACCTTTAAAAGATTCTTAATGCCAACTAAATTTAATTTTAAGAATTAAAAAAAATTTAAAAAGTTATGTTTGAAATTTCAAACTCATCAAGTCCAATTTTTAAACTTACCAATTTATTCATTATTGAATTAGTAAAACTTAGTTTATCCATTGAAAAAATTCCGGGAAAATATTTAAAAAATTTATGGATTGGCTTTATTTCTCGGAAATATATTGATTGATAATTAGAATTATTACTAAATTAATAGTCTTTCTTGTTATATATATTACCTTACTTGATTCTATATAATCAAAAAGATATTTAATTGAAATTCCAACAAATGGAAGAAAAAACAAAAAGAAAAATACCCAAAGAACATCTCGAGTATTTAAAAGAAAAAAATATCCCTAATATTGATTATGATCCGCGATATGGAATGGATCCTGGGGTACAGCTGGAGAATTATAATGAATACATACAAATTCTCAAAAAAATTTGCAAAAATGATGGAATTCTTATAGAAAAGGAGAAAAATAAACACCTTGAAAAACACTTACTCAATGAGGAGGAACAGTTAGTAAGAAGTATAGATATAAATAACCAAACTATATTGAATGCAATAGAAATATCAAATGATAAATTAGGGAAATTAAAACATTTTATTCAGTATCAGAAGGATAAAATTAAAGAGATTGAAATACAGAAAAATAAAGAAATTCAAGATATAAGAGAAGAAAACATAAATTTAACGAAAGAGAAAGAGATTTTGGAAAGTAAAGTCTTTAAAGATCTTGTCTCTAAAGTGCTTACTAATATTCCATACTTACCTGCGTTACCTTCAAATCCAAATTTAGCTCAAATTCCTAGAGTTCATAGTGATATCGAAATAAAACGGATAAAAAGACCACCAACGGCAAAAACACACCTTAATCCTAAAGAAAATGCTTTTCGTGCAGTAGTTGCGGAATTAAAAGAAGCACTCAATAAAGGAAATCCTTTGAAACCAATTGATCCGCAAGAATTAAAAGAGATAAAAGAAGAGCGTGAAAAAAGAATAAAAGAAATTAAAGATCAGAAACTCTTTTAACATTTATAAGGTTTGCGGCGTTCTAAACAGAGCGATCAGAAAAATATTTTTGTACAAAAATATAAATAGATCCTTTGTTAAATTATGTTTGAAAATGAATTTATTCATTTTTTAAAAGGTGAAATTAAATGGTAATAGTTATATGGCGTCAAATTCAGAAAATTTATCAGGATAAATGGGATGAGTTAGAAGAGATTAACAAAAAATTCAATGAAATCGAAAAGAAGCTTGGATTTCCTGACAACAAGAAGCGATATCGTCACTTAATCGGGACCCAAGATATGAGTACCCTTATTATAGAATTCCAATGGGAGAGTATGGCTAAAATGGAAAAAACGGTAACAAAAGCTGTCTTGGATCCTGAGTATCAGAAACTTACAGCTGAATCACAATTGATTATCCAGAGTAGCCAATGGGAATTATATACTCCATGGCCATTGGTTCCTCCATAAATCTATGAAAAAAAAACTAAAGAAATCTCAGTATCTGTTTGGATTCTAAATTTTATTTAATTTTTTTTTTTAAACATTCTTTTGTTAAAAAATCATAATCCCCATTTTCCCGGATTAAAGATATTATTGGGATCCATTGCATTTTTAATTCGTTCTAATAATTTAATCCAATTTGGGTCACACCTTTCTCTTATTTTTTCTGTCATCCACACTGGTGTTTTATAGGGCACACAATCGTATTCAAGCATAACTTTTAAAAATTCTTTTTGTAGTTTTTCTACTATTGCTTGCTCTTTTTTCTTATTATATCGAATAATTGGTCTGAAAACACAATAATGGGCTGATTTCATGCTTTTCATATAAATTATTGGACCAATTCCATATTGGTTAAATAAGTTATAACATTTCTCCATAAGGGGTCCAAGATGATCTGGGTTTGCATAACTCCCGATCCAAGTTAATCCATCCCATTCATAAAGAGGAGTTATTACGCTGGGAATATCGTAGAACATTCTAAATTCAGGTCCTAAAATATTAGCGAAGGTGAAGAAATTTGTAAGGAATATTTTATTTTTAACTCTTTCCTTTATTTTCTTAAAAACCTTTCTCACGTAATTTATTTTAGCATTTAGTAATTCTTTCGTATGACCTGAAATGGATATTAAAACTACATAATCTGGTTCTTTTTCAAACTTTTTAGGTTTAATCAAGCCATACGTCATTTTTGCTATTTCTGAATTAATTGCAGAAATATCCTCACAAACTTCAATTCTACCCAATTCTCTAATAATTTCAGCACATTCCTCATGTCCATAAACAATTCCTAATAATACCTTATTATATTCCTTT
Organism: Promethearchaeia archaeon; assembly: GCA_029856045.1. Classification (GTDB taxonomy): domain Archaea; phylum Asgardarchaeota; class Lokiarchaeia; order Sigyniarchaeales; family SOKP01; genus 6H3-1. The sequence goes on along the minus strand of JAHQWG010000012.1, from coordinate 166,090 downwards.
TTAGGCCATAATTGGATAGCACATTTAGTTACAATTCCGGTCATTCCTTGCCAACAAATAAATAAACCGGTTAAGTCGGGAATTGGATATCGCGCAAACCAATTATTGGGTTTAAATTCCTTAGAGATAAAACATGAGCCTGTTCTAACTAAATCCCCATTATTTAGAATAATTTCCAACCCATTTACCCAATCTGCCATACTTCCATAGGAACCACTTAAATTTGATAATCCGGATAAGAGAGCGTTTCCAACAACGCTAGCATATGGTGGGGCCATTGTATAGCCGTATTTCAGGTTAGGATGGTTCTCATCTAAATTTTTTTTTAATTGTCCGAATGTCACACCAGGTTCTAATATGGCGTACATCATCGATTCATGAATTTTGATAATTTTATTCATTTTTTTACCCATATCTAAAATAATTCCACCTTCATTTGGAATTGTGAGACCTCCTACGTTATTTCCGCTAATATAGGGAACAATTGGGATTGAATACTCATTACAAAAATTTACTAAAGAAATAATTTGGTTTACAGTTTCAGGAATTACAACAAAATCCGGCATATGTGGTGTTGCTTCAGTCATATCATAGGAGTAGGGATATAAATCATGTTGCCTATCAGAAACATTAGATTTTCCAAATATCCTTATTAATCCATTTAATATTTTTTCTTTCTCTATCCTTTCAAAAATATTTCTTTCTTTAATGGTTGTCAAATTTAAGCCTCCACATAAGTTTTATTTGCCAAATGTAATGCTTTAACTAAAATACTTTGAAATTTATTTATTGTAAAAATGCGGTAAATTTTTTTTACTTTTAATTTTCTTCTTAAAAAAGCAGAGATTAACCCCATTCTCCCCTCGGTTATAGCTATTAAAGCATCAAGTGTCATTCTTATTTTTAAATCATATTTTGGTTTCTCTCCATATTCAATAGTAATTTCTGAATTATTAAAAATAAGGGTTATTTCATATAATCCAATTAGTTCAACTACGATTATTCGATGCCAATTCTTAATTTTCTTTAAAATTTTTTCCTCATTTAGCATTGGTGTAAGTAAATTTTTTAATGCTAAACCTAAAATATCCTTAGGCTGATTTATTATACTCATTTTAATCTCGAATTTTTTAAATTATAGCAATTTTTAGCATTAAGATATCATTTTTTACCGGTGCCGTGTTCTTGACACCATTTACAGATATTTATCTTCTTTTTTTTTAATAAAACCTATTTCACCATTTCTCTTAATAAATTATTTGGTGTGAAAACTAATTCTTATTCTTTGCTTAAAATAATAATTATCGATAAGTTTTAAAGCCATTTAACTCTTACTGGTTTCCGAGCTGGAATTCTATGATATTTAACATTTGAATACCCTATTGATAATGTATATCCTACAACATGTCCTTTCGGGATTTTAACTAATTCAGAAACAGAACTGAATTGATTTAAGAGAGAGGTCGCATATCCTAAAGAGCAAGTTGCTAAACCCAAAGTTTCTGCAGCCAACATTATATGACAAGCAGCTAACGAGCAATCTTCTACTAAAGTGGATGTCGTTTCTTTAGGAGCATGAATAATAATAATTTCTGTATTCCAATGCCAAAATTCTATTCCAACCTTAATTCCTAGTAATATCCTTTTAAAAGAATCAAGTTGTTCCCCTACGATTCTCAACATCTTTTCTCCTAATAACGCTTTCAGCGAAATAAACCCTTCAGGATCTTCATATTTTTTTATAAATTCAGAAACATTTTTTGTTAAAGCTTCTGAAAATTTTATAAGTAATTCTGGATTTTTCACGACCGTATAATGAACATTTTCAGTATTAGAACCGGTAGGAGAATGTCTTGATAATTCTAAAATCTTTTCAATAGTTTCTTTTGGAACTGGCTTTTCTTTGAATTGTCGGATTGACCTTCGAGTTTGAACAAGATTATATAAAGAATCGTAAGTTATTCCCTTTTCTTTTGCTGGAAGATCTTTCACTCCATCTAAAGGACGAGTTTTTAATTGAATCACATTAACAGGGCAGATAGCTACGCAATGACCGCATTCAATACAATCTTCTTCGAAATTATTCGCTATTTGAAGCCTATCATCTTTGAAATAAAATAGTCTGGGAACACAATCGTTAACACAAGCTTTACACTTGGTGCAATCTCCCACATTTATTAAAATTTTAGAATTTTCTATTATTTCTTGATTTGAATTTATATTTCCCATAATAAACACTCCATAAATAAATGATCTTTTTATAAAATTGAAAAAATCAAGTTGGTTAATAACATTGTCCCTAATCCTAGAAATATAGAGATGGGTAATCCGGGTAAAATCTTATTTTTCTTTAATCCCAAGATTGTAATTCCGGTACCTAATATTACAGCACATGCTGTTGCGATTAAAATTATAACATTATTTGTAAAAATTATTGCATGAGAGGTTAGCATACTGTAAAAAGCTAAATCTCCAATACCAATTTCTAAAGAAGATATATCATATTCAACCTCGTAATCTCCATCTTCTACTTTTTCTTCTAATTTTTTAATTTTTTCTTTTTTTGGAGAATTTTCAAAAAAAATATCAAACATTTTTTTAATTGGTCCTCGTTTCGATTTAACAGCGTAAATATCCCAAATTGAAATTAGGATTAAAATAATTATAGTGGTAATTGGTGGAATTACCATTCCTAAAAAAGCCCCAATCAATAAGCCAATAAGTAGAACAAAGAAATTTTTAATTATAAAGGAATTTCCTTTTACATATTTATATGTTATAAGAATTGTAAAGGCACCTATACATACATACATTATATTTGAGACAATTATATAAAGTTCATTTTCAAATATGTCCCTAGTTATTAGCCATAAAATTATATCCCCATAGAGAATCAATAGAAAAAAGCATAAAAATGCAAAAGAGAAAGCAAATATGTATTTTAAAGCATTAATTCCTTTTTTCTTAATAACATATATTATAATAAAACTTGTAATAGCTGCATAACTAATAAATATTAGCCCATTTAATAACGCACCTATACCTCCATATTCAGATTCAGGAAAGATTACCCCTTCGAGTTGAATTCCAGCTATTACATAGCTAAGATAAGCCAAAATTCCGGATAAGATTACAACCACAATAATTGGGATTGGAAAATATTTTGCTTTAACTTGAAATGTGGGCATGAAACTTGGTTCAGATATTTCTTCCTCAATAACATTATTATCATCGAGGTTCTTTTCTTTCTGTTCCTCAAGATTTATTTTCGTATCAGAATTTTTCTCTTCTTTCTTGTTAATATTTTCCTTATTTTCAGGCATTATCTTCTATTTATATTTTTAAAATTATTAAAAACTATTACATTAAGAATTAAAGGAATACTAAAATACAAATTCTTTTTGTTTTTTTAAATAATGTAGAAAAAATCCTAAATAATTTTAAGATTATAAAATTTAATATTTTCTAATTATGACTATTTTATTATCAAAACATTTGGGTGGAAGTATAATATTCAATCAGCAAGGAGCCAAAATCGGTAAATTAGATGACCTCGTAGTATCAAAAGAAACAGGGAAAATTATCTCATATATTGTGAAATTGACTGATAATAAAAGCATTATCTCGAAATTACCTAAATTAGAGAAAGGATTAATAATGGTACCTTTTCCTTTTATCTCATTTAAGAATGAGAAATTTTATATTTTTGAAAATGAAATTGCAAAATTTTTAGAAAAAAGCAAGGAAGAGCAAATATCATATAAAGATATTAAATAAAGATTTTAAAAAGAAATACCTGGGATTTTTTGTGAAAATTCAAAGACTTTCTGAAATCTTTCTTCTTTAGATCTTTTATAATACCGTAAAGGATATAATTCATTTATGGTAAATTTGTAAATTTCAATCCATATTTTTGCCACTTCATCTATCCTATGCATATCTGCATATTTTTTACAATTTTTACTTAACTCTGCTCTTAAATCATCATCTTTAAATAATTGAATAACTCTGTTCTCAAATTCCTTCAAATTATTAACGAGAAATCCTGTTTTTTTATGTCTTATCACGTCTTTAATACCGCATCCATTTGCACCTACTGAAGGAGTACCTTGAGCCATTGATTCTAATAAAACTAAACCCTCCGCTTCAACCCAACTGTATAGACATGATACATCAGCTGTCTTATAAATATTTAGTAATTCCATGTCCGATACGTATCCTGTTTGTGTTATATGCTTTTGTAATTTGTACCAATTAATTCTACGTTTAATTGATTGCATAGCAGGTCCTGTTCCGACTAATAATAAATGAGAATCAGGGATTTCTTTATGTATTCTTTTAAATGCCTTTACTACTTTTTCAATGTTTTTTTCAGGAGATTGACGAGATGCATAAACTAAAACTTTTTTATCACCGAGATTATACTTTTCTCTAATACCATTCCCATTAACTTTTTGGAAGTAGAAATCATCAATGCCATTCGTTAAGCTTATAATTGGATTTTTAAAAAATCTGTGTTCAAGTAATAACTCCTTTTTTGAGGGAGTTGGAACAGAAACCAAATCAAATTTTTGCCAAATATGTCTCTCCCATGCCCATAAAAAACCAGTCTTACTCATTATCTTCCCTGCTATAGGAATATATGTATCTGAATAATATGAAAGTGGAGAATGATGAGTTCCAACCAGTGGGATACCTAAATATTTTGACCAATTAAGTCCCATCACTCCAATAGTTACAGGAGTCATAATATGGCTTATGTTTAAAAATTCATGCTCAGGAAAAAAATAATTGTGAATTGGGAGTGAAAATATTATTTCTGGATTTGTTCCTACCCTAAACCCACCAATACTATGAATAAATAGATTTTTTGGTTTAGGTTCCCCATTTTGAATTTTGGGAGAAAAAACATGGACTCTGTGCCCTGTTCTTGCTATAGCTTCGGCTAAACTTCTGACAGCTTTTGCAATCCCACTTACTTGAGAATACATCATACTGAAAAATCCGATATCAAGAACGTTTTTAGGCATCTAAACTTGAACTCTATTCTTTCCTATAATTAGTTTTAAAATTATTAATAGTGTGATATATATTTATTTAGCTATTGATTTATATAAATCCTTGTTTTATGTATTTTTATTAAAAAAATTGATAGTTTTTAATAAATATTCCGCAGTCTTAATGGAAATAGATTTATTATTGGTTTTTGTAATTGAATTTTTTTTAGTCTCTGTTTTTTTTTTACTTTTTTAACCAAATTTAATCAAAAAATTTTTTTACAATCAATTATTTTCACTCTTATGGATGAGGAACAAGAGAAAGCAATTTTAGTAGAAATAAGGAGTACGAAAAATCTTCCATACTCAATAGAACTTATTTCTGTTGATGGAGATAATTATACCCTCCGTAATAATTGGGGTAACATAATTATATATACAAAGAAAGGGGATAAATATTTTCTGAAAGAGGAATTAGAGATGGAAGAAAAAAAATAGAATTTTTTTTTTTGGAATCTTTTTAGATTCTAAATATTTTTACAATATTATCAAAAAAAAGATCAATAAGAATTTATGTTAAAATTATTATTCTTTATTAAGAGAGATAATTTCTTTATATAAATATTTTCTAAAAGGTTGTTCTTTATTTGAGAAGAATGAGAAGGAATAGTGAGCGGAGAACAGAATCTAAAGAGGGAGAAAAGTTTAGAGCTGTAGTAGATGATCGAACTTCAGTTACTGTGATTAGTAGACCAGAAAATGCGAAATTAATTATAAGAATTGATCTCTCAAATAATTATGATCTACAAATTGAAGCATCGGAAGCGCCAATTGTAAATAAATTTATGGGAAGTCCGGAGCCATATGAAATATCTATGGCAGATGTTAAGATTTTGGTGGAAGAAATCTTTCCTATTAATGATTCAATTAAAAAAGTATTTGGGGACGAAAAAGATCTAGATCTAAATAAGATAAGAATATCAGTTGGCGGGGAAAAAGATGATTATGTATCAATTGAAGAATCTGATTTGACTATTAATAATGTTCATCCTACATTGAACGGATTAATGGAATTTATTCAAGAAAATCGTGAAAGTATTATTGGCTTTTTAAATAGAGAGTATATAAATGAGGAAGGAAACGTTATATATTTAAGTTGCCAAAAAAAGAATCTTTCCCCTAATATTTCATCAATTAAATTAAAATTATTATCGAGCATGCAACAGAGAGGATATTATTTACAGGAAGTTCATAAATACTACGGCATACAGCTTTATATTATAATTGAGGCAAAAAAATTTGATGACGAGTTATTATATCAATTCCTTCAAGAGCTTGGAATTAATTGGGAGATGATATATTTCAGAAGGCAATTATCATTGTTCGATTGGACTGGTATAGAATGTGAAAGAAATTCAGATAATTTAAAAGGTTATATTCGAGCGAAACATGAAAACCTAAACTATTTTGATATAAATAATATTACCCGAATCGTTGTAAAAAATCAATTATCTTTCAAAGTAGCTGATAAGATTGCATCTCTTCTATATGGAATGAAAAGAGAGAGAGCAAATCAATATGGAGATGAGGAATATTCTACTACTCTGAAAAAGGCAGAAATTGTCGCAGCAACCAAGCTTGCATGTGCTTATCTCGGAGTTAAAAAAGAAATAATAATTGATAAAGATATTTCTCTGTTTGATGTTCAAAAGTATGAGAAAGAACTCACAAATATTTAAATTTTTACTGCTAAGTCTAAATTTATATCTATTTTTTATATAAGTTCTTACTTACAATTCATCCTTGGTCATAATAATCTTTTCAAAAGCGATTTTTACACGAAATCTATATAAAATAAAAAAACAAAGAACTAGTAAAAGCTAAAGATTTCCGAGATTATTAATTTGAAACAAATAAAATTTGAAAATTATTATAATAGAGTTTTAGGCAGTTGGATTGGTAGAGTTGCGGGAGACCATGTTGGTGCTCCAATTGAGTTTAAACCTTATGATTTCATTAAGCAAAAATATGGAACAATAGACTCTTATTTAAAACCAATTGATGTCAATTATGTCAATGATGATGAAATGTATGAAATATGTGCTCTTATTGCGTTAGAAAAACATGGACTTGATATTTCTTCAAAAGATATTACAAAGGAATGGGTGAATCGCCTCTATAAACAAAATTTCACCGCAGAGAGAGTAGCTTTAAAAAATTTAAGAAAAGGAATCGATCCACCCAAATCAGGAATTACAAAAAATATTTGGTATGATGCTATTGGAGCACAAATGAGAGCAGATATTTGGGGGCAAATATGTCCTGGTTGTCCAAGGATGGCTAAATATTACGCAGAAATTGATGGATCTATTTCACATACCGGAATTGGTATTGATGGGGAAGTATATGTAGCGACATTAATATCTAATGCTTTTTTTGAAAAAGATATTAGAAAAAATATTCATAATTCAATAAAATTACTTCCCTTAAGAGAAGAAAGTAGATATACAGATATGATTTTTAAAGCAATTGAATTATATGATGAAAATACGAATAATTTTCGAAAAGCAAGAGAGAAATTAATGGAATATTGGAATATAATAAGAGCAGAATTAGTACAAAAAGCTAACGTTAGAAGAAAGAGGGAATTCTTAAATCACGAGATATTATCAGGAGTTCATGTATTACCTAATGCAGGTTTTATAATTTTATCATTATTGTATGGCGCTAATGCAAAAGAAGATCCCCTTGGACATTCAATTTGTATTGCAGCAATGCTTGGTTTGGACACAGATTGTAATTGTGGCAATGTAGGAGCGATTGTTGGAGCTCAAATTGGTGTAGAAATGATAAAATCAAAGTGGAGAGAGCCATTAAAAGATACCTTTAATACTTATGTTAAAGATTATGAACATTGGAAAATTTCAGAGTTAGTATCTAGAATTGCAAAAATTGGTAAGCAAATATGCGAAACCAAATGCAAGGATATTGTTAATATTATCTAATTTTAGTTTCTGTTATGTCTAATATAAACTATTTTTTATAACTAAACCGATTTAGAATATAAGGATTATTATTCTAATTCTTGATTTTTTTGCTCTATATTTCTTGGAATAGTAAAAATAAAAGTTGAACCTTTACCTATTTCGCTTGTAAAAGAAATTGTTCCTCCGTGCATATATACTAATTTTCTAGTTATTGGTAATCCTAACCCACTTCCCAAAACAGCAATAACCTCTGGAGATTCTACCCTCTTAAATTCCTTAAAGATTAAATCAAAATTTTTCTTCATAATCCCTATACCTGTATCAATCACTTGAAATTCCCACTGATCTTCTTTGTCCAAAATTTTAAGTGTTATTTTTCCTTTATTAGTGAATTTTATGGCATTAGTTAATAAGTTATAAAATATTTCCTTTAACCTTATTGGATCTGCATAAATACTTTTATCCGTATCTAACCCAATAATTTCAAATTCTAATTTTTTCTTTTCATACATAGGCTGAATTGATGACTTTATTTGAGCAATATGACTTTTTAAGTTAATTTCTTGGAATCTTAAATTTAATTCGCCCGCTTCAATTCTTGAAATATTTAAAATCTGATCTATCATATATAACAAGTGTTCTCCAGAAGATTTAATATCCTTAAGAAAATCGAATTGATCTTCATTTACTGGTCCATAAGAACTCTCAAGAAGTAAATCAGTAAATCCAATAATTGCATTTAGAGGAGTTCTTAACTCATGAGACATTGAACCCATAAATTCTGTCTTAAACTGTGAGGCTTTTATGATTTGTTCAAGGTACAATTTTTGTTGGGATATTATCTCTTGCAATTCCTTGGTTTTCATACCTACTTCAATTTTTAATTGCTCTGTAAATTTTTCTCTTAACGCCTCCATTTTTTTTCTTTCTGTGATATCACGGGTTAGACTGTAAAAACCAATTTTTTTACCGTTAGAATCTAATTTTAAATTACAAGTACCTTCATATACTCGTTTCACTCCGTCATATCTAGTAACCTCAACATCAAATGTTGCACTAGGAACCTCTTCTCTATAAACTTGAGTGAAGATTTTAAATAACATTTTTTTATATTTCTGATCTACAAAATCTGCATAATTTTTTCCTATTATTTCATCTTTTGGAATACCTAAGAAATTACTATGATATTCATTTACAAAAGTAAAATTACCATTCAGATCAAGTTCAAAATATCCTTCTTCAATATTATCAAGTATATCTCGATATTTTTCTTCCGATTCTTTTAATCTCTCCTCCATTTTCTTGCGTTCAGTGATATTATGAAAAATGGTTAAATTTGCAGGTTTTCCATTATACATAATAATACTTACATTAACTGACACGTCAATTCTCTTTCCATCTTTACTAATAAGTAGAGTGTCGTATTTTTTAAGAACATCTTCTCCCACCATTCTACGTGTATGTCTATCTGCTACCTCATCAACTACTTCGGGATTCACTATAATTTTAAATGAATTATCTATTAACTCTTCACGAGTATAACCCGACATTTCACAAATATTGGGATTTACATATTTGAATAACTCATTTTGAATTATCACGATACCGTCATTTGCCTGTTCGACTACTGCTCTATATTTTTCTACTGATTCTTTTAGTTTTTGTGTTGCTTTTATTTGTTCGGTGATGTCCCTTATTACACCAATATATCTGTTTTTTCCATTAATTTTATATATAGTACCTTTTGCAGATGTTTCAACATAATGTCCATCTTTATGGCGTAATCTATAACGCAGTGCTTCAATCTTCCCAGTATTTACTAATTCTTTTGCTCTTTCCACAGCCATTGGAAAATCCTTGGGATGAATATATTTATACAATTTTGATCCAATTAGTTCTTGAGGTTGATAACCCAAAATCTCAAAAATTTTGGGACTTAGATATAAAATTTTGCTATTGAGGTCCTCCTCTATTATTATATCTGTTATGTTATTAACAAGTCTTCGATATTTCTCTTCGGATTCTTTTAATTTTTGTTCTGCTATCATCCGTTCTGTAATATCTCTAGCAATCCCAAAAATTCCAAAAATTTTTCCATCCTCTTTTAGCGGAATGCCATATGTTTCGACATAAATAAAATCTCCATTTTTCGTTTTAAGTCTATATTCTCTAGGTGTTATTTGCTTTCCAAAATCTCTAATTTCTGTTAATGCCTTAAATGCTACTGTTAATTGATCTTTACTAATCAAATCCTTGAAACTTAAATTGTTAATTTCTTCCCTTTTATAACCTAGTTTTTCTAACGTGATTTCATTTGCATCAAGAAATTTTCCTCTAAAATCATGAACATAAATTAGGTCTAAAGAATATTTAAAAAGGTCCTTAAATTTTTCTTTTGCTAACTCTAAACTAAAAGTCATATTTCCTCAAATTAGTTTGTTTAAACTAAATTCCAGTCTTTTGAGTTATTTTTTAAAGGGTCTATCTTTTTATTAATAACCCTTATATTACGTGAATAAAAAATAGGATTTATTAATCTTCCTTTTTTGAAAAGATTAAAATTAAATATAATTATAATTGATAAAGTCCTCTTTAGTAAATCGGAACTACTTAAACAACTTCTTAATGTAAAGCAGAGCATTTAATCAAGTACATATAAAATTAAAAAATTTGATAATGAAGAACTTATAAAATTTAAATATTTTCTATATTTGAATATATCTTTGACATAATTCATTTAACCAGAATAAGTATTGAGATTTCATATTTGGATAAGATCTCGTAAATTGGGGATCAACTGGGAAAGCCAGAAGTTAAAGAATCTCTAAAACATAGAAAAATGATAATTAATAAAATTATAATGTAGGAAAGATTTAGAATATATATAGATTGAAAAGAAAATATATAAGAAATATGGGGGTATAGCCTAGTATGGATAACTTTTTGTTCCAGAAAGGGCGTTAGCTTGCGGAGCTAAAGGCCGAGGGTTCAAAAGAAAAAGCATTTCGCTTTTTGTGAATAAATCCCCCTACCCCCATTTCTAACCAGTTTTTTCTAATTTTCGTTTGTATAATGATTGAAAAAATCGTAACTTTTGTTCAACTATACGAGAATTGAAAAAAAGGAATCGATGAAATATTATATTCATTTCGTCCTTGTTTGCATCAGGGAATGCAAAAGTGATCTTTTTTGCAGGTTTTACTTGATTAATGTTAAATAGTGGTTTTAAAATGGGTAAAAATATTTCAGATAAGTTATCTCTTTTTTCGTCTAATTTTGTAAGATCTCCATTTATCTTAAAAAATAAATTTATTAAAAATAGTAAATGAAATAAGTTTGCCATAAAAATATATTTACATAAAAAAAATAATTGCTCTACGTTCGAAAATGGAAATTCAAAAGTTAATTTTGATCCAACTCTGTTTAAATCATTTTTTTTATCAATCCCCATTTCCTCGTATCCTAATTTTAATAAAAAATTTAATAAACCTGGAAATTTTTTCATATCAAAAAGTACCCAATACTCTTGATTTCCTTTGATTAAAAAGAACTCTTCTTTAAAAATTACAGAAGAATAATATAGTTTTCCAGTTTTTATAATTATTCCCTTCCGAACTGTTATTGAATCTTCAGTCCATGCCTCTTCGGCGAACATTATAGAATATTTTTTAAAAGCTTCCATAACATCACTATATATTTCCTCATAATTATCAATCTTAGATTTATATTTTTCCAGATAGGATAATTCTTTTTGAATTGTTTCTATAAGAGTAATATAAACACACATATATTTCTCTCGATATTTTTTGATAAGTTCAATTGCATCTTCCTGTTCCTTTAATTTTATTACAATTTTATCTTGTTTTTTATCAATCTTTTTAATTTGAGTATCAAAAGATTTCTCTACTAATTTTTCCCTTTCAAATATATTATCAATAAAATGTAATTTTATTGAAGGAAATTTATTTGGTAATGAAAAAATAATCTTTTCTTTGATTCTGGGAAATTTTGAAATAATATTAATAAATCTCTCTGCAGTTAATTCTAATTTTCCACCTTCATCTTTATTTAAAGGCCTTGTATCAATTAAGGGTTGATTTTTATTTGAGTTATTGATAAGCTTATCATTGATGTAATAAAAATTTCTTACGTAATGGTCGTTATCTTGCAGATAGTTTAAATTTTTTAAAGTTTTTTTTTCCCATTTGATTAAAAAAGGATCCGGAATTATCAAATCGAGTTCTTTAGATTTAATCATTTTAAAAAGTATTTCATGTAATTTATTCTCAGAAATTGGATTAGGACTTTTCGAGCTACAAATAAAATTATAAATCTCAATATATAAGACTGCGCCTAACCTATGAGAAGATATATCATTGATAATACTTTTTTTAATTTCCGCTTTTAACATTAATATTAAATTCTAATAGAATCTATTTAAAAATAACTTTAAATTAAGAAATAAATGAAAATTTTGTTAAATTTCCATAATTCCTTAAAATATTATGAAGAAAATTGAAAATCCTATTAAATTTAAAATGTATAATTTTAAGTAAATTTATCGGAGATTTTAAACTCTAAATAATTTTAAATATTATTGATATGATTAAAGAAGAAAAATTAAATATCTTATTTGTGAATCCAAATATTTTAGGGAAGAAAGAGTATATGCTCGAAGAAATCTTAATAGGACCCGTTTATATAGAGAATCTCATAAAGAGTAAGATAGGAAATGTGAAAACTGATATAATTGACCTAATTAAAGAAGAGAAGTTAGGTAATTTTAATCCAAATCAATTTGAACCAATAGAAAAATTTCACTCTCAAATGGATAAATTAATAGACACAATAAATTTTGAGTTAGATACAAATTCAATTATTGCAATAACCGTTCCCACATCAAAGCATTTTATTCCTACTATGATGATTGCGAAATATTTCCAGAAGAATTATCCGCAAATTCCCATTGTTTTAGGTGGAGCTCATGTTAGCTCTGTCCCTCAGGATTTTATATTTAACCAGACACCTATAGATTATATTATTATTGGAGAGGGTGAAAGATCCTTCCTAGATATTATTAATGATGGATTTAAAAAGAGAAAAACACCTAAAAAATATTTAAACAATCCCATTGAACAATTAGATGATCTTCCGGTAATAGATTTCTCTTTATATGAAAAATATTTAAAAGAATTCACCACATTAAGCATTTCTCTTAGTAGGGGTTGTCCTTTTAATTGCTCATTTTGTATGGAAAAAAAATTGATTGAAGGAACTGGAAACATACATAAAAAATGGAGAAGTTATACTCCAAAACGTGCAAAAATAGAATTTGAATCTATGCTTAAATTTGGTGAAATTAATAATATTAAATCATATGCTTTTTATGACCCCATTTTCGGCTTTAATCGGCAATGGCTATTAAAATTTTTGGATTTATACCCTATAGAGCCTGATTTTCACGTGTGGGCCGAATGTCGGTTGGATGTTTTAAATGAAGATGTTTTAACTAAACTGGCAGCCCGAAAAGTCTCATTGATGTATGGATTAGAGACTTATTCGAAACAAATGCTTTCAATCATGAATAAAACCAAAAATCCCGCTCAATATATAGAAAAATTTAATGAAATTATGAAAATTTCAGAAAAGTTGGAGATGTTCTGCGTTTTAAATATTATTATCAATCATCCTGGCGAAACAAGACAATCTTTTAAGGAAACATTTGATTTTGCGAAAAAGATTTCTGAGAAAGTTGATTTAGTTAATTTGAATTATAATTTATTTCGAAATTTTCCAGGAACGCCACTATATTGCAATTTGGATTATTATCGAGAGACATATGGAAGTGAATTTTATTTTCTTGATTGGTGGAAATATAAGGAACAATTAGATTATGGTTTAACTTGTGTTCGCCCTAGTAAAAATTTATCCTTAAGAGAAATTTTGAATTTATATAGAGATTCCTATATTGAATTGCAAGAATTAAATATTAAACATTTAAAAGAATCAAAAAATAGATTGGAAGATTCTTTTGTAAAAATAATATATGAAAAAAATAGAATAACATTTCTTGATAATTTAATTAAGAATATGATTGAATTTTTAGATGTATATGAGGTAGAAATCGAATCTAAGCATGAAGGAGAGAATTAAATCTGAATATAATTTAAGATATCAGAAATTTTATTGATTGTATAATCTGGTTTATATTTAGGCAGGATATCTTGTTCGAAGGGGAATTTAAAAGATCTTTTTATTAAAAATGTATTTAATTTGGTTTTTTTTCCACCAATCATATCCGCTGCTTCGTCTCCTATCATAAGGCAACTCTCTGGGCAATGAGATAAACCTAATTCTTCAAGAGTAAAATGAAATATTTCTATATTTGGTTTTCTCTTACCGAAACCTGCAGATGTTACAATTGTATTAAAATAATTTAAAAGATTATGTTTCTTAAGCATTTTAATTATACTATCATGATGTTTAGCATTAGATAAAACAGCTGTTTTAATCTTTGCATCTAATAACGTTATTAAGGTTTGTTTAGTATCTGCAAAAGGAATCCATGCATCATCAGAAAACGAATGATATTTATCAGATATTTTTTTTAAATTTTCAGTAGTGAGAAATTTTTCTAACATAGAAGGTTCCAAATTCTTCATATTCTTTAAGACAAATTCTAGAATTTTCGCAGTAGGATATTCTAATTTGGTCTTTATGCTCAATTGCCAAAATTTTCTGTTCTGTTTCTTAACATTTTCAACAAATGTATCAATTTGATTCTTATTAAAGAGCCCTTCGTTTTTTAAAAATTCTGCAACTAAATTTAGACCTTGATATTCAATTTCTATATATCTTTCAAGCGATGGATTTTTAAAATAGAATAGTGTGAAACCAAAATCAAAAATAATACCTTTAGGTTTGATTTTATTCTTAAATAAATTATCCATTATTAATCACATTAAACATTTAATAAGAAGATTATAAAAATTTATTGAGTATAACGAAATTAAATGTCTTTAAATAAATGGTTGGATGAGGATAACTCAAAAAATAATAAAGCAAAATCAAAAACGAAAATTATATCCCCTTTTAAAGAACAGAAGCTAAAAAAAATAAAAGAATCAATTAAGAAGAGTCAAAAGCAAGAATCAGAATTGAAAGACCCAATAAATGCTTTTATCTCTTATGTATTGGAATTTAAAGAATTTTTAAATTCGAGAACTTATCTACGTGGAGACCTTGATAATTTAATAACATGGATTACAAATTTAAACTATAAATATAAAGAATTGATTAATTCTAATGAAAATCTTGACACAAATGATAAAGAGAGCAATATAGAGTTATTAAAAGAGATACCTCCTACTTTTTTTGATGAAAAATTAACCTTAACCTTAAAAAAATATGCATATATTGATAAATTGAACAATTCTGATAGATATTATTTACGTAAGTTGAAATCTCTCGTTAAAGATCAGTTAAAAAGAGCAAGAATATACCAAATCGTGGATAAAATTTTAAACCAATAATTTTAAACCGAAAATTAATTATTATTTACTCTTATTTTATAGTATAATTCTAAATAATATCCTACATGATTTAATATAACTATTAAATAAGCGCATTAATATATTAAAAATAAAAACAAGCTCCTCAAAATATGTGGATTGTTATTCCGATAGCTGGTGTTGGAAAAAGACTCCAACCATTCACTTATACAAAGCCTAAGGCGTTTTTAAAAATTGCAGGGAATAAACTTATTGATCATTTATTGATTAAATTGAAAAACAATTTTCCACGAGGTACAAATCTTCTATTTATTATTGGATATAAAGGAAGACAGATTTCTGATTATTTAAAAGAAAATTACTCAGATTATTATAAACTTTTTTTTGTAGAACAAAAACCTTTAGGTTTTGAAGATGATGCACCCTATTTCTCTGGTTTAGCTGATGCCATTTTATTGGCTAAAGATTATGTAAGAAATAAGGATTTTTTCATCATTTTAGGTGATAGATTACCAACTCGAGACTACTCATCAATGTTAATCTCTTTTCATCAAGATCAATTTGATATTTTAATTAATGTGCAAGAAGTTAAACAACCAGAATATTATGGGGTAGTACAATGTGATGAGGGTGGTAATATAAAAAAGATTATAGAAAAACCCGAGCAATTTATTTCAAACCTTGCTGTTTCAGGAGCATATTTAATCAATAATTCAGTTTCTTCCATTTTTTTTGAATTAATCCAAAAACAATACGAAATTCCACTTGATAATGGAAGAGAACACCAATTAACATCAATAATACAAAAATTAATTGAAATGGGAAAAAAAGTTAAAATAAATAAAATGCATGATATCATATTAGATTTTGGTCGTCCAGAGAGTCTTATTGAGGGAAATCGCTATTTGTTAAGTGAGATAAAACAAATTGATCCACTTTATGAATCTTTAAGAATTAAAGGAAATTCTATATCTTCTAAAATAATACCTCCAGTAATAATTGGTGAAAATGCAAAAATCACCAATTCGATAATAGGCCCATATGTTTCTCTGGGAGATAATGTCGTTCTAAATAAATGTATTTGTTCGGATACAATAATTGGAGATAATACATCTCTAAATCAAATTATTACTTCAAGTAGTCTAATTGGAGATTTCTCTACTCTGGAAGATCTTATCAAAGAAAACATAATAATTGGGGACTCTTCTTGTATTTCAACTTCTGAAAGGCAATAATTTCCACTAAGAAAAAATCAATTTAAAAGAATGGACTCTTAAAGATTTATATATTTATATAATCCTTAGTTATACTATATTAAAATAATTTATATTAAAATAAAAAAAAAAAATAAGAGTTCGATTTTTAAATGGGCTTTGGTAAAGCATTTGGCTTAGGTTTACTAATTTATGTAGCTTTGAATTTTGTTTTTGCACTAATTGTTGCCCTTTTATTAAATCAAATAGATACATATTTTGGTTTAATAACAACAGATCCAATGGCATTTATCAGTGGTCTGTTCGCTCCAATATTAATTCTCCCTGGAACTGCATGGTTAACTCTAGGAATATTAGCAATATTAGCCGCAACTCCTGATGCAATGATTGTAGCTTTAATTGTAATGATAGGATTAATTGTTCCACCAATATTAGCCGCAATTATTGCTGGACGAACTGGAGAGGGTAAAGGAGCAGCATTCGGAGCTTGGTTCTTAATCGCCATTATTTGTGCTGTTGTTCCTTTAATCTTAGGCATTATCGGAGGTTCCCTCTCGGTTGAAGTCGTAACTATTCTAGTTTATATATTGAGTGGGGTTATAAACGGATTATTTTATGGAGCAATAGCAGCACTTTCGGCAAGTGAAGGTTTTTAAAAAAATTAAATAACTCAATTTTTTTTATTTTTTTTCAATCTTAAATCTCTATTATTAAAGTTATTTAGATTAAATTTAATAGTTAATTGTAAAAATTATTATTATTATTTCATATTCTTCTTTAATCAATATGAGTTCTTTTAGTGTATTTATAAAAACATTCGAGTTAAGAAATAACAGATTAAAAGGAAAATTTCTCCCTATTTCAGAAAATTTAAGAAAAAAACGACATAACTATAAAGTTAAAGCGATTTATTCTTTAAAAGATGAATTAAAAGACCGTTTTTATCTAATAAAATTTATTAATCCTGAAAACAAACCAAAATATCTTTATTTCATATCTTTTATTTTAGCATATCAAAGTTCTGATTTACTTGTTTTTATTGCTAGAGATTTAGTAAAAAGAGCTAACTTACTTTTGACACAATATCCACTAAAAGCTAAACAATTTAGATTGAGTTTAATGTGTTTAAAAGAGATAAAAAATAAGGATGATTTTTTCAAAACCAAAACGATAATGAAAATAGTATATAAAGAGCTAAGATATAAATTAATTAAGATATCAGAAATGACCAATTAATTTGATTAATAAAATTATTTCTAGTTGATTTTTTATGTCTTATGAAAAATTGGTTAAAACAAAAATTGTAGCTACACTTGGTCCTGCTTCTAATAATAAAGCCACACTTAAAAGATTAATTGATACGGGTGTTGACGTTTTTCGATTAAATTTTTCTCATGGAACGCATGAACAAAAAACTGAAACTTTTAAAATGATTCGAGAAGTAAATGAATATATTGGCATAATGTGCGATATACAAGGCCCTAAAATTAGGGTTGGAACAATAAAAGAACCATTTATTATGAATGTGAATCAAAAAATAAAGATTTATGAAGAAAACATTGAAGGAAATGAAGAACAATTCAGCATCCCCTATGATGGTTTTCTTTCGGATATAAATGTTGGAGATTTTATATTTATTAATGATGGTATCATTCGAATTGAAATTAAAAGTAAAGAAAAGGATCATATAATAGGACAAGTAATTTCGGGCGGACCAATTTCCTCTAATAAAGGAGTTAATATCCCTTCTGGTGAACTTAAACAGAAAGTTCCAACTAAAAAAGATGTAGAAGATATGAAATTAATTGCAAAGCTTGATCCTGAATTTTTAGCTATTTCTTTTGTTGGAACAGCAGCCGATGTATTGAACGTTAAAAAATTGATGCAAAATTTTAGTAATTCAGAAATCAAATTAATTTCTAAAATTGAAAGACCGATAGCTTTAAAAAATTTTGCGCAGATTTTGGATGTTTCTGATGGAATAATGGTTGCAAGAGGAGACTTGGGCGTTGAGATATCCCCAGACCTAGTTCCTGTCAAACAGAAGGAAATAATAAAACAATGTAATATCTTAGGAAAGCCTGTAATAACAGCTACACAGATGCTGGAATCGATGACAATAAATCCAATCCCTACTAGAGCAGAAGCAAGTGATGTATTCAATGCTGTATTCGATGGCACGGATGCTGTAATGCTTTCAGCCGAAACAGCTATGGGAAAATTCCCAATACAAAGTGTAAGCTACATGAACAGAATTGCAAATACTGCTTCTGAGATTATACCTGCACGAGATCCTGCTGAATTTGACTCTGAAAAACTACAACATACACAATTATTAGGTAGAGGTATTTTAGATCTTTCACATCAATTAGTAAATTTAAATTATCAAGGTAAGATTTTAGTTATTACCAGAAAAGGATTTGGTTGCCGGATGATTTCTAAATATAGACCACCACTACCGATATATGCAATTACTCCGTTTAAAAGAACTGCAAGAGAATTGAAACTTTTATGGGGTGTCATGCCAATCCATATTACAGATGAAAATTTTTTTAATCAATCCGTAGAGGATATTATAAGTCAAGCAGTTCAATATGCTGTTGATCATGGGCATTTTGAGTTAAATAATCATGTAATTATTTTATTAGCTTCAAGAAAATATCCAGATTTTGGAAATCTAGTCGGATTTTATTATGTAAAAGAAATAATCGAAAAAAAATAAGAAATAATATTTTTTGGTATTTTTTTTTTAATTTATTTCTCTTTTCTTTTTAATCTTCAGATCGTATGCAATATATAATATAATTCCGGCTAAAATAATTGTTAGTCCGACTATCCACATAAAATATTCAAATTCCGTTTGACTGGTAAAAGTCCAACCCCATGCATGTGAATAAAAGTCGAATGGAAGGAAAATTAACATTAAAAACAGCATTGATGCATCGATTATACTAGTAAAAACTAAGATTTCAGACGTTCTGATTTGTTCTCGTTCTCCAATTAAATTACTAATCAGGTCTGAAATATGTTTATTTTTAAATATTATACTCATTAGAATTGAAATTACGATAATTTCTATCCATGCTTTAATTAAGATTTCAAAAACTACTGCTTCTGGCATTCCTATAATTATATTTAAATCCCATATCGTGAAAATCATTTCAGGAATATAACCTAAAATTCCTGAAATTAAAATTGCAAATATTTTCTTATATTTATATTGTTTAAAGAATGTTATTTTTGCATTTAGAATATAATAAATAAATCCAACAGAGAATCCAGTTAAAACTTTTCCTGGTATCAACGCTGGATTTGCAAAACGAAAAGCAGGAATAAGCCCTACTATAGCTCCTGCTATTGAACCTAACAAAGGTCCCCCACTTAAAGCTACAATATATGTACCTATATGTGACAAATCAATTGCGACACCGGGACCTATAGGTAACGTATATACTGATAAAAATGCTAAAACCACGCCCAATGCACTCATTACGCTTAGAAATGCAATAGATTTTGAGTTAAAATAGCTTTTAGGAAGAATTATCTTTGATTCTGGCTCCATTTTTAATCCAACTTAAAGAAATGATTTTAAAAAAGTTATTATATATAAAAATATCCCATTCTATAAAAAGGATTACTCAAATAATCCCTAGTATTTACTCATTTTAGAGTAGTCTAAATATATTTAATTTAATTCTAAAATGAAGAATTTTTTTTAATTTCGCAAAACAATTTAAAATATTTATAGAATTGAATAATTATGGAAAAATACAATAGTTTTATTGAAAAACTTTATAGATTTGCACGTGGCAGTGTCTATGGTATATTATCGGTTGCAATTGGACTTTTATTTAATACTATCGCATTATTATTATCTCCAAACTATAATTTTCTTCTCGATATGATAAGCGAATTGGGTGTAGGCCCAGGTGGATTTTTTTTTAATTTGGGATTAGTTTTAGCTGGAATATTGGCAATACCATTTTTTATTTATTTTGGTCGAGTTTTTAGAAGTGATAATAATTATGACAGTCTTGAAAAAAGTGCAGTGATTATTTCCATTATTTCTTGCATTTCTTTTTCACTTATCGGATGCTTTCCAGCAATACAGAATAATGTTATTTTATTTTTTCATGTCATTTTTGCTTTGATAAATTGGATATGCGAGATTCTTTACTTAACTCTTTTTAGCATTTTAATTTTAAAAAATTCAAAATTTTCAAAATTACAAGCTTTTCATGGTTTTATTGGTATTGGTGTAATCTTGTTTAACTTATTTACATGGTGGCCGATAACAGAATGGGCTGTAACATTTATAATTACATCTTGGATCCTTGTTAATGCAATATATATGTTTTATAAGAAATTATAAAAAACTATCTTAAAGGCATCATTATCTCTATTTTTTCAAAACTTGTTTCTCTTTTGAATCGAGTTGCAGCCAATCGCTTATCTCCTTTTTCATTTTTATTGATTTCGAGGATAATAGTCTCAGGAATGGAATTACAGTTCTTGTTGCTTCGATAGCGGAAATTTCATATACATCCTCTATTTTTTTTGCTAAAGAAAGTTTATCTCTACCAATTATATTTGAAATAATTTCAGGAAAAGTAGTTCTTACAAATTTTGGGGTATAACTCCTCTTTTTAGCAAGAGAAACACCTCCACCAAATAAATCAAAGAAATAAGGCAGTAAAGCCCAATTTTGATATTTTCTTATTCGACCAAATATCTGGTCTGCAGTGGAAATATTTTCAAACGCATCGACCAGCTCATCATTTAAATTAATATATTTCGGCAAATTTTCATTTACCCATCTATATAATAAACTATAATCCACATCTGATTTATCAAGTAATCTTTTTGCATCGATTAATGTTTTTACTTCTGTAAATAGAGACCGTATTAGAGAAAAAATAACTTCAGATGTATCTCTTTGAAGTTCATCAATATTTCTAAGAGATTCAGCGCTTCTTCCACCTTGCATTAATCCTTGGAGATCATTAATAGAAGCACGTAGATCACCTTTGTTTTTCTGGGCAATAGAAATTAAATCTTTAGGTTTAAAATCATGAATATTTTCTTTTTTAAGGATTTTTTCTAGTATTTTAATAACAGCTTCCTCAGATAAGGGTTGAACTTCAAATTTTTTTACTTTTTTATAAATTGGAGTTAAACTTCTTTTATATTCATTAGCGATTATGATAATTGGAAATTCACTATTATTCATAATTTCTAAAACAGTTGGAATAGCTCCTTTATCACTAACTCCATAAATTCCATCTATTTCATCAATAAGGATAATTTTATTTTTAGATTTAGATATAAAATCCATCATATCTCTTGCTTTGGAAGCTTCATCTAATTTACTTTTTAGAGATCGTTGTGTTCGAGTATCAGATGCATTTGTTTCTATTACTTGCATGTTTAGATCATTGGCTATAGCATAAACAACCGAAGTTTTTCCAATGCCTGGTGATCCTTCAAGTAATATTGCCTTTTCTTTACTATCTTTTTTAAAATTTTTGATGAATTTAATTAACTCATCAATTAAATCGATTTTTTGTCTATTTACTTTTGCGACGGGCTTTGCCATATCCCTAATTGATTTAGGTCTATACTTTTCCACCCAGGGTAATTCTGTTTTTTTTTCTCTCTGTTTCAATATTGATTCCTTTTTATTAAATTTCCATTAGATTTTTTCAAATAAAAAACACAATTTAGATACTAAATTCGATAATTGAATATCAGGATCCAAGCCATCTATACTTTTAAAATCAGCCTCGGCAATATAATTAATATATTGAATTTTGATAGATTTACTTAAAGGCAATATAAATATCTCATCTAATAATTTTTTATATACTTCTTGCGCAGAATAGTTAAATTCTCTTCGAATTGCTCTCAATTGTGCTCTTACGGCAGAAAAATCGCTTTTTAAAATCAGTTTTAACAATTCTTTTATTTTCTTATCCTTAGTACTATTGATTACTTCGTATAATACTTCTGAATTGATATTAGTTGATAACATTGCAGATAATTGCAAGATATTAATTGCTTTATTTAATTGACCCTCTGAATATTTATAAAGAATTTTAAGTGCAGGCTCATTTATGTTAATATCTTCTTTTTTTGATACTCCCTTAATAAAATCACTATAGTCTTTAAATTCTACAGGAGGGATAAATAAAATTTGACAACGAGAAATGATCGGATCAATAATTGTTGAGATTTTAGAAGTAATTAGAATCATTCTACAATTAGATCCATAAGTTTCCATAAGCCTTCTAAAGCCTTGTTGAAATTGTCCTAAAGCTTCAAAATTTTTAACAACTAATATTTTAAAGGGAGCTTCTCCAAGCACTCTTATTTGAATAAAAGGTTTTACTTTTATATCCAGAAAGGGATGGATATATCTTCTCTTCCCTGCTCGACTTCCAATCATCCCTGTAGAAAAGGTTGATCTAATTCCAGCTTGCTTTCTTTCTTCTTTGGATATGGGTACGTCTGCAAAAAGAGTTTTCAAATTAGATTCATAAGATCCTCCTAAAAATTCTTTAGCAAAACATTTTGCAATTGTAGTTTTTCCAACTCCGTAATAGCCAGTCAAAAGTAAATGAGGGAAATTTTTTTTTGAAATATACTCTTTTAATTGAAATTTAATTTGTTCTCTACCACAAATTTCACTTAAAGTTTTTGGTTTGTATTTAACCGACCAAACGGGAGAATTAATAGTCATTGTTATTTATCTCAACTCCCTACTGATCATATTAAATAATGCATTTAATTGAATTTCTGAATTAGAACCTTGAGTTATTCTAAATTCGTATTCTCCAAGGAAATTATAAATTTTTGCTAAATTTATATTATTTAAATCCTTCTCTTGAGATATTTTTAATAGCACTTGTCTTATTAAATTTCTACTTGAGTATCCCCTAAGACTTTTACCTATATCTTTTAAATCATCAATTTTTCTTAGTTTTAAAGCATTAAATAATTTTTCCAAGATTTCTGGTTTGAAATAGCCGGAGATCGAATAAATTTCATCAAGTTTTAGATCATCAATAATTTCTAAAGCAACAGTCATTTGTAATGTATTTATTGCTTTTCTAAGATCTCCTTCACTGATGAAAAATAATATATCTAACAATTTATCTTGATTCTTTATAGTGATGTTTTCTTTCTTTATTATAAATTTTAAACGAGAAATTATTTTCTCTTTATTTAATGGTGTAAATCTTAAAACTGCACATCTTGAAATAAGTGGATCTATAATTCGGTTTATATTATTACACAAGAATATAAAAATTACATTTCCTGAAGATTTTTCAATGATTCTTCTTAATGCCTGCTGAACAGTTCCAGGAATATTATCTGCCTCATCAAGAATCACGATTTTACCATGATTCTCTTCCGAATCTTGTGAAATTAATGATTGATTAACAAATTTTTTCAAAATATTCCTAACATATTCCATCCTGACATTATCAGAGGCATTTAATTCTAGAAGAAGCCCTTTCTTTTTACAATCATTACCTAATAATTTATGTGTTAAAATTAAAGCCGAACTTGTTTTACCATTTCCCGCAGGACCAGTAAAAATAAGATGAGGAACTGTTTTACTATTAATAAATCTTTTTAAATTATTAATTGCGAGATTCTGGCTAATAATATCCTCGAATTCCTGTGGTCTATATTTCTCAATCCAAGGAACATCTAATAAGGATTCATTATCCAATGCCATTAAATTTAATTCTCCATCAACTTATCAGAATTTTAATTCCAGTACTTCGTATTTCTTTTTAAATTTATATTTTTCATATAGTTTAGCTGCTTTTATCGCTTCTTCTTTAAGATTTATCTTAACTCTTTGAACTTTGATTTTCTTTAGATGATTTAGAGCCTCTTGTAGCAAATTTTCTCCAACTCCTTTTTCTCTATACTCTGGACTTACAAAAACTAACTTTATATATCCTTCACTTAAACCATAGGGATCAACTCTCAATTCAGCAACGATCATTCCGGCTGGTTCACCATTTTCTTCATTTTCTGCTATGAAGATGCCATGCCTTTGCAATGGATCATATAATCTACGTAATATGCCCCAATCAAATCTCTTTTCATCAAAATCTTCTCCTAAATCAGCAACCAGTTGATTAACAAACTTTTTTAATGTCGCTCTATCATCAGGAGTTCCGACTCGAATACGAACGTCCATAATATGATACCTAAATAATATTTATAAAGATATATAGAAAATATCTCTTTAATCATTTATTAATTTTTAATTATCAAGATTATTCTATTTTTAAAAAAATAAGAATAAAAAAGTGAAAAACTTTTTTTACCCGCCCCCCCTTTTAATCCATGCTGCAACTTCTGGATCTTCAGTACCACATGATCGGCATTTACTCCTAACACCATATACATCTAATGAAAGATGTACTCGAGTTAATAGCGCACCACAATTTTTACATGTAATATATTTCGCGCCACAATCTTCACACATCTTCAAATTAGTATCGGTTACAAAGTTGTACCTTCGCTTTAGAATACTATCATTTACGATTCTAAAGATAGCACCATCACACTCATCACATTTATCTTCCATTCTAAATCATATTTTTTTTATTTTAGTTTGAAAATTTTATAATAATATAAATAAATGAGTCTTAAGATATAAAAAAAATATAAGATTTTTAATTATTTCCAATTAATTGCATCCCAATATTTTTTTTTCTTAGAATTTAATATAAAAATAAAAATAAAAAAAAAAAATTAATCCATTTTTAACTTTTTCATTTGTGTTTGAGCTTTCGGGTTTATGTCTTCAAGAGTTCTTATAAGCTGAACAACTTTATCATCTGCAAGTGCTTCTGAGAAGAGTAAAAGATTTTCAAAATTTCCAATAAAAAGCCCCTTACGTTTTATTGGTTTGCCATCGTCTTTTATTGGATTTATCTCTAAAAATAGAAGAGCAGGGCGTGTTTTTGTAGCAGGCACTTTCACTACATAAACTCCTGGAATTGGAGTCTCCATTTTCCCCCAATCTTCGGCGCTTTTTAGATGATCTTTGAGTTGCATTTTAATATCCGCCATATTTAGTATCATTTTATTTGTTATGTGTACTATACATATAATATGTAACATATAAGTTTTCTGAAAAATTTCAAATTTACTATTTTTCTAGAGATCTAAAATTCTAAGAAATGAACAATTTAATTAAGAAATAAAAAAGATTTTAATTTTTCTGGCTATTCTGGTATTGGAGCTGGGATTTTTTATATATTTCTTCTAATAAATATTCTTTTTTAATTAAATCTCGAATTGCCACACGAATAGCTTCTGATCTATTTGGAAATCGACCTTCAGTGACAAAAACTTCCAATATTTCTAAATATTTTTCAGGTAAGCAAACAGAAGAGAGTTGAATTATTTTTCACCTTTTTATTTTTTATTATATTTTTCTCTTATTTTAATTTTGCAGTGGAAATTGACCACAGTCCAAAAATATCCCCAAAATTAATGAGTTTTTATTGCCGACAAAAATTTATGAAATTTTGTCTCGTTTTTATTTCATTTTTTTGAAATTAATTACTGCAAAAAAGTTAAAATCATTTTATCTATGTTTCACTCTTTTATTTTTTATTTTTTCTTTCCTGAAGTCTTTTTCTTAAATCATCTCTCCGTTTTCTTCTTTCTTCTAATCTCTCTTTAATATCTTGTTCTTTTATTTTTTCCGTTTCTAATTTTTTTGTTTTTTCTGTCTTTACTCTATCAATCTTTATTTTTCTCTCTTTCTGTGCTGTTTGTAATTGACCTATATATTGCTCTATTCTGTTTGCTTCTCTTTCCCAATCCTTTCCTAATTCTTTAAAAATAAGATGAGCCTTTTCAGCAAATTGGATCGCTCTTGAAAAATTATTTCTTCTCTCTGCCATTTTACATTTATTCATATAATTAAATGCTGTTTCAGAATCTACTTTTCCTTCAATAATATCTCCAGTTTCTTCAATTTCTCTTTTTTTTCTTTTTTCTTTAACATTAATCTTATTTATTTCAATTTGTTCCTTAATAATTTTTAAAGCATTAACCCATTGGATGTCTTCAAAAATTTCTTCTACTTCTACTAATACTGAAACAACACGCATAAATTTTTTTCGTTGGCTTGCTCTTTCAGCTTCATCTAATAAATTATAAGCCCTATCTATTTCTTTAAAATATTCTTTTTTTTCAGTTTTTTCCTCTTGAATTATCGGAATTAAGCTTTGATTTGTGATTTTATCAATTTTAAGTTTAATTTTTTGAGCTTCTTTTTTCCAACCTGAATTAATAAATTCAGAATAAACTTTTTTGAGTATTCTTACAGCAGAGTTGAACTTTTTCTTATCAATTAATTCATTTGCTTCATCCAAAGCTTGATAAGATTTTGCTTCTTTACTTATAAGTTTTATTTTTTCCTTCTCTTTTTCTAAATATTTGCTTCGTAACTTTGCTGCAGAACTTTTCTCTAATTCAGATTGTATTTTTTCAGATTCAGACATTAATTCTTCCATTTTTTTCTTTTCTCCACTTATCTGTTTAAGTCTTTCTTTTCTCTCTTCAACTTCTCTCATTTTCTTTTTTAGGTAAAATAAATTGTCTTGATCAATCTTTGTAACTTCTTGTTTCCACCCCAATTCCATAAAAATTTGACGTGCTTCCATATACTGTTCATATCCCTTATCAAATTTTTCTTTTAAAATTGAATTGGAAGCTTTATCGATTAAACTAAACGCCTTTTCAGCCTTTCTTTTTTCTTCCTTCTTTTTAACAGCAAGTTCTGATAATCTCTCTTTACGTTTTTCTTTTTCTTTTTCAAGTGTCTCTCTATATTTTTGTTCCATTTCTCTTTCTTCAACAAGTTTGATTGCTTCAATTTCTTCAGCTTTCTCCAATCTTTGAAAATAAGTGTCTCTTTCCTTTTTAAGTGAAAGAATAGTATTTGTTGTTAAAATTATTCCTTCTTTATATTCAATTTCTTCGAAAATATCTTTACTCTTCCCATATAATTCAATAGATTCATCAAACTTCTTATTCCTTAATTTAGATTTTGCTTGATCCATTAATTGAAATGCTTTTTCTTGTAATTGTTCGATTAATTTTTCCCTTTCTTCAGTTTCATAGAGAGTTTTCCTCTTTAAATCCAATTCTCTTTCTTTTAGATCTCTTTGCTCCTCTGTTAATTTTTGAAATTCTAATTTTTCTTTTTCCTTTTTTAATTCTTTAATTTTTTCTAACTCACGAAATTTAATATCTTTCTCTAATTTATTTTTATAATGGGTAATTGTCGCTATTAGAGATTCTGCTTGATCATTCCATTCGACAGATTGTAATTTGTTTTTAGCCTTTCTATAAATTTTAATTATTTCTTCATAGGGACAAGGTTTTGAAAAATCTTTATACCTCAATTTCTTTTCATATTCTCTTGCCATATTTTCTGCAATATTAATCATATCATCTATCTCTTTTTGAACTTGAATTTCTTCCTTTTTCTTTTTTTCATGTTTAATCATCCTTAGATCTGTTGCAACCGAATCTTTTAAAGATTCTTGAGGGGGAAAATATTCGATTTCAACCTTCTCAAGTTTTTGCCGTTCAAATTCTCTAAATTTTTTATCGTGTTCTAATTTTTGTTCATAATGTTTAATGGTTTCTGTATAAAGTTTAATTTGATCTGTCCATCCAGTTTCCTTGAGAATCTCAATTATTTCTTTATAAATCTCAATTATATTTTCATAGGGACAAACCTTTGAAAAATCTTTTTTTCTAAGTGCTAATTCATATTCTCTTGCTAAAGATTCTGCATAATTGACTTTTTTTTGTATTTCCTCCTCAATACGTTCTTGTTTTTTCTTTTTTATCTCTAATTCCATTTGTTTATCTAACAGTTCTTGAGTTTTAGCTCCATCTTCATCAACTGCTATTGGGATCATTTCTTTCTCTTGCTTTTGGCGTTCAAACTCTCTTAATCTGGTGTCACGAACGGATTTTTCCTCATAATGTTTTATTGTTTCTGAATATGGTTTGATTTGATCAGTCCATCCTGCATTTTTAAGAATTTCAATTAGTTCTTCATAAATTATAATTATTTCATCAAATGGAGATTCTAAAGAGAAATCTTTTTTTTTCAATACCAACTCATATTCTCTCTCTAACGATTCTGCATAATTTACTCTATCTTGGATTTCATTTTCAATCTGTTGTTGTTTAAGCTTCTTTTGTTCCAATTCAACTCTTTTATCTGTAATCTTTTGACTTTTTGAGTCATCCACCAAAGGAGTAATTACGAACTCATCTATTTCTTGTTTTTGGCGTTCTAACTCTCTTAATTTTAAATCATGAGCTGATTTTTCCTCATAATGCTTAATTGTTCCCCTGTAAGGTTTAATTTGATCCATCCATTCTACTTCCTTAAGAATCTTTATTATATCTTCATAAATCATAATTATTTCATTATATGGAGCTTTTTGAGAAAAATCTTTCTTTTTTAATACTAAATCATACTCTCTCTCTAATTGTTCTGCATAATTTATTCTATCTTGAATTTCTTTTTCAATTCTTTTCTGTTCTTTCTTTTTTTGCTCTAATTTCTTTCTTTTATCAGTTAAAACTTGAGTTTCAATTTGATCTTCAACAGGTATTGTAGATATCAATTCTTCTTCTTGCTTTTGGCGTTCAATCTCTCTTAATTTTCCGTCACGAGCTAGTTTTTCCTCGTAATGTTTAATAGTTTCTTTATATGGATTAATTTGATCAGTCCAACCGGTTTCCTTAAGGATTTCTATTATTCCTTCATAAATAGAAATAATCTCCTCGTATGGATTTTGTTGATCAAACTTTCCTTTTTTTAAAGATTTCTCATAATCTCTTACTAATTTACCTACATAATTTACTTTATCTTGAATTTCTTTTTCAATTCTTCTCTGTTCTTTCTTTTGTTGCTCCATTCTTTTTATTTTTTCTTCCTTTTGAATAGACTCTTTTTGAAGAGATTCTTGTTTGATTAATTCAAATTCTTTTAATTTACTTTGTTCAATTTGCAACTGTGTTTGCATTTCCTTCTCTTTTTGAAGCAATTCTAAATATTTATTCTTCTTAATTTTTAAGTTTTTCATCAATTCTTGAATCTTAGGAACTTCTGAATGCCATCCTATTTCTTTAAAAATTTCGGTTGCAAGTAAATAATTCTCCAGAGCTTCATCGAATTGATTTTCTTCTTCAAGTTCTGAAGCTTCTCCCAACATATCATATGCTTCTATACTTAGGTCTTTTTCTTTTTGCTTTTTTTGTTGATATGCTTTTACTTTAGTTTCTTTTATATCTTCGATATACTTTTTTA
The DNA here is from genome assembly GCA_029856045.1 of Promethearchaeia archaeon. Classification (GTDB taxonomy): domain Archaea; phylum Asgardarchaeota; class Lokiarchaeia; order Sigyniarchaeales; family SOKP01; genus 6H3-1. The sequence continues at coordinate 136,000 of JAHQWG010000012.1, read as the reverse complement.
ATTCTTGTTGTTTTAATAAAAATTCTTGATCTTTTTCAGTTATTTCTTTACTTATATCTTGTTTTTTCAATAGTTCTTGCTGTAATATCATGAATTTCTTCTGTTTTTCCTCCAAATCCTTTATAAATTGTTGAATCTTAGAAATTTCACTTTGCCAATTGATCTCATTAAATAATTTTTTTGCTTGATTATAATTTTCAAGCGCTTTCTCAAATTCATTGGATTGGATTAGCTCTGAAGCTTCACCCAACAGATCATAAGCTTCTGCACTTAGGTCTTTTTCTTTTTGCTTTTTTTGTTGGTAAGTCTTTAATTTAGTTTCTTTTGCATTTTCAGATTTCTGGAGAAATTCTCCATGTTGTGAAATAATTTCTTGTTCTTTTTTTGTTATTTTTTTCTTTTTTTCAATTATTTTTTGTTTTTCTTCCTGTATTTTTAGAAATTTATTTTTCTTTTCATTCAATTCCTTTATTAGCAGCTCAACCTTAGGAACTTCCGAGGTCCAACCTATCTCCTGAAAAATATTTTTTGCTTGTGTATATTTCTCAAGAGCTTTATCAAATTGATTGGATTGGGCAAAATCTGACCCTTTTCCCAAATAATCATAAGCTAATTTACTTTTTTCTTCTATTTCTTCTTTCTTCTTTGTAAAATCTGCTAACTTTTCTTTTTTTAACTGAGTTCTATCTATTTCTTCACCCTCTTGTTCACTTTTCGGAAAAACCTGATCATATTTAGTATATGCTTCTTCAATTAATTTTTCAGTTTTTTGAACTTCATTTTCATAACCAGGCATCTGTTTCAATATACCTATGGCTTTATTATAACAGTCAATACCATCATTGAATTTATCCAATTCAATAAGTTCCTTCCCCATATTGATTATCTTAAAAATTTGCTTTACAAGATCATCATCAACATTATCTGAATTAGCGGGATTTCTCAATATATTTCACGACTTTTTTATAGTTTTAATATCTAATACTACAAATAACAATAAAACACTTGTATTATAAATTTCATTGATTTTTAATTGCATAAATGGATATTTGATATTAAGAAGACTATAATTTTAATTTTTTATGTCAAAATTCCTTCAGAAATTTATAAAATTTGAAGAAAAGCAACTTATTAACCTCTTAGTTTAAGATTTATATGATTTTTCTATAATTCTAATTTTGAATTCAAGAATTGATCGCACATTCGGCCTCCTTCAGAAGTTAAAACCCATCCATCCTCCTCTTTTTTTACATAACCTAGTGATTTAATATTATTTAGAACTTCGAGTATCTCATCATTTTTTTTTTGAATATTAAAATCCACGCGTAGTGAGAATATTATTTCATCAATTGGCACTGGTGAATTAAGTTCATCTTCCATGACTCCGAGTGCTGCTAGAATTTCATTTTGTTGCCCAATATCACTATCCATACGTCTTTCTTGCTCATCTAATAACCAAGGATAATCTACTAACATTTGTTTAATTTTTTTTTCGTCTCCTCTTTTAAAATAAAATTCAAAATCATCCCGTATTTTTTTCTTTTTTGCCATTCTTGAATGCACTTAAACTATTTATCTATTGCAATTTAATATAATATAATCTAAAATAATAAATAAATAAAATACATCTATTTAAATCGTATTAAAAATAATTAAAAAAATTTAATGATAAATATGACTAAAGAAAAGAAGAAATCCTGTAAGAAACATGACAAATTTAACTATTACTGCAAAGATTGTAGGGCAGCAAATGAAGAGCAAAAAGAAAGAGAAAAAGAAAAACTACTCTATCCAGATGCAATAGAAAAAGGAGAGATTAAGGAGGAAAAATTTGAAGTCAGAGAAAAAACTACAACTCCATCTGAACGTGGTCCTTATAAAAAAGATAATAGAGCATACACAAGAGAACCTCGATATAAATATACTCCAATTAAAAGGAGAAAAGAATTTAAAAAATATCTTTTACTATTGATTCCGGTATTTGTAATTATCTTCTTTTTATCAATATTTTGGTTTATCCCTAGTTGGACAGCAGGAATGAATTTACAAATTCAACTCTATTCTAATAAAGCTGGAGGAGTAAATTATGTAGAAATTTTCACACTAAATTTTTGGAGCGCAAATTTTATATTTAATAAAACTGCTTTAATTGGGGCCTTATTGGGGGCTATTATTATGAGTATCCCCCCAGAAAGAAATCTTTTTACTCTCCTCGGCACTTATTTGGGATGGGGTCGGACATCTAAGTTTAAAGCGATGATTTATTGGTGGACGATAGGTTTTGGAGTTTTTTATTTAATTGGTCAATTGATTGATGCATCATCAAATTTTAGCTGGGCAATTTATCTTTTAGATAATGGAATTTTTAATTTATCTCCAAATTTAATGAGTAATGCATTTAATGTGCTATTTGATCAAAATAGCACGGACTTAACAAGTATTTTTCTCTATTCAGCGCTTTATTTACCCATAATAAATTTTATTTTAGGAGTTATTATTTTTCGGATTATCTTAAACATATTAAAAAATACATACCTTAGAAGGAACGATTTTTATGCTCTTGCAGATCTCTTTTTAATTATTGGTATTGTTTTCGGATTAGCTTTTTTTAATTTACCATTACTTGCGTTAGACGGTTTGAATCTTCTGCAATCGGCGTCCTTGATTTTTGGTTTTGTTGGATTTATAGTATTAGGGATCCTAATTAATGGATATACATTTTTTTATGGTAAGAAACGAGGAAAAGGTTTTATAATGTTAAGTTCCCACCAGAAAAAAATGGGCATATTAGCTATTGGGCTAATAATTATTATAATAATTCCACTCATCATTAGCATACCAGTGGCAGTTAATATTGAATCAAGTACTTCTACATGGAATTTAGAAAGATGGAATAAAAAAACAGCTCGTGAAGTCGAGTGGACTCGAATTTGTGCAGGATTAGACATGTTTGAAGAACGCACTATAGAGAATTATACGGAGTCTACTATTACTCCCGATTCGGAAATTATACCTCTCATCCGACAATATGATCAAAGTGCAGCAGTTCAGAAAATGTCTGCCCAGATTGCTTCAAAATATGAATCTATAGCAGATAGTGATATTATCTATATTGGAGGGAATGAATATTGGGTTTCACCAAAAACCTTAAGAATGTCCGGGATAACTGCTGGTGGCGTAGAGTTGCACACAGCCCTTTTTGATCATGTGGAAGGATTTCTTGCCATGGATACGTTCACTGGTAATTTATTAGCAACAGAAAGTCAATATCAAAATATCTTTAATGTATCTCAGGATTATCCAATATTCTTTGGTGAACGCGAGAGTTCTGTCTTTACTGCATCATATTTCGATAATTTAGCAGATGAAGATGGCTTTTTTGATTCTTCTGAAGGGGGTCTTGGAGCATATGAGACAGATATTCTTTTAAATACAACTTGGTCAGCAGGAATTGAAAACTTAAAATATTCATATAAAGGAGCACCAGATGGAGAATTAGAGGGACTTGAGCAATTTTATTTTACTTCTAACCTAGGGTTATTTCCATACGCTTTAAATTTGACAGAAAGTAGTTATTTAATTAATAGAAATATAAAAACCAGAGTCTCAAGGGCACTTTTACCCGGGCTTTGGATAGATAATGATCCATATCTTATTTTTGATAGAAATTCTGGTAAAGTGTATTATGGGGTTTCTATATGCACTAATATTGCAATAGGGTCTTACTCCAAAAGTCCAATTTATAGATTTTTGGGAATTTGTTTAGTAGATATTTTGGATGGCAGCATGACATTTTATAAGAATCCTGCTTTAAAAGAAAGTATTAACGATGATTTGACTTATCCATTTTGGAAAATCTATCTTGAAAAATATCCATGGAAGAATATACCGAGTTGGTTAAAAGATCAATTAAGATACCCTGAAACACTTTTTGAAAAACAATTAGAATGGGAATATATTTATCATGTTCAAGATCCTACGACATTCCGAAGAGGTGATGATTTTCATGAGCGACCAGATGGTGGAGATCTTTTCTATATAGAAACTGATTTAGGGGATGGCATTGAGTATGTTGGAATTGATTTAGTTGAGTATGTTGGTAGAGAGGCAAAAATTCTTTCTGGTTTATACGTAATAAGACATGGAGATAATTTCGGACAGGCAATATTATATCATACAAGAAGTCTAACTAACATTAATTTGGTTGGACCTGCGACAGCTCGAGATTACTATGGGACTGCAGCTACTCAAGAGATTGAATTAATAACGGGGCATAGGTATGGCAATACCCTAATATATCCATTAGCCGGTTCTCTCTATTACTTTATACCCAGTTATGCAACGGTAAGTGGTATTCAAGAGTTAAAATTAACAGGATTAATCGATGGATTTTCAGGTGTAGATCCCGGTTATGGTGTGTCCGCAATTGAGGCATATAAAGCTTTGAATATAACAGCCGAAGAAGAACCAAGTGAAGGAAATGTCACATTAAGTTATATCTATGATTCTACAGTAGAGTATCCGAATCCAGCCAATTCAAGAATTGAAATAGAAGTCAATTTTAATATCTCACACCCAGCGAGGAATGTGGTACTTAATGTATCGATCTATTCTGATCTTGTTAATGCTACTATTCCTACTCAAGGTAGTTTAATTAATAGTACATTCACTTGGGGTGAAGGCAATATTGGTTATAATTATACGTTAATGAATGAAATTCTTTATCCAGGTGAAGGAAAAATTTTTACTACACAATTCTATGCGAGTTCAGTGAGTGTCTCTGGACTTTTAGTTATGTTTGAATACACATTAATTGTGGATGGCGTGGTTATTTACACAAGTGAAATGAATTCGATATTATTTACTAAAAACATTTAAATTTCCGAAAAACAAAAAATCAATTTTTTTCTATTTTTCACTTAATTTTTTTAAAAAAGAGCCTATTATTATAATTCTGCTATTAAACTTTCAACTTCAGATTTAGAAAGCAATTTATATCTTTTATCTTCACTAGAGATTTGAGAAATTTTAATAGTTTCTGCTGTTATGTCATCTTCAACACTTTCCTTTATAGTTCTTATTGCAAGCAATTGAATTTCTTTCAATGAAAATGTTGGGTTATATTCCTTCTCAATAAATTCCCGTGCAGTAGTCTCTCCTGAACCTAACGCAAAAGCTTTAAAACTACGATAAATCCCGCTTGGAGATGTAGTATAAATCTGAGGTCCATCTGAATCATAACCAATAAAAAATAAACTACAACCGAAGGGTCTTATTCCACCGTATTGTGTATACATTTGTTTTAAATCCGCAATAGATTTTACTAACATATTTAATCTTACTGGTTCATCATATACTAGCCTATAAGATTGAGCTTGTACCCTTGCATAGTTTATTAATACCCTAGAATCTGCATGTAAACCTGAAATTGCACACCCTATATGTTCATCAACTTTAAATAACTTATCGATTGAATCAATTTCCATTAAAGTAGATGCAACTTTTATTTGTGCAGCTAAACACACATCATTTTCTGTTTTTATTCCTACAATTAAGGTTCCTCTTCTAACTGCCTCTAATGCATACTCTACTTGATATAATCTTCCCTCTGGAGAAAAAATAGTCAGAGCTCGATCATATTGAATTTTTCCGCCTCCAAACATCTCAGTTTTCAACCAATTTTTTGATATTTATACTTTTTATGAAATATTAAAAAAATCACTACTTCTAGGTACAATAATAAAGAATAATCTTATATAAAATTAGATTTATCAAAATATAATTATTGCAGAAATAAATGGTTATTAAAATATAATCAAGGAGAAATCTCAATTAAATAATAAAATTTACTTTTTTCTCGTAAATTATTCTTCATAACTCAAAATTTAATTTATTTAGAATTGTTGATACAAGCGTATTAAAAGCCTCCTTAATATTGACTTCCTCTTTTGCAGAAGTTTCAAAATAGCCTCCTGAATCATATTCTTCACTAATTGCCCGCCCTTCTTCTGACCCTACCTCCCTATAATCTTGGGCTAAATCAATCTTATTTCCTAATATCACTGATGTTTTCTGCCCAATTACTTTTTCTGCCTCTTCTTTCCAATTCGGGAGGTTTGTGAACGAACTCCGGCGTGTAACATCAAAAACATACATTAATGCTGTAGCTCCACGATAAAAGGGAGGGCGAACAAATGAAAAATGACGTTGTCCAGCCAAATCCCAGAGTTGTAATCGTACTTCTAAATCAGGATATTCTGGAATCTCAACTTTCTTAATCCCGAAATTGCTTCCAATCGTCATCACATATTGCTCGGTAAATTTTTTCTCTGTATATTGTAGAACCAAGGAAGTTTTTCCTACTCCTCCATCGCCTATAACACAAACTTTATAGATAAGTGTTCTTTTTGTTGACATATTTGTAAAAGAAATACCTATTTTTAAATTGGCTTAATTGATTATTAAATTAATTCTAATGATTTCCTTTAATAAATATTTAGTATTTCAAAATTAATATAATTTATTTTTAATTTTTATTTATAACGGTTTCAAGGCTATTTTAGAAGGATCTTTATGATAACATAATATGGGTAAAAATTTGATTGTTTTTTTAAAAAAAAGGAATTTTTTCTTATTTTTAATATCTCCACTATTAATTTTAGTATTTTTACGCAATAAATTTCACTAAGTGGATAATTTTTCAGTCTGAATATCGATAATTCCTTCGATTTCATAGATTTCATTTTTTAAATCCTCAAGATCATTTATATTTAAAAGCTCAACATAGACTTCATAAATACATTTTTCTGCCTCTTGACAGATTCCCGACGTAAAAACTAATGAAATTTCATATTTTGAAAAGATATCACTTATTCTTTTTATAATAGCTGGCGTCATATCAACACCAAAAATAATTTCCAACTTATTTATTTCTTTCGAAGTAACTGGAATTACATCAATTTTTAGAGAATCGCCCCGTATTCTATGCACAATAAATAAATTTTTTTTATTTTTAATTAATTTTTTTAAATTTATTAACATCATTTTTGGAACAGAAATGATTTTGTTTTTTTGAAAATCTTCTAATTTAATTAACCTTCCTGCAGTTTCCACACTCTTAAGCGACAGGATTTTATATAATTTGTCTAATTTACCATTTAGAGTTTTAAATTTTTTTTGAATCTCTGTTTTATGCATTAAACTCGGATTGTGTATGTAAAACGCTTTATATAAATCATCTATTTTTATGATTTGATCAATAAATTTTTTCATTTCTAATTGATATTCTTTAATTTCAATTTCTTTTTGAATAATTACCGATAACATAATTAGTTCAATGCTTCCCCGTGCCCAACTAGATGGTACCCGAAAAATCCAATTTGCTGTTCGAAGTTCAGAAGAAAAATCATGGGTGAAAAAACCTTCATCACCAGTATCTAAGAGAGAAACAATTTGATTTAAGGTCTCTTTTTTTAAGTTTTTAATCAAATCTTCGGGCTTACTAGCGATTGCTTTAGGTCCAATAATTTTATCAAAATATACAACTATTAACATTTTCTAAAGCAAAAATTTTTCAATTTACTTAAAGCTTTTATGCAAAACTTATAAATTTTTAAATTTTTTCTTTATAAAAAAAAAGAAAGGGTGGAAGATAATCAGGATATTGTTCTATTTATCTTATATTTATGAAGTTTAAAACTAATTATTTTATTTTCTCACAATCCTAAAGGTTTTAAAATTTCTATCTCCCCCATAGTCAACATCGGTAGCTGGAACTCTAACAAAATTTTCATGATCAAATTTTTCTTCAGGCGTTCTTTTTTGATAAAGAGAAAGATTGCTTGCCATTCTGAGTTCCTTAAGCAAAAAATCCCGTACAGCGACCCGGATAAGTTCGGACCTTGATGGATATAAACCTTCATGCCCTGTTAATTTATCAATGGCGTTTATATACGGTTCTGGTATATTTACTGTGACTATTTTAATTTCTAATCACCACCCTCATGTCCTGTTAATTTATCAATGGCGTTTATATATGGTTCTGGTATATTTACTGTAACAATTTTCATAGTAAGGTTAAGCTCCTTGAATTTCAACACATTTTATTTTATCTGATATAATGATCTATTATGATATTCTAGTATTTAAAATTTTCCTCTGAAGTGTTATTTTATAAAGGATACAGCCTTTTTTGTAAAATGTATTTAAATAATTAATGCAATAATAAATTATCAAAAAGATATAATTTAAAAAAATCTCTTTTTTTAGTCTAATTCCATTTTTCTTCAGAATTTTTAATTATAATTTTTTCAATTTTTATTAATTACTATTGAAAATTATTTTAAAAATATTTTAATTGTTGGTGAAAAATGTTTAATATTTTTTTAACTATTGATATAAGATTTCATAATCATTATTCAATTTCTATAAATTTTTAATCTCAATGGTGTAAATTTTGTTTTTTTGGATTAGATTAAAGATTTTCGTAATTAAAATTTTTTTTTAAGGAAAAAGAGTGTTTTGAGAAATATTAGTGTATTAATTAACAATAGTTAATATATAAAAATATGATATACATGAGTATTCAATTATGAACTATATTTTTGAAAGTTATTAATGTATTTTGTGCTCTTAAACACTCTTACTTTTTCAAAAAATAGCTAGCAATTTATATAACTCTGATTTTGATTTTATTTTTATTCTATTTTTAGAGTTAAATTTTTATAGCAGTAGAGTCCTTATAGCAGTAAAGAAACTATTATTTTATAATTAATTCTTTGAGTTGAGAATTATTTCAGAATTATTTCAAAAATTAAGAGTTTTAATTAAAAGTAGTGATTTTGATGTTAATAATTATTTAGTTTTTAATGAACTAAACAAAGAACAGCAAAAGATCATTGATAATGCTATTTCTATTCTTAAGGAAAATACAATAGACGAAGTGAAGGTATTTGGGGGCAATATTGAGAAGAATGAAGAAAAGTTGGAAAAATTAAAAGATAATATTAAGAAAGAATTAGAAAAGGAAGAATATAATGAAGTGAAAAATGATCTTGAAAAATTAATAAATTCTTATGTTAAAAATTTTCAATTATTGATTCCAATGGGTTGCGGAGCGATTATCCCTGTTAAGCAATTACCTTTTGTTGAAGTGTATTTTCGGACAATTCCAAGAATTATGGTTGATAATGAAAAACCAGAAAAAATTTCAATTAATGATAATTCAATTTCATATTATGCAGAAATTAAATGTATTATTCCACGGATTACCTTATTTGGAAAAATAAAAGATGCGGACCCGTTATTTGCACCCTTGATAGGAGATCTTGATTTAGGCGACTTTAATCCTGAAAAATCAGAACATAAAGGATCAATGATCGAGAATTATTCATATATAACTGAACTAATTTCCTCAATGGATAAAGATACAACCAAGAATAATTTAACTCGCTATCATGAACAGTATCAAAGGCATGGAGAACCAATTTGTGATTTTCTACTAAAGGATAAAGAATTAATAGATGCAATGGAAAAACTCTCCTCAGCAACAGAGTCAAAAAGAACCAGTTCTCCTGTGTCAATTTGCGCTATAGCAGTGCCAAGTATGCAAGATGGATCAACGATTGTTGTTGTTCAAGATGAAAGTAAATCGGTCAACGCATTTGCTACTTGTTTTGAAGCATTATTACGCTTCTCTGCACTATGTTATGAAGCACCTTCTACAAAAAAACCTTCAGAAGTGAGTACTGGTCCAACACCTCCAACTCAAGCAGGACAGGCTATTGGACCCGGCGGACAGAGATTAGAGGTTTGGACTCGAGAAGACCTTGTAAAAGATGCAGCTGAGCGTGGGCTTGGAACTGGACTTCCACCAAACATGGAACTATGGACTGAAGAGCAATTATTAGATATAGCAAAATCTCGTACTGATTTAGGAGTTAACTTACCTGAATGGTCTGAAGAAGAACTTGAAAACCTTGCAAAATCTCGTCAAGGAACCCTAAATATTCCTGAATGGAAGGATACTAAGGATATTATTCCTTGCCCGCAATGTTCCTACGGATGCCGTAATGGTTGGTCTGAGTGTCCTGTTTGTGGTTCAAAACTGATTTCAGTAAGTTCTGAAGAAACAAAAAAAAAAGAAAATATTCAAAATGATACAGAGCAAAATCAAAATGAAGAAAAAAATGGTTCTGATTAAGACAATTAAATTTTACTATTTTTTAAAAAATTTTTTTAATCATCCAATTTTTAAATAGTTAATAATTTGAATTATTCTTAATTTACAAAACCAAAAAATAATTAGGTTTAAAAATACAATATTTGAAACCGAGTTGCTATGCTAAAAGATATATTTTTTATAAGCAGTAGAGATATTAGTATATTAAATGTTGATTTAACCCAAGATAATTTTTCAAATATGAACACAATAAGCTATCCAAAAAAATTATCTAACATTGTTAAAAACAAGTCTATCTCAGATCTAATATTGAATTTTAGAGAAAAAGTATCCAATCTCGAAGTGGGAAAGAACAAGACTCCAGTTTTGTATTCTCCATTAATTACTGAAGGAATTAATATTTATAGCTGTTTAATTTATCCCGATGCAATTATTGGTTTAGTATTGGAAAAAGATGATAATCCCTATGATTTAAAAGAAGTTTTTGAAGAACAAATTAACAAATATTTTTTACCTGAAAAGCAAAATATAATTAGTAATTATCTAGAATTAGAGACATTAATAATCTCAATTTTTATAGACATAAGACGATATTATGATGAAGTTTTAGGATATTCTCCATTTTTAGCATTTAGAGATCATGGATCAATATTAAAAGTTTTTATTTTTGGACTTGATGAAGCTGGTAAAACTTCATATGTACGAAGAATAACTACGGGAGAATATAATCAAAATTATTATGAACCAACAAGACAATTCAATATTGAACATTATACACATAACGATTATAATTTTATTTTTTGGGATGTTCCTGGTCAAGTAAGACTTAGATCTAAGTGGCTTTTAGGAATGCAAGATTCTAATATGTTAATATATATGGTAGATGCAGCCGATGAGGTAAGATTTGATGAATCTAAAAAGGAGCTATGGAATATTTTAATTCGATACGAGCTTGAAGGTGTCCCACTTCTAATTTTGGCTAATAAAATTGATTTACCCTTTGCTCTAATATCAGAAAAGGAATTAATCAAGCATTTTAATTTAAATGAAATTACTAATCGAACTTGGGATATTATGACTATTAGTGTAGCAGATAATGTTAATATTATAAAATCTTTAGATTGGTTAAGTGAGAAAGCATCCACAATTTTACCAGATGTCTAAAATTTATCTTGGACTATCTTTTTTATGTTTTTTTTTAATCTTATATTCTACAAAAAATTAAATAAAATTGAAAAACTGAATTATAATTAGATAGAATATAATAATAATAAACACTAAAATAATAAACAATTAAAAAAAAAAAAAAAAATTTAAATTAAAACAGAGGTGCGGAATATTGTTTAAACGGGTAAAAAAAGTCGAAAATGTTTTCTTAGATGAAGAAAAATCCCATATTTATTTAAAAGATTCAAATTTACCTCTTTTAATGATTAGACCAGAAGAACTAATTGAGTTCGGAGAATTAGCTGGCTCAGAATCTAAGGATATCCTAATCTGGGTTGGAAAATCTATTGGAAAATCCATAGCTAAAGATTTTATTAAAACTAGCGATGTAGCATCATTAAAATTTCGAGAGAAAATGAAAATAATTAATTCTATACTTGAAATATTACAGAGTTTAGGATATGGAATTCTTGTTTTAAATTATGGAAAGGGAAATATTACTATCGATGTGGGAAATCCTCTTTCAAAAGATTATATTGATAATATTATGGCAAAAAATATTTGTATAATTTACAATGGAATTTTCACAGGTCTTATTGAAGAGATAGGAATAGATAGTGAAGGGAGAGAGATTAATTGTATTTTGAAAGGAGCAGATATGTGCTCATTTAAATTTGAGTTTGAGCAAGAATAAATTATTTTAAAAATTATTTAGTTATATTATTCTTTAATTCAATCATTTCCAATTAAAGTGGAAGTTATTGAATATAGTAAAAACTCAAAAATATTGATTAAATTATAAAAGTTAAAATTTAAAATCGAATTCTTTTATCTTAATTAATTTAAGATAAATATAAACTATTAATATCTCGTGAAAAATATTGACGGAAAAAGGCGCAAGAATAAAGATAGACGAATATAAAGGTCCTCTTGGAAAGATCAAGGGTTTTGAGTTCACTGTTGGCAAAGTAGTTTCTAGTGATTATGAAGAATGGGAACCTATGGGTCCTACACCAAAACCAATAATCCCTACTTTAAGACCTTGGTTCTTTAAATTAATGGAACGATATCCTCCTTTCTATATGCCTATTTGTGATATGTGCTGTCTTTGTACCTTCGGAAAATGCAATTTATCAAAGGGAAAGACTGGCGCATGCGGGATTGATATGAAAGGACAGCAAGGAAGAATAGTAGAGATTGCATGTTGCATTGGAGCAAGCTGCCATAGTGCTCATGGAGATCATTTAATCCATCATTTAATGCACAAATTTGGGGATGTTCCGATAAATTTTGGGGATAAGATTGAAGTTGAGATGCCAATGACTCGATTAATCGTTGGAATGAAACCAGAAAACCTTTCTGATTGTCTAGAGGCAATGAAATGGGTTCAAAATACCATTACCCATCTCTTATCTGCGGGTCATACTGGACAAGAATCTAGTTATTTAGATTTTGAATCTAAAAGTTTTTTGGCGGGTCTTTGTGATAATGTAGGAATGGAGATTGCAGATGCTGTGCAAATTGCTGCATTTGGATTCCCCAAAGGAGAAGCTGACGTTCCAATAGTAGAATTGGGAATGGGAACACTTGATACAGAAAATAAAGCCACAATTTTAATGATCGGTCATAATGTAGCTCCGGGAATTGAATTAGCTGATTATATGAGAGAAAAAGAATTAGAGGATAAAGTAGATGTGGGAGCTATATGTTGTACTGCAATAGACCTTACACGTTATTATGAAGGGGCTAAAGTTGTTGGTTCCTTATCAAGACAATTGAAATATATTCGTTCTGGGTTGGCAGATGTGGTGATGGTAGATGAACAATGCGTTCATTTACGTACTTTTGAAGAAGCAAAAAAGGTAAATGCACCTTATATTGCAACTAATGAAAAGAGAATGGAAGGACTTCCGGATAGAACTGCAGATCCTACCCAAGAAATTATTGATGATCTAGTTTCAGGAAAAGTAAAAGGTGTGCTCATTCTTAATCCTGAAAAAGCAGGAAAAGTAGCAGTTGAAGTTGCGATTAAAGTAAAACCAATAAGAAAAGGAAAAAAATCTATTCCTGACAGAGAAGAAGCAATAGAGATGGCTAAAAAATGTATTTCATGTGGAAATTGTCAGCGCAATTGCCCAAATGATTTACCTTTAATAGATGCAATAGAAGCTGCAAAGGACGGTGATTTCAAATTATTAGCCGATATTTCAGAATGGTGTTTAGATTGCGGTCGATGTGAAGGGGAATGTATGCATGGTGTCTCTCCCTTAGATTTAATCATATTTGCGGGACAGGAATATATTAGAAATGAAAAGTTTAATATGAGAGCTGGCAGAGGACCAATTCAAGATACAGAAATTAGAAATGTTGGCGCTCCTATAGTTTTTGGAGAAATTCCTGGTATTATTGCACCTATAGGTTGTGCAAACTACGCGAAAGAAATTCAAGAACTATATATTTTAGTGGAAGAGTTTTTAATTAGAGGTTATATTGTGTGTGTATCTGGATGTGCTGCAATGGATATTGCACTTGTGAAAAACGAAGAAGGTGAAACTTTATATGATAGATTTCCAGGTGATTTCGATAGAGGTGGTTTAGTCAATGTTGGAAGTTGTGTCAGTAATCCGCATATCTGTGGTGCTGCCTGCAAAGTTGCAAATATATTTGCAAGGCGTCCATTACGTGGAAACTATGAAGAAATTGCTGATTATATATTAAACCGCGTTGGAGCAGTAGGTGTTGCTTGGGGGGCTATGAGCCAGAAGGCGGCAAGCATAGCCAGTAGTGCTAATGGTTTGGGTATACCAGCAGTATGTGGTCCTCATTCTGCAGAATATAGAAGAATGTATCTTGGTCGTACTGATAATGATGAAGTTTGGACAGCTTATAATGCGAGAGATGGAACTTCAGGTCATCCAGTCGCCCCCGCCCCAGAACATCTTCTAACAACCGCAGAATCAATAGAGCAAGCAATTGTCCTCTGTGCTAAACTTTGTATTCGACCAGCTGATAATACTAAAGGAAGAATGATTAAAATAACACACTGGATGGATTTATCTCGAAAATATCTTGGCGTAAATATACCAGACGAATTGGAGAAATATATTCGAGTTGAGGCTGATATTCCAATTAATATGAAAACAGAAATTTTGGAATACTTAAAATCGAAGAATTGGGAACCAAGAGAAGTCCTAGATCCTACTATCGTAGAAAGGTTATCAAAAAAATATATAAAATAAATTTACATTTTTTATTCTTTTTTTTTATTATAATTAGATTATTTTCAAAAGAGTAATAAAAAAAAAAGAAGAAATTATTTCTCTAAGATATCCTTAATTTTATTTACTGATTCTGTAAAAGCTTTTGAGGCTGGAGAATCTGGATATTGAACTATGAATGGTAATCCTGAGTCACCAGTTACTCTAATATTTGGATCTAGAGGAATTTGACCCAAAAGAGGCACATTAAAATCTTTTGCCGCTTTTTCTCCACCTCCTTTCCCAAATAAATCGACTTTATGGCCACACTCGGAGCAAATATAACCTGACATATTCTCTATAATTCCTATTACATCTCTATTCATGATAAGAGACATCTTAATGGTTTTTCTAGAATCCATCAGTGCTACTTCTTGAGGTGTTGTAACAATAATAATATGAACATCTGGTATCAATTGTAATATATCTAAAGTCTCATCCCCGGTACCTGGTGGCAAATCGATTACTAAATAATCCAAATAACCCCATTGTGCATCCCCAAGAAATTGCCGTGTTGCGCTCATTTTCATTGGTCCTCGCCAAATTACCGGACTATCACTATCATCAATTAAGAATGCCATGCTCATGACTTTAATGTTGAGAGGTCCATTGATTGGAAAAAATTGCATTTTATTAGGATCTACCTGTGGCTTCAATTCAGGACTCAATCCAATCATTTTCGCTACATTGGGACCTGTGATGTCGATATCAAGTAATCCCACAGCAGAACCTGTGCTTGCCAATTTCATTGCTAAATTCACTGCAACCGTACTCTTACCAACCCCTCCCTTCCCTGAAATTATCGCTATTTTGTATCTTATCTTCTCCATGTTTGATTTTATTAATTCCATTCTTTCTTCATTAGTAAGTCCTTTTTTTTCTTCACTTTTTTGTTCCATTTTCTCTTGCACTTTTTGCGATATTTATAAAAAACTTATTTTAAGTAAGATATGCTAAGCATCCTATTATGGTTATTTATAATAAAAAAAAGATAAAAGATAAAATTTATGAATAATTATTAAAAAATCGATCATACATTATTTTAATTTATAACTTATGGTTAAATTTTTTAAGTAATAATAAAAAGTAATTAAAACTTCTAATGTGATACTGAAATAAATTATTTAATTAATGAGTGAGAAATTTGTCTAAAATTTTAGCAATAATAGGTGGAATTATTGGTATCTTAGCTGCCATCTTAACCTTTATTGAACCATCGCTAGGGTGGTGGGAAGTCACTTATGTGGGTTGGGGAACAAATGCAGGTTATCTAAATCCATATGGATATAATGTAGTTGGAGATTTTGCAGGAGAATTGTTTTTAATCGGGGGACTACTGTTTGTTGCCAGTTCTGTTTTAGTTATTTTAGCTGCAGCAAAGGGATCAAAAGCAGGATCACTTTTGTGCTCATTTTTAATGATTTTAGGATTAGCGCTATTCTGTTATGCACTCTATGTTGAAGAACACTTTGAATCTATCCTCGCTGGTTTAGAATGGCTGTTTGGAGCTGATTACAACGTTTTTTTTGGTACTGTGGATTTTTTAGGAACATGGACTTGGCGATTAGGTAATGGTTTCTTCATTGCGTGTGCGGGAGCTGTAATTGCATTAGTTGGCTCGTTTTTAGTGGGAAGAAAAAAATAAATATTTTAACTATTACTAAACTTTTTTTTTTTAAGATTTGTATAGTATTAGAAAATTTGAACTAAATTTTATCCTTGATTTTCAGGTATTAGAAAAATAAATAAAGAAATAAAAGAAATTTTGCGAATTAAACAAATAAGTTTATTAAGGGCATTATTTCTGTGGTAAAGTAATTTAATTTTTCATCTAAAAGTGATACATTTTCACTCAACAACCAAAGATAAACTGGAATTTTTTTATCACTATACTCAAATAATTTTTCGCCCCGAATAGAGAACTTATTTAACCTATATTCGAGCACCATCGAATTTTCTCTTAATAATCCAACAGTTGAATGAAAACTCAATAAAGTCTGCATCAACAAAGCAGTATTGTTAATTAACATCTCATCTGCTTCATTTTTAGCGAAACTACCAAAAATAAGTCCATCCGTAGAAATAATAGAAATAGCTCTTCCTTCAACCGAATCTGAAAATCGAGATAAAATCTTTTCAATAATCTCTGATGTCTCGGAGATCTTTTTAAGTGCAACTGAAAACATTTGTTTAATGGTAAAACTTTCGAAAATTGTAGTATTCACAAAATCAAGAGATTCAAAACCATATTCTTTTACCATAGTATTAAATTTGGTTTTTGCAGATACAACATTAGCTAAAGTTGTTTTATCATTTTTCAAATCAGGATCAAATTTATTTAGAATAATTAATATCTCAGGATTCTCTGTTAAATCCTGGAGTGTTTGAAGGACAATTTTTAGATAATTTGCGGACTCTACGAATCTCTTAGGATCTTGAACATCAACAACGTATAAAAGTAAATCCGCATCAGAAAAATATAATTCTGGTCTTTTAAAATATAAATTTTCACGATATTGAATTTGACCACCTAAATCCCAGCTAATAACCCCATACCCAAAGAAGTCTAGCTGTTCTCGCTGAACTCCTCTGGTAGGCAAGATATTTTTAACCATAGAATATTTATCTTGAATTACATTTAAGATCGAAGTCTTTCCACCATTATCCAATCCGATCAATAAAACTTTTTTCTGCGCAAATCTGCTTGAACTAATAAATTCCTGGATTAATTTTGCAATGCTTATCCATTTTTCTAAAATATCTGCGGGAATTTCTTTATTTTCAAGAATTTTCTCATCAGGTAATTCTGCTAGATCTTTAATAGTATTCACTGCCGATTTCTTGAGAATATTTGCACTAATCGTATCAATTCCAATTAGAGAGTCCACTTTATATTTTAGGATTTCCATAATATCATCAATGAGAATGCTTGATTTGAAAAAACCCTTTATTTTTTCAATGTCCTTATTTCCTGATATTTGCATATTCTAAATTCATTTTATTTGTTTTATTTTAAAATTAAATTATATATTAATAATATTATTTATTCACAAATTATATTAATTATTTGCAAATATATCATAAAAAAAATCATCAAAAGCCCTTTTATTTTTATCTATTTATTATCTCCAATTGTAAAATTTATTTCAATTCAAATTTATAGAAAAAATGAACATATTGAGTAGAATTGAACCTTAAGTATTTTCTTACAATCTGCGTTTTATTTGTCCCTTTTTATAAAAGTTTTTATAAAACTTAATTTCTATTATATTCATAAATACAACTTGAAAGGATTAATTTCCTCTAAGTTCATTAAAATATCTTATAATCAACTGAAAAGATTTCTTCTAAAATTGAAATGAGCCAACTAGTCTCTGAAAATATTATCATATGTTTTGATGTTAGTCGTTCAATGTATAGAAAAGATTACGTACCAAATAGATTAGAATCTTGTAAAAAGGCTCTACAAGTCCTAGTTTCTACAAGACTTCAAAAAGATCCATCAACATCTTTTGCTATCATAACGATATCTGATAATCCTAAACTTGTTTTGGATTTCAATAGCAATGAAGAAGTAATAATTAAAAATTTAAACAATATAAAATTTGAGGGAAAATCCACTCTGGGGGATACTCTCGCTCTCGGAATCCAAAAACAAATAGGAGAGCTAAGAAAAATTAGTGCTAAGGTGCCTCGAATTTTAATAATTTCTGATGGTAATTATACAAAGACGTCAATTGATCCTTTAAAGATGGCTAATTTAGCAAGTAAGTTAAATATAAAGATAGATACAATAATATTGGGTGAATTAACCCATTTTAATATATTAAAAAGATTATCAGAGGTCACTAAAGGTCAATACTTTTATAATAATGATTCAGATAGTATGCTTAATTCAGCTAAAGTGATGGCAACATCAAATGTAGTAAGTGGTACAATAGATATCAAGTCCACTATTGAAAATCCAGCATTCTTACGTAAAATTGCTGCCTCTCTCTTGAGAACACAGGATTTAACCAAAGACCAACAAGAACGGATAAAACAAATTCGCGGAGAAGTGGATTATAAAAAATGTTCTATTTGTTTTTCTGATATATGTCCATATTGTGGAGGAACATTCTTTACAGAGGGAAGATATTGTCCTGACTGCCAAATCCCTATGCACCTCCACTGTGCCACGGCTTACGCGGCAAGTTTATCTGATGATAAATTAAAAGCTTCAGGAGCTTTTCGTTGTCCTCATTGTTTTTATCTTCTAAAAATTCCAGTAGAGGTTCAGCAAATTACAAAACTGCAAGCATTAAGAAAACCAAGTCTGATTTCTAAATCTGAAACAAGTGATGTTTTTTATGCAAAAAGGACAACTTCTTCACAGTTAGGTGATGAGGCATTATATAGCTCCTGCCCTGTATGTAATATGATATTTGAGGAAGAACAAGATATAATTAAATGTGGCAATTACAAATGTAATGCATTATACCATACAAAATGCTTTGAAAAATTGATAGATTCAAGGTGTAAAAGCTGCGGAAAAGAGTTGAAATTTGAGGAAAAAGTAGAATTTTAATTTAATGTACATATACACATAACTCTTCAATCTAAATTATGTTAATAAACGCAATTATTTTAAAGAATAATATTGATATTCATGAATTTAGTATTTAATGAAGATTTAGTTAAAAATAGGTTAAAAAAATTTAATTCACCTTTTAGACTCTCTCTTAAAGAGAATTATCTTATAGATTCAGTTGTATTATTATTGATTATTCCTTATAACTATAAACCTTATAATTTAGTTTTAATTAGACGTACACATAGACCTACCGATAGATATGCTGGAGAAATGGCCTTTCCCGGAGGATTATATGAACCTCAAATAGATGACACATATGAAGAAACAGCGTTAAGAGAGACTGAAGAAGAATTAGGTATCCCAAGAGATAAAGTTCATATAATGGGATGTATTGACGATGTTATTACACCGAAAGGACATACGATAACTCCTTTTGTTGGATTTATTGATAAATTACAAAATATGGTTAAAAATGACGATGAGGTACAAGAAATTATAAAGGTCCCAATTTCATTTTTGGTAAATAAAAAAAATTATCTTGAGAGAACATATAAGCTTAGAGGTGACACCATTGCCGTAGGAAAATATAATTATAAAGCAAATAATAAAAAGTATGTAATATTTGGAGCAACCTCCCATATGATTGTAAATTTCATTGAATTAGTATATGGTTTAAGATTAATGAAACCAGGAACGAGACGAATTGTACTCAAAGATATAAAGACTAGATACTCTAAAACAAAAGAGAACGTAAATTAAATTGATAATATCTTAATTACATTAATAATCTCTACCGTAAAATAAAAAATCAAATCGAATTTAAAAATAATATTAAAATGGAGAAAGAATCGGAATTTCCCCCTGAATTGAAAGATTAATAGGACTAGATACTAAAAATGATTTTTTTATATGTCATTTGAGAAATTTTCTTTACACCATGATGCCCAGGCATATAATAACATCGAATCAATCCTGCCTTCTCAAGTCGTTTAATCTGTGCGGAAATGTTTGCTTCTGTCATATTTAATATGCCCGCAATTGATGAAACATCAATTAACTCACCATTTCTTGATTGATTTCTAATAAGGCGTATAATATCTCGTCTTGTTTGACTCGATAGAGCTTTTGAAATTAATTCAATTTTTTCATCATCATCTATTTTAAGATCTTGCTCAATACTATCCAAGACTTCTTTAAAAGAAACCGTTTCTGTAAATTCCATTTTATAATTTTAACCCTTAATCAAGATTTACTATTTATATTACAATCAAATTAATATTCTCTTAAGATTTAAAGGTTTTTCGTCGCATCAAATGTAACAAATGTCACGATTGTCATCATTTTAATAAAAAATATGCTAAAAGACTACATATTTTTATAAATAATTTCTTATTCAAATAAATACTTTTTTGGGAAAAAATTATATACAAATTCTAATATTTAAATTAATGTTAATTATTTTCCACAAAAATGGGAAATTATAAGGAATAAATATAATACAACTTATATTTTAAATTATCATTTTTGGCTATATCTTAAAATTCTTTTTGAAGACTTTGTAATTTTATGTGTATGATCTCTACAAAAGTATATATGTATAAATTCATATTAAAAAATTATGAGTACAGAAAAAAAGCCTATAACAGTAAGAATTAGTTCTGATTTGATAAAACAACTGAAATTTATTTCTGAAAAAATACTAAATGATAAGAAAGGTAGTGTAATAAGAAATTTCCTGAATTTAGCTGAAATCTTAGCAATACATAATGATGGAACAATACGGGGATATAATAATCGATCTTTAATGGTCTTAAAGCAGGAGACTATTCATAATATATTATCAAAATTGGATGAAATATCTCAAATGGATCTCGGTGATGATATGGCTTTATATGTGAATGATATATGCAGAATTAAGGGAGATTTCAGTTTAGAATACAAATTAAAATTATGCAATAGATTAGGTTGGTTTTTACTAATTCTTGACAGTAACAGAAATATTCAGATACCTCATGAATTTGGACCTGAAAATTTTGTAAAGTCATTTTGTTATCGTTTAGTGAATGAAAAAAAAATGCCGATGCGATTTTTAAGCGAAAATGTTTCGTCTGATAAGATAAAAAAAGAATATGAGAGAGTTTTTGGCAAATTTGAAAACGCTCCAAGTGGTTATTATACCTTTACATTTATGCATTTGAGAGAGGAATAGTATTCTTTTGAGAAATCTTTGTTTTTATTCCAATTTCCATCTAAATTTTATTTAACAAGTGGCGTTTTTGATTAGTATCATTATTTGCTCTAAATTATGTTGTTTCGATTTATTCTATAAATTTTAGTTATGAGTTAAATAATGAACTTTTTAGGAAAAGGCTCTTTGTTAAATATAATAGTCTTAAGGGAGCTTTTTTAATTGTTTAATAATATTGATACTAAGAATCATTCTAATTCTAAACATATATCAAAAGAGACAAAACGAATTAATTCTGGAGGGAATCCTCAAGAAGATAAAATCCAGGTAAAGATTACTCCAGATTTTGTTCCTATGATTCGAATTATCTTTTGGAATAGTATGGGATTTTTCTTTTTTTCATTTTTAATACCATATATAACAGTGCAATTACTTGGAGCTTCAGGTTTGCAATTAGGTTTTACATTTTCAATACAAATAATGGGTGGGTTAATTAGTGCTCCGATTATTGGTTATTTAACTGATCGTGTCTCAAAAAAGGTTTTGGTCCTAATAGGGAGTATTGGGCGTGCCGCATGCTATATATTAATGTATGTGGGTATTTTATTTTCTTCTTTATTGATCTTTACTATTGGAATGTTTGTTTTGGGATTTTTTGTTGGATTTTTTTGGACACCATTAGATACATTAATTTCCGAAAAATCAAATAAAGATAATCGTTCTTTTGCATTCGGTAAAAGGGTTGCAATGATAGGAAAAGGAAACCTCATTGGATCAATTATTAGTTTTACTATCTTTGGTTTAGCAAATTTCTTTATTCCTGAAAATCTTTTTTTAGTTTACAGCCCACTATTATTATTTGCTATATCTAATATTTTTGGAGGGATAATTTTTCATCGTAAAGTTAATGAGGAACTCACATATGAAAAGCATATTTTTAATTTATTTCCATCTTCAGTCGAACCAACCATTATTTCTCAAGAGCCTGTGAAACAAGATTCTCTTTTTAAATCAAGGAATAATTTAGCAATTGGATTTTTTATCGGTTTTTTTGTATTGAGTATTGCTTTTATGACAAGTAATATGAATTCAGAATTAGCATATCCATTTTTTCAAGTCTATTTGATACAAGAGTTAAAAATTGAGAACCCTACACTTGTAATGTTAATTTATTTTCCTAGTCAAGTATTATCTCAATTATTTGCTTCTAAAATAGGAAAAATTGCTGATAAAGTAAATCCAATATTAGGAATTGCTGTTGTGAGTGGATTAGGTGCATTTGTGACGTGGTTAATAATTAATTCTACATCTGGATTAATGTTTGGTATAATATTACTATTTGATTCAACTTTTGCCTGGGGTGGTAATTTAGTTTTACAAAAGGTTCTCAGTCGAATATCAAAAATCCATCGTGGAAAAATTTTTGGAGCAGCTCAGTGGTTAAGTTTATTAGGTGCTATTTTGGGCCCGATTTTAGGGGGATTAGCCTGGGATAGTTTAGGTCCAAAAGCTCCTTTCATAATTTCAATATTTATTGAATTATCCGTAATTCCTCTTTACGCAATCGCAATAAAATCTTTGAAACCATATATAGCAGAAAAATTAGATTAAATAAATTATATATAATTTATTTATTAAAATTATCAGAATTACTTTAGCAAGATTTTTTTTAACCCTAAGAATGGGATCATGATATTTTCAGGTCTAAATTTGATTTCGTAGAGAAGTTCCATCAAACATCTTTGAATTGAAAAGAAATTTATAAGGAATTTTTTCATTTGGTATAATTCTTCAGATTTATAATATGCAATAGAGATTAAATTGGATATATGAGATTGCCAGAAATCTCCAATATTCACAAGATTTTTAAGAAAAATATAATCTTTTTCCGATAATGCTGTCGGCTTCTGTTCTTTGTATAAAGATAATAAAATTTTTTTAGATATCTGGTCAGAGGTTTCTTTTATATAATATTTTATTACACCAATTAGGGAGAGAAGTTTAATATAATCAAGTGATCTGAGAAGGGAGGCGAGATCTTTTTCAATTGGATATTTTCTTTTTTGTTCCATAATAGATAATTGAGGATCTCCCTCAAAATCAGTAATAATAAGTTCCGAGTTTCCTTCCAACTTGCTAATTAAAATTTGGGCCATGTGTAAATCTTGATGAATTCTTTGTGTTTTAACATCTTTTATTTTTAAAAAATAATCTTTATTGTCCATTATTGAGGATATGTTTACTAAAATCGCAATAATTTCTTCACTCTTTATAATTTCTAATTCTTTACTAAGATTTAAACCGTTTATTATATCAGATAAAAGACTCTTAAATTGATTTAATATTAAAGTTACTGTTTCCTGATCTATTTTTTCTAACCTAAATTCATTTGATTCGTTATTGATAAGACATTGATGCAAATATTTAAGAAAATCTCCAAGTTTTCCACTAAATTGTATTGAATTTCTACAATATTCTTTTAATTTTAACTCTATTTGGTTTATATTTTTCTTGAAATTATATTCATTTAATTCGTCAGGATTATTTAAGTAAAAATCAAAAAGGTCATTCAATTCATTCCAATAAATAAGACCAACATCTCCGTCATTCTCTATAAAATTCATAAAATTAAGAACATTATATTCTTTAAAACTAATTAAACCCAGCATATTAGGAGCCGCATTAAAGCTGTTATTATTAAGAGTTTTAAGCATTTCTACTTCAATATGTGGAGCATATTTTCTGTATGATTTTACTACCAACTGATTTAAACTTCCAGTGTCATTTTTATCATTTGGTTTATCAATCTCCAAATTTAAAACAATATTTGTAGTCTTTGCATCACCTAATTCTTTTATTTTAACTTGAAAATCATCTAATAAGAGATTTTTAAATTTTTCAGAAAATATTTCGCAATTTATCTCTCCTAATTTATTAAAATTTGAAAACAAAATCTTCCAAAAATCTGGAAAAAATTCAGCTTCAAAAAGTATTATCTTTTTTGTTTTTTCACTCAAATCTAATATTAAACATTTCTGCTCAATTAATTTTAAGGTATTAATCTCCTCATTGAGTGAATCGAAAGATTTTAAAATATATAATGGAAGAAAATAATTGCTTTCTTTATTGGAATTTATATTAATAACAGTGAATATAATTGCACAGTCATGTGGAGTTATAAATTCATTTGGAACAATATAAATAGAATTTAATTTTATATCAAAATCCGGTAAATTTTTTTCTCCAAACCATCTTCTGTTTTTCAACCAATGTTTAAATTCATTTGTATTGATAATTTCTAAAGCAATTTCTCTACTAATATTTAATGACATGCTCTTAATGTATTTTTTTCTCTAATCTAAAAGGAATTGATAATTTATATTTTAGAATTTTACTTCATTTTTTAAAATTTATATTCTATATTTAAATTAGATGAATAATTATACTCGATTTTTTAATTTGTATAAAAATGAAGGAACCTAGAATATGACTGAACAAAACTCTGATATAAAAGGGAAATCAATCAATTTTCCTCTCGTATTTCATTTCCATCAACCCGTAGATAATTTTCATTGGGTTATTGAAGACTGCTATAAAAAAGCATATGAACCATTAATTGATCAAATGTTCGATTTTCCAGAAATAAAGTTTACACTCCATTTTTCAGGAAATCTTCTAGATTGGTTCTGTGATTATGAGCCAGAGATTGTGGATAAATTGAAGAAAATGTCAAAAAGAGACCAAATTGAAATAATTGGTGGCGGTTATTATGAACCGATTTATGCAATGATTCCTGATGAGGATAAAATCGCTCAAATGAATAAATTAAGCGAACGCATAATGGATGAATTTGGATTAAAGGTCAATGGAGCATGGTTAAGTGAAAGAGTATGGGAACCTAATTATCCTTCATTTTTAAATCAGGCAGGATTAAAATATATTTTGGTTGATGATAATCATCTCAAAGCCTGTGGTCTTGAAGAAAGAGATACATTTTATTCTTATACGGTCGAAGACGGAGGCAACATTCTAACGATTTTTCCTATTAACGAAAAAATTAGATATTTAACTCCTTGGAAACCTACTTTTATGACAATTGATTATTTAAAAAAATCCGCTGATGAAAATGGGGACCGAATCGTTGTCCTTTTAAGTGATGCCGAAAAGATGGGCGTATGGGGGACCACACATGAGATTTGTTATATTAAAGGGCATTATGATGGGGACGACAAAAAGCCATTTATTCCAGCTTTGTTTGAAACAATCTTAGATAATGATTGGATAAAAAGCCTTACTTTATCAGAATATATTGAAAATTACAACTCTAAAGGTTTAATATATATTCCCACATCATCTTACGATAAAATGGAGGAATGGGTGCTTCCTACTAAGCAGAGGATTCAATTTAAAAAAATTAAAGAAAAAATTGAAAATCATATTATCGATTCAAAAATTGATAGGTTTATTAAGGGTGGATTCTGGCGATATTTCCTAGTAAAATATCCTGAATCGAATACAATGCATAAAAAGATGCTTTACGTTCGTAAGAAATTAAAAATGATCGAAAATAAAATAATAAAATTAGGGAATCAAGATCAAAAACTTCAAGAATTATTATCGAATGCTTGGGACGAGGTTTATAAAAGTCAGTGCAACGACTGTTATTGGCATGGCCAATTTGGAGGAATCTACCTTGCATTTTTACGTTTTTCCATATTTACTCATATTATAAACGCAGAAAAAATAATAACTAAGATCGAAAATCTCTTAATTAATAAATATAGCGATTATACGATCATTCCACTCAGTAAAAGTCCAAGAATTCATGTATTAGATTTTGATTTTGACAGTTTTGAAGATATAATAATAGAATCGGATATTCTCAATTTATATGTAAAACCAAGGTTAGGTGGTATCCTTTTTGAGTTAGATTTTAAGCCAAAATCATACAATTTACTTAATGTTATGACTAGATGGCATGAAGCTTATCATGAAAAGGAAGAAGTTATTATTGATTTTTTTAGAAAAGGAATGCTTAGGACTATGATATTTCATAAAGATACCACAGTAAAAGAGCTTGGTCGGAATACTTATAAAGAATTAGGTGATTTTATTTCAGGAGATTATGAAATTCTTGAAACAACAATTAATGATGATATTGCAATAGTTAAATTGAAATATTCGGGAAGCATCACTGAACCAGAATCCGGTCAAACCTTTGGATTTGATCTAATTAAAATAATTAAACTTCAATCTGGGTCTAATAAATTCAATGTTTCATTTAAAATACAACCATCTATTGAAAAAAAAAATCCCGAGATATTGGAAAAAATTTTAAATGATTTAAGAATAGGTATTGAGGTTCCATTTTTCTTTAATGGAGATCCAAAGCAATTTAAATACACTTTTAATGAAGATAAGTTAAAAATCTTAAAAAATGATTCAAAAACTGATTTCTCTCAAGTAAGGACCTTCCAAAAATGTGATTTCTTTAGTGCCTATGATCAAACATATAACTTAATATTTACGTTAAAAGTTTTGAGAAATGCACAAAATGCTAACATGGGAAAATATTCTATAAAAACATTTTCAAGAACGAATACTGGATATCAAAAAATATTTCAAGGCTTAAATATCGTAATGACTAATAGTATAGTCGATTTTGAGTTGGAATTTTCACTAAATTGATCAATTATATTACATTTTTGTCTTAAAGACCGACGAAAATTTATATATCTTTTAAATAGAAAGTAATGTTAAGAATTAAATAATAATATAGTTCATTTATATTAGAAGGTTTATTTAATAATGAACCCGCCCCTCGAAGAAACAAATGGAAAATATAAAATTAAACACAATAATAAAAATTCTCATACTCCAGATTGGGGTTTTGGCTCTAAATCTCAAAAAAAAAGACGTAATAAAAAAAGAAATTAAAAATTTATCTTATTCCTTATTTTTTACTTTTTTACTTTTCTTAAAGTTTCTAATGATCCGTAGCCATTTTTATTATCATCTAATTGGTAATCTGCAAATGATTGAATAAGGATAGATTGGTTACCCTCATTATCTTGAAAGGGAACTGGAATAATTGATCTCACACGTGCTTTCAGAATATGCTTATCATCTAAAGCGTCAATTAATTCAAGCTCTGAACTAATTGGAAATATATTATCATCACGAAATTGTTGATCAATAATTCGAATCGTTTTTAATGGAATATTTTGACCATTTTTAAAAAGAAAACCACCTGTAGATAATCTGCCATCATCAGCTATGACAACTGCTGGGTTTATCGCTAAATTTTCATTAAACCAAACCACATAATACAACCAATTACCTATACCAGTCCAATCTCGAATACCATAAGTGTGATCTCGTTGCCCAAGAGTATTTCGAATAGGATATTTTTTTTCACCGACCTGAATATCCCCAGAGATCTTGGCAATTTGCTCCCAGTGTTTATCTCCCGCCTTTTTTCCAAGCTCTAAAGACTCGGGAGTCATATTTTCACTATATTCATACACATCATTAATTGGATCAAAATTGAGATTTATCTTTACTTTATGAGCTCCCGCTATTAATTTTGGTTGTTCCCTAACTTTCGGCAAATCTTCTGGATTCTTGACCATAATCATATTTCCATTAAATTCATATTTCCATTTTCCATCTGGTTGACATATATGAGCCATACCACCCACTTTAAATGGAGTTGAATATTCTTTAATGCTCTCAATATGATGATATCCAGCAGCTGAACCATCCGGCAAAAAGAGAAATAAAAATGTCATTCCCTCTGGTTTATTTGGCTTGAATCCAATTCGACTCATTCCACCCAAATTTATTTCTTTATCATAAAATACAAAATAATAGGATTCATTCCATTCGGAATCAGCAGTCTTACATTCATGAGTTTTTGGTTCTATTTTTCTACACCTTATTTAACCATAATTTTATTTTTTTTAGGAAAAAAATAAGTTAAAAACAATTCCCGAAGTTAAGAATATCTATTTTGATATTACGTCTAAACCCCCGGCAACTATTGATATATACCATCTTTATTTTAGTGCCGCCTCTTTTGTAATGATTTTATTAAAAGGCATTTCTTCATCTGGTTTTCTGGAAAGTTTTTTCGAACCACCATGAACTATAACGAATATCAGATAAATTACGATCAATACTGCACCAACAATGAAAAATACCATCATAGATATTAATCCTAATATCGAAACAACTAATACGCTACCAAAATTAAAACAGAAATGAATCAGTACTGTAATGATTAAACTACCATTAGTATTATTATATGCCCAAGTCATTATAATAGTTATAGAAACAACTAGAACCATATATATTGGAAATGGGATTCCAATTTGCGAAGAATCAGGTAAAAAATACAATGGTAAATGCCAAAACGTCCAAATTATTCCTAAAATAAGACTAGCTACAAGTGCATTATATTTTGATTCAAGCCTTGGTAGAGCAAAGCCTCGCCAACCTGCTTCTTCACTTAAGGGGCCAGAGAAAAACCCAAATACCACATAGGAAATGATAACTTGAAAGGTTAAACTTGGGTCAATTCCCGGTGCCTCTCCTCCAAAAATAAAATAAAAAATCCCAGCAATAAGTGGCGCGATGAGAAATAAAGAGGCTGCAAAATACCAAATTAGTCCAACTTTCCAAATAGAAAAACCTTTTAATAAGGTCTTAATTCCCGTCCTTCCATTAATGATACCAGTTACGGTTATACTTGAAATGGTGGGACTAAAAATCATCAAAATCCACAATATAAATCCCGGGACATTAAAACTCAAGACCCCAAAACTAGGAATACTAAAAATTAATTGAATAGAAACTGTAATGATCATTATAGCATAGCTTATTATAAAATAAAAAGTGAGGGGATGGTTTTTTATTAATTCTCGAGACAATGAAATTCACAGTTTTGATTATTAACTAAAGAAACTTATTTAATAAATATTTTTTTTCTAATAATTTAATTCCTTTTTTTAAGGTTATTTTTGAAGTGTAATCCAGCCATTATTACCATTAATTGTGACAACTTGACCTGTTTGGAAAAGTTGACATGCATTTGGAATATTTGTTACAGCTGGAACGCCGTATTCCCTCGATATAACTGCTCCGTGGGAAAGAATACCGCCTGTTTCTGTGATTAAGCCTGCAATTTTCGAAAAAATGGGGGTCCAACCAGGGTCTGTTCGAGGAACTACGAGAATTTCACCTGCTTCAACACTTGGTATATCCTCAATCTTAGTTAATACACGTATTGGAGCGGTATTAATTCCTTGACTTGCGGGAATTCCTCGAAATGAATGACTTTCTTTTGTAAATTGAGTTGGATCTCTGAATTCCTGCGAACCTTCGATGAATTTTGGTGGTATAATATTCTCATATTTTAAAAATTCTTCATATCGTTTTTTGACTAAAGTTGAGATTTTACTAACTTCTTTGTTGCTTAAATCCTGAAAAGCTAATTTTTTTATTTCTTTTTTGTGTAAAAAGAAAATCTCTATTGGATCTTGTAATTTTCCCTGACGTGTGAATTGTTCTCCAATTTCTAAGAAAACATGTCGATTCCTTGTAATCCACCGATCCAGATTAAATCTTTGATTTTCGCGAAATATGATATATTTGCGAGCAAACTTTAAAATTATTGAAAATATTTTCCATTTTAAAAAGCCCAATCTCGTTGATCTGATTTTTTGCTGAACAAAACTATCAATATTTTCTTGAGCAATTGTTCTTTTTGAACTTTCTTTTTCTATTTCTTTAATTTCATCTGCGACTAGAGATTTTAAGATATCAAATACATATTCAGGGGCGTCCCTCCAACGTGGATAGTAGGGTTCTCTCGTAAATCCGCGGTCACCATGTTCCTGTAAAAATCTTTCAAATATATCAAAAAAGCTTTTAAAAACAGGATTTTTTTCGGATGATAGATAAATATAAAGTTCTTTTGAATCCTTTTCGAGAATTATATCTCTTAATTCTGGGGTTTTTCGAATAAATGCAGCAAGATCATGTATTTGTTCATTTGTTTCGGTCAATTTATGCTTTAGATTTGAAATTAATATCGGATATAACCGCTGCATCTCTTTCTTTCCAAGAAATCGAGTTAGTAGGTACTGAGCCATTAAATTCATCCCAATGTTGTGAACAGGTATTCCGTAGCGAACAAGACGAAAATGAGTAACCATTATTTTTTGGTCTAATTCTTCAGCTAAATCAATAAGAGCTTTAATATTTCCACTTCCTATTAGATTTCCTAAACGTAAATCAAATTCATCGCAATATGGAAAAAATTCTTCTTGGGTCCACGTCTCATACTTTTTATCAGTTTTTGTCATTGAACCGTCAGAATCATGTAGCATTACCCTTAATTCTGCAACTATTCGCTTTAAAAGACGAAAAGGTAGTTTTTTTATAGTTTTTTGACCAAATGGTCCAGAACCTTCTGGAAAATAATTCAGAAGATCTTCATTCCTAATAAACCCCGGTATTTCATGTTCTACTTTTCGCTTCAAAACATCAAGATTGAAATATACATGCGCTTTAAAGGGTTTCATTAACTTTTTCTCCATGCGTTGGTAACCCATAATACTATTTAATTCCATGTTTACAGTTAGCGTTAATTGATCTCCTAAAAGATCAAAAAATAAAGGAGTAACAGAATCATTCCAATAATCATCAGAATATCCTCGACTCCAAATAATTTTTTTAACGGGTTGAGCAGACTTCATTGAGGTTATTGGTCGCGTTTGGAGAAGATGGATTTGATTTGATCGATCTATTGCCCATTCAATGTCTTGTGGAGATCCAAATTGATGTTCTATTTCTCTCCCTATTTGGGCGAGCTGTATGATTTGTTCATCAGAAAGGGAAGACTTTCTATTCATATCATCGGTTAATTTGATATATTCAATTCCATTCTCATTTTCTGAAGATTTTGGGTGTGCAGCAACATTTTTTAAGCCAATTCGCTTTTTAAGAATCTCAAATAATTCTTTTTTAACTGAACCACCTCTATGAACTGTGTATTGATCTGGACTAATCACTCCTGACATAACAGATTCACCTAATCCAAAATTAGATTCGATAAGCAAATTTGAACGGTCTAATGATATTGGGTCTGCTGTAAATAAGACCCCTGAACTCTTAGCTGGAATCATCTTTTGAATAATTACTGCTAATTCAGCATTATCATGAGGAATTTTGTTCTCATTCCGATATACAATTGCTCGACTAGTCCAAACCGATGAGTAACATCGCTTAATATGTTTAAGTATCTCATCAAGACTTTTAATATTTAGAAAAGATTCATATTGTCCTGCAAAAGAAGCTGTTGGTAAATCTTCTGATAAACCGGATGAGCGAACGACAAAATTATTTATATCCAAATATTCAAATCTTTTTTTCATCTCTTTTATCAATTTATGAGGGAGAGATGCTCGTTCAATTTCTTCTTTGATTTTTCTTGAACAAGTCTCAATTGTTTCATAATTAGAATAATCAATATCTTTAAGAAAATTTTGAATTGTCGTCTCGAGATCATTGTCGTCTCGAAATAAAGAATATGCAGCAATAGTAATAACAAACCCTTCTGGAACAGAAAAATTTTTCTGAATTAACATTCCGAGATTTACAGCCTTACTCCCTATTTTATTTATATCCTTTTCAGTAATATCTCTTAGATTTAATATTAAAGACTCAGTAATTATCATCACCGAATATTTTTTTTATTTTTTTTAAAAAAATAATAATAGATATCAAAAAATATTAATAATTAATAAAAGTTGTTTCTTAATTTCTATATTAGATGAAGTTTTATAATAAGTAATCCAAATTAGGAAACATATTTAATGACAAATTTTTTTTGGAGTAAATAATCATTACTGATTTAGACATTTTGAGTGAATCTAAAAGGACTTTAGAATTGTGGGAAATTCCCTTTATGCAATTCGGCATCATTTCCAGCCATAGTTTTTCAAGTCTAACCAAAATCCCGATCAAACGATGGGATCCACTTTCAAACGTACCCATTATTCTACAGGATAATGGACAGAGTATTGTTTTATCAAAAATTTACGGACATTATAGTTATATCTCTCCCGTTAGAAGAAAAAGAAAATTCAATATGGATAATGACAATGGAGATAATGATGCTTTTAAAGCAATTTTAAATGGAAAACCAATAAAGGATAATGAAGGCAATCTAATTGGTGATGGTTTTGGAATAATTATTTGTAATGGAAATAAAAGATTAGATTCGCCTTTTAGTATCATACCAAAAAGAAACATGAATATTCAAGGAAAAACAATAACATTAATCAATAGATATCCTGCTATGGCTCGATGGATTGAAGATTCGATCCATGATTATATAATTAATAATTTACCTTCAAACTCTAGACTGGCGTATGGTGTAAATCTGGTTACTATTTCGCAGGATTATTATGATTCTTTAAAGTTTGAAGAAATTCCGGATGATGTAATATCTGAAGTATTTCAATCAACAACTGCAGGAATAAATTATGTTATTGATGAGGCTAATAAAAAAGGAATAAAGAATATTCCGGTATCACCGTTTTTTAATATTGGGAAGCCCGTAGGGGGCAGTCAGAGAAGATTTCATTCGCAAGTTTATATTGATCTAAACGAGGATGGCCATGGGGCGCGATTAGAAATGCATCTTAAAGCGTTTGAAGAGATGAGAGAACGTGAATGTCGTCTATGCAAGTCAGATCATGGTGGTGGCTCTAGGATAGTTTTAAAAACAAATTTATGGACATTTTTTGCAACTGGCAGTCCTTTAAGAAATTATCATCTCAGATTTTATCCAAATGAGCATTTTGAGCGATTAGATGAACTTGATAAAAATTATTTTGACGAACTCGCACAAAATCTAAAAATAATCTGGAAAGCTCTAAATGACATCTTTGTTAATCCAAATAGGAATATTATTCTAAATATGAAACCCTATGGGTATGAAAAATCCCATTTCCATCTATTTGGCGATGTTTTACCATATGAGTTTATAGGGGGGGCAGAAATGGCAGATGATATGCGAGTAGCTCGATTACTTCCAGAAAATGTAGCTAAGGAACTAAGAAAAATCATTCAAAAAAAAGAAATTGTATCAAAATCTTAAAAAAATTAAAAAAAATTTGATTAAAATATTTAAATTATAATGAGTTTTAATCTCTTATTCTATACGGCTTAAATTAAATTTCCAATTGTGTTCGAATTAAGAAAAATTAAAGATTTATATCTGAAGATTTATGACTATTGAATTTTGTGCAGTTATTTTAGCAGGTGGAATTGGGAAAAGGCTACAGCCACTTACATCTATAATTCCCAAGCCTCTTGTTAAGGTCACAAACAAACCAATGATCGACTATGCCATAAATCACGTAAAATACGCAGGAATTAAACATATTATTATTGCATTAGCTCATAGGGGTAATCTTTTAAAAGAACATTTGGAAAAAGAATGGACAAAGGATAAATTAGGAGATGTAAGATTAGAATATTTAATTCAAGATTCTAGCGGAACTGCGGATGCTGTAAAAAAATGCCGTGAGAATATTGACAGTAAAAAATTTATTGTTGGTATGGGAGATATTGTAACTAACCTTCCAATGAAAAATTTTATGCAATTTCACAGTGAAAAAAATGGAATATCTACAATTTCCATGAAAATGGTGCAGAGTCATACATCCCAGTATGGAGTAGTTTTATTAGATAAAAATAGGAAAATTTATCTTTTTTTAGAAAAGCCTCAACCCATGGAACTGTACGTAAGTGGTATGGCACAACGTGCTGACCTATTTCTTCACACAAACATTATAAATACGGGAATTTATGCATTTGATGTAAAAATTCTAGACATTTTAGAAAGTCAACCACTTGTAGATTTTGGAAGTGATGTATTTCCATATCTTCTTGCAAATAATTATGATCTATATGGTTTTGTTGAAAATTATTACTGGCTTGATGTTGGTAATCCACAAACATATCTTTGGGCAAACTGGGATCTTCTAAGAAAATATGGCTGGCCTATAACTCCCAATGGAAATGAAGATGATAATATTTGGACGACCAAAATAATCGATACAGAAGGTTCTGTTAATATTAAGAAAATGACTTGTTTTGGGGATAATGTGTGTTTAAAAAATAATGTTCAAATAAAAGAATTATCATCAATTGGGTCAAATGTGGAAATTAAAGAAGATTCAATTATAGATAAAACTGTTATTTGGGATAATGTATCTATTGGTGCTGGATGTAAAATTAACTCTTCAATAATATGTAATGATTGCACCATTGGGAACAATGCTGTTTTAAATAACGTAATTATTGGTCCAAACTGTAGAATCAGCGATGATAAGGTCATTTCCGATAAATCCATTGAAATGGGCTCCGAAATCTAACTTTTTCTTATTTATTTTTTTATAGAAAGGGAAAAAAATTGTCCTTTATTAATCATATTTGAATGGCTTAAATGCATTGGCATCTAATTTTTCGAATATGGAGTCGCTGTCCTTAACCATTCCAAGATATTCCCATTCTCCTTCATCCACATATTCCTTATTTCCATATTTCATCACCATATCATACAAACGAATAAATTTTTCATAATGTTCTGCAATTCTATTTTCTGAATAATCTCTAGCTGTCCATGTGCTTATTAAAAATTGCCAATCGCTGGATTCAAGAAGTAAAAGTTCCCTCCCTAACTGTTCAATAATATCTTTCAAATTTTTATCAGCTGAAGCATAATATTTTTCAACTACTTCTTCCATTTTTTCCTCACATTCGTAAATATAGTGATATGACCAAGAAGTCCAATCATTTAACCATGTATTATGCCATCCAGAAAGCCCCCACGACCCTTCAGGCAAAGAGATTATTTTATTTGGAGGATGTTGATTCAAATACCTTGAACATGTTGTAAGATCAACCTCCGGGTCATCTTCCATCCATTTTAATATCTTTTTCAACCATCGAGGTCCCTCAAACCACCAATGACCAAAAAGCTCGCAATCATACGGAGCTACAACCACACCAGATCCATTATTCTTACTTTTATATTCATTTAATATATCTTTTACTTGATTTTTAAAATGAGATGCATTCTCTTCCAGACGTTTTTCTATATCTCCTGGATAATACTCCATTTTTTGCCCAATATCTATTTTTGCTCCAGTAACTTTCCAATATCGATTTCCTCCGGGATAATGCTTTTTATGAAAGTCTAAATAGTTTCCATCTCCAGGAAATCCATGCTCACCCGACCAAACGAGGAGACCCGTTTTTTCATCTCTTGTAAAAATAGCAACTGGTGGTAAATTTGGTCTTGGTTCCAATAAATAAGGTTCATAGGGTGTTCTGTCAAATTTTATTTCTAAAGGTTGATATTTTACTTTGAAATGCTCCCATAACTCTAGCAATATAGGAAACCTTTCAAGATAAACACCTTTAGTTTCGCCCCCCATTGTTGAATGTGTATCTACGATAAAGTAACGAAAACCGTGCTTTGCAAGAAAATATTCCACACCTTCCCTATAATATTCCTCTTCAGTTAAAGGATTTTTCCATTTATATGCCGGTCTATAACCGCATTCCGGAAGCCAGATTCCAATCGGCTCACGATCGAAAATTCGCTTATAATAATCCTTTGCAATTTTAATTTGAGCATTTACTGAACTATCCTTTCCTAGTAAAGGAAAATAGCCGTGTGTAGCAAAACATGTCATTAATTCTATTACATTTTTATCTTGAAGTTTCTTATATTCATTCACTATATCTTGATTGTAATTATGATTGAAATTATCTTTTATTCCTGTGTAGAATTTTTCCCATTCATGGGCAGTTTTTATTAGATTTTCAAACTTATATTTGGTGAATTCCTCAATATCATGGATAGATGCATCAATTTTTGTATCTAAATACGCATTAAAATCAGCCTTGAATGAACTGTGCTTTAACATTGCAACTAATGGAGGACTCAGACTAATTGTTATTTTTGGAGTATAGCCCTCACTTATAAGTTCATTTAAAATATTCAAAATTGGTATATAGGTCTCACTTGCTGCCTCGTTTAACCATGATGTCCCATGAGGCCAATTTCCATGGTTAATAACCCATGGTAAGTGAGCATGAAGGACAAAAGAAAAACTCCCAATAACATTTTTTACAGTCATTTTATTTATCAAATCCAATTTTTCATTTTATCAATATTCTATGAAAGAAAATTTATTATTTTATCTATAAAATTAAATTCCTTAATTTTATTCTTTCCATAAAATTAATTAAAAATTATAAATTAATTTATTTTTGTAAAAGTTGATCTACGATGACTTTCGAACTAGGGAATATCTTAAAGCGGGGTATTATCGCTGGAAGAGTTAATGAAAGTTTACCCCCAGAGATGTCAACTGTCCTTGGAATTCTTCACGGATCTACTTTAAAACCAAATGATATACTCGTTATGGCTAGAGATTTTCATAAAGATTCTCGTATGTTAAAAAGAGCTTACGCTGCAGGTGTTTTATCGACTGGTGTGGACCTATTAAATCTTCATGATACAACATTTCCGCTTTTACAATTTTCAATAAGGAGATTTGGAGCCAGCGGTGGAGCGTATTTCTCAACGGGCCATCTATACAATAACGATGTAGAGATTACATTTCTGGATGCCGGTGGCTTCATATATACTCAATCTCAATTAGAAGAATTAGTTCGAGCATCTAAAAAGTTTCCTAAAAATATAAGAAGAGCAGAACCAATAAATATAGGAAAAATATCTAGTATCCCACATACAGTAGATATTTATATGAAAGCGCTCCCTCAATTTGTAAATAAAGCTAAAATTTCTGATACTAACTTAAAAGTTGTTGTTGATTGTTCCTTTGGTCCGACTGGCCAAATAACACCAAATTTACTCAGCAGTTTGGATGTAGATGTAGTTGCCTTGAATACATTCCACCAAGAAAAAAAAGTAAAAGCATCAGTTCCTAGTATTAATACAATAAGAAATTGCGCAGATATCGTCAGAGCTAGTCATAGTGATTTGGGAATATGTTTCTCGAGCGATGGTCAGAGATTTATAATAGTTGATGAGTCTGGAATTGAGATTAATTTTGAGGATCTTTTCATGCTCTTTATTACTTTCGATGAAAAAATTCAAGAATCAAAACCAAATAGTGTAATTGTGTCAGAAACCTCATCAAAAGTATTGGACGATTATGTAAATGGTCAAGGTTTTGATCTTATAAAGAAAAAATCCAAACCTGGTATAATTTCAAGGAGTATAAGGGAGGCTAGAGCTTGTTTTGCCGCCTCAGATTCTTTTGAATTTTATTTTCCATATTTTGGGCCGATTTCAGACGGTAATCTTACTCTAATTAAGATTTTAGATATTGTGGCTTCAAAAGAAAGTTTATTAAGCGATTTAACTCGAAATTTTCCTAAAACTAATAAAATCAGTAAAAAAATTTCTGTAGATTCAAAATTTATTGATAATTTTCATGAATTTATAACTCAAAAAATAGAAAAACACAATTTAGAATACATCGATATTATCAACGAGGTTAAAATAATAAAAGACGGTGTTAATATTACAGTAAAACTCTCGTTATCTAGAGATGCTGTTATAATTTCAGCCGAATATGACGAAGAAAAGAATATTGATAAAGCAATAAAAGAATTAGAAGAAATTTTATTTGAATAAAGCCCATCTAAAATATTGTGGATTCTAATGGCGGGAGTAATCCGAGGGCGCTTAAAATTACCCAAATAACCCCAAAAATAATTGGAATTAATAATATCAAATTAATCCTTAAAATATCATAAATATTTTTCGATTTATACGCATCTTTAAATCTTGGAATTTTTTCAATAAAATTTACTGGAAAAAATAAGTAGAATTTTTCTGTTTTACTTTCTCTAGATTGAAATTCTGGCGTCAATGAAACTGTGGAAGATGGCGTATTAAATTCAAAGAAAATAAACACAATTATTCCGATCACTGTTAAAATATAACCAAAAGTGTATGGATTTGTCAAAAAATAACTTGGGAAATATAAAAGATTATAAATCACCCAAATCACTTCCACTAACAGGAAAAATACAACAAAATATTCCAAATAGTGAGGTTTATATGGCTTATATTCCTTATTTATTGAATTAAAATTATTATAATTTGCCCATGTACCAGCAATTGGATTTTTTCTAACACATGTTAATGAATCTTCTTTTACTTCCACTGATTGTTCTGTAATCCAATAACTGTGATGTAAGCGTATAAAGAAATAAACCGAATTAAAAGTAATAAAATATTTAATGTCCGCCGTAAAATCGAGTAAAAAGAAATCCGGAATTAGTTGAATAATTATTGTTAATATTATAAAAGCATAACTTAAAATTAAATTAAATAATGGAGTATGAGAATTAGGGACTTCTTCGAGAGGTACTTTCAGATTATCAACATTTATTGTATCTTCTTTCTTTATACTTTTTCCTTTTTCTTCTTGTACCAATTCAAATACATCCAATATTTGTATCTTCTTACTCTCTTCTGATATTCTCTCTAATTGGAATGATTTATAATCAAATTTAATAAAATCATCAGGCGTATCCAATTGAAAAAATCTTCTTGGAAATAGAACAATCAGAAATGCTGCTATTAGCAATAATAAAATGTTTATCGTTAACATCCATCGTGTTGATATAGGAATTCCTCCAGAAATAAAAAACATATTAAAAGATAAATTTAAGAAATTTATGTAATCAGTAAGTAAATATACAAGAAAGAATATTAATGCAAATGAGGCCCAAGCTACAAATCTCTGATGCCGTTTTCCAATAATAATTTGTTGGATTTTAGTTGGTAAAGATAATCTCTCGTTAGTCTCAAGGAGATTTTTAAAAACTGGAATTTTAATATATTCTATTTCCAATGAGCTCGTATCATTTTTTTTTAGAAAATTGAGTGTAATAGTCCGGGAGGTCATTAAAGAAAATATTATAAAAATTAGTCCAAAAATAATTGGAATTATGCCAATAAAAATGTAAATATTCATTTCAATAATAAACGTTATTCCTGGTTGCTCTAAAAGTTCAAAGTAGAAGTTTCCCTCCTCATCTATTAAAAATGGAATATTTATAAATGCTAGCCCGATTAGAATTAGCCCACTTATAATTGGGATTATATTTAATCTCTTAAATGAAATATTTGCCATTTTATCTTCTTGCATTGCTTACCACCCTCCATTAATTTCCTTTAGGTATTATATTTAAATATCTGGCAATCCAATATACAACGAGGATATCGGGAACAAGTTGGGTCCAGCCATATCTCTGATCACCTCGAATATAATTAACGTTATTTATTCCATAACTTTTTCTCTGCCACATCATACTTTCTGTCTTTCTCATATCGACTGGACATGAATTATTTAATAAATTTTTCTCACTTGATGGCTCCTTTCCTTCAAGAAGATCTTCTATAGATTCGACTAAATCAAAACTGGTTCCTTCCCAATACCCGATTTTTGGGTAAGGTACACCGGGGATCGGTGTTTGGTGTTGATTTGGAAAATTAAAAACATCATTATAATAAGTTCTATAAGGATACTTTCTATTCATAGAACGCCATAAGCAATCTTTTATATCAGATTTAATAAATTCAAAAGGATTTTGAATTCGATCTCGAACCCTACCCCAAATTTGATCATCATTATTAATATCACTCTCTAATAGAGTGGGAACATCACGTAAATTGTCGAAATTAGGAGTACTATGACATAATAAATAAACAGCATCAAACTCCCCATTACGATGAAACTTGACAAAATTTTGAGCAGGATCCAATAAATTATCTAAATACATTTGCTTTAAAACTGGGTCTTCTTCAAGCCAAATTAATATTGGAATATCATTATATATAAAATTTAATGGATAATAAGGACCAGCTACATTAGAACTTGGAAATCCGATACCTGCTCGATCACTTTTTCCTAAAGCTTTAGCGAATCCTCTATCATATGCGTAGTGAAGATAAATTGATTGCCATTTTTCAGGATTAACTATCGCAGCCATCTTTAGAAAGCTTAGAACAAATAAAGAACTTGGAACAGGTCGTCCACTCATCAATTCTGCTGCAACCGTGTGAATTTTACCATTTACATCAAGGATTCGCCAATTTGAATCATAAAAATATGAAACCGTTCTATCTATAATTCTACCCGTTCTCTCTTTTAAATCAGGGTCATCTACTAAATTATAAATCATACTCATGGCGAATAACTGCCCGCATGTAACATCTCGACTTTTATGCATTATCAATGACCAATTATAGCCTTTATATTCTCGGATATATCGATCTTTAGATGCTTCAAAACCATAACCCGGAAACTTTTCTCTTGCAAGGGGTGTATCTGGAACTGCATAACGAGGCCATGTGAAATTTCCAGCTACCTCACTTAATATCTCATATGCCAATACCAAATCACGCAACCTTTCCAAAGTTGCTTCAACCTCAGCGTTATTATTCTCCCGTTTTGCTACTGCATATCGAAAAGCTTCTCCGGCAACATATAATCCTGAATAGAGTGAAACATGAGCCGTATCACTCCCATAATTCATGATGTTAAAATCGTTATAAGGGCTACTTGTGTTTAATGGATCAAAAGTTGCTAAAATCTGAGAATTATTATAAAATGAACTGTTAAAGAATGTTAGATTCTCATTTATTAGTGCATAATTAAATGTAACACCTAAAGGTGGTAGAGTCCAATTATTTCCTGTGAGATTTTTAGGAATATGATAAATTCCAACTAGTTCTTCAGATTTGTTAATAATATTATATATGTAGTCATAATCGATAACGGACTCAGGGGCTAATTGAACATCAAATCCATTCACAAAATACTCAACATTTAAATTATTATTCAACAGAAACACAGAAATAAAGCCATAAAAACTTGTTCCACCAATTGCAATTATTGCCACGATTATCTTGGCAATATTTTCACCTTTAAATTTAGATCTTTTTTTCTGGAGCATATTCAAAAACTGGTCTTATGAAAATATATTAATAATAATTTATGTTTGAGATTAATAAAAATTTAATACATTAAATTAAATTTAAAATAAAAAATAATTAAAAACATAAAGATTTAATAAATTATGTAAAAAAATTATAAAATAAAGTGATTTAATTATGGCGCTATTTGATCTAAATTCAATAATAATTATGATAACGTTAAGTATCATCTTTGTAATCTTTTTGATATTTGATATTTTTAAGCGTGGAGAGCGCTACTCACTGCTTGCATATATTATGGCTTTACCATTAATCAATTACCTATGGTTCAAAATTACTGAAGGTGGTAGTTCAGCCTATGCAGAATACCAATCATTTGGAGTATTAGGTATGTATCTTATCTTGGTCTTGCTTTGGATTGTTGTTATGTTAAGAGATACATATCATGTAATTAAAAAGAAGAAAGAGATAGATGATGTTCTTTTATTTTTACTGGTTGCTTTAATAGTTCAGTTTGTTCTCACTGCGATTTTGCCATCAGATAACTTAATTCCTGATATGCAAACTGGGTGTTCTTCATATTTAGCTTTCTTTTGGTTGCCTGAGTTATTTACCATAACAGGAGATTTAAACCCAGTTATCGATCCAAACGTTGTATTATCTTTTCGCATCAGTATCACAGCTCTCGTTGTTTTGATTTGCATTCCATTGTTAAATGATATTCGTGGTGAAGAGGCAAATTTAGTTGCAGTTGTAGTTATTACTGCAATATTCATTATACCATTTTGGATAATAAGTTATATATGGGCTCCAGAATCTACGGCAGTGCTAACCTTTCTATTTTGTGTTATACTTTTCGTGGCACTTTTACTAGTTACTAAAAGCGGACAAAGAACTCCTTCACAATAATTTTATTTTTTTTTAAAAAATCAATTATTTTTTAAACTCCTATATTTTTATTAAAATCTAAATATGTAATTTATTTAAAGAATCAAGATTTATTTTATTTTGAAAAAAGAAAGGAAGGCTTCTTTTATTATGAGCAATAATAATAATTCAGATTTAACCCAAATTCCCGGAATAGGTAATGTAACTGCAAAAAAGTTGATGGCTGAGGGAATAAATAGTTATGAAGATTTTATTAACGCAGACCCAAAAATAATAGCAAAGATAGTCAAAAGTTCCGAGAAAAAAGTTTTGGATTGGATTTCAAATGCAAAAGAATTAATTTCAAGTCAAGATATGGAGATTTCAAGTGAGACTAATGAAGAAATAGAAGAAAATATGGAATTTGTTATTGAAGAGTCTGAAAAACCAGATATTCAAAAAGAAAAGTCTAAAGGAAAAATTGATTACGGTTTCTCTGATTTACCTGGTGTCGGACCTGCAACTTTAAAGAAATTAAAAGAAGCTGGGTTATTATCCATAAGAGCAATTGCGGTGACTCCAAAACAAGTAATAATGGATGATTCGGGATTGGGAGATAAAACTGTTGAAAAAATTATTAAGTCATCTCAAGAGTTGTTAAATATTAATTTTAAATCAGCAAGTGAGGTATGGGAAGAACGAAGATTATTAAAACGGATCTCTACGGGTAGTCCTAATTTAGATGAAGTTTTAGCGGGTGGAATAGAAACAAGAGCTTTAACCGAGTTCTTTGGAGAATATAGAACAGGAAAGACTCAAATTATGCATCAATTATGTGTTAATGTGCAATTGCCTGAAGAAAAAGGAGGGCTTAATGGAAAAGCTTTATACATTGATACTGAGGGGACATTTAGACCTGAAAGGATAATTCAAATGGCAGATGCTTTGGATTTAGATTATAATAAAGTTTTAAAGAATATAATTTTCGCACGGGCATTTAATTCAGACCATCAAGTCATGCTCGCCAAGGACGCATCTAATATAATTGATAAGGAAAATATAAAATTAATTATTGTGGATTCGTTAATTGGCCATTTTCGAAGTGAGTACATTGGAAGAGGGACTCTTGCAGACCGTCAGCAAACGTTGAATTCTCACTTGCATGATCTTCTTCGATTAACTGAGATTTATGATGATTTAGCCATAGTTGTTTCGAACCAAGTCCAATCAAAACCAGATGTATT
This sequence comes from Promethearchaeia archaeon, assembly GCA_029856045.1. Taxonomy (GTDB): domain Archaea; phylum Asgardarchaeota; class Lokiarchaeia; order Sigyniarchaeales; family SOKP01; genus 6H3-1. The sequence goes on along the minus strand of JAHQWG010000012.1, from coordinate 92,456 downwards.
CTACGGAAATCCACTTAGAGCAACTGGAGGTAATATTGTTGCTCATGGTTCGACAGTAAGAGTTTATCTAAGAAAGGGTAAAGAAAATCAACGAGTTGCTAAAATTGTTGATGCTCCTCACTTACCGGAAGCTGAAGCAGTTTTCACAATCTCCGAAGATGGAATTAGGGACTAAAAATAAATAAAACTAATCTTTTTCATAATCAGTTCTATTTAATCCGATTAAATACCAAAATTAATTAAAAAAAAAGATAAGGTTCGATAACAATCGTAAAAAGAGATTTTTACTTATTATTATTTACTACTTAATTTTTTATTATTACTTTTTAGAGATTTATTTTAATTCATAAAATTAATAGCGATAATTTCGTTTGCCGCCTTTATTGTATGAATTGAATTGTCGAGGAGCTTTTTCTGTAACAACAACGTTTGAAGCTTGTGGTCCTTTTTCACCTTGAACAACATCGAACTCAACTTTGTCATTTTCGTTTAGCGTTTTATATTCATCCCCTTCCCCAGATAATGCTGAGTAATGAACAAATACATCGTTCCCCTCTTCAGAGTTTATAAATCCAAAGCCTTTTCGGCTATTAAACCATTTAACTGTTCCTTTTACCAATTTTAAAACCAAATTTTTAATTATATTAAATACTTTAATTCTAAGAGAATTATTTTTTAAAAGAATCTAAGGATAATAAATTTTTACTTTCTTGAGATTTTTATAAACTTTTTTTAATATTACAATTTGTACAAGAGGAATATCTAATTTAAATTAGAAGAGAATATAAAGGGATAATAATTAGAAATAATAAGGCTATGTTTGTTAATATTACGATATTAATAGATGATTTTAATGGAGTGGAACATGGTTTCATAAAATCCTATGGCTTTTCTGCTTTAATTGAAATTAATAATAAAAAAATATTATTTGACACAGGCACAAAGATCGAACCACTTTTACTTAATTTCAAAACTTTGGAGGTCTCTCCCTCCTCCTTGGATGCTGTAATCTTAAGTCATAATCATTATGATCACACGGATGGCTTGCCAGGAATCTTAAAAAAAAATGAAAATATTTTTGTTTATGTTCACAGAGATTGGGACGCTCAAGAAAGCTATAAAGGTATTACCGTTCCAAAAAAAAATCAAGTAATTATCGAAAAGGGAAGAGAAATAAGCGAAATATCTCCAGGTCTCTTTTTAACGAATTCTTTATGGTCTTCAGATTATGGAGGAATACACGAACAGGCATTATTTATAAAAATTAATGAGAGTTATATCCTACTGTGTGGTTGTTGTCATCCAGGATTGAGTGCAATTTTAAAAGAAAGAACCAATTTAGGCATACGCCTCAACACACCTTTACATATAATTGGTGGTATGCATGGGTTCAAATTTAGTAATGAGGAAGCAAAACAGTTAAATCCTATGTTAAAATCAGTTATTTTATGCCATTGCACAATGAATGCTCTAAATTTTAAAAGACAGTTTGGAGATAAATGCTTTGTTGGTATCGTTGGAAAAAAATATAAGTTTTCTTGAAACGAGTTTATACTTTAACATACATTAGACAATGGCAATGCCCAAGTTCTTCAGCTTCATCTAAACATTCTTCACATGGGCATATATTTTGATCAATATGTTGGAGTTTACACGGACAATATGGAGCTCCTTCTTCTGCAATAAATTTATTTTCCCCCTTCAATAATACATTGATTTTTTTCTCTTCGTTCAAAGTTATCTTAAACTTTCTCATTTTAAACGTTCTTACAATGGTTCGACTATCCCCTAATTGAATCTTATATAGAAATTCATTTTTTCCCTCATTAAAAATAGTATTGTAAACATCAACAAACTTTTGACAGTCTTCAATTGTTTTAATCATATTTTTTCATCCATTGTTGTTCTAAATTAATTACTAATGTGATTTCTTTATTTTATATTTTTTCTTTTTTAATTAAAAGCTTTTTTTTCATTATAAAATACTTTAAGAATTCTCAATTTTTTTCAATTTCTTATATTCATACATTTGCATGCTTAAAAAGAAGAAATAGATAATAAAGAAATACCAAAATTCACTTGCAAGAAAAATATTTAATAAAATCATTAAAATAAAAACAAGAATTTCTAAAATTTTACAGAATTTATTATTATAATATCTAAAAACAAAGAAGGAATGCGCCACTTTATATTTTGAAAGAATTTCATCCATATTTTTCATTTCTTCTGAAGTAATTAATAATTTTAACCCAATTGTTTTTCCAGTATAGAATAAATTTGTACCCCAATCAAATGTATCAGAGAAAACATGAATTAAGAGAGTAATTCCGCATAATATTAATAAAAGATTTAAAAAAATGATTCCAAATATTAGTAAAACACTCCCGGGCCAAATAGAATGTGTAATAAGATTCCTATGGTTATGATCTTTTGCATATTTGGAAAAAAAAACATCGAAATCTATAATAAATGAACAAAAAATAATCATAAAAAATTCAAATAAATTAATCTTAAGAAAGAATTGGCTAATCGAGGCGACTATTACTCCAATGGCATAATGTACATTTATATGCATAACTTTTCCATTAAAAAAAATCGTTTTATGTTTTTTATTAAATTGATTTTAGTTTTCAATTATATATAATTTTTATTTTTTATTCGTTTGATCACCTTTTCTTTAAGTTTAAAACCTTTTGGGCCTTTCATTTCAACTAAAAAAGAAGAGGCAGCAGAAGCAAAATAACCAGCATTTTTTATTGATTCCCAATCTTTTGAGGATTTTAAAAATTCATACATAAAAACAGACATATAGACATCTCCAGCACCCGTTTCATCTACAACAACATTAGGACTAAATGCAGGGATTTTAATTATTTTCTCTCCTTTCCTTGCAATTAATGAACCTTTTTCCCCAAGAGTTGTAATTATTAACGAATCATTCATTGTTAATTTTTTGATTGATTTAATGGGGTTTTTTATTCCAGAAAGTGTGCTCATCTCTTCCTGGGAACCTTTTAAAATAAGATTTTCATTAATTAAATCACTTATATATGAGATCTTTTTGTTGAAATTTTTATCATATCTTAATGATATTTGCCCAGAATTATCAATTTTTCTGATAAATCCTTGGAGATCGATGGCAATATAACTATTTTTTAAATTTTTTACCAAATCTTCTATATATTCAATATCTATTTCATTACATAATGTGCATAAAAGAATAGCATCTGGATTTTTCGAAATATAATTTAATGGAAAATTTCTAAAATTGAGGTTAGGACTTTTAGAAACTAAGGTTAATTTTCTGCTATGATTAAAATAATTTAAAACAAAACTTGTATTTTTGGAATGGCTCCACGTTATGCCATCTAAATTAATATTTCTTTCGAGAAATTCTCCCAGAAATTCCTTTTTGAAATTTAAACTTCCTAAATTTGAAACTATTCCAATCCAAACATCACTAGTATATGTATCTAAAGCGAGTGATCCATATGTTACCCCACCTCCAACGGTTTCCATGCTATCCTGATTGAATCTAAAAATTTTATCTAATGCAAAATGCCCGCAAAAAATGAATGTGAGTTTTTCCTTTAAGGCAATTTTTTTTGAATTATTCATTAACTCATCAAAATAATTAAGAAATTTTTTAAAAATAATTAATATCTTTTATGATCTTAATTTAGAAATCATTTCATCTTTCTTTTTAACTTCAGATTTTAATTTATTAATCTTTATTTGTAAATCCTCGATTAATCCGGCAGGAGCTCCAACTCCTGAACTAACAGTAGTGGAAGCTTCGGTTTGTTTTGACTCAAGTTCCATAATAATTGTTGCCTTTTCTTTTAATTGTTCTTCAAGTTGTATAATTTTATTTGGATCTTCTGAAGTTAATTGAATAGACTCTAATTCCTTTAATTTTTGTAATAATCTCTCATTTTTATTTTCAAGTTCTGTAATTCGTTCTAAGGCTGCTCCTTGTCCTTGAATGGACTTTAAATTTCTAAACTCTACTTCAAGTTTCTCTGCATGCCGTTTACTTTTATTCAATTTATCTTGTAAATCTTCGACTAAAACATTTAAAGAAGCAGATGTTTCAGCTGCAGGGGTTGGTGCTTCCGTAATAATCTTGGCAGTCTCCAATCTTTTAATTTGACTCTTTAATTCATTATTAAGATTAGAAAGCTCTGATATTTGGCTATTCTTTTCGAGTAATTCTTGTCTAAAATTATTTAATTGTGATTGATCGCTTAAGACTGAAGTACTGACCTTTAGTTTCATAATAGAAATTTCATTTTCTTTTTCCTTTATAATATTGTGTGCATTTTTTAATGCATTTTCTTTTTCTACCAATTCTCTTCTTAACTCATTTACTTGTGGTGGCAATTGAGGGATATCACTTTTCTTTTGATTTTTAAAAATTGCTACTTGTTCTTTTAAATTTTTAATTACAATCTCTGCCTCAGATAGAAGTTCAACATTCTTCATTATTTTTTGTTTTAATTCTTCGTTTTCTTTAGTAAGTTGGTTATATTCAGTGGTTATTTCAGTTAATTTGTCAATAATCCCGGCAACACGTATATCTTTTTCTGCCATAATAATTATAAAATAGTTTTTTATTTTAAAAAAAGTTTAATTTTTAGTATATATTTTCAACATTTTTATTTCTATTAATCAGATATCCTAGAAAAAGTCCTACTAAACCTCCAAATAAATGTGCCCAAATATTAATCTCAGGTCCTATTGATTGAAATAAAAAAAATATTAAATAGATTGCTCCAAACAGTATTGCACTTCTATCATATCTTATATAACTCATTATTGCAGCACCAATTAGACCAAAAACACAACCAGATGCACCTAAACTAATGACATTTAAAGGTAAGAGAAATAAACTAAATAGGTTTCCAATAAAACCGGACATGAAGTAAATCACAATATATTCAATTCTTCGATAATTTGATTCTATTCCAATACCAAAAAGAAATAGAAAAACCATATTATTAAATAGATGCAATAAATCAGCATGTAAAAACATTGCTGTAAAAAGTCGATAAACTTCCCCATTATAAATATTAACATTGATTTGAGAGAGTAATATCACATAATCTTCTCCAAGTCCAACATTTATTATAAAATAAGCCATTAAATTGATTGTAATTAGAACGAGAGTAATTCTAGCTTTTTTTATTGATTCTTCGTCTATAACTAGCATTGTAATTATGTTTAGATTCAATTATATTTTCATAATCCCTGAAAAATACCCTACACAATACTCGCATGGTCCAGTTCCACCTCCCTTGGCATAACTTGTGTAATATTTTAATACTTCAGGAGTTTTTACATCTAAATTATTACAGATTAGCATTAAAGTAGTTATTGTTTGAGGTCCGCACACTGTTGTTGCTCTAGCGTTATTAAAGACCTTTTCAGGGTTGTTTTCATTAAAACTATCTATAACTTTTTGATCAACGATTCTCATTTCCTCTAAATCTTCTTTTGGGTTCATTATATTCCTGGGTTGCTTATGAGTCATGTCAGAAGAAGCAATTACAACGATATCTTTGTTTTCTGACTTAATAACTGTTGCAATATCAATTGCAATCTCGTTTAATACTTTAAAATTCATAGAGCCTATTGTAATGGGAACTAATTTTGATTTATTAGCCGAACAGTAAACAATAAATGGTAATTGGACTTCAATGTTATGCTCACGACTATGTGGGAACCCAAGATATGCCGATTGGTCGATTTTTATCGTATTGCTATTCTCTGCAATCTTTTTCCCTAATTCCGAATCGATCTCAATATCACCCAAGGGAGTTTCCCAAAAACCTTCTTCCAATAAAGCAATCTCACTATAGCCTGTATGGGTTGTGCCTAAAACAATAACAGTATCAGGAATTTTCTCCTTAAACAAATTAAAAAATGTAAAAGATGCACAAGCAGCTGAATAAACATATCCAGCATGCGGAGATATTCCCCCATAAATTGTTCTATTCTCTAGATTTTCACATTTAAAAGGTTTTCCTACACCAAAGTTTTTATCTAAAAAAGATTCTTCAATAATTGATATCAAATCTGGCTTATAGCGAGGATAAAAAGAGCCTGCAACACAACTCTTCCGTTTTAATACCATATTTTTCACTATTAAATTTAGAATTTTGTGTTTTATAATGATTATAAAAACGTAAATCTACATTTTAAACATTATTTATTTTATTTAAATAGGATATCATTTATATTCTATCTAATTTTACTTCTTCAGAAAAAAATTTGCTAACTTTACTCAATAAGATCGAAAAATATTAGTATAAATAAACTCTTAAAATAAATCAAATAATCAGATTTATGTTTAGATATGGTAAAAGAAAACGCAATTTCACTTGATGAAATCAAAGAAGAAGATATTCCAGAGGTTATCCCTGCGAAATTAATCAATTCAAGGGTAATTATCTTTAATCCGCTATACGGTTCTTATCTATATGTGAATAATTTTTATGGAAGCCCATTGGGTATAAATAAACCTAGATTGGAATATTATTCAAAACCTACTGAATTATCATTAATTGAAGCACAATATTTGCTGGAATCTGGAAGGATCAGCATATTTGATGTAGAATCTGATAAAAACCTCACTTCAGAAGAATTTTTTGAGTTTGCTAAAAATAAACATAATCTGTTTGAAGATAAGTACAATATCTATAAGGATTTAAGAGACAAGGGATATGTTGTTCGACCCGCATTAAAATTTGGAGCCGATTTTGCAGTTTACAAGAAAGGACCTGGTCTTGAGCATTCCCCATTTATTATTCAAGTATTGCGAAGTGATTCCAATATTTCAGCAATTGAGATGGTTAGAGCAGGAAGATTAGCGACTTCTGTGAGGAAACGTTTTATTATAGCAAATCCGCAGACTAAAACATATTATATTTTAAAATGGTTTAAACCTTAGATATTCTGCATTCTCTTTAATTTAATGTTTTGTTTTAATTTTTATTAACTATATGCTATGATTCGAATCAAATCTGCAATGTTTTCAATTAAATCGGCCATTTCCTCAATTTTCTGGACAGCTCCTTTTACCTTTAAAATAGTAATTACATCTAAATCAGTTGAATTGTATAAATAATTCTCAAAATCTCTATATTGTGAATCTATTTCATGTTCTAGCAAATGTAGTTTTTTTGATGTATCAAATGCTTTCTCTCTTAGCCCCAATAAGCTTTTAACTGCAATTGTTAATGCTTCTCCCATATCTATAGATATTTTTATGATAGAATTAATTCTTTTATTAATGTTCTTAGAAAGTCTTTTATCAATATACAATATTCTATCTGTAAATTCATTAATATAATTTAAAATCCCATCAGTTTTTAGGACTAAATCGAATAATGTACTTAATCCTTGTGATTCTGCTTCAGCGAATTTTTTTATGATCCTTGCTTTTAATTCATCCGCCTGTTCTTCTAAATGGTTTATTTCTTCTTTTTTTTCATTTATTTCTTTTTTATCTCTAGGTTCAGTCCATAATTTATAAAATAAATGCATCTCTTTCATACTATTTGTAACTATTCTTACATGTTCTATTAGAATTTCAATTACTTGGTATTTTAATTGATTCAAGTGCTCTATTTCCTCAAAAATCCTGTCATTTAACTGATAAATTTAAATCTATATAAATCATATAATTTGCTCTTAAAAAAGTTATTAATTTTAAAAAATTAAATTTTTAAGACTTTAACATCTTTTAACTCTTTTTTCTCTTAAAGTTAAAGAGACTAATAAGGTGAAGTTACTTCCATATCAGAATTGGATAACATTTTATAAGATATTATTATCATTTTTTTAAGTCTGCTAATATTTTTATACACCCTGCTCCAATCTTATTTTTTCTTCTACTCTCCTTTCTTCTTTAAGTTCTTTTCTCTCTTTATAAGTAAGATGTTTATCATAACGTTTAATATATAAATTCTCATACGTTTTTCTTAAATTTTCAACATCTTTTACATCTCCAAGTACATTTTCTAAACCATCTTCGAAGAATCTATTCTTTTTATATTTTGTTGCAGGAACTCCAACATAAATCCATCCTTCTTCAAGTTCTTGTCCAACTGTTGCAACAGAATTTGCTGCTAACACACTATTTTTTCTAATATGAGTGCCAGGCATACATATAGCGTGTGCTCCAATTCTTACATTATCTTCAATAATTGTTTTTTTTATAATTAACAACTTTCCAACAATACAAGCGGATTGAATGATGCTTCCTTGTCCTATAATTACATTTTTTCCAAATTCAATGAATTCACAATCTACCCATCCCTCGAACAACGAATTTGAAAATTTAGTTTTAACTCCAAAAACTTTAAAACAAATATTATCAAGGAATGGAAACGGAAATTTGTGTGAAAGCCAAATTGGCCATTTTTTAACTGTATTTCTTAAACTCCAATAGCGATAATCTTTATCTGATGCGTCTCTAAGAAAAATACCTTCTTTTGGTTTAAGAATTGCCTTTATAATAACTAATATTAATTTTGCAAAAAGAACAGATGTTAATACTGCAGTTATATACATAACAAAACAGAGAAGCGGGAGAAAAAAATAGAAGTATAATGGTTTTATTGCATCCCAAAAACATTGCCAATATAACCAAAATTCTAATAAAATAGGGATCATTGAAATCCAGATGAGAAATATATAAAAGATTATATATTTCTTTTTAACTAAAATAGTTGGGGTAAATGGTCCAACCCGCATGCTTGTAGGTACTGACATTTTTTAACCCCTCAAATTACAAGTTATATTTTTCTTTCTTATCATCTTCAATATTAATTTCTTGTTCAACATTAATCGCTTCCTCCTCATCCACACTCCTTTTAGTCATTTTTTTTTTAAATGTAAACTTATTTGGTTTAAATTTAATGCATGGAATTCCAAAATAAACCCATTCTGATTCAAGCACTTGATTGTAAATCGTAGAAGAAATAGCAGCCAAAAGTGAATCTTTACCTGTAATTGTTCCTGGTGAAACACAAGCCATTCCTCCTATTATTGTGTAATCATCAAGAATAATTCGTTTAATAATTAAATATTTACCAACTATCATTGAACTCATAACAACTGAGCCCTGTCCAACCATTACTTTACGTCCTAATTTAATAAATTCAATATCAAACCAAGAATCTAGAAGATGACTTGAAAAATCCATTTTTACTCCAAACCATCTAAAAGCTATAATATCGATCCAAGGAAGAGGACATGTTCTCAGTAACCATATAACTAATTTTTTTAATTTAGTTCGAAGACACCAAAACTCAAAATTCTTATCTCCTAAATCCGTTCTAAATACTCCCTCTCTTGGTTTGTGAATTAAATTAATAATTATTAAAAATAATTTACTAAAAAAAACACAACCAAAAATAAAAATGAAAAGCATGGACAATATGGCAATAGGCAGATATAAAATCGGAAAAAGCCAGAAAATCCAGTTCTCTTGAATTGAAGGGAGATTTTTAGTGTATTGATACCAGTATATCGCAACTAATATACCGCTAAACCAAAAAATCGGAATATATATTACTAAAAACTTAATATCAACTCTGCTAATAGCATTACTTGTAGTAAAATCAATAATTAAATCATGCTTTTCATTATTTTCCGATATACTTAATTCATTATTTTCTCCTTCACTTGTATTATTATTAACTTCAATTATTTTAATAATACATCACTCTCTATTTTTTCCTTAAGTTTTTTTTGTCTATTTCTTAACTCTTTATCTTTTTCTAAATCTTCTTGAGAGATCTTTAAATATTCTATTATCTTTTTCGTGAAAATCTTGCGCATAGGTATTCCAAAATAATAACTATTCCCCTTGGTAGTTTGGTTTTTACCGGTAGAGCCTAACGGCAATAAATAAGAGTTCTCATGGATATCACATCCAGGACCGACTATGTTAAATGCCGTACAAGTAACATTATCTCCAAGTTTTATTTCAAAATAAGGTATCCGACCAAAAGTTCCCTCGACAGTGTGTGAACATACTGCTGAATTAACTCCAATATAACAATCTTCACCTACATCAATAAATTTATCACCAACAATTTCCTCTTCAATTGTTGTACCTTTTCCAATTTTATTTGATCCAACGAAATTATAATACCAATTCAGTAACCAAGGAAAAAGACCTTTAGTGAATACAAATTTCCCATATTTAATTACAAATGAACGAATATGGTAATAGTTTAAAGTATCGCTAGGAACATTTCGTGGAATAATCCCATTCTTTGTTGGAGACTTCTTTTCAGTAAAACTCCAGCACCATCGAGTTAATAAACCTATAAAAAATAAATGAATTAAATAACAACTGATAATAATTAAAGGCATTAATGTTAAAGCAAGTAAGGGGTTTAATTCTATAAAAAGAGAAACAAAATTTGTGGTCTGTAAAAAGTATGGTACAAAATATAGCAATATAAATAACATTAAAATTATACCAGGTAAGAAATATGATCCTAAATATATAAAAGCAAAAAATGTGAGATAAAAATGAAATTGAAGTTTAATTTCTTGTTTTTCTATTTCATCTTTATTATTGTTTGAAATCAAATCTTCAACGTTTTCAGTCATTTTTATTTCCTCTAAACTAAAATTAGATTATTTTTTATTTTTTTTCCAACAATATTAAAGACACAAAAAAATCTTTATTTGTTATTTATAAAATTTTTAATTAAAAGTTTTTATTTTATATTATTATTTCTTTTTATAATCTAAAATAAATTATAAATATTCCATAAATCGACCCGTTATCCCTCTGTGACTAAGTACAATTAGCTTCCTTATATCCATATATAATTCTTAACGATTTTTACATAAAAATATAAAAAAATATAATTTTTATATAAATTTAGATTTAAATTATCATGGAAAATAATAAAAAACAAGTTAGTAAAATGGGAGAAAATTCGGAAAAGGAGAAAATAATTGAAGAGAAAGAACCTATAGAAAAAATAACCATTTCCCTAAGAGTAAAGAAATATTTTAAAAAGCTATTTGATTTTTCTAATTATGATGCTAAAACAATAATATACATAATAATCTTTATCTTCTTGATTGGCATCTCATTGTATTTATTATATTATATTATCTTTGTCGACCAAACCTTTCTATATCGCTTGGTTATTGAATGGTTTGTTAATCCAATTTATATACTAGCATTTTGGGGTATATTACTTTTTATTGCCATTATGGCTATTCAAGGTCTTTTAGTTCCGATTCCATCTGAAATTGTGCTTTTAGCTACTGGAATAATTTGGGGTTTGGTCGGAGGAGGAATAATGGGGATTATTGGATCAATGGTAGCGGCACTCGTATGTTACTATATAAGCAGAAAAGGTGGAAGACCATTAGTTGAAAAGTTTATTGGAGAAAAGGCTTTATTCCTAGCTGACAATTTTATTAGGAAATATGGGATGGGAACAATCATAGTGGCGAGATTTCTACCTTTTGTAGCTTTTGATCCTATCAGTTATGTAGCAGGATTAGTCGATTTAGATGTGAAAAAATATTCCATAGGAACATTTATTGGCTCTATTCCAAGGGCTTTTTTCTTTTCTTGGCTCGGTAGCATTTTATTTCCTCCAGGAATGAGTTTTCCAATTAATTTAGAAGATATACCTCTTGAACTGTTAGAAGTCTATTCAGCTAATTTCAATTTTATTCTCATAATAATATTGGGTGTCTTAGTAATACTTTTTGGTATTTATTACTTATTCTCAATATATTTGGGGAGAAAAGCAAACATAAAAGGTGAGAATTCTAACTCATAAAAGTGAAGATAAATTTATAACAATAAAATTATATATTTTAATAAATCTCAAGAATATTATCTAATAGAGAAAAATTACCTCCCAAAAATAGATTTTAAATTTTCTTAAGGAAAATACAATTAGTAATATAGGATGGATGTAAGAGAAAAAAGTAATAAAAGTATTATTGGGCGCTGGAAACTATACTGGGAAATTTCAGAAGTCGGTGCGATTGCTCGTCGATATTTTATTATGAACTTTACAGATGGTCTTTTAACAACGCTGGGAATTATAATCGGAATCTTTACTTTATATATAAGAGATCAATCTCTATATTCAACAACTGATATCCTTATTTTACCTGGTATTGCTACAGCAATTGCTATGGGTGTTTCTGGTATCTCTGGATCTCTCCTTTCTGAAGAAGCTGAAAGAGCAAAAATCAATTACGAATTGAAAAAAGCGATGGCAATATATAATGAAGATGATGATTCAGAGAATGAAGAAAGTGCTCTTGATAATCAAAATCAAATAAAAGAGGAAATATTGAAGCATATGATTGGGTTAAGCCGAAAAGCGAAAGAAACCTATATAAAAAAACAAGTTAATGTTAATTCAGACGAGAAATCCAATAAGAAAGAAAAGGATATTAATGAGAAAGCAGAAGATTTTGCTTCACGTATTTTGGCTATTATTAATGGACTTTCTTCATTCTTAGGAGCATTACTAATGTTGACACCATTTTTTGTTAATCCCAATCTAATATATATACAATTCATAATTTCTTTTATAATAATAATTATCACTGTATTCCTTTTAGCTCAATATTTAGCCAGACTGTCTAAGGGATCAATAATTAAATATTTTATTCATTTCTTATTAGCCATAATATTAACAATTATTCTTACATTAACGATCGGTCAATTTACTTAAATAAGAAAGTTTTTATTTTCTTTTCAATTAATTCTAATTAATTTTTACGATTATTGAATAAATAACTCATAATATTGATTGTATGAAAACTGTAGGAATAGATATCGGCTCACTCTCAACTAAAATTGTTCTATTAGATGATAATAATAAAATCAAAAATTATAAAATTGCACGCTCTACTCATAATTTTCAAAAAATTGGTCATCAATTATTTAATCAAATAATGTCTGAAGAAAATTTAAAGAAGAAAGATGTTTTTATAATGAGCACTGGTTATGGACGGCATACTATTGACATTGCTGATCAAAAGGTAACCGAAATCACGGCTCATGCGAAGGGTGTGTTATACTTTTTTCCAGATGCAACCTCTGTTATTGATATTGGGGGCCAAGATTCCAAAGCAATTTTAATATCTTCAAAAACTAAGAGCCCTATAGACTTTCAAATGAATGATAAGTGTGCGGCTGGCACAGGACGTTTCTTAGAGGTTATGGCAAATGCTTTAGAGGTACCTATAGAAAAATTAGGTGATTTAGCATTAAGATCAAAAAAACCGGAATCTATCTCATCAACTTGTACAGTATTTGCGGAGTCAGAAGTAATATCATTATTTGCACAAGGCGCTAAGAAAGAAGATATTGCAGCCGGCATACACAAATCTATCGCTAGGCGAGTAGCTTCTATGGCAAAAAGAATTAGTGTTAAGCCACAATTAATTTTTTGTGGTGGAGTTGCAAAAAACCCGGCAGTGAAGGTCTTCTTAGAAAAAGAACTTGAATTTAAGATTGAAATACCACAGTTTAATAATAATTTGGATGCACCTCAAATAACTGGGGCATTAGGAGCAGCTTTAATTGCTCAGGAAAAAGTTTAAAACAATAAATGTTTTTTATTTCTTAAATAAATCGCTTGGCTTCATTAAATGCGGTTCTTCTTCGTCTTTCTTCTTCTTTTTCTTTTTCATACTATCTGGGATATACCCATATATCTCCTCCTCTTCTGCTTGTCCTGTTTGCTCTGTTCCAGGAGGAGGCTTTAATTTTGTTCCACTCTGTGGATAACTCATTCCAGCTGAAATTTGTTCAGCAACTGGTTGAGAAAAATCTATTGATACTTTTGGACCTTCTGTTGTAATCGCTTTTAATTCTCTCATAACATTCTCTAGATTCATTGATTGAACACTTTTATTCATAGTGTCCATTATTTCTTTTAATCTATGTGAGGTTTCACGTAATCCTTTTGGATTAATACCTGTTAATAAAGCATCTAGGCTTGTTTCAATAGTTTTATTTAAATCCAATAAAGAGTTTTGAACTTGTTTCCAATGTTCATTCATTTGATTTGCAATTGCCTTTATCATTTTAACCGTTTCATTCATGAAAGCAACATGACTTTCATATCGCTCGGAATCTTTTGCTCTAAGATCAGAAATAATCATTATGAGTTTTCTTAGTTGTTCTTTATTTTCACTCATGATATAATAATTAAGTTTCTAATTTTTATATTTATAGCTAATTATTCAAATATTCTCATAATCAATTTTTGATATTAATGTTTTTACTATGTATTAACATTTAAATTCTTGTAAATTTAAAACTCCTATTTGATTCTTCTTATTAATGCGTTTTCAGATATTTATAATAAGTTAAGATTTTATTTAACAAAAACTTAATAAAAATCATAAAAGCTAATTTAATTTATAAAATAAGTTTAGAAATAAATGAGAAAATTATGGCTCTTGAAAAATTTGGTTTAATTTTTAAAGATAATAGATGTGAGATTAAAGATAAAGAAAAGATTCTTTCTAAATTAAAGGTTATTTTGGGGGAAAAAAATGTTTCAACCAGAGAAATAGATTTAATTGCTTATTCTAAAGATTCTACGCTAATTACTTTAAATTGGAGAATCCAAGGACAATTAGCGGCGTTACCCGACTTAATAACATGGCCTGAAAATAATGATCAAATATCTAAGATTTTAAAATTAGCGAATGAGGAAAAAATTCCAATAATCCCTTACGGCGAGGGTTCAGGAGTTGTAGGAGGTGCGATACCAATATATGGTGGAATCATTATTGACATGAAAAAGTTCAATAAAATATTGGAGATTAATGATAAAGATTTGACTGTTACAGTTCAAGCAGGTATGAATGGGATGAATTTAGAGAGATATCTTAATGCTAAAGGCTATACCTGTGGACATATTCCCCAATCCATTTATATGTCTTCTGTTGGTGGATGGATTGCCCATAGAGCAGCTGGTCAATTTTCCACAAAATATGGAAAAATAGAAGATATAGTCTTAGGTTTAGAAATCATATTACCACAAGGTGAAATCATTAAACTAAAAACAATAATAAGAGCAGCAACTGGACCACAATTTGATAAATTATTTATTGGAGGAGAAGGCACATTAGGGATAGTTACTAAAGCAACTTTAAAAATATGGCCATATCCAGAAAAAAGAGAATTAATCTCTTACGCTTTTCCAACTATCGAAGATTCATTAGAAGCTATCAGAAATATTTTAAGGAATCAAATATATCCAGCTGTTATACGCATCTACGATACCTCAGAAACAAGTAGACATTTCCCTCAAATAAAAGAAGCGAAAGATAAAGTTATGGCTGTTTTTGTTTGTGAAGGAAATGAAAGACTTGTAAATTTAGAAGGAATTATTACAAGAGAAAAATGTGAAGATAATAAGGGTGCTAATTGTGGAGAAGAACCAGTAGAACACTGGTTTGAAACCAGATTTAGGGTAACAGAAACATCATTTGGTCCGCCATATAAAATTGTATTTGATACTATTGAAGTATCTGTTATGTGGGAACATGCTGCAGAATTGTATCATTTAGTTCTTGATTCAGTTAAGAAAGTTAAAGGTAATCTTCATATAACTGCTCATGCCTCACATTTTTATCCTAATGGGGTTGGTTTTTATTTTACATTTAGTGGGGTTGCAACTGGAGGAAAATCTGATTTTGAGTTTTATCAAGAATGTTGGGATGCTGTAATAGATGCATGTGTTAAAGCTGGAGGATCTATTGCTCATCATCATGGGATTGGTATCAATAGAGCACGTTGGATGGAAAAAGAATGGGGGAAAGCTTTAAGATCACTAATAGATATAAAAAACTTACTTGATCCAAATAATATTTTAAATCCGGGAAAAACTTATTTTCCCCCTGAAAAGGGAGGTGCTAAATAAAATGAGTATCTTGGAACAATTAAAAAAGTATAAATGGATGATTCCTATAATAGCAAATGCTGACCGTGATGTTAAAAGAATAGTTTTAAAGAATTTTAGGTTGAAAAAGAAAAATTTTTATCCTCAAGGAGAATATAAAGCTGATGTAAAAAATTTGATTAATTGCATGTTATGTCTTAAAATGTGCAGATTTGATTGCAATTCCCTCCAAGGAGCAAAAACTGAAAGTATGGCACCCGCTTATAAATCTCTAATTGGCTATTATCTTTCAGTCGGCAAAATAGATCCTTCTAAAGAAGAAAATAAAGACTTTATTAATTTAATGTATGAATGCTGTAATTGCGAAAACTGTAAAATTTGGTGCCCATTCGATTTTTCAGTAGTTTCATTGCTTGAAACGGTTCGAGATGATATTAATGATAAAGGTTTGACTCCAAGTTATATAAAAGAACAAATAGAAAAATTAAATAAAACTCATACTATAGAAGACACAAATATATTCAAGACTTATGAAGAGAAGGGCATTGAAAATATCGAATCTGATGGAAATGATGATGTTTTTTATTATATTGGATGCGAAATGATGAAATTTCCAGAAGTTGTTAAAGCTAATATTGAAATATTGAAGAAGGCTGGTATTAAATTCTCAACTAACTTAGATAAAAGATGGTGTTGTGGTGCCCCATTATTTAATACTCGACATTTGGATTTAGCTAAAGAATATGCCAAGCAAAATATAGATTTAATCACGAGTTCTGGAGCAAAACTAGTTGTGACTGATTGTCCAGGTTGTGCTGATACTTTACTTAATCGATATGAAAAGATTGGTGTTAAATTAAAAGTAAAAGTGATTCATATCTTACAATTATTTAAACAATTGATTGAGGAAAATAAACTCATTCTTAAAACCCAAATACCTGAAGAATTCAAAAACGTTGTCTATCATGATCCATGCTTAATGTCAAGAAATTTAAATGTTATTTCCGAGCCAAGAGAAGTTTTGAAGAAAATTCCGGGATTAAATCTATTAGAGCCAATTTGTAATGAAAAATATACCCATTGCTGTGGGTATAGCGGTACGCTCCATTGGGCAAATAATGATTTAGCGGAAAAAATCTCGCAAAATAGAGTTAATGAATTAATTGAAACAGGTGCAAATATAATCGTTACGGCTTGCCCGCTTTGTGAATTAGGATTAGAAAAAGGAATTGAAGATAATAATAAAAAGAAAATTAAAATAATAGACTTAACTGAATTAATTGCTAAAGTTATATAAATTTCAAAAGAAAATATAAAAATGTGATAAAAATGGATACATATATTTTATGCCTTGATATTGGGACAACTAACATTAAAGCTTTCATTTATGATAAAAATGGTGAAATTTTCGCCCAAGCCAAAAGAAAACCTAAATATATTATGGAAGAAAAGGGTCAAGTAGAGCAAGATCCAAAAGAAATCTGGGAATTAAGCAGACAAGTTATGGAAGAAGTTATAAAATCAAATAATTTAAGTCCCGAGAATATAGCAGCAATTGGTATTACTACTCAAAGAGCATCCTTTCTTTTCTGGGATAAAAATACTGGAAAAATTTATTCTAATATTATCACTTGGCAAGATAAACGATGTGCCTTATATACTGAGAAAAAAAATAAAAGTTTCTATTTTAGATTTTTAAGAGGTATAACAAAATTTATCTACTTATTTACGCGTAATATAAAATTATTAACATTTTCAACCATTAAATTCACTACTGATCATACATCCATGAGAACAGGATATTTTCTTGAAACTCATCCGGAGGTTAAAGAATTAATCAGCGACCCCAATACTAGCGTAGTATGGGGGACAATCGATACTTGGATATTATGGAATTTAACTGAAGGAAGGGTTTTTGCTACTGATTATTCAAATGCTCATACCGGTTTGTTTGATCCATTTAAATTAGAATACAATTCGATATATTTAAAAGCAATGGGAATTCCAGAATACATATTACCAGAAATTAGAGATACTAGAGGAGATTTCGGAAAAGCAAAAATTTTTGGCGGCGAAATACCCATTACATGTTTAATTGGAGATCAAATGGCAAGTTTATTCGGACAATGTTGTTTTAACGAAGGATCAATGAAAGTTACAAATGGTACGGGCTCATTTGTAGACCTTAATACAGGACAAAAATGTTATGCTTCAAAAAGAAAATTATACCCATTAATTGCTTGGCATATCAATGAGCAAACCACTTATATGACGGAAGGAATGTCTCATAATGCCGGTAACATCATAGATTGGTTGCAGAATGAACTGGGACTATATAATGATCCCTCCGAAACGGAAAAAATGGCATTAAGTGTGGATTCAACAGATGGCGTTTATTTTTTACCAACATTTACAACTGGCCTTTCATTTCCATATTGGGATTCTAGCACACGAGGAAATCTTTTTGGCGTAGACTTAGATACTAAAAAAGAACATATAATAAGAGCAATTTTAGAAGGAATTTGCCTTAGGATAAAAGATATAGTTGAAGGCATTATTATAGACACAAAAATTCAAATAGAAAAAATAAAAGCTGATGGTGGAGTATCTCAAAATAAATTTCTCCTTCAATTTTTAAGTGATATCTTGGGAATAGATGTTGAACATACAGGTAACCCTGAAACTACTGCATTAGGTGCTGTTTTTATGGCTGGGCTAGCAGTGGGGTTTTGGAAGTCTGAAGATGAGCTCTTACAGATTAGAAAAGTAGAAAAAACCTATAAACCTCAGATGACGGAAGAAGAACGTAAAAAGAAATATTCCTGTTGGAAGGATATAATATCTCGCTCTTTGCGCTATGAAAATTTCTAAATTTTTTTTTTCTCTCTTTTAATAATGTAGAATAATTACTAAGAAATGAGTAAATTCTAAACAAACTTAAACTTCATTTTTATATATTTTCTCCTAAAAAATTTCAAGATCAAATTAATTATTTTTAAATTTATCTTTTTACTCACATTTTAAAACTATTTACAATTTTAATCCATGATTTCAATAAAATATTTTTATTATCAAATACTTTTAATAATAGAATTGAAAAAAGAAAAGAAGAAGTTATGCCATTCTTTCGAAATAAGGATTCTCTAAGCATATATTATGAGGATATCAATGAAGATCCTAAGAATTTCCCCATTATCCTTTTACACGGGCAAGCTTCTTCTGTTATTTTCTTCAAACATCAAATCTCATTTCTAAAGAAAAAAAAATATAGATTAGTTCCAATTGATGCAATTGGTCTTGGAAGGAGTTTTAAGCCTATTAGTATAAAATTAAAGGATCATTTAAGAGAGACATATCTAAGGGATATAGAAGATCTATTGAAACATCTAAAAATTAATGAAAAATTTGGAATTCTATCTCATAGTCTTCTTGGAGGTATGATTGCACAACTCCTAACTAAAAAACATCCCGATAAAGTTAAATTCTTAATTCTCCTGAATTCTGGGGACTTAATGATTGATAATGATATCCGAGGGTCATTTTGGAACATTTTGCCGTATAATATTCGTATGAACTTTCTAAAAATTGCAGAGAATTCTCTTGATGACGTTCTAGACCGTACAATTCCATTTATAAAGTTAGCCCTTAAAGAGGCATCCGAAAACCAAGAATATAGTGATCCTGAATTAGAGGAAATCATCGAAGAGGAAATATTCAATATGGTTGATGAAGCGAAATGTTTTGATCCTTCTGATATTAAATGTCCCACGTTGATCGTGGGTGGAATGCTGGATAATTACAGCCCTCTCACTTTTTCGGAAAGATTAGCTGAAAAAATTCCCAATTCTGAATTGATTGCAATAGAGTTTGCTGGTCATTTAGCACCATCACAAATCTATAAGGAGATAAATAATTATATAGATAAATTTCTTAAAGAAATGGGCTAACTTTAGTTGTTTAATAACTATTTTTTGTGATTATTATGAATTTCGAAAAAAGTAATTCTATTTTTAATGATAGTAATCAAACAATCTCTTTTTTAAAAAAAGAAGTCGAAAAATTTGTAAAAGATAGAAAATGGAATAAATATCATACTCCAAAAGAATTAGCACAAGCAATATCCATTGAAAGTGCAGAATTATTAGAACTCTTTCTTTTCAAAAGCCCCTCTCTAGAGGAAATTTTGAATAATCCCAATATTTTTTCAAATATATCCGAAGAATTTGCTGATATTTTTATTTATCTTCTTAGCTTTGCAAATGCAATTAATTTAGATCTCTCTTATGCTTTTCAAAAAAAAATGGAAAAAAATCGTAAAAAATATCCGCTAAGTGAGTTTTCTAATGGCACATACAAAAAGAAATGAGATTTTTTAATTATTTACCACTTGATTAATAATCTACCTTATAAGGCATAACAAATAAAATATGAATGAAATGATTGATGAGATATTAAATGAACAGCTTAGATATACCCTCAAAGTAACTAATTTTCCAAAATTAGGAAAAAAGTATCAAGGAAAGGTGAGAGATAATTATTCTAAAGAAGGTGTTAGAATTATTATTTCAACTGACCGCATATCTTCATTTGATAGGGTAATAACAACAATTCCTTTCAAGGGACAAATTTTAAATCAGCTCTCATCATTTTGGTTTGAAAAATCAAAAAACGTAGTAAAAAATCATTTGATTTCTGTTCCGGATCCTAATGTTTCAGTTGTTCGTGAATGCAAGACAGTTCCAATAGAAATGGTGATTCGTAGTTATATTACTGGAAGCTTGTGGCGTGCTTATCAAAAAGGAGAAAAATTTTCTGGGATTGAATTTCCAAAAGGATTAAGAAAGAATCAAAAATTTAATGAACCAATAATTACACCATCAACTAAAGCCACCCATGGTCATGATATATATCTCTCTAAAAAGGAAATTTTAGATAGAAATTTGGTCTCAAAATCTATTTATGAACAGATGGAAGAAGATACCATTAAATTATTTGAATTTGGGCAAAATTTCAGTAAAAAAAATAATCTAATATTAGTCGACACAAAGTATGAATTTGGATTAAAGGATGATGAACTTTTTGTTATTGATGAGATTCATACACCTGATTCATCAAGATTTTGGATTGCTGATACATATGAAGAATTATTTGGTAAATCTGAGGAACCTGAAATTCTTGATAAAGAATTTTTTAGAGGTTGGCTTATGGAAACTTTTCCAGAAACGTTTCCTAATATTAAACCAAATGAAAAAATCCCCGAAATTCCAAATAATATAAAAGTAAAGTTAGCAAAACGGTATATTAACAATTTCGAAAGAATAATTGGGGTGCAATTTAATCCTGATACTAAAAAGGATCCTATTGAACGAATTAAAAATAATTTAAAACATGCTGGTTATTTATAATTTTTAGATGAAAAAACCAATGAATTGATAAGAATCTTGATTGGGATCATACTGGAGTTTCTTTTTCTATATTAAATCTTTTAAATGATTAAAGATTTTTGTCGTTATAAGATGCTCTTTAAAATCATTTTATTTTTCCTTTAATAAAAACTAATAAAAATTAATAAAAAGTATTGAGTATATTTTTAATTATCAGAATCTTGAAAATTTTCATAAAAAAATAGAATATCATGGAATATATTGTAGAAGTAGTATTAGAAAATAAGCCAGCTGCTCGAGATCCAGTGGGTTCCACTATTCAGAAAGACCTGATTGCTAAGCAAGGATATGACATGGTTTTAAATGTTAGAACAGGACAATATTTAAGGATTTATGTAAAAGCCGAAAATGAGCAATTGGCAGAAAGATTCGTTGAAAAAATGTGTAATGATCTCAGGATTTTTAATCCAGTGACCCAAAATCTAACAGTTCTAAGTGTTAAAAAGAAAAATTAAAATATATTTTTAAAAAAATGAGTATAAGAATTGCTGTTATCCAATTCCCAGGGTCAAATTGCGATCGTGATGCAACTCATATATTAAACAATGTTATTGGCATCCAGGCGGATTTGATTTGGCACACTAATTTTAAAGAAAGAAAATATGACGGTTGTATTCTTCCAGGTGGTTTTTCTTTCGGGGATTATTTACGTGGCGGAATTATAGCAGCTCATAGTCCTGCTGTAAAGGAAGCTGAGATAATGATTAAAGATGGGCGTCCTGTATTAGGGATTTGCAATGGTTTTCAAATTCTTACTGAAGCTGAATTTTTACCTGGTGCGCTTTTAAGAAATGATACTTTAAAATTTGAATGTAGGTGGGTGCATTTAAGGGTTGAAAATAATGAAACGGCATTTTCAAATCAAATGAAAAAAAACGAAATAATAGATATTCCCATTGCTCATAGTGAAGGAAGATATTTTCATGATAATTTAAAAGAATTATATGATAATGATCAAATCGTTTTTAAATATGTTTCAAAGAAGGGGCTTCTTAATGAAGAATCAAATCCAAATGGCTCATTCGATAACATTGCTGGAGTTTGCAATTTAGAACGAAACTGTGTTGGCTTAATGCCTCATCCTGAAAGAGCCTCAGAAGAAATCTTAAACCCATTTAAGAATGCTCATGGGATAAAATTATTTAAATCAATGGTTAATTTTATAAAATCCAGGATATAAATGCCTATAGTTGGAAATGAAAGAGATACAGTCGAGGTTGCTCTAACAGAAAGGGAAATAGAAAGGATTAAATCAATTCTTGGAAGAGACCCATATATTACGGAATGGGGTATGTTTGATGTAATGGGAAGTGAGCATTGTTCTTATAAATCTTCTCGCCCTAAATTAAAATTATTTGAACCTGCAGAAGAAAATTATGATTATGTTTTAGCGGGTCCTGGACAAGATGCAGGTGTTGTTGATATTGGTGATGATTATTGCATAGCATTTCGAATTGAATCTCATAATCATCCCTCTGCAATAGAGCCATATCATGGCGCAGCTACGGGTATTGGAGGTATAATTAGAGATATTTTATGTATGGGTATGTTTCCAATAGCATTGTTGGATCCACTTCGATTTGGAAGATTAAAAAATAATTCTCATTCTCAGTGGCTACTAAAATATGTTGTAAAGGGAATTGCAGATTATGGAAATTGTACTGGAATTCCTACAATTGGTGGAGAAGTTGAATTTGACCATAGTTTTGAAAATAATTGCTTAGTAAATGTAGCGTGTATAGGTGTTGGTAAAGTTGAAGATTTTACTCCAAGTAGAGCATCGAAACCTGGAGATTATGCTGTATTAATGGGAAATTCAACTGGGAGAGATGGTATTCATGGAGTTACTTTTGCTTCCAGAACTTTAACTGAGCAATCTGAATCAGATCGACCAGCGGTTCAAATTGGAGATCCTTTTAGTAAAAAATTAATTATTGAGGCAACAATTGAGGCGGTTAAAACTGGATATGTAAGAGGATTAAAAGATTTGGGAGGCGGCGGACTTTCTTGTGCTTCAAGTGAATTAACAGGAGATGGAGGTACTGGGATAGAATTTGATGTCAATAAAATTTTTACTCGTGAACCAAACATGACTCCATTTGAGATAATGCTTTCAGAATCACAAGAAAGAATGATGTTTATTGTAAAAGCTGAAGGGTTAGAGACTATTCTTGAAATATTTAAAAAATATGAAACCCCTTATGCTGTATTAGGAAAAATTAATGATTCAAAATTATTAAGAATAACAGATGCGGATAATATGGTAGTTGAGCTAGATCCCACTCTATTATCAGATTTTCCGGCTATTATTAGAGAAGAGAAACGCCCAGACTTTCTAGATGATTTAATTAATCAGAAAACTCCTGAAAGATCATTAAAATTTGATGAGATAATATATCGGCTAATTGCATCCGAAAATATTTGTAGTAAAGAATGGATTTATAGGCAATACGATCATGAAGTAGGCGTACGATCAGTAGTAAAATGTGGAGATGGAGATTCGGGCGTATTAAGAATAATTGGAACAAATAAATATATATCTGCTAGCGCTGGGTGTAATTCTAAACATTGTTTTCTCGATCCGTATGAAGGAGCAAAAGGTGCAGTAGTTGAAATAGGATGTAATATTATTTCTAACGGCTTAAAACCTATTGCAATGGTTAATTGCTGTAATTTTGGCAATCCTGAGAAGCCAACATCTTTTTGGTATTTCTCTGAATGTGTTAAAGGTATGGCAGATAGTATAAAATTTCTAAATATCCCTTGTGTTGGAGGAAATGTTTCTTTTTATAATGAGGATGAAGTTCTTCAAAAAGTAATCAAACCAACACCCATTATCATGTTATTAGGGTATATTGAAGGTCAAGAAAATATAATCACATTACCTTTTAAGAAATCAGGAAATCCAATCTTTTTAATTGGAGAAACAAAAAATGAATTAGGGGGTTCGGAATATCATTCAGTTATTTACAATATTGAAGGAGGCACTCCACCCAAAGTCAATCTCGATTTCGCTAAAAGAACTTGGGATTTTCTATTGGATGTCAATAAAAAAGGCTATATTAAATCTATTCATGATGTTAATAAGGGTGGATTTTTAATTACTATTCTAGAAATGAGTTTTCCAAATGAATTAGGAGCTGATCTAAATCTTTATGATTGTTTTGATAAAGATTTAACTTCCGAACAAATTGTATTTAGTGAGTCGGTTGGAAGATTCATAATAGAAGTAGACGCTGATAAAATAAAAGAATTTATAGTATTAATTAAAAAGTATAAACTCTATTTTAAAGAAATTGGAGTCATTACTGAAGAAAAGCAAATTATGATTAAAGGACTTGAAGAAAATTTTAATTTAGATATTATGAAAGCAAAAAATTTATTCAATTCAACATTACCTAGAATCATGGAAGGAGATATGTGATGGGTGGTCTTTTCGGAGTCTTTTCAAATAGCGATTGTATAGAAGATCTTTTTTACGGGACTGATTATCATTCCCATTTAGGAACCAGAAGAGGCGGATTGACCGTAAAAAACTCTGGTGGATTTCAAAGATATATTAAGGATATCACAACAACTCAATTCAGGTCGAAATTCGAGGATGATATCAAGAAAATGCACGGAAATAAAGGCATCGGAGTGATCAGTGATTATGAAGATCAACCCTTGATAATCGGCTCACGTTTAGGCGTATTCGCCATTGCTACAGTTGGTAGAATTAACAATTTGGAAAAGCTAGCAGAAGAAGTATTAAAGAATGGATCACATTTCTCAGAAATGCATGGAGGGGAAATCAACCCCACAGAAATGGTCGCAACTATAATTAGCCAAGGTTCTACCTATGAAGAAGGAATTAAGAAAGTCCTCGATATGATTGAAGGTTCTTGTACTATGCTTATATTAACAGATGAAGGTATTTATGCGGTACGAGATAAACTTGGTAGAACGCCTCTCATTATAGGGGAAAAATTAGGATCTTATGCCGTTGCAATGGAAACTTGTGCATTCCCAAATATCAATTATAAAATAACAAAATACCTTGGACCAGGTGAAGTAATTTTCATAAGTGAGAAAGGTC
The DNA here is from genome assembly GCA_029856045.1 of Promethearchaeia archaeon. Taxonomy (GTDB): domain Archaea; phylum Asgardarchaeota; class Lokiarchaeia; order Sigyniarchaeales; family SOKP01; genus 6H3-1. The sequence goes on along the minus strand of JAHQWG010000012.1, from coordinate 67,002 downwards.
TTGAACAGAAAATTGCACCTGGTGACCGGCTGCAAATTTGTGCTTTTTTATGGGTATATTATGGATATCCAGCATCTAATTATGAGGGTATTAATGTTGAGGTTGTTCGTTACAAATGCGGTTCTTACTTGGCAAAGAAAGATAATGTGGAAATTGATCTCGTGGCAGGCATCCCAGATTCTGGAACACCGCATGGCTTGGGTTATGCTAGTGAAGCAAAAATTCCTTTCTCACGACCATTTGTAAAATACACCCCAACCTGGCCACGGAGTTTTATGCCACAAGATCAATCCATTAGAGAACTCGTTGCGAAGATGAAACTCATTCCGATTAAAGAACTCATTGATGGTAAGCGTCTACTTTTCTGTGAAGACTCAATCGTGAGAGGAACGCAACTTAGAGATACAATTCAAAGACTCTACAGTTCTGGGGCTAAGGAAGTTCACATGCGACCAGCATGCCCTCCGCTTATTTATAGCTGCAAATTCCTTAATTTCTCCCGGTCTCGTTCTGAGTTAGATTTAGCAGGTCGCTGGGGCATAAAAGAACTAATTGGAAAGGATATCGACGATCCTGCCGAATATATCGACCCTGAGTCTGATAATTATAAAGCCATGGTTGATGTTATACGTAAAAGGTTGCAGCTGACGACGTTACAATACCAGAGACTTGAAGACCTAGTTAAAGCTATTGGTCTGCCCAAGGAAAAATTGTGCACATATTGCTGGGATGGTGTAGAATAGTTGTTAAAGATATCCAAGCATTATCTTAAATTTTTAATTTAGATCTTATAAATGCAAAAAATTTTATACCATTCTACATTTATTTAAATAATGGAAGGAGCAAATTCGAAAATATGAGTGGGTTAAAAAATTGTTTAAATTGCAATTTTTGTTCAAAAAACAATTTCTTTAAGAAAGATTTAAAAATGAAACTCCTTTATTCCTCTCCCTCGATAAATGATAAACCTAGAGATCACTGTGGAGTCTTTGGTATTTCAACACCGGATTTGGGATACAATATTGCCCATGATTTATATTTAGGATTAATGGGTGTCCAACATAGAGGTCAAGAAGCTGTAGGAATATCTATTGTAAATGGAAATCAAAAAATTTATTCTTATAAAAATAGTGGATTAGCTGCACAATCTTTAAATAAAGAACTTTTAAGACAATATTGGGGTAATATTGGAATCGGTCATGTGAGATATGGAACAACGGAATCCTCAAAACTTCTTTTTGCTCAACCATATCACTTTTGTTCTAATCAAATTGAATATTCTTTTGGTTTTAATGGAACTATTGCAAATTTTATGAAATTAAAGAAGCATTTAGGCGAAAAAGGAATAATTATCAATAGTAATAGCGATACTGAAGTAATAGCCACTCTATTTGCTTCTTTAAGCATTGGAACTAAAGATTGGATTGAAATCTTTAAAATTGCTGCAGAATTCCTTGATGGATCTTATTCTCTTACTTTATTAACACCAGATGGAGATATTTATGCTGTTAGAGATCCATTTGGATTTAAACCTCTATGTTATGGAACAGTTGATGATAATAATCGAATTAAAAATGTTGTAGCTTCAGAGAGTTGTGCAATAGATGCTGTTAATGGCAAATTAATTGATGATGTAAAACCAGGACAAATTGTTCATTTTGAACCTACAGGTAGTATAAATAGGGAAACTTTTGCGAATTCAAAAAGAACAGCATTATGTCAATTTGAATTTGTTTATTTTGCACGACCTGATTCTATAATTGATGGAATTCCTGTAAATAAAGCAAGAGAAAATTTAGGCATAAATTTAGCAAAAGAACACCCTTGCGGTTTAAATAATACTATAGTTGTTCCTGTCCCAGATTCTGGTAGAAGTGCTGCATTGGGATATGCAAAAGAATCTGGACTTCCTTATGAAGAAGGTTTAATGAAGAATAGATATGTTTGGCGAACTTTTATTATGCCCGGTCAAACGAATCGTGAGAACGCAGTTTCTGAAAAATTAAACCCTATTAGATCTATTATAGATGGAAAAAATGTAGTCTTAGTTGATGATTCCATTGTAAGAGGAACAACAATGGCTCAAATAGTATCACTTCTTAGAAAGGGCGGAGCAAAATCAGTTCATGTGCGAATCTCCGCACCACCAATAAAAGCACCATGTTATATGGGGATTGATTTTCCCTCTTCTTCTGAATTATTGGCTGGACGGATGGAATATATAGATAAAGATAATTATATAGAACTTGTTCGACAAAAAATTGGAGCTGACTCACTTGCTTATCAGAGTATTAATGGGCTAGTTAAAGCAATTGGATTAAGGAAGGATCAACTTTGTTTAGCATGTTTAAATGAAGAATATGTAATTAAGAGTGCCTCAGAATTGCAAAATTTAGAGAAATATTTTGTGAAAACGCATGATCGCCTATAAAGATTAATTATTATACTAATTAGAAAAAAATATAAATTATCTATCTATTTAATAATTAGGACAAATAAAAATTAAGTCTGGGTTGAGACTGGTTATGAGTTTCATAATGGTAAGAGCATGTCATAGATGTAAAGAATATGTAGTCATTAACCCATCTAATCCATCTAATCAACAAATAATTAAGAAATTTGAATTAAACCATGCAAGACATGCAATTGTATCGCTCTCAATTTCGGAAGTAAAAGATTATTATGAGAATGTCGGAAAAAAACTATTAGAAGAACAATAAATCTTTTTCTTTTAAGATTTTTTTGATTTTTAATAAACTCAATTCGATAATATCTGTATAATATCCTATTTTTAATTTGATATTATTGGAGTATATATTAAAAAAATATGTAGGTGTAGTTAAAAAAGTGAAGCTAATAACTGTTCATGTTCCAGAAATTTATATACGTGGAATTGAAGAATTGGTAAACTCTAACGTTTATCCAAATAGATCAGAAGTTATCCGTGTAGCAATTAGAGATTTACTGAAAAGTGAATTAGGATCCCTAGTTACTATTACCTCTCAATAATCTCTTATTTTTTTTTTGTTTAAGCGTTACTAAATGAATTTAACTTAATAAAGAAAATATACAAATAGATTTTCAAATATAAAATATATCTTTATCTTGTTATAAATGTTATTTAGAGTGAAAAAATTTTCAGACAAGCTTCTACTTCCTTTAGGTAAGAAGTTAAAAAAGATTCCAGCAAATTATATTAGTATTTGTGGTTTTATTTCTGCAATTTTAGTATTTTTAGGATTCTCTTTTAAATGGATTTTATTAGATATTGTATTCCTCTGTTTTATCTTTTTGCTTGATCAACTTGACGGTGTAATCGCTCGACTCCAAGGAGTTACAAAATTCGGAGGATTTTTAGATTCAACATTAGATCGATATTCAGATATATTGATCTTTGTTGGAATTATTATTGGAGAATTTACTGAGATAATAATTGGATTTATTGTTATTTTCGGTGCATTTTTAACCTCTTATACTAGAGCGAAAATAGAATCTCTGGGTATTGTAAGTTTAAGTGGAGTGGGGCTACTGGAACGGACAGACCGGATTCCAATACTTATTATTGGCACAATAATCCAAATCTGGATCCCTTTTGCTATTTGGTGGACAATGGTAATATTAGCAATTGGAACTCACTTAACTGCAATTCAACGATTTATTTTTGCTTATAAGAATTTATCTCATAAATCAGAGTAGATTTTTAATTACTTCTCCCTTGTTATCTTTTATCTTTTAAAGTATCAATAACCTTTAAGATTTTTTCTCGGACCCATTGTTCGTCTGGTTCCTCGTGTTGAGTATTAATAAAATGTATAACGGAAGAAAACAAAGGAAAGTAAAAATTTGTTATGGAATCCATAATTCTATCAAATTCAAAAGGGATTTTTCCGTTTTCATCATAATAATTATTTGAAAAACTACATTTTAATGTGTTAATATTATTTCTCCATTGATCACCTAAAATTCGATAAATATTGACATCTTGTTTAATCTTCCGTATGGGTTGTACCAATTCAATCTGATGTTTTTCTAGTAAAGATTTGTATAAATCTAAAATTTCAGAAATTTGATTCAACTTTTCAACGGAATTATGAGATTCCCTTTCACCTGTTATGATTTTTTGAATATTATAGAAATTTGCTATAGGAATTCGCATCATATGAAAAAATAAATGACATGCTGGACATGGGGTAAAATATCCAAAATATTTTTGAACTATAGCAATATTATGTAAAATTAATTGCTCAAATAAATTTCCGACATCGAGATAAATAAAGGGTACGAAATCTAATTCTTTTGATAAAAACAACTCTACTAGAAGGTTGAAATTTTCCCAAGGTTCATTTTTATTACCATATAAAACCCGATGATACAAACTAATTCCTAGTAATGACTTTACTTCATACTCCTTAAGTGCTAGAATCACTGCAGCAATACTGTCTTTTCCTGCAATTTCGGCAATGAATCGATTTGTATTGACATCAAGAAGAATTGGAGGATTTTTAAAGAAATCTAAATATTTTATTATTTGTATTTTAGTGGGTATGTGGATACACCATAAATTAGACTTGAATACAAAATTTTGTTAATTTAATTGATAACTTTAAGTATATAATTATTTTTTAATTTTGTATTTATTTATAAATAAATAATTATTTATTTTCAGAGTAAATTAATAAATACTTAAAAAATCAAGAAAATATTCTAATGGTGAAATTATTTGGAAGCACCTTTAAGTGTAAATAAATTAGCTTTAGAGATTGTAAAGAGGGTTATCGCAAATAAGGAAATATTAAACGTTTCAGTTAATACTCTGTCAAATCGCGCCACAGTATTAGATTTTAGTAAAGGATCTTATGGAGCTGGAAAATTTTTATCTGAAATTTGTCTAGGAGGTCTTGGAATTGTAAAATTTACAAATTATATGCTGGATAAACATTATATTCCCGCTATTACTGTTAATACTTCTGAGCCAATAATTGCTTGTATGGCATCTCAATTCGCAGGGTGGAATGTAAAACTAAAAAGAGAAGTGGAAATTGATGGAGAAATCAAAAAGAAAAAAATTTTTGAATCTTTAGGTTCTGGACCTGCTAGAGCGCTGTCGCTAGTTGAAAAGGATTTATATGAAGAATTGGGGTATAAAGATGATGCCGATTGTGCAATTTTAGTATTTGAAACAGCAATATTACCCAATGAGGAAGTAATGGAATTAGTGGCTAAAAAATGCGGAGTAAGCCCTAGTAATACTTATGCATGTTGCGCACCCACAGCATGTTTATGTGGCTCAATTCAAGTAGCATCAAGAATTGTAGAAACGGGTATTCATAAACTGCATGAGTTACATTTTCCGTTAGATGTGATTAAATATGGTTTTGGAACGACCACAATTGCCCCAATTGCAAAAGATGATTTAAAAGCGATGGGAGTTACTAACGACTCATTAATTGCAACTGGAAGTGTATATTATACAATTGAAACTGACAAAGAAAAACAAGAAGAATTGTGGGAACTTGTTAAAAAAGCACCATCAAACACATCTTCCAGCTATGGAAAACCTTTCATTGAAACCTTTAAAGAAGTCGACTATAAATTCTATGATATTGACCCAGGACTTTTCGCTCCAGCATTATATACTGTAAATAATTTAAAAACCGGGAAGACAATATCAGCTGGAGCTATAAATAACGACCTTCTTAAATTATCTTATGGTTTATCTTAAATTTCTATTTTTTATTTTCTTTTGTATTACCCCATAAAATTCTGCTTTGCTCCAATTAGCGTGGTAGTTTCTTCGATAATTGTTGATAACTCCTTTTCACTACGTAAATTAGTAATTATTTTATCTAATTCATAAAGTTTAGAAAATGATATAGAAACTAATAAATCCCAGCCTCCATAAACCGGAGAAGCATATGTTATTAACCAATCTTCTCCATACTCGGTAGATCTTAAATCTTTTATTTTATTTACAATTTCTTCTTCCAACCCAATTTTTTTTAATCTAATAAGAACATAAGCACGATAATAAAGATTTTGAGATTTTATTTTTGAAGCATCAAAATTATTCTTCATAGAAATTAATGTTATGGATTCTTCAATCATCTTAGATAATTCCTCGTCGATTTTAAGAAAAGTTTTCAACTTATCTAATTCTTCATGCTTCGAAAGACATATTTCCAATAAAATATCCCACGATCCATATATGGGAGTACAATAAAAAGCATACCAATCTTCATCTTCATCATCTTCTCTTGATTTTAAATTTCTAACTTTCTCTACTACTTTCCATTCTGAGCCTATCTCCCGTAATCTGATAAGAATGTATCCTTTGTAATATTTTGGCATGTTAGGAAATAATTTTTTTGCGTTTATTACTATTTATTATAGTTAGTTAAATTATAAAATTTAGCTAATAATATTATTAATTAGAAGTAATTTAGATAAATATGTTAAACCGCGAAGATATAGAAAAATCTATTTGGATTGTAGGGCTTAAAAATGCTATAAAATTTGAAGGCATCGCCCAAAGAAAAGCAATTATTGGAAAGTTAATAGCTTTAAATAGTGAAATTCGTTCAAAATTAAAAGATATAATGCCATTAATAGATTCAATAATTGAGGAAATCAATAATTTATCATTAAATGTGCAAAAAGAAAAATTGTTCTCTTTAGAACCATCTGCTTTAGAGAAAATGAAAGAAAAAGTAGAAGAATTTAAAACATTACCAGATCTGCCAAATGTAGAGAATTATAAAAAAGTTGTAATGCGACTTGCACCATATCCAAGTGGAGCTTTACACATCGGAAATGCTCGAATGATTATTTTGAATAATGAATATGTAAAAAGATACAATGGAGAATTAATTTTGTTTTACGATGATACAATCGGTAGTTCTAAAGCCAAGAGAAATGATCCAAAAGCTAAATATATTCTTCCTGAGGCGTATGACTTAATTAAGGAAGGATTGGAATGGTTAGGAGTAAAATATAATAAGGAATATTATAAGAGTGATAGATTGGAAATATACTATAAATATTGCAAACAACTTCTCACTGAAAATAATGCATATGTTTGTTTATGTGAAGGTAATGATTTTAGGGAGAACTATAAAAAAACTGGAAAGGAATGTCCTCATCGTAATAATACTCCCGAGAAAAATTTAGAAGGCTGGGAAAAAATGTTAAATGGTGATTATCAAGAGATGGCAGCTGTTGTTCGATTGAAAACTGGTATGGATCAGAAAGATCCTGCTTTAAGAGATCAAATTATTATGAGAATATCTGATGCAGAACATCCACGAGTTGGTACTAAATATCGAGTCTGGCCCATGCTTGAATTTTCTTGGGGAATTGATGATTATTTAATTGGAGTTACCCATATTTTAAGGGGATCTGATCTTGTTAAAGAAGATATTATCGAGAAATTCATCTGGGATATATTTAATTGGGAATACTGTGAATTTCTACACTATGGTAGATTAAATTTTCCTGAAAAAAAACTCAGTAAAACACTGTCAAGAAATGCGATTTTACAAGGAACTTATATTGGATGGAATGATCCAAGAACTTGGAGTTTGCAATCTCTTAAAAAGCGGGGTATTAAAACTGAAGCTTTAAGGCAAACATTATTTAATTTAGGATTATCTCTTTCAGGAATTACATTCTCTGATCAATGGTTATATGCCAAAAATTCTGAATTGATTGATTCTATCTCGAATAGATACTTTTTTGTTAATAATCCCGTATCTTTGATAATAAAGGGTATTCCGTTTGAGGAGATTAAGGCAGAACCACTTTTATTACCAACTAATCCAAAAAAAGGTAAAAGATTGATAAGGAGTAGAATAATAGATGATAAATTGAAGGTATATATCTCTAAAAGTGATGCTGGGAAATTAACTCAGAACAATCAAATACGTTTAAAAAACTTATTTAATATTAAAATAACTGAAATTTTAAAGCCAACTAATCGTATTAATGCTGAATTTGCTAGCAAAGAATTAAATCGAACTTTTAAAATCATTCATTGGGTTCTTCAAGAAGAAAATATTAGAGTTAAAATTTTAAAAATTGATGGTTTAATGGAAGTAGGTTATGGAGAATTGAATTTATTAGATATTCCCATGAATAAAACCATTCAATTCGAAAGATATGGTTTTGTGAACCCCATAAAACTGAAAGAAAATGAATTGTTTTGTTATTTTACTCAATAAAAATTGTTTTTGAATAATATTGATATTTTACAAAACTAAAAATAAAAAAATTGATATATTAATAATAGTTTGGATTTGAAGAATATGAATGAAAAGAATTTTAAAGAGGACGAAATCGAATTGGAATTACCCAAAAAACCAACAGATACTTTATGGGAATTTTGTCCCCGTTGTGGTAACAGGTTGCCTTCAGTTGAAAATATTAGGTTCTGTATGCAATGTGGTTTTGATATTCAGTACTTCAAGCATTATAAATCATTACCATCTACAATCCCATTAACCCGTATCGATGAAAGAATAAAATTAAATGATGATGAGTTAATCAAGACCAAGAAGAAAAAATTATGGGGAATTTTTAGTTCATTAGGCTTGCCTATTCTCTCTTTTATTCTAATTGAAGTGTTAATTCTAGTTATATCGTTAATTATTATTATTCCATTGATTTTTACAATGGAAAATCCTTATGAGGTTCTTGAATTTTTAACTAGTCCTTTATTTATTTCTCTAACAACAATTGCAGAACTGATTTTTTTCTTTATTCCAATATGGTATGTTGGTAGATATATTCAACATCCTACATTTAATAATCGAATTAAACTCCTAGGTATTTTTAATAATGAAAATAAGGATAATTATATTTTAAAAGAAGTTTTAATTGGTCTATTATTTGCCGTTAGTGCATATTTCATAGTTAATCTCGTATCATTTTTAACAGACTTAACTTTTGGGTCAATATTTGGTCCAGAATTTCTTGAAAGAGCATATGGTAGTGCAGAAGAAACTGGTTTTACTACAGATATGCTAGCATCAAACATATTAGAATTGATTTTAATGATAGTAATGATGATTTTAATTGTAGGTCCATCGGAGGAAATAATTTTCCGAGGGTTTACTCAAAAAGGATGGGATAGACATATTGGACAAAAATGGGCTTTAATTTTTACAGCTATTTTATTTACTTTTTTCCATGTAATTCCAATACTTATGCCAACTGAATTGTTTCTTTTGCTTTTCCCACCTTATTTTATTATTTCCCTAATGTTAGGTGCATTATATATCTGGAGAAAGGAAAATTTAACAGCATGTATTGTTGGGCATGGCGTCTATAACGCTGTAACTATATCAATTGCTTTTTTATTTTTTTAAATATTAATATATAACATCATATCACAAACCATTATTGAAGAATGAGAATAATTGAAATTTTAAAACAAAAAATTTCATTTGACGACTTGATAATAGGAATAGGTGTGGGAGAAAAGAAAAATCAAAACATTAAGATTTTTACAACTGCATTAGATTTTTCTATTAAAAATCAAGTTTGGATTTATTTATTTGGAGAAAAAAAAGCCATACATGAAATTAAATCATATCAGCTAAATAATAGCCCACGTCAATCAAAAATTAAATTAATTAGTAGTATTGAACCAGAAAAAGAAATGATAACATATTTAATTAACAATAAGATAAATGCAATAGTAAGAGGGAGTTTTAAATCTTCTGAGTTCTTGAAATTACTCAAAGATTCATTAAAAATTAAAAACATTTATAGGCTTGCACTTCTCGAAACCGTAAAGGGAGTGCAGTTTTTTTTTGGACCTGTTGGTATTGATGAGTGTAAAAATTTCAACGAAAAAAAGAAATTCATCGAGAAATCCTTAGAATTATTTGAAAAATTAAAGATTAAACCAAAGATTTCAATCTTGAGCGGTGGAAGGCTTACTGATGTTGGTCGCGATAAGAGTGTTGATGAAACAATAGATGATGCTGAAAATTTAGTTAAATATTTCCGTAATCAGAAACCAAACATTGAAATTTTTCACGACCAGATTTTAATTGAAAATAGTATCAAAAATGGAGCAAATTTAATTTTGGCACCAAATGGAATTAGTGGAAACTTAATTTATAGAACATTAATCCATTTGGGTAATGGAAAATCATATGGAGCTGTTTATTTAGATATAAAATATATTTTAATTGACACATCTAGAATAGCACCAAAGAATGAATTAAATGGAGCCCTTTATATGGCATCATCCATTTTTTCGGTTGAAAAATCGAAGAGTTAATTTAAAAATAAAAAAATAATGAATTAATTGATGATATATTGATGTTTAAATAGAGGAAATGCTTAAGGCATTTTCCAATTCTTTAAACTTGGAACTTTTAAATAAATCAAAAATCGAATTCAATTCATTATTCTCCTTATTATTTGTTATTATCATCAAAACTGCTTTATCAGAGATCTCTTTTATTAAAACATAATTTTCTTCAGATTCATAGATAATTAATGATAATTCTAATGGAGATATGGACATTCTATTCTCAATCCGGTAAACTTTTTGGTATATCTGGTATAAATTAGAATCTAATGTTCCTATCTCAAATTTAATATATTCTAATGGTTCTAAACTAAATTTTCCAAATGTAGATGATATTAATAATCCATCTGGTCTATTAAAAACTAAATAATTTGCCTTCGTATTTGATTTTAAATTATCTAAAATTGCTCTTATACCTGTTAATCTTTGAATTGATAAAGTAGATATTTGAATTTCGAAATCTAATATCTCGATCAATCTGTGCTGTGCACTCCCCTCTTTTACAGAAACTGGTGTGAAAGCGCATCTTTGTCTATAATCTGAGTCGAGATTTTTAGTCAATAGTTCAAAAACAGCATCCTCCATAGATTCCTCTAAATCAATTTTGTTTAGAAGAACATAAATCTTATCTATTTTTGGTGTATTTTGTATTAATGCTTCAAGAAATTTATCAAATGTATCTCTTACAAACTGTTCATTTCGGGTTGCGTCTACCATAAAAATCGCAACGTCCACATCACCAAAAATAACAGGTCTCTGTTTTTCTGAAAAATAACGCTCTAGATATTTTTTTTGTCCTCCAAAATCCCATACGGAAATTTCCAATAACCCTCGAAATATAAAATTTTCGCGACTTATACCACGTGTTGGTTTGAGATTTATAACTTTCATGAAATTATAACCCAAGCACGTCGTTCTCATCAAACTTGTCTTTCCTGCGTTTGCAGGACCGAATATAATTGTTTTCATTAATTTCCTCACTCAGTTTTTCTATTCATTCGATGATTTTTAGGATTTGTAATTTTTTTGTAATAATTTTATATAATAATGATAATTTGATTAAAATATTGATTATATAATATTTTTGTAATTCTATAAATTTAAGTTTTTTATTAGCTTGAATATAAATTAAAATAATTTAAATCAATTAAAGGTAATTTAATGAGTTTTTCAGAAAAAGAGTTAGAAGATAAAATACTAAAAAAGATTCGTAATGTTCCGAATTTTCCTAAAGAAGGAATTCAATTTAAAGATATTTCAACCTTAGTAAAGGATGTAGATGGTCTAAAAGACTCAGTTAATTTTTTATATGAAAAATATAAAAATAAAGGAATTACAAAAGTTGCTGCAATAGAAGCAAGAGGTTATATTTTTGGTGGTGCTCTTGCTATAAAATTAAGCGCTGGATTTGTAATGATGAGAAAGCCGGGAAAATTGCCTTCTAAAACGATATCTGAAACTTATAAACTGGAATATGGAACTGACTCTATAGAGATGCATGTTGATGGAATTGAAAAGGGAGATAAAGTTTTAATATTTGATGACTTACTGGCAACTGGGGGGACCGCAAAAGCTGCATGCAATTTAGTAGAAAAAGCAGGTGGTGAAGTGACTGGTGTTGGATTTGTTATTGAATTAACTGGGAGCCTTCATGGTAGAGATAAATTAGCTGGCTACGATGTTTTTGCTTTAGTAAAAATCCCAGTGGAAGAATAAAAAAAAAGTAATATAAATTTCTTTATTTTTTACATTTTAGATAATTGCACCTTTCATAGAATCTTTACATCTACAAGCTCTATCTTTAGATATTTTAGGAATTGCTATATCGAGAATTTTAGTTAAATTAATTGCATTTTTTTCCATTGTTGCTAAGATTTCCTCGATGCTAACTGAATATTTTTTGATTGGACCACCACAACTTGGACATTTTGGACCGATTTCAACAACTCCACACCGATCACATTCAGCTGCCCATACATCTAAATCAGTAACCATTGCAATTGTACTGTAGCAGACTTCGACTTCTGCGGCCAAAACCACTTCTGGGTAGCATGTCATTCCAATCACGTCACCACCCCAAATTCGAAACATACGTGATTCTGCAATAGTGGAAAATCTCGGCCCTTCGATACAAACATAAGTACCCCCCAATGTGATATTTAAACCCGGAATTTCTTTGCCCGCATTATAAAAAATTTCATTCATTTCGGGACAGAATGGTTCAGCTTGGCTCATATGGCAGATCTGACCGCCTTCATAAAAAGTATCTAATCTCTTTTTTGTTCGGTCTATGTACTGATCAACTATTACAAAATCTCCTTTGTCATATTCCTTCACTAAAGAACCTACTGCGCTTGGAGATATAATTCGCTTTACACCTAATTCTTTAGCTAATGCCCATATATTTGCTCTAGCGTTAAGATTATGTGGAGTTATTACATGACCACGACCATGTCTTGGTATAAATGCTAATTTTCTACCTTTATAAAAGCCAACTGAAATAAGATCAGATGACATTCCATATGGAGTATAAACTTTTACTTCTTCAGCGTCTTCTAGTATTAAATCGGAACCAGTCCCCCCAATTATTCCTATCTCTACATTTTCTTCCGAATATTTCATTTTAAAATCAATTTAACGCTTTTTTTTATTTTAATTTAAATTCTTATTTTATTGTTTATTTTATAAAGATAAAACTTTTTGATTTTTGTTATTTGATTAATAACTACACACTAAAAATTTTTTTCATTTATATTACATTATTATGGGATAAGAAGAGAATATTACTATAATGGTTAAAATTAAATTTCTTGGCGGATGTAGAGAAATTGGAGCATCTGGCGTACTAATTCAATCTGAGAAAACAGGAGTCTCCTTACTCCTTGATTATGGAATAAGATTACAAGGAAATAACAACATTTTACCTTTAAGTATTGATGGGAATAAAATATCAGCAGTTGCATTAACACATTGTCATATTGACCACTCAGGAAGCCTTCCAAGCTTATATAAAAATCGTCAGATTCCATTATTTACAAATGAATTAACTTATAGGATAATTGAGATATTAATTCGCGATGCACTTAAAATTTCTAAATTTAAAATAAAATACTCAAATCAAGAACTTAATAAAATGGGAATTTCGAGTTATTTTCTTGAATATGGAACAAGGCAGAGGATTGCAAACAATTTTTATATAACTTTAAAAGATGCAGGTCATGTACCTGGTTCATGTTCTATTTTAGTGGAAGTTGATGGAAAAAAGATCTTATACACGGGGGATATTAACACGCAAAAAACTAGACTTGTAAATAGTATCGATGTTCATGATTTTCCAGAATTAGATACACTAATCATAGAATCAACATATGCTTTAAGAGATCATCGACCAAGAGATGAAATCGAAAAGGAATTTATTGAAAATGTAAATATAATTGTAGAGGATAAGGGACGTGTGCTAGTTCCCGCTTTTGGTGTAGCTAGATCTCAAGAGATTCTAAGTGTTCTTTATCATTATGGATATCGTGGCAATCTTTTTTTAGATGGAATGGCAAGAAAAATCTCTGAGATCTATTTTGATTACGCTGAATTTTTAAGAGATCCAAGAGAATTTCGAAGAGCTGTAAGTAATGCCACTTTTATTTTAAATTCCCGATTAAAACGAGACAGAAAGATCGCTAAAACTACACCTGGTATAATAATTAGTCCTTCAGGAATGTTACAGGGTGGTCCAGCTAGAAATTATGCAAGATCAATTGTCAACGAGCCTAATTCCGCTATTTATTCAGTTGGTTATCAAGTCGAAAATACTCCAGGAAGAATTTTACTTGATGAAAATTTATTTTTTAAGTCTAAAAATGACTCAAACGGAATTAATGCAGTTTGTGATGTAAAGAATTTTGACTTTTCAAGTCACACAGGAGCCTCAGATTTACGTAAATTCGTTGATGATTTAAAATTTAATGAGGATTCAGAAAAAAATATATTTTGCATGCATGGAAGTGCTGAATCTTGCACTAATTTTGCAAAAGATCTTAATAAAAAAGGTTATTCAGCCGTTTCTCCGGAAATCGGTGATGTTTTTACAATTTAAATATTTTTCTTTATATTCAAAAATTTTAACTTAACATAATAGTTTTCAAAATCTATTATTTTATTTTTCTCTCAAACTGTCAAAAATACGCTGATATGCCTTATTGACTCCTTTTAAATACATATCTAGTGATATAAGTTCGCGACTGATAGTATTTAGGGTTTTAGGAGACATCTTACCATCAACAATGAGTTGATGACCTGCTTCTTTTGCCGCTTTAAAGATATCATCCATCTGCACGCCCATCTTCCTCATAATCCTCAATCCAGCTCCATGGGGACGTAATAATGCCCCAGCAAATTCTCTATTGGAATTCGCAGTAAATGCTTTAATATGTAAAAGCATTGGGTCGAAATTATCTAATTCGAAATGTCCACAGGTTGAAACCAGCACAACCTTACCTTGTTTGAATCCCTCATGCAGAGGATGGCGACAGTGTCCATTCCGTAGCTCTACGAATGGCTTCGCTACTGATATCATTCTTTCCCACAAACTCAGTAGCGATCCAGAGATTCCATCACAATGGACAGGAGTTGCAAATACCCAGATATCTGAATTACCTAGCTTGGGTAGAAGCATTTGCATATCATCCCGTTGGAAACATTTACCTGGTGTTTTGAGCCAACAGTTAAATTCCCCCTGACACGGTTTAATATCTAACTTCTTTGTGTAAAATAATTCAATCTGTGCTCCCGCTTCTTTCATTCCCTCAAGAAAGGGAGTAAGAATCATAGCAGTACTACCCTTACCCATATTTGGGCTACTATTTATTGCCAAGACTTTCATATTCCGTTCATTCCTCCATATCTAAAAGATATATAAAGAGAATAATTTCTTTTAATAAGAGAAATTTTCTGAGCATTTAATTTTTTTTAGGAATAAATAAAGGTAAAATAGTGGTTTGGTACAAAATTCAGTGATAAAAATATTAAATTAATCTTTAAATAAACTTCAAAAGGTTTAAATATTAAATGAAATATTCTTTCTTTGGTATGTCAAAATTCTCAGACATGGGATTATTAAACCTTATAATTGGAACAATTATGATTATCCTTTCGTTAATTTTTACTTTACTTACTCCGTTTTCTATTCTTATATTTATTATCCAAATTATAGGTTGGATACTTTTTTGTATCGCATTAACAATTCTAATTATAACTAAAGATGAATACCGTGTATTGAAATTAAAAAAGGGGTTCCCTCTAAAATTAGATTCTTTAATAATTTTTATTTGCGCAATGTTAATAGCTATAACTTCCCTTATAGTCGTTGATATAAATGTTAATAGATACACGGGTAAAATTTCATTTCTTTCTATATTATATCTTAGTTGTTTCTTACTAATCTCAATGCCTACAATATTATTAGCAAAAAGGATGAAAAAGTCAAATTAAGATTTAAGAGATATAACAACCCAAAATAGTTAGAAGAAAATCTATTAATTATTTTTAATATGTTTTTTTTAGCTTTATTTAATTTTATATGAGGATAAATTCTTCTTGTTTTATTATATTCTATTTTATTTTATTAGTATTTCATTATAGATTTAAGTAATAAGGTAAATTTGATAAATAAAAATTTAAATATCATATAATCTTTTTATTTTATTAGATACAGCTAAAAGCTTTCTAAAAAATATAAAATATCTTTATTAGTGAATAAAATGGAACTATTTCCAGAACTTAGATTAGACTGGTTTAACGGATGGATATTTATAGTAATATCCTACTCAATTTTTTTTTTGTTAATTTTAACTTGCTCTAAAGAAGTAAGAGAAAGGCTTTATGATGAGAAAGGTTGGACAAAGTCACAAAAAATCTTAGCTAAGATTTCGAAAATTTTTGCCCTTTTGAATTTATTTTTAATGATCTTTACCCCAATAAATTTTTTATCAATTGATTTCATAATTGGTTTAGTAATATTATTACTGGGAACTGTTGGATTTATTGTAGCAATTTTTAATTTTAAAAATACTCCACTTGACAAACCAATTACCTTGGGAATATATAAGATTTCACGAAATCCTCAGCAACTTATGTTATATCTTTCTACTCTTGGAAGCTCTATACTTATAGGTTCAGGAATTGCGATAATATCGTTTGTTTTTTACGCAATATTTTCACATTTTAGAATTTTGGGTGAGGAAAGAAGGTTATTAGAACAATATGGTGAATCATATAAAGAATATAAGAATAAAGTGCCACGATATTTCTTATTTTTCTAAATATATATCTTAATAATTAAAATCGAAAATTCAGTAATTTTTTTTAATTTGAAAGAAAAAAAATATTCTAAAAAAGATTAAAAAGAAATTTTTTGTTTTAATTGTTTCTTTATGATTTTATCACATATTAATAAAAATTCATCAATTTTTTCCCTTTTAATTTTAGTGCCCGCAGCTGGTGGATGACCGCCACCCAAAGTATCAACTTTCATTAATCTTATTGCTTCCTTTATTACTTGTGAAAGATTTACACCATCATTTACTAAATCTATTGTTGTTCTAGCTGAAATTTTATAGAAATCCTCACCAATCTTGTCTGCATAACCAAAAATCGGCTTGGTTCTATCTATTAATTGAGAATTTATTAACATGGAACAAATAGTTCCAATAATTTCTTCTGGTATCACATCTTCTCCATAAAAATAATGAATATGCTCCATACTCTTTAACTTTTTTTTTGATAGTATCCACTCTACACTTTTAGATAAGCTGGTTTTGTAATTTTTTAAAATCTTTCTAACTTCTTCTATACTCTTAATTCTATCTCCCATAGCGATGGCAATACCCAAGGAAGAATTCCCTGTCCTTCCACAAGAGTTGAGAAGACGGGAGAATTCACTTGTTTCTGAAAGTTCTGGATAGTTAATTTCATCTAAAAGAAGATATTTATTGATAATTAATTTTTCAGTTATTTCTGCTGGATCCAATCCACAGGAATCCACAGCATATTTGACTATTGCTGAAGAAATAATTCTTTTCTCGTCCCAACTAAACTCATTCAGAGTTTTTATCTCTCCATCAACATTTTCAACAAAAACTCCTGTTTTTTGGAGAAATTTTAAAGAGACATCTTCGCGTTGAGATAATCCAGGAAGTTGAATCTCATTAGAATATGCAATGGCTTGATTTAATGGCTTGAAACTTGAGAAATTTAAATCTGTTTTTACTTCAATTTTATTTTCTTTTAATGCATCGTTTAAAATATCAGAATTTAAACCTATAAAAGTCCTACTTGGCCCTTGATTTTGTATATCACCTGTTGCTGCGACTATTGCCAAGGGAGATAAATCAATGTTAGCAGGATTCATAGTTCTAGAGAAAAGAAAACATATACCTGCCGCTGAAACATCTATACTTCCATCTATTTCAAAAAAATATGGATTAACATGATATGGAAAGTGTTTCTCTCTTAAAATTTTCAATTCTTTTTTCATTTCTTTATTGGCAATTTTTTGGGGTAAATGATGATCTAAAATTATATATTGACCTTTTTTAATGTTATTTTCGATTTCTTGACATTGTCCGCTTCCAAAATCAGAAAAAATCACAAAATTATTAGATTTCTCAGTAAATTTTGCTATTTCTTGGATATTTTGTCTATCTAATTGCTTTTTTATTGTAAGGTGATATGGAATTTTTTCTCGAAATAACATAACGGAAAGGATCGCACCAGAACATAATCCGTCGGCGTCATAATGAGTAAAAATTCTAATTGGAAAATTAAACTCATCAATTTTCTCGTTAAAAAACTTTATACTATTGCCAATATAATCATAAAATTCTTTTTTTTGGTTTAAATCACTCATCTCTAGTAATATATAACTAAATATTACTAAATATTTTAATAATATTAACTCTTTATTAAATTGAATAATGGTATACACTTCAACAGATTTTAAATATATCGATTCACACACTCATTTCTTTTCACCAAAAATGTTTAAATCTATTTGGAATTTTTTTGAAAAGCACAAGTGGCCGATATTTTATAAATTACCAAATAATGAATTAATTCAAACTTTAGAAAAAAACCATGTGAAGGCATTTACAACATATAATTACGCCCATAAAAAAAACATCGCAGAAGAAATGAATGAATGGACAAATGAATTTGTAAAAGAAAATCCTAATGCAATACCCTTTGGAACTGTTTGGCCTGAAGATGAAAATCGTGAAGAATATACGGAAAAATTATTTAGTCTTTACAATTTTCAAGGGTTAAAAATCCAACCTTTAGTTCAAGAATTTTATCCAAACGACCCGAGAATGAAGAAAATCTACAAAATTGTTGAAAAATATAACAAAATTATCACATGGCATGCAGGAACAGCACCATATAGAAATGAATATGTAGGAATAAAAAATTTTCAAAAATTTCTGGATAATTTCCCAGATATGAAGCTCATTATTGCACATATGGGTGCATTCGAATATGATAAATTCATTAAATTACTTGATAAACATGAAAATTTGTACTTGGACACCACAATGATTTATATCCGTAATAATATTTTTCCTGAAAGAAAGATTAAACGCCCAAAACCAGATGTACTCTTATCATATCAAGATCGTATTCTTTTTGGTTCTGATTTCCCAAATATTCCATACTCCTATGAAAACTCAATGTTAGGATTGCTAGATCTCGATTTATCAAGAAACTTTTATAGAGATATCTTTTATAAAAATGCTAAAAAACTGTTTAATCTTAAAATAGATTAGAATATTTGTACTTTCTATTTAAGATTTATCGCTTTTCTCTCTTTTTTTTTCCCAGATCGCAATAATGTGTGGAATGTTTATAAAAGTCATAGTTGCAGTTTTATCCAATAAAGTTAATACATTATCGGCACAACCTATAGCTTTTCCCTGAAATGAACTGTCATGTGTGCAATATACATCGACTTCTTTATTGATTAAATGCTCGGAAATAAATTTTGAGATATTTATTATTATCACCTTTTTTAAATTATAAATTCAAATTACTTTTTTTCTTTAAACCTTATTTATCTCTTGAATCCAAGGATTTAAATATATTTTGGTTTTTACAGACTTGAAAATATTACTATTCTCAATGAATTCTTTAAGCCTTGAGAGATTCTTTAAATTTTCTATCTTTAATGTGTAATTTTTTATATACTCATTAAAAATATCTAATAAACTAGGTAACTCTTTTAAGTTCTTAAAATAAGTTTGATAAGTAATCAGATCAGTTAACTCAATAAAGAATTTAGCGTGGAAATTATCAAATTTACATACTACTTCTGAAAAATTTACTAAATTAAATGAGATTTTATTTTTTTATTAGAGAACTCCTAGAATTTTTTATTAAAAAACACAATAAAAAAATGAAAGAAATAATAATCAAAAAAATAAATCTAAGTAATAAAGAATGTTTTTGGATCCAAGTGAAAGGATTAAAATATTGCGAAACTTGTAAATTTAAAGATTCTTCAGAATGCGGTGGTAAAGAAATTAGAAAAACATTAATGAATGCAAAAAGATTTAATGTCCCATTGAATAAGAATTTTAAGTTAAATTATTAAGTAGAATTAGATAAAAGTAAGATTTTTTATTGTTAATTTACTATTTTTTTGGGGTAAATTTCTCTCCTATTTTTAATATAATTTGAAAATTCAAATTTTTAACTTTAATAAAATATTTTAAATTTTTATTTAAAGTTTTTATAGAGGATCTTTTTAAAACAAGAAATTAAATTCATTTTTGAAATTTTATAATCTTATTCTGATATAAACTTTAATTATCTCATTTTGGATATTGTCAGGGTTATTATATAATTTCCCTTAAATTTATAAATTTTTGCTATTAAGTTTTTTGATAGATTAAATTTTAAGATAGATTATATTCCGAAAAATTGGACAGACGAGTAAATACTTATGTTCATGAAAATTAGAACCGAAATTGAATGATAATTTTCTCATAATATAGTTGTCTATTATGCAAGGCGTGCAAATGTACGAGGTATTGAGATTGTCTCAAAACGTAGATTCATGATCTTAATATTTATTCTTCTAAAAATAAATATATCTTATAGAATCGCTCGCCCCGATGAGATTGGAAAATCCCGTATTTTTACTATAACAAATCACATTAATTTTTGTTCCATTTTTCCTCAACTCGCACAACAAGCATATTATCAATTGCTATTACTAGAGTAATCATTTATACCGACATTATTCTATAAGGGATAATCACTATTCAAGTCGGCAAATAATTTAAATGTCATAGTTTTCAGTTAATGTTATAAATTTAAAAATCCTCTCTATAGATGAATAATATTTAATTACAAATAGTGAAGATGAATTTTCAAGATATATATGAGCAAATAAAGAATGATTTTATAAATATCATTGTTGACGATGAACAATTAAAGGAAAAATTATTTTTTTCACATTATAAAACAGAAACTCGATTGGTTCTTAGTTCTTATCATATAAAACCGCTACCTTCAACTCAAGGTGCTAAACCTGAAGCTATAACTGAAAGTTATATTAAAAAATTATTTTATAAAATGGGAGTAATGGATGATTTAATCGTACCCCAGATTAGAATAATGGCAACTTCATTTGGAGGTCGTTCATTTAATCGTTACCCTGATTTTGGAATCATTAATAAAGGAGAAGGAAAATCATTACTTTTTGAAATTGAAAGTTTAAATAAAGATCTAACTAAATTAGGGAATAAAGAAGGCATTGAACAAGCGATAGAGTGGTTTCATTTTTGTGTTGGACTGGAACAAGACTATAATGCAGTTGTTACAAATTTTAATGAATGGTATCTATTAATCTATGATAAAAAATCAAATAATATGATACCAGTCAAAAAAACTCCTGCTGAAATATTGGAAATTATTCGCGATGTAGCAATTAGGCAAGAAAGGATCTATTTAGAAGATGAAAAAGGAGAAAAAATAACAAGAGCTTTCTATGCTGAATTTAGTAATAAATTAAGAAAATTATTAGATTTAAAAAATAAGACAATTTTAATTCAAGGGTTAAATAGACCTACTAATACATCTGATCAAGAGTTCAATCAGATGAAAATCACATTTTTTAGAACTATATTCTTTAGAATAATGTTTATAAAAATTTTGTTAGATTGGAAATTATTAAAATTTGATCCTATACAAGAAATTTTTAATTTAGAGCATAAAAGAAATTATTTTAATAGCTTAAGAAGTTTATTTTTTAATGTTTTTAATAATGATGGCAAGAGAATAGACATATTGGAAAGATTTAAAGATTTACCATATTTAAATGGTGGTCTATTTAGAATTTCTGAAATTGAAGAAAATAATCCCAATATCTCATTAAATTCTGAAGCAATTATTGACATTTGGAAATTTTTAAAAAAATATAATTTTACTTTAAACCTGAATGATGAGGACACTGAAAATAATAATTCAATTAACCCGAATATTCTAGGATACATATTTGAAAAATCTATAGGAGATTATCGAAAAAAAACTGGAACTTATTACACTCGATCAATAATTACTAATTATATCTCAAAAAATACTCTGGAAAGATATCTTCTCGATAATATTAATCAGGGATTAAAAGAGCTTTTACCATGGCAACTAGAAACGATTCAACAAATAAAAATGTATCCGCTTGAAACAAAAACCAAAATTTTTGAATATGCAATTAAAATTCTCAAAGATCTTAAAGTATGTGACCCAGCAGTAGGTTCAGGAGCGTTTTTAGTTAGTATGGCGGAATTAATTGTAAAAATTTATAACTTTTTTATTAAAAATATTGGATTGAATGAATTACCCTATAAATCCACAGAATCAATTGATAAAGATAAACGACCATTTAAAGACTTATATGATTTAAAGAGTTATGTCGTTCAAAATAATTTATATGGAGTTGATATTAATTCATCCGCAGTTGAAATATGTGAATTAAGATTATGGTTATGGATCGTTCAACCCCCCTCAAATTTAGATACATTGAATATTGAAATAGAGCCATTACCCAATATTGATTATAATATAAGAGCGGGTAATAGTCTATTTGGCTATACAAAAGGTGTTACAAAAATTGATACTGTAGATAAAAAAACGGGGTATAAAATTGAGTTTACCCCAATTAGTGAATGGGCTGGAAAGAAGAAAGAGTCATTATCCCAAATGTTATTAGAAAGAAATAAAAAAATAAAAGAATATTATAAAGAAAGAGATACAATAAAAAGAAATCAATTACGATCTGAAATAATAGAATTAACTAATAATTATAATAAAAATTTTGATAAATTATTACTTAAAGAATATCAAAGGCAAAAAATAATTTGTAAGGAACTTATTGTAAAACCTAAAGAATTTTATGATTTAAATTTAAATTATGTGGAATCAATTCTAATAAAATTAAATGATAATTTGGTTTTTACCGATGAACTTAAAAATCAGATTAAATTTGATGATTTTGGGAAAGAAATTAAAGGAATTACATTTAGAAAAAATTCCATTTCTCTCTCTAATATTGTATTTCAACCCGAACATAATCATAAATTTAAACCTCAAGATCCACTAAACATTTATAAAAAAATTATAAGTTGTATTAATGAAAATTTAATTAAGGAAATTCGCATAAAATTTTTTATAAATGAATCAGAATTAAAAAATCTGAAATGTTTTCATTGGTCAATGGAATTCTCGGATTTTATTAATACAAAAGGATTTAATATTATTATAGCAAATCCTCCTTATGGAAATATTTTAAACCCATTAGCTAAAAAAATTTTAAAAACAAAAGATAAAATAACTGAAGATATATATATAAATTTTTTATATAAACTTGCACGAAAGGAAATTTCTTTTCAATATGCTGGAATTCTTACACCAAAATCTTATTTATTAAGGCAAAAATATTTAGATATTCGAAATACTCTATTAAAAAACGTAGGAATCTATGAAATAACTGATATAGGCTCTGGACAATTTCAGGGGGCTACAAATGAAGTACAAATTACTTTTTTTCATACAGATCCAAAATATTCTGAAATATTAAAGGTAAAGGATTTGTTTGAAAACAAATTAAGAATTGAATATGGTTTGAAGGAAGATATAGATGCATCTAATAAAATAGATCGAATAAAAATATGTAATAATCAAAATTGTAGTTATTATGATGGAAATGCTAGTTTTTATTATTATACATTTAATGAAAAATGTCCAATATGTACTGGAGATACATCACCCTTAAATAGAATTAGAATAAAACCATCAATTGAAATATTCAGTTTAATAAATAAAATTGAAAAAACAGGAAATCTGAATTATCTAAACACTAAAGATTTTCCAAAAATGGTTCGAGGTGAAGAAGAAATAGGGTTAATTGAAGTAAAAAAGAAACTTGGTGATAATTCAGATGGTAACTGTATTTTTATCAATGCTAAAGAAGATATGAGATATTATTATTTTAAAAAAAATAAATCTTTTAACATTGAAGAAATATCATCAAGCATTTTAAAAGGAGATAATTATGAATACTATAAAAATCCAAAACTATTAATTAAACATAATAGTATAATTCCTGAATCTTTATATACAGAAGATAATGTATGTTTTACATCTTCGATTTATTCTTTACTTCATGAGGACGAGAATGAATTAAAATACTTATCTGCAATTATTAATTCAGCATTGATTCAATTTTATTGTATCAAAGCGATTAATAATCAGAGCGATACAACAATCAATTTAAATCAATATATGATTAGACATCTTCCTATTCTTAAACCAAATGAGGACGTTTTAAATAAAATTATCTTAAATGTGGATGAAATTAATCAATATTTAAAAAATAATGATAATAAAATAAATAATGAAATTTATCCATTATTTAAGGAGATTGATACCCAAATATTTGATTTGTTTAATATAACAGACGAAGAAAGAGATTTAATAATATCAGAAGTAGTTTCTCAAATTGAATTTTTTAAAGAAATTTATCAAGTTAAGATTTAATATATTTTTTTTAAATTATCATACTTTAGCTAATTTTTATATTGGAAATAAGTTGCCTTACATTTTTTAGAGAATTTATCATAGTTAAAAATATTTTTTAAAACCTTAGAACCAATATAATACTCTATTTTATTAAAAATATTAAATAATATTAATAGATTTTAATAAAATTGATAACCTATATTCGAATAAGTAATTATTTAAAATTCTTAAAAAATTTAAAAGATAAAAAAAAAAATCAAATCGTTGAAAAAAAAAATGAAAATAATTTATCATGAAGATTATGTAAATTATGCGGGATACTCATCTGATCCAGCTGCATCTTCGGGCAGGTTTATACCAATTATTAAAGAAATAAAAGAAAAAACAGACTATGAGATAATAAAGCCTGAACCAGCAAGTGAAGAAGATATTCTAAGAGCTCACACTGAAAGACATGTAAAACATATCAAGAGCGACAAAAACTTACATTATATCGCCAGTCTTGCAGCTGGTGGTGCGATTAAAACCGCAGAAATTGCTTATAATAATAAAGAAGCTGCATTTGGTGTGATTAGACCCCCGGGTCATCATGCATCTGCAGATTCATGTTGGGGTTTCTGTTTTTTTAATAATATGAGTATCGCATTATTAAAATTGATTGCAGAGAAAAAAATAGAAAGTGCTTTCATCTTGGATTTTGATTTACACACAGGAGATGGAAATATTAACATTATTGGGCAAAATTCAAAGGTTCAAATCTTAAATCCAAGATCTAGCGGACGAGCAAATTATATTAAGGAAGTAGAAGAAACTTTTGAATCATTAAGTAATATTGATATCATTGCCGCCAGTGCCGGTTTTGATGAGTATGAGTTAGATTGGGGTGGGAAATTAACCACAGACGATTATAATACACTTGGACAATTGATGAAGGAATATGCTTTGAAATTATGTGAGGGAAGGCGATTTGCTATACTTGAAGGCGGTTATTATTATGAACATTTAGGTATAAATGTAGTATCTTTTTGTCAAGGATTAGAATAATTAATTTTTTTCATAAGAAAATTATTTATATCTTTTGATTTAATACAATATATAATTTATAGGTTTAATATTATGAGTGAAGAAAAATCTGGAAGAAAATTATTTGGATATCTTATTTTTCTTGTTATTTTTTTAAGTTTCGTTGAGATATTTGATACATACACCACACTTTTCCCAAATGTGATTGTTTCTAAAGTACAAGATGAATTTTTGGCTCATGAGACTCAAGTAATCGCTGATTCTATTATGTCATTAGCTATTGCTGTAGCAAGTATTGGTATGTATTTTGTTGTAATTAATCAATTTCTTGCGGATCTTATAGGACGGAGAATAATGCTTTTTATTACGGTGCTTGGTATGGGACTTGCGTCCTTATTCATTTTTTTTACAGCAGATTTAATCCAATATACATCTTCTTTATTCTTTCTATATGTATTTTTTTCAAGTGATATATGGACCATATACATTTCAGAAGAAAGTCCAAAAGAACACCGTGGATTATACTTAAATTTAATCCTCGTTGTTGGCTGCATAGGTGCAATCTTAGTTCCTACATTCCGTTCCATTTTCATAACTGAAACATCACCCGTATCTGCTTGGAGAAATATGACAATTTTTGCATTTCTAGCCATACCAATTTCCTTTTTAATGATCGGAATTAAAGAAACATCAAAGTTCAAAGAATTAAAAGAGATGAGAAAATCAGATGATTTTGTAAAGCAATCTCCATTTATTAACTTAAAGAAACCATTTGATAAACAATATAGAAGGCAATATATTCCAATTTTAATAATGGCATTTATTTCTGGATTAAATTATATCTTTATTCAAATGGGAGAGAGTTTTTTAGCCAATAATGTAAATTTGGACGAAAGTGATGTAAATATAGTTGTAACCATAATGAGTGTATCTGCGATATGCGGTTATTTAATAACAGGTGTTTTTGCGGATAAAGTAGGAAGAAAGCCATTATTTTATATCTATACTATATTAACGCCAATAGCAATTTTTATTGTCATTATTGGAGTTCAATCATCAGATTTAGCATTAATTGCAGCGTGTATAGGTGCAGGATTAGCAACAATAACATTTTATGGATTAGGAATCGTAAATCGTTTGGTTTCAATTGAAATACTTCCAACCGACATCAGAGGAACAGGAACAGGATGGAGATCAATAATTTCAGCTATAGGCATTACTTGTGGATTGCTATTAAATTCGGTCTTAAATTTGATTTTTGGTTTAGGAATATCGTTTTTAATTATAAGCCTTCTACTTTTAATCAATATCCCATTAATATATCGGTATATCAAAGAAACTAAGGGAATTGAATTGGAAACCGTGTAGTCGTGGAAGGAAAACCGTTTAATGCAGAATAAACCCAAATTCTACAAATAATATATATATCTTTTTATATTTTATTTTACTTTTATTTTATGGGAATAAGTAATGGATGACGATGAAATAAAACCAGTTAAGGAGATTATCAAAAAAATTAAGAGAAAATATGATAAAGATCCTGAAGATTGGAAAGTTACTGGTTGTAGAGATAAATATGGAAATCAAGAAACCTTTATAACACAACCTCCAAATACTTTTTGGTTAAAATCAAAAACAATTAATCCTTTTTCAGCAATTTCTTATGGATCTGTAGTCCGACATCTTGATGATGAGATCAATAAGGAAATAGGTAAAAAATTGACACCTGATGAAATGTTGAGATTATTTGGATTTATTGTACCTGTATCTTCAAATAATGCGATAATCACTTCTGGAATAGAAAGATTCTCTCAGCAAAAAGGAAAATTTTTAAAAGATAAAATTACTGAGAAAAAAAAGAATCTAGCCCAATCATTAGCTAGAAAAGTAGATGGAGAATTTTCAAAAAGATACCCCCAGCGAAAAAATCTTTATATTTAGATTTTATCTTTTAAAACTTGAAGTTCTTCTTTTGATTTAATTATTGGCATTGAAGCTGAATAGTTTGTTGATTTAGCAATTAATTCATCAATAATTATTTGTATTTTTTCCTCTCCAGATTTATCCTTTATGGATTCAATATACTCTTTTATTTTAATAACATTCAAATCTTCAACATAGTGGCTTAATCCTTTCTCAATCTCTTCGCAGAGGAATTGAAATGAAAGTTCCGCTGCCATTTCTCGTGTTTCCAAATTGTTTTTCTCCCCCTCGAACATATAAGAAATTTCTTTCCATCTTTTTCCCTCAGTATCTAAAGGAACGAGTCCATAAATATAATCACTTGTGTAAACAATAAAGGGAGTTCTGATATCAAATGCAGTATCTATAATTTTCAATATCTCGTTATCCATTTTTAACACCAATAATTTTATGCTATTAAATTATTTTTTAATTATTAATTTAAATATTTAATCTAAATTTTATTTTAAATTTGTTTTGATTTATAATCTCTTATGATATTTGTTAAAAATTACTAATATAATATTAACTAAATAAAATCGATATAATCGAAAAAATATTTTTTAATTAAAATTAAATTTTAATTGATATAGAATAAAAACTGTGAATAAATTGAATGACTTATTAGAAAAATCATTAAATAGTAATTCATTCATTGGATTAATTATATTTCAATTAAATAGTGATTAGTTTATGAGAAAAATAAATATCGATAAAACGATACAAGAAATTCAAAATTGGATACGAGATTATGTAAAAAACGCAAACGCTGATGGTGTTATTGTTTGTGTCAGTGGAGGAGTTGATAGTGCCGTTATCTTAACATTATGTGTTAAAGCTCTAGGTAAAGAAAAAATAACAGCTTTAATTTTACCATGTCAAAGTCAACCTCAAGATGAGATAGATGCAAAGCTAGTTTTGGATATGTTTGAAGTTAAACATTATCGTTTTGATTTAACTCCCATTTATTTAGAATTCCTTAAAGTTACAGAGAAGGAAATTAAGGGAAATATGCTTTCTAATGCCAATATCAAACCAAGATTAAGAATGATAACTGCCTATTTTATCGGACAATCATTAGAAAATCATTTAGTTGTTGGAACAGGGAATAGAACTGAAGATGCTATAGGATATTTTACAAAATATGGGGATGGAGGTGTTGATTTTCTTCCAATTGGTGATTTATATAAATGTGAAGTAAGAAAATTAGCAAAAAAATTAAAAATCCCTGAAACAATCATTAATAAACCTCCATCAGCTGGTTTATGGAAGGGACAGACCGATGAAGGAGAAATAGGTCTTACATATGATGATTTGGATGAAATAATCTATAGAATAGATCACAATAAAGATTTAACCGATATAAACCAAGATAAATTAGTAAAAGTTCAAAAAATGATGAAGTCTTCTGAACATAAAATAAAAGAAATTCCAAAATTAATAATTAAAGAATAATTTATAATCCTTGTATTACTTTTCTAATCTCATTAATCTTTGAAGTAATTTCCCCCATATGAGCTCTTATTTTATCCATCTCCCGTTTATATGCAAGATCATCTAATTCCCCTTTTTTATACTTTGACTCTGACTCTTTTTGAGTTTTTTCGATTGAAAATCTCTTTCCCTCAAGAACAATTAAATCTTGATATAATTTATCCTTATTATACGTGAAAGATCCTTCTTGTAATTGTTGTGTGTCAATAATATTACTAGAAGTCAATGTTTCTTGAGTAGATTCTATAACTTTCTGTTGTTCTTTTTGGATAGATTTCGTTTCTCCACTACCTGCACTTGAAAAAACATTATATAATTTTTTAGAACTTATTCTCTTTTGTTTTTCTATTTGATCTTCAGGTGTCACTTCTAATTTAACTGGAGTGATTTTTGGTTTTTTTGGAATAGGTGTTGTTTCTCCCTCTGGTACATTAGACACTTTCATTTTTTTAGCTGAACCTATTTCGGTTCTAGATATTGTATCTGAAAACGGTAATACTTTTAATTTCTCTTCTTCTTTCGGTACTACTTCAATTTCCTCGGCAGAAACATGTTTAATTTTAGGTTTTTTTGTTGAAATTGGTTTTTCAGTGGGTTGAATAACTGATTCTTCACTAATTTTAATTTCTTTTTTTGGAAGAGGAGTAAAATGTGATTTTTTGGGCGATACAATTCCTATCTTCGGTTTCTCATTTGGAACCGGGGCTATTTCCATTTTTGGAGCTTTTATTTTTTGTAATTCTATAATTTCTTCCTTTTCTTTCTTCTTAGGAGCTAATTCTTTTTTACGTTGTATAATTGGAGCCCCAATTTTAGGGATAATAACTTTTGGAGGTTGTAATCTTGGTTTTCCTTTTTTGGTTACTGGAAATTCAGATTGTGATGTGGTACTTGGTTTTATTTTACCACCTTTTAATGCTGTATCTTTTTCTCTTAATTTTTTTTCTAAATCTGATATATAATTTTTTAAATTTGAAATTTCTCCCTTAAAATCATCAGATACTTGAGAAATTGTTTCTTTAATATCAAATTCTGGTGTGGGTTCGGTTTCTTCATCAGATTCTTGAATTAATTCTTCTATTTTCTCTTGAATCTCTGATTTTTCCCTATATTCGATGAGTTTTTTAATATTTTCAGAAAGTCCATTTACTTCTTTAAACCACAAATCAAGTGTGTCCCAATTTTCAATTATTTTCAAGGTATCTTGTATTAATACTTCTTTATCTTCAAAACCAGAAATATTATTTAAAAGTTGCCTTAGAAGTTTTAAAAGCTCTCCCTTAGCTTCAATTTCATCATCTGGAGTTGGTTCCTTTTCATATAATTTAATAAATGTATCTTTTATTTGTTTAAGTGCTTCATAATATTTTTCTTGAGCCACGGAATCACCTTGGGGGACTTACTAAAATAAATAGATTCTTCAAAATTTCTAATTTAAATTACTTTTTTTCTCAATAATCTAATTATATTATAAATATTTATTTTTTACCTTTAGAGCGGATTTTTTTTATTATTAGTCTTTAGTTTTTTAATATTATTGATTTTATTCTCATTAATTTAAATTAATATTTTTTCTAAATATTTTCTGTTTATAAATCCATAAATAACTTTATATTAATTAATTGAAAATTATAATTTGATTTCAATGTCAGAAGAAAAAAATACAATAGATATTATAGATGGAACTCTTGAAGCCGTTAAAAACATTTTTACCCAATTTTCAGATGTATTGAAAACAGCGAAAAATGAATTAATAACTCTTGAAAAGGACAAATCTCTATTAAGCAATGATAAACAAAAATTAGAAGGAGAAAAGGATCAATTAGAAGAAGAAAAAACCAAATTAGAATATGTAAAAAAAAAATTAGAGCAAGACAAAATCCAATTAAAACAAGATAAAAAGAAATTAGAAGAAGAGACAAAACAATTAGAAAAAGAAAAACAAGAAAGAGATCAAAAAATCGGTACCCTCACAGAAGAACAAATGAAATTATTGGATGAATATGAAAAATTAAAAGTTGAATTAAAAAAATTTGCAAAAATAGCTGAAGAACAAGAAGAATCTGAGTTTAATTTTGATAGAATTAAAGCCTTATTGTCTATCTATATGGTGTTATTAGAAGAAATATGGCAGGGTCAACCCCATTTTCGAATTCTATTGACACTTCACGGTGATAAAGAAGAGATGTCCAGGGAAGAAATAAAAACAACTACTGGAATATCAGGAGCTATGGTTTTGAGAGCTATACATGAATTAGCAAATGTTCATCTACTAGAATATGATGAAGATAAAGGTATTGTTAAATTAAAAAAAAGAATGTTTGAAAAAAAAGCATTAAAAGAAAAAATATAGATTGCAACATTCTTTATCCTAAAAATCGTAAAATTAAAAAAAATTGCTTTTTTATTTCTATTATTATTAATTTAAAAAGGATATTCTAAATGAGTAAAAAGTCGAAAGAAGAAAAATGGGCTATCGCTCACATATTAAGTTCCTATAACAATACTATTATTACAGTTACCGATTTATCAGGTGCTGAGACATTTGCAAAATGTTCAGGAGGGATGGTAGTTAGAACTTCAAGGGAGGAGAGTTCTCCTTACAGTGCTATGCAATCGGGTTTTAGAGTTTCCCAAGGGTTAAAGGATAAAGGTATTTATGGAGTTCATATTAAAGTTCGTGGTCCTGGAGGACATAAAGCTCAAACACCTGGACCCGGGGCTCAAGCTGCTATTCGTGCATTGGCACGGTCTGGTTTAAGAATAGGCAGAATAGAAGAAGTCACACCAAAGTCCCATGATGGAAGTAGAAGAAAAGGAGGGCATAGAGGTAGGCGTGTATAGCCATTCTCTCTACGCTTTAATTAAAAATTAAGTTCTAATTTTATTCGTTAAATGAGGAAATATCATATTTTTCAAATTTATTATATTAAATACCAATTTAAAAATTAAAGTGGGTTATTGTTATTATGATTCTTTCTAAAGAAATCCAAAATTTTTTATTAGATAATGCGGTGGAGCGATTTCTAAGATACGTAAAAAATTGGACTACATCAGATGAGAATACAGAAAATATACCATCTACTCAAGGGCAAATAGAATTTGGTAAATTATTAGTAGAAGAATTGAAAAGTCTTAATTACGAAAATATTATTCAAGATGAGTTTGGATATATTTATGCAAACTTACCTCCAAGCCAAGGATTTGAAAATGTAAAAAAAGTTGGTTTTATTGCCCATTTAGATACTTCTCCTGCTGTAAGTGGTAAAGATGTAAAACCTGTAATTCATAAAAATTACAATGGAACAGCAATAAAATTTTCTCAAGACAATGATTTGGAATTAAACATCAATGATTCTCTGCAATTAGAAAAATACATTGGACTTGATATAATTACATCCCAAGGAGATACATTATTAGGTGCTGATGATAAAGCTGGTATTGCTGAAATCATGACAGCATGCGCTGCTTGGAAAAAATTTCCTGAATTAAAACATGGACCTATTGTAGTTTGTTTTTTTCCAGATGAGGAAATTGGAAGAGGAACAAAAAAAGTAAATATTGAAAAATTACCGAAAATCTGCTATACATTAGATGGTTCTGAGATGGGAGAATTAGAAAGTGAATGCTTTGATGCATGGAAAGCTTTAATAAAATTTAAAGGATTGAGTGTTCATCCAGGATATGCTAAAAATTTAATGTTTAACGCAATTCATATAGCTTGCCGATTCTTAAGCGAAATACCTGAATCAGAATCCCCCGAACATACTGAGGAGAGGGAAGGATTTTATCATTTATCAAATCTACAAGGAAGAGAAGAAGAAGCAACCGCAACTTTGATTATAAGAGATTTTGAATTAAAGAACAACAAAAGGCGGATGGATTATATCACAAGTTTGAAAAATGCATATCAAATTCGTTATCCAAGCTTGAAAATTGGATTAGACTTTCAACATCAATACGAGAATATGTATGATTATTTAAAAAAAGAACATAAAATAATAGATTTAGCTGAGAAGGCAATAGAGTTAGCAGGAATAGAAGTAAATATTCATCTAATTAGAGGTGGGACTGATGGCTCTCATTTAAGTGCTATGGGTATTCCAACTCCCAATATCTTTACTGGGGGCCTATTATTTCATTCTAAAAAAGAATATATTCCGACTTTATCTTTACAAAAAGCTGCTGAAGTCGTAATTCATTTGGCAGAATTATTTACAAAGGAATAGAAATTAAAATATCGTTTTTTCTTCTTATTACATTAATTTAGGGAAAATTTTTTGAAAATTAAATAATTTTTAATATCCTAATTTAATTTAAAATAATTTGCATTTTTACATAGAAAAAATAAAAAAATAAGAAGAAGATTAGAGAAATAATTAAATTCCCAATTTCTACTTAATATTTTTTTTTTAATTTTCTTTTTATTACTTTCTTATTTAAAAAGAACGAGAATATCCTCCTCTCGATCTATGTTGCACAGGTGCTTTTTCAGTTATAACTACATCACTGGCTTGTGGACCCTTTTGTCCCTCTTCAATAGTGAACTCTACTTTATCTCCTTCATTTAATGTTTTAAATCTATCATCTTCGGCTGAAATCGCGGAATAATGTACAAATACATCTTTTTCCTCGCCATCATCTTCAAAAGTAATAAAACCATAGCCTTTTCGACTATTAAACCATTTTACAGTTCCGTTTACCATTCTTAAAACCAAGTATTAAATATACTAACATTGTTCTAAATTAAAACAATTAATTATTTGAAGAACATGGTAATATTAAATTTTTTGTTATTTTGATTAATTAGATTAATAATCAATCTATTTTTTTTTTGGTAGTTTAAATTTATTTAAATATAGGTACAATGTTTAAAATTAGAAGTATTATAAAATTTTTACTAATCACTTACAGGTTGTTCTTCTCTTCCATAAAATGGACTAGAACTTACAAATTTGAGTGTATCTTCTTCATCTTTTTTAACAAGATATGAAGGTGAATCAATTCTTTTGCCATTGACTTCAATATGCCGATGTATAATAAACTGCCTACTTTGATAAATAGAATTAGCAAAACCCTTTTTAAATACTAAAGTTTGAAGTCTTCTGTTTAAAATATCATCAACAGTTACAAATAATACATCTTCAAATTCAGCATTTTTCTCGATAATCCCTAAACGAATCAGTTTATCCATTAAAACCCTTAATTCTTTTTTTTGTCTTTCTGGTGGTAAAGTTCTTATTTTTCTGGCAGTTCTTCTATAATTCCCTAATTGTGTTCGATGTTTCCAAAATTCTCTTTTATTTCGGAGTCCATATTCTCCCAAATATCTTAATTCTTCTTCAATTCTCTGTTTCTGGAAGGGGTGACTTGGTTTTTTATATTTCTTCTTTAATCTTCTTGGATCTCCCATTCATCTTCACTTTAGTATTATTATTTCTTTTCCATTTGTCTTAGAATCTTCTTCCTGATTACACCCACAACTAATCCTTTACGACCAGTTGAGCGAGTTTTTTGTCCTCTAACCTTCAGACCGAACCCATGCCTATAGCCTTTCCAAGATCTAAGTCTTCGCATTCTTTCAATATCTCTTTTAACAGTTAATTCTAAACGAGGACCGGTTATATGTAGGTACTCACCAGTTCTTAAATCTTTCTGTCTATTAACCATCCAATTTGGAATCCCATTTTTTATGGGATCCTCAATTATTTCTTCGATTCTTTTAATATCTTTTTCAGAAATCAATCCTATTCTTATTGTTGGATCAATATTTGCAATTCTTAAGATTGCTTGAGAAAGTCTTTGTCCAACACCTTTAATTCTCGCTAACCCATGTTGGACCAGCAATGTACCATCTATATTAGTACGTAGTATTCTAATAATCTCTTTGAAAGTATTTTGCTTTATTATAGTTTCTTGTGCCATAGTATTATTAAATATAATAAGGAGATAATTATTAATTTTATGATTAATAAAAAATACCTTAAATATTAAACCGTTTTTAGCGCTGAATAAAAAACATTAATTTCTACAAATTAAAAATAATTATAAAATATTGCATATTCCTATACAAGGTAAATAAACTTTAAAGTATTAATGATTCAGCCATCTAATAACCAATACTTTATTAAATTATTTAGGAATGATAACTTTTGTTGAAAAATTGAATAAATTTTAAATAAAAGATGATTTTTAAAATGAAAACTAAAAGTAAAACTTCAATAGGAACGAGTTTAAATATTGAACATAAAGGTATTGAAAAAATGTCTGAGTTGTTAAAATCCTCTTACTATTGTTATGATTGTAATCGTTGTATTAATATATGCCCCCTCTCTCCATTTGGATTGTTTTATCCAAGGCAATTAGTTAGAGATTTTTCTACTTACTCAGTTGAAGTGGCAATTAATAATTCAAATATTTGGAGTTGTTTAACTTGTGGACTTTGTTCAGAATACTGTCCAATGTCTAAAGATAACGTTGGTGTTAATTTTCTCGATATTATTTTGAAACTTCGAAATATTGCTACAGAAAATGACTCATTTCAAGAGGAAAAGCTTCAATGTACAACTCATGGTCGATTATATTCAAATTTACCGTATTTAATGGCTAATGATCAAATAGAATTAGTAAATAAAATTGGCTTTTTAGACAATACAGATTTAAAGATTGCTAGAAAAGGAGAAATAGCATATTTTATAGGTTGCTTGCCATTTATGAATGGAATATCACCGTGCACACAAGCTTGTCCTGCAAATATTGATGTTCAAGGTTATATTACATTAATTAAAGAAGGAAAATTTCAAGAATCTCTCAATTTAATACGGGAAAGAAATCCCCTTCCAGGTGTATGTGGACGAATTTGTACACATCCATGTGAATTAAGTTGTAATCGCAATACTATAGATAAGCCAATTGCCATCAGGGCATTAAAAAGATTTGTTGCTGATTGGGAAATAAAAAACCAACCCTTAAGTCAATTACAACCATTTGAACAAACAAACGAACAAGTTGCTATTATTGGTTCGGGACCCGCTGGCTTAACAGCAGCATATTTCCTCGCAAAGAAAGGATACAAACCAACAATATTTGAAGCCAGCCCCTTTAAAGGAGGTATGTTGAGAGTTGGAATCCCAGAATATAGATTACCTGATGATATTTTGGATTATGAAATTGAATTCATAGAAAAAAGTGGCGTTGAGATAAAAACAAATACTCCAATAGGACCAGATTTGACATTCAAGAAGTTAACAAATATGGGTTATAAAGCGATTTTTATATCAATAGGACTCCAGAGTAGCCGAAGTATGAGACTCGAAGGTGAAGAATTGAATAATGTTATAGGAGGAATAGAATTTCTCAAATATCTCAGACCTACAGATCAAGAATCTAAAAAATCTCCTATCATAATTAAAGATAAAATTATTGGAGTAACGGGTGGTGGAAATGTTGCTATGGACTCAGCAAGAACGGCCGTAAGGTTAGGTGCAAAAAAAGTAATTGTTATTTATAGACGTTCGGAAAAAGAAATGCCTGCAGCAGAAGAGGAAATTGAAATGGCAAAAGAAGAAAATATAGATTTTCAATTCTTAACTAATCCCGTAAGAATAATTGGAGATAAAAAAGGAAATGTTTCCAAAGTAGAATGTATCCGAATGAAACTTGGCGAACCAGATTCCTCAGGAAGGAGAAAACCTATTCAAATCGAAGGCTCTGAATTTAAAATACAACTTGATGTGTTAATATTAGCAATAGGTCAAGAAGCTGATTATTCTCTCCTAAAGGCAGCTCAAAATGAGTTGATAATTAATAAAAGAGGAAAAATTCAATTCGATGACTCTACTTTAGAAACAAATATCCTTGGTGTTTTTGCTGGAGGAGATGTTACAGAGGGTCAAGGAATAGCAATTAGAGCAATAGCTAATGGATATGAAGCAGCAATTTCTATTGATCGATATCTAAGAGGGATTGATATAGGAGAAAACAGATTTAAAAGAGAGCAATTTAAAACATCACCAATCCCAAAGAAGGAAGTTATATTCGAAGAGAGAAATGATCTGCCTATTATCCCTATAGAAGAAAGATGTAGCACTTTTAATGAAATTGAACTAGAATTTACCGAAGAAATTGCAATTCAAGAAGCAAATCGATGCTTAAATTGTAATAGTTGTTCTAACTGTGATATCCCCTATAAAAAAAATGATGATTCATCTAATAATTCCCAAAAACCAAAACATTACTATGGAACATGTCAATTTCCACTCTACCATAACAATATTGATTATCTTAATATTCCCAAAACGACTATTGGTATTCTAAACCTAAATAATATCACTCCAGTGGTTTTAGCTGATGAGAGATGTTGTGGACATGATTGTTATTGGACTGGAGATCTTGATACTTTCGAAAAGCTAGCAAAATATAACGTAAAATTATATAAAGATGCAGGAGTAAAAACCATAATATGCAGCTGTGCTGAAGGTTACTATATGTGGAAGTATGTATATAAAGACTTTTTTAAAGATGATAATGAATATGATTTTGAAGTATATCACATTAGCGAATACATACAAAAAGAAAGATTATTAGATGATTTGAAATTATCTAATCAGGATAAAATTAAAATAACTTACCACGATCCCTGCAGACTTGGCAGATTGAGTAATGTTTATGATGCCCCCCGTGATATATTAAATAATTTACCAAATATTGAATTAATAGAAATGATAAATAACAGGCAAGATGCAAATTGTTGTGGAGTTTCTGCCTTTATCTCTTGCAGTAATTATTCAAAACTACTGCAAGGTCAAAGAATTAATGAAGCTATTGATACAGGTGCCGAATTTTTGATAGTAACGTGTCCAAAATGTTTAACTCATTTTAATTGCTATCTACAAGAAAATAGAGATTTAAAACTAAAAGTAATGGATTTAGTCTCTTTCCTTGGAATGATATATCGTGATAAAGAGATATTACTTCAGTAATAATTAGAGATTCTTGTAATAGTTATAAGATAATTCAATATTTCTAATAATTCTTATCATAATTTTGTTTAATAATATTGAGGAATATACTCTTTCTCCATTTTTACCTTATTAATGTGTTCAGTACAATTCTTTCTTTTCGTCTTAGCAATTTTTAATAATAAGTTTAAACCTGGCTGAACATCTTGAAGATCTTTCCATTCGATATAATTTTTATCGACTAATCCCTTAAAAATTTCCTTTCCAACTTTTGTTCTGACTAAAACAGTCGACCACCCTGCTGGAGACCCAATTGAGCCTATAGAAATATCAGCAGACTCTGATGTTAAATCATAACAATATTCGCAATCTTCTCTAGCCAATGAAGTTATTTCTTTAATTGGGATATTTTTAGTCTCTCCAGTTCTTGAATATAAAAAGAATTTTCCTTTGTTTATGTCCATTTTCTTTATATCATTAATTTTTATAGATAATCTTTTTGCAATTTCTAAAATACTTTCATATGGAAAGCTTTCCATACAAAAAATTCCAATTCTATATTTTATCTTATCTAGGTTAGGAGTTTTAAAATTATAGATATGAGATTTTAGTAATGCTTGCATCATGCATGGAGTTCCAACTACAGCCAAGTTTTCACAATCTATATGCTGATTTAATAATTGCAAATTAGGATTATTTGCATATTTTGTACCTGAGGTTTTTTTAATATCATCTTTATTTTTAATTAAAAGTGGTGTTGGCTTCCAAATTGTTTCACTCATACCAGCCCCAATTGCACCATCAATTTGTTGGGTATCAAATAAATAATATAAAATAGAACTTACAATTCCACCATCTTGGCAAATTTTGGATATCTCATCAACTTTTGTTTTTGCAGAATATGCTTCCAAATATTCTCCAATATCTGATTGATTTTTAAATTTATTTGAATTAGAGATATATATGTTTAAAATGTCTATTGGTAAGTATGACCTTGGACAAACTGTATAACATAACCCGCAACTAATACATTTCTTATCATCAATAATACCAACGCCGTTATCAATTTTTATACAATTAACAGGACAAATTCCTTGACAAATTCCACAACCAGAACATATTTTTGAATCAAATATAACCTTGACAGGTTCATATATTGGTTTAACTTTAATAAAATCCTTATTTTTAATATTAATTTCTAATTCTGAAGTATTTTCATTTTTTTTAATTTCAATTAAATTTTCATATTTTAAAAGATAACATAAGCTCAAGATCTTTTTTAAATCATGATTAAATTCTTTACCAAATTCTTTTAAATCTTTAATAAAAGCAATTTCTTTATTTTTTAAAAAATTAAAGAGAGAATATTTTAATTTGTCTTCATCGTACAATGTAAAAATGAAATCGTAATATTCCTCTTCTGAATATATTCTTGAATTTAAAATGTCTTCCTTAGAATCAATTAGATTTCTAAATCTATATGATTTCATAACATTTAATGCATCATTTAAAACATTCCTATTAATATTCTCTTGCACTTTCATTTTTCTTCAAATTAAATATTTATATATAAAATAATCCGAGATCCCTTGCAAGGAGAGTCACTTCATAACTAAAATTTTTTTATGAAGGTCATTCTATTCAGATTTTTTTGGTAAAGGAGGCAATTTTGTTATTTTATCTATTATATCAGTAGTAGCATTAAGAAAATTTTCCACCTCTGCAGCAGATACAAAATAATATTCAACTCTATTTTCAGATATTCCGATATGTTTGAAAAGTTTTTTTAAAAATTTAATATGCTTATATGTATTCATATTACCATCTCCGAACTCACACTCATGCTCATGTCAACCTACTATTGCAACTCCATCTGCCCCATTGAGAAGTGATTCTATGATTATATCCAAACTTACACGTCCTGTACATTTCACTCTTATTATATAGATATCAGATGAATATTGTTTTCTACAAGTTCCGGTTAAATCTGCAGCTGCATAGCCTCATTTTTCGCAAGCAAACATTATAATTTTAGGATTTTGATTTATTATTTTACTTTCCATTTTTTTTAAACCCCTCATTTTTTATTATTTACTTAGATTTAAACTGTATCCTCCATAGAATAATTATTTCCACAGATTCCATATATCTCACTTCTAAATTGATTATTCCTATAATATTTTAGATCTAATGCATTAGCTGGACAGACTGTTACACACAATCCACATCCTTTACAATTTAATTCATCAACTTCGGCTACACCATCTTCATTTACTTTAATAGCGTGATAGAAACATGATTTTTCACACCGGTGGCATCCCATACATAAATTCTGATCAACTTCCGGAATCATTAATTCTTGTCTTATTCTGCCTGATAATACTAGGGCCGATGCTTTACTCGCAGCTGCTAAGGCAGTAGATACGGAATAAGGAATATTTTTTGGACCTGCAGCACAACCACAAATATATATACCCCGCTTATTGGTCTCTTGAGGTGCGAGACATCCATGAATTTCTGATAAAAATCCATTTGGTCCTTTGTCTAATCCCAATACTGCAATGGCTTCTTTTGTTCCTTTTGATGGATTGATTCCAGTAGATAAAACAA
Organism: Promethearchaeia archaeon; assembly: GCA_029856045.1. Classification (GTDB taxonomy): domain Archaea; phylum Asgardarchaeota; class Lokiarchaeia; order Sigyniarchaeales; family SOKP01; genus 6H3-1. Next base: position 26,568 of record JAHQWG010000012.1, on the reverse strand, counting down.
TTAAATCATATTCCTTCTCTTGAATGCCCAATGATTCTCTTAAAGAATCTTGCACCAAAAATTTCAAATTTTTTGTTTTCGGATCTTCATACACTCGTGAAATATTACTCTTTATGAAATTAACTCCTGCTTTTCTCGCTGCGGTATAATACTCTTCATTCCCTTTATCGGTCGCTCTAATATCAATGTAAAAAATTGTGATTTCCATATCTGGATATTCTTGTTTTAAAAGTTGGGCATTTTTCATTGCAACCATGCAACAAACACCCGAACAATATATATTAGCTTTTAAATTCCGTGATCCAACACACTGAAACATAGCAACATTTTTAGGTGTTTTACAATCGGAAATTCTATGGACATGACCATATGTTGGACCGATTGGACTTAATAATCTTTCCAATTCTATTTGGGTTATTACATTCGGATAGATGCCATAACCATACTCATTACTATCAATAATTGGATATTCATCCCAACCAGTTGCTATTATAACAGCCCCCACTTTAATATCGATATATTCTGGCTGTTGTTCATAATCAATTGCTTCAGCAGGACAATCTTTTTCACAAAGTTTGCAGTCAATGCATACTTCTTTATCAATTAAAGCAAGAATCGGGACTGCTTGTGGAAATGGGATATAAATTGCATGTCTCTGCCCAATTCCTCTATTAAATTCATCTGGCACATCTATTGGACATTTAGTGGTGCATAAACCGCATCCCGTACATTTGTTTTCATCAACATATCTTGGTTTTTTAAGAATTTTTATTTCATAATTGCCAGCGAATCCACCAAATTCGACAACTTCACAGTATGTCATTAATTCAATATTTGGATGTTTTGATGCATTAACCATAATTGGTGCTAGTACTCATATTCCGCAATCATCTGTTGGAAATATTCGATCTAACTGTGCCATTCTACCGCCTATTGTTGGTTCTTTTTCAACTAGATATACCTTAATACCATGATTTGCTAAATTTAACGCAGCATTCATCCCAGCAATACCAGCTCCTATAACTAACGCGGATTTTTCAACGCTCAATTCTTTGATTGGCACAGTTTCTAAAAGACGTGCTCTATTTACTCCTGCTCGAATTAAATTTTTTGCTTTTTGAGTCGCTTTTTCTTTGTTATCTTGATGTACAAAAGAACAATGTTCTCTTATATTTACCATTTGAAAATAATTTGGATTTAATCCGGACTCAGCACACAATGATTTGTATGTAGGTTCGTGAATTTTTGGTGTTCATGACGCCACTACTACTCTTTTTAAGTCCAACTCTTGAATATCATTTTTAATTATTTTTTGACCTGGATCTGAACATGTAAATTTATTTACTTTAGACACTGTAACATTTGGTAGTGTTTCTGCAAAGTCTCTTAATGCTTCACAATCTACGTAACCCCCTATATTTACCCCTCACTCACAAACATAAACTCCAATGCTAACTTGTTCCATAATTCTCCCCTTAATTACTCACCTGTTTTTTACTTTTTATAAATTAAATAATGTAAATTGTTTTTCTTTTAAAATTTGATTTAATATAAAAATTGTAATTGAGAAAAAGAAAAATTAAATTTATCTTTATTTATTTATTTTTATAATTAACAATGAGTTTAGAAGACGACCCAATTGAAGCTTTTGTAAACAGATTTATGGAAAGGGAAAGCTTGAAAGGCAAAAAAAATAGGATCCTACTCCAATCAATTGCTAAAAAGGTAGGATTATCCGAAAAAAAAATTAAAACCGCTTATCTTAGAGCGACTCTAAGCAAAAGAATTAATAACGAAAAAAAGTAATTTTTTTATTACTATTTATTCCTTAATCTCTTATTAAAATCAATAATTTTTGTGAAATGTTTTAGTTGTTGAATAAAATAAATATAACTTATCAATAACTTACTACTAATACTAAATATTATAATAAAGGAAAAATTAATAAAAAAATTCATTAAGATATTGAAAGTTGGGTCAATTACAAAAAATGCTTGATATTGAGAAATTTCGTAAAAACATTGATTTGATATATGAATCCGAGAAAAAACGCTTTAAAAATACGAATGTAGTTGATAAAGTTATCGAGTATGATACAACTTATAGAAAAAAATTACAACAATTAAACGAATTAAGACGTCAAAGAAATATCTTCTCTCAGGATATATCTGCAATGAAGCTAGCCCAAAAATCCCCAGAAGAGATCGAACCAACTATTCAGAATTCAAAAGAAATTGGAAATTTAATTCTAAGTATTGAAAATGAAGTTAATAAATTATTAGAAAAACGAGAAGAGTATCGTTATAAAGTTGGAAATTTAATTGATGAAAGTGTTCCTGTAGGGGAGAATGAAGATTCAAACGAATTGGTCAGAGTTGTTGGTGATTTACCAAATTTCTCATTTAATCCGCTTTCGCATGTTAATTTAATTGAACTTATTGATGGTGCAGATATTAAAAGGGCATCTAAAATTTCTGGTTCCAGATTTTATTTCCTAAAAAATGATATAGCTGTAATGAATCTTGCATTAATGCAATTTGCTTTAGCTTTCTTAATTTCAAAAGGTTTTATCCCATTATGGACCCCATTTTTCATCAAATATAATTCAATTAAAGCAGCATCAGAACTTGCTGATTTTGAAGAACAATTATATAAGATTCAGGATCAAGACTTATATATGATTGCTACAGCTGAACAAACGCTTGCTGCATATCATCAAAATGAAGTAATTCATAATAATCAATTACCTTTAAAATATGCCGGAATCTCTACATGTTTTAGAAGGGAAGCTGGAGCTCATGGTAAGGATACATTAGGAATTTTTCGCGTCCATCAATTTGAAAAAATTGAACAATTTATACTTTGCAAACCCGAAGATTCTTGGAATTATCATGAGGAATTAAACAAAAATACTGAAGATCTTTTCAAACAACTAGAAATTCCATATAGAATTGTAAATATTGCTTCTGGAGAAATGAATGATAACGCTGCAAAAAAATACGACCTTGAAGGATGGTTTCCCGCTTCAAATGCATATAGAGAACTAGGGTCATGTAGCAATTGTTTGGATTATCAAGCAAGAAAATTAAATATTCGATTTGGGAAGCTAGGTGATCCTAAAGGATATAAAATAATCCATACATTAAATTCTACTGCAATAGCGACAGAAAGAACTATATGTTGTATATTGGAAAATTATCAAAATGAGGATAATTCTATAAATATCCCAAAAGTCTTACAAAAATATATGAATAATAAAAAAATTATTAATCCAATTAAGGGTGAAAAGTAAGAATATCTGAAATTAATATTGAAGATTTTGAAGAATGGTATGATACCAAGTTGGAAGAGATATTTTCTAAAGTTAAAGGAAAAGCCCAGAAGTTAATTGATAGCATTGATGAAAGTCTAATTGACTTAAAAAAATCAATAGATAGAATGGAAAAATCCGAAGCCAAAGAGAATCTAGACCAAAAGGCAAATAAATCACTGTCTTATTTTACAGAGAGAGTTAAAAAAGATATTAATGTTATTGAAATTCCGGAAGATATGACCTATGAAAAACTCTCTAGTTTATTAAAAGAAATAAAAAAATTATTTGAATTAATAACAGATATTAGTAAAAAAACCATTCCTAAATTCCAAAGGGATTTTCAAGTAGAAATAAAAGATTTACATTACTATACAAGAAAATTAGGCCAAAAAGGTGGAATACTAGATAAATTCTTGAGAGAAAAATATAAAAAAATTAGGGAAGCTGAAAATTTGATCAATAAGATGCCAAAATTATTTGCAATAAAAAACAATATTGAAAATACTAAAATATCAATAAATGAAATAGGCAATGAAAAGGAAGATGTGGCGATACAACTAAAATCATTGAAAAATGAATTAATAAAGTTTGAAGATCATGTACTTTTCAAAAAACAATTAGATTTGAACAATTCTTTATTTAATCTAAAAATAGATATAAATGATAATTTGAAATTCAAAAAGGCATTAAAAAAATTACGAGTTGAGATAGAAAGGGGAAATATTAAATTAAGAAATATTTCCATAGATGATATCAAAGATTTTCTTAAAGATCCTATTGCCAATTTATGTAAAGATAGCAAAGATCTAAGAAAATTGTCTGATTTATTAGTACAATTAAGATTAACTTTAGAATCTAATGAATTAAATTTAAAAACAACCAAAAAGGAAACTACTATAGAACAAATTAATCAAATTCTTTCAGGAAATGAATTAAAAGAAAATATTGAAAAATATAAAAATTTACAAGAAGAATTTAGAAATTCAGAAAAACAGATCAATGATATTGGACTCTCAAAAAATATTACCCAATTAAAAGAGAAAATTGCTACAATAAGTTTGAAAAAAGATCATTTAGAAAACGATTTTAAGAAGAAAAATGATGATTACCACTCGTATCTTAAAAAATTAAAAGAAGAACGTGAAAAATTCAGTAAAATGGTGGAAGATATAACCGATAAGAAAATTAAAATTGCAATAACATTTACTTTTTAAGGAATAATTTAAACAACTTTATTTATTGTGCCTTATACTTTCTTTCAAATTCCGTTTTAAAAATTTGTAAGTTTCTGTATCCGTAAGATTGAATATTTTCAAAAACTCATAACCTAAAATTACTTGTTCTTTAATATCGACGTCAAAGCCAGCTCTAAATGAATCATATAACACTACTTTCTTTAATCCTTTCTTTTTTATTAATTCCATTTGAGCAATTAATGATGAGTTTTTAGAATTTGAAAAACAAGTTTTAATAATTTTTGGAGGTGATCTGCCAATTAAAGATATTCCCAATGAATTTACTGATGGACATATCACTAACTGGCTTTTTTTTAATAGCTCACTTATCTCCAAGAAATTTTTAGGTGAAATTAGGATTATATCCGCAAATGCAATTAATGTACTGATTGGATCAAATTTTTCTACAACAATATCATTAATTTCAGTAATAATATTATTAAAATCAGGAGATTTTTTACTCCTCTCTTCTTTAATTGGAATAAAACCATAATCTCGTGAAATTTCTAAAATTTCTTGGGTATTACAATATACAATCTTTTTAGAGAAACAATCTATATCCAAAGTTTTTTGGCAAATATCTTTAAACATTGCTAAAGTGAATTCTTTTATCTTTTCTTTAGAAAAAATGTCACGTAATCTTATCTTAGCTTGATCTAGTTGAGATACAGGGATAATAAGAATATTCATATTTAATAAAAATAAAAAAGGAATATTTAAAAACAATAATAATTCTTAAAACTATACTCTTGCTATAATCATTTTCGAAATATCATTAAAAATTATGTTAACATTAATATCCTTCTTGGCAGAAGTTTCAATATAATTTACATTATAATCAGCTGACTTTTTTATTCCAATATCTTTAGAAATTTTTCTCTCATTCTCTAGGTCTATTTTATTTCCTACTATTATAAATGGAATATCTCCCGAGAGATCTCTTATTTTCTTAATCCAAAAATCTAAATCTTTAAAACTTTGTTCATTAGTTAAATCAAAAACAATGATAGCTGCCGCCGCACCTTGAAAATAATACTCAGTAACAAATAATTTATCAATCTGTCCGCATATATCCCATAAAAAAAGCGTTAAATTAATATTTGAATTTGTAAAAACCTTCTGATCAATTTCTTTTATGTAGAAATTTGCCCCAATAGTTTGGATATATTCTTCTAAAAAAGTGTTATCACAATATCTTACAATTAGGGATGTTTTTCCAACCCGATAAGAACCAGCCATTATTACTTTTGCTTTATAATTTGTCAATTTTCATTAACTCTTTTTTTTAAAATTTTTTAATTAAGTTTTGTTTTTTTTATTATTGTTCCTTCTTTACATTCTGCACTAATAAAATGGTTAAATAAATGGACATATCCAATTACTTGTTCTTTATCACCACCTTCCAACCATAGTCCCGAATTATATTCCGGTAATTCTTTTGGTTTATCTAAGGTTGTTAATAAAAATTCATTATCAGCAATTAAAAGTCCAAAAGGAACAATATTTGAGCTAACTGATTTATATATTTTGATGCCTATTTGTAATAATTTTTTGAGATCATCCAATAATTTGGAAGTTACATTTAATGCAATAATTATTTCAATCTTCTCATCTTTAAATTTTTTAAAATAAATTCTATCAAGTAACCATTTATATCCTTCATCACCCATTATTAGATCTGGTGTAATTATAAAATAGATTCTTTCTCGTGATTTATCAATTAGGTCTATAATTCTAGCTCTAATATTTTCCTTTGAATATATACTCCAAACCCTAGATTCTGTCTTTTCTACTGGTGGTTCTAAACTTTCTATTTGTTTCTCAATATCGGTAGTAATCTCAATTTTATTCCTTAATTCTTCCCGAATAATTGAAAAGACGCTGGAAGGTGGTTTAGCTTTATACCCTGCCCCCCTTTTAATAGGTTCCCTTTGTACAAAATTCTTCTCAACCAATCTATTCAAAGAGTCATATACTCTTGCCCGGTCAACCGAAGAATACCTAGAGATTTCTGCAGGACTTAGATAACCATATTGAGCTAAAGTTAAAAAGACTTTAGCATCATTTTTTGTGAAATGATCTAATTTCTCTAATTTTTTTACGATGTTATCAAAATTTAAACTTATCTTCTCGGGCTTTTCAATGATTAGACATCAATCCGTATTCAATAGTTAAATAAATAATCTCAGATAACATTATTAAATTTAATTTTTTACTCAAATTTTATTTCAAAATTGGTTAAATTATTTAAAAAAATAAATTTGAAGAAGAATTTTAATTTAATAAAATCAAATAATTTTACATTTGTATTAGTTATAAATGGTTAATAAATTCGAACTTTTTTCAAATTTTTAATAAATTTTTTCTACATCCCTAAAAAGGATTTCAAAAATTAAATCAAATTTCTTTATTTTTTTTAATATTTTGTCGGTATTTACTTGTATCAATTTTTTTTACTAATAATGAAAAATATATTCAGAAATTAAAGTTAATATAAATTCGAAACAAAATATTTATATATTAGAAAGATGTAGGTTATATTAAATATAAAAATTTTTTTATATTTAAAAATATTAGTGGAGGAAAAAATTATGGCTAAAAAGAAACCAGCCGCTAAAAAAAGAGACTCTTATATCGCAAAAGCTCCTATAAGGCGCTTAATGAAAGCGGAAGGAGCCAATTTAGTGGCTGCAGAAGCTCTTGATAAATTGATTGAATATTTAGAAAAAGGAGCAGCAACAGTTACAAAAGATGCAATTGATTTTACGAAAAAAGCGAAAAGAAAGAGAGTCACGGCAGCTGATATTCGTAATGCTTCAAGATAAATAAATTCAATAATAAAGTATTAAAAAAAAGTTTTATTTAAATTCTATTTTTTTTTCTTATTTAAAATTCTTAAAGTGTTCTTTATTAATATAATCGTTAATCTTTTCTTTATAACGTTTTAAAACAGACTCTAGCCCTTCAATTGCTATACGAGAATTTGAAATAAGATCGATAAATCCTAATTCATTATTATATCTTGGAACTATGTGATAGTGAAAATGTTCTATGCTTCCACCTGAATTGGGACCCTCATTTATTCCTATATTAAATCCAGTATTATTAAATAGATCGATCATTAATAATTGAAGTCCTTGAATTAATCTAGAGATATGAATTATTTCAGTCTTAGTTAATTCTCTAAAAGATTTAATATGTCTATTGGGTACTACTAATAAATGCCCAGGATTATAAGGAAAGGCATTAAGCGAAACAAAAGTTATATCATCTTGATAAATTTTAAAAATCTTTACCCGTTCATCATCATCCCTGACAGAGCATAATATACACTTAACATCTGGTCGATCTTTTTTTCTAACATAATCTATTTTTCCAATAACTTGAAGCCAGCGATTAAACATTTTATAAAAAACCTAAGATATTATGAATATAATGAAAAACTTGGATCTGATGAGTTTCCTTTTCCTTTTTCAAAAATAGATTTATCAATCTTTCCTGAACAGAGTTCCCCTAATAAAATATTAGCATAAAGTGCAATATTAAAAACATTTTTAATACCTTTAAATAAATCATTCTTTGAAATCTTATTGTTTTTTTCTATGAAGATCTGGTCGGAAATAAGATATCTATAATTTTGAATATCGATATTATACATTAAATTTCTTAATAATAATGCTTTTTTCAAATCTATAAAAAAAGAAAATTTTTTCTCTTCTGGCAAGGAATTTAAAGCTTTTACATGTGGTTCGGAAATTTGAGTTGCAATTTGAATTATTATATAGTCTTTTTCTTTTGGTTTAATTATCACCATTAATTTAGTATTAGGATTCTTTCCTCTAGGATCTGGTGGATATGCAATTTCATAACCAAACTCAATTTTTGGTCTTAAGGGTAATTTTTTTCTTAATATTCCTTCTTCCAATAAAAAGTCAAGAATTTGTACATCAACATTTTCAGTATGTTCTGATTCCACTTTTTTATTCTTAGACATCAATTTTCACAAGATTTTTAGTCAATTTTTATTTTATTTAAGCCGTATCATAAAAGTTTTGGAAAAAAAGACTATTGATAAAATTTATTTGTTTCAATACTTAATATTTTCCTTTTGGTCTTACTTGGGCTTCAACTCCAGAATCCTTAAGGACTTGAATATTTACTTCCATCTCCCCAAGGGGAGTGCAAAAAATAATTGAATAATCTGTTGTTGAAATATAAATGTAACCTACAATTCCCAAACCATAGACATTGTTATCCTTTCCAATGTAAGTATGGTCTATCATCATTTTTATCGCCTTAGTTTGATCTTCTAATTCAACTAATTGCGGACGACAAGCTGTAAATCCTGCACCTCTTTGAGCTAATAAAAAATTAGCTAAGGCATAATCTAAATCATCAGAGATTTCGCCACTTTCATTAACTATTTTTGCGATTTTTGGTTCAGTCATTTAACAAAAAAAAAATTCTTCAAATATTTTCTATTATTTAGTACTTCAATGTTCGCGTTACCTTCTCTTGATAATCCCCGCTCCACACTTCATCAACAGAGTGCACAGCGCATGTTAAACTTTCTAATTTTTCAATAATTTCTTTTAGATCCAATTTTTCTCCCTGAACTGTTATTTTTACTGAAGCTGTTTTTTCATCAATCTCCTCGACTTTTATTTTAACTCCTTTTATAAGGTCGAGATTCATTAATTCTGTAGCTAATATGTCAATATTTGGTTGATGAGGTTTGAGGACATCCAATACCAATCTCTTAATCGAGCTCATTTTTGTACTTTTTTAAAAATTTTTTATTTATTGTTTTTAATAAGATATTTGAATTGAAATATCTATAAAAAAGTTTTTATTGCTTTTTTTAAATCTTGAGCAATTTTATTCTGTTCTATTATAAAATTTGCTCCTTTTAAACCTTTTTCTGAGTACCTAATAGTTAAAATTCCAATAGATGGCGCACCCATATTGTTTGCACCTTCAATATCACGTGAATTATCCCCAATAATTAATAATTCTTTATTAGATAAATTCAATTTATTACAAATATAAATTAGATGATCTTTATGAGGTTTTGGATTAGATAGATCATCTCTACCAACAATAAAATCGAAATATTTTAATATCTTTACCTTTTTTAAAGTATTTTTAGCGATTAAATTCGTATTTAAAGTATAGATTACTTGTCTTAATTGTTTTTGATGGCAAAATTCTAAAATCTCCTTAATTCCATCAACAATTCTTGCATTTTCTGCTGCCTGAGCCTCTAATTTGATGATAGATTTTTCAACTTTTTTCAATATTTTTTTTTCTTTTTTCTCAGAAATTTTCAATTCTTTTAATTTTTCCTTTCCAATGTTCACATTTTCTATTATTGGCTTTTGAATACTTAAACCAGAAGGGTCTACTCCATTTTCCGTGAAAACTTCAATAACGTTTTTTCTCGCTTGAATAAAGTCTATATTAAAATATACGAGAGTCCCGTCTAAATCCCATGCTATTGCCCTTATTTTCTTCTCTGGAACACTCATAATGCAATTCTACTTCAATTAATACGATAAAGTTGTATAGATCGGACCTTTTGGAGTTAGATCTGACTTTTTTAACACTAATTTATTTATTGTGAATTCACCTAAATCTAAATTTTTATTCTGCTTAATCAAATTTTTAAAATCATCAAAATTTTTATAATTAATTTTATTAGATTTTAATCTCCCAATAGTTAAATGTGGTTTAAAAATTTCCCTTTTATCTTTTTCAATATTGAGTTGGCTTTTTAATAAATTCTCAAGGGTATCTTTAATCTCTTGCAAAAATTGAATATCCCCAATCAACCTAACCCAAATTGTACTATATCCTTTAAACTCCCCAACCCCTTTTAGCGAATATTTTTTTAATCCCTCTTTAAAAAATTCATTGTTGATATGATTAGTAATTAAATTATATATCACTTTAGCTTGAGATTCTTCAATATTGCCGAGAAATTTCATTGTAATATGATAGTTTTCTGGTTCAACTATCTTAATTTTTGTTTGAATATTTTTTAATTTAGAAGAGAAATCAAATAAACTCCTAACTGTTTTATCATCTCTTAATTCAAATGCAATAAATGTTCTTATTTTCATAATTTTTTCAAGCCTTTTTTTTCCAATATTTTTTAATTCGAAAATCAATTTCATTTTTTCTTTTCTTTTGTTCGGGGATAATATGGACCTCTTCTAAATCATCTAAATTTTTAGATTCAATGATTTTTATAATATCTTGCAAAAACATAACATTCATTTTAGCCCTGGTATCTGCATCTGCACTTGCATTATGAGGTATAAAAGTAAATCGCAAATTAGGATTTTCTTTTTTTATTTTTTTAAAACGTTCTAAGATTTTAGGTTGAATTGGTTCAATTGGTTCGAAAACATCAAACGCCAAATTTATCGAGATCTCTCTATTTTCTAGTAATTCTAAAAGATCATAAATATTGATTATTTCACCTCGTGCGGTGTTAACTAAAACCGCATCCTTTTTCATTAATTTTAATAAATCTCTATTGACAATTCCTTTAGTTTTTTCCATTAAAGGAATGTGAAGTGAAATAATATCACAATTAGTAAAAATCTCTTCATAATTATCAATAAATTTTATTCCCGGAAATTTTTCTTCCATCGCTTTATTTCTGAATATATCATTATACCATATTTTTACTCCCCAAGGATATAATCTTTTTATTACCTCTTGACCTATTTGACCTAAACCAATAATTCCCAGTGTTTTAATATTAATTATTGAACACAGTTTTTGGTCGAGGTCCCACTTCTCTTCTGTTGTCCATTTTCCAGTCCATACAAAATTATGTAAATCAACTAAGTTTCTAAGGTTTGTCATAATAATTGCTATTGTAAAATCTGCTACAGTCTCAAAAAGAACACCTGGAGTATGAGATATTAAAATTTTATCTCCAGAAATCCTCCCAATATGGTTATATCCCATTGTCGCAGTAGCAATTGCAAATATTTCTGAATCTTCAAGAATATCTGTTGCTAATTTATGACTTAAATGACATCCAATAATATCAGGATTAAAATTTTTTATTTCACTATATATTTGAGATTCTGAAGGAAAGCGTCCATTGAAGATGTTTAATTCTGCTTTCTTTCTTAGAATATCCCATAATTCCACTATTTTTTCTCGATATTTTTTACTTATTTTTGTATTTTTACCGATCTCGGTATCAGAAAATACATTTGAAGTGAAAAAAATTTTTGTTTTATATTGCATCTTATTCAAATTACTTTATTTTTAAACTGTTACTTAAATTAAAAAAAATTAAAATTTTTTATTTTTGATAAAAAATCTGCAAAGAACATAATTTCAAATATTTCATTAAATCTTCATAGGATGATTTAAATTAATGCAAATAAGCCAAACATTAAAAAAAATAAATAGAAAAAAGAAATCTTAAAATTCGTAGCCACACTGTTTGCAAATACGCTTCTTGGCGTACAACGGAATATGACCAACATAAGACAGCACTTTACTCTTATCTTCAACCTCTTTAATTGACTTTCCGCCACACATAGGACAGATAATTCTCTCTTCACTCGAAAAACCTCCAGCTGCGCTAATCTCTGGTGGCTTTAACTCACTTAATTCAGACTCAACCTCCTCTAAGTGCTCAGCAGCCTTAGCCAATACGTCATCTTTCTGTGTGAGAGAAGTTGTTAAAGCAGTCAATTGACTTTCCTTTTCATTCAAATCATTTGTTAATTCATTAATTCTATCATGATTAGAAGCAATTTCAGTTTCAAGTTCTTTGATTTTATTTGTTTTTGTCTCGAGATTAATTTTAAGTTCTTCTCCTTCTTTTTCTAATTTACTTTTAAGTTCTTCTATATCTTTATCTTTTTGTGATATTTCCTTTTCTAAATCAGCAACAGTTCCAGACACATTATTTAATTTTCCGTCTAATTCTGTGTTTTTTGTTTTAGCATCCCCTAGTTCATTTTCTAAATCAGAACTCTTTTCATTCGCTTTTTCTAATTCAGATTTAGTTGATTGTAGATTTGATTCAAGTTCAATAATTTTACTATCTGCTGTTTCCTTTTCTCCTTTTAGAGTACTCAATTTTGATTCTGTAGAACTTAATTTTTCTTTAGTTTCATTCAAACTCTGTTCCGTCGATGATAATTTATCATTAGTTGCTTTTAATTCTTTAATTTTTTTATCTAATTCCGTTTTAGTAGTAGCTAATTGCTTTTCTAAATCATTCACTTTTGCTCGTAAATCCAATAAGACTTGCCCTTGAACCTTTTGTGCCTTATCTGGTTTTGCTTCTATTGCAGCCCAATTAATACTTATTGTTTTTCACCTTGATTACTTTATATATTTCGATATACTTAGTAATATTAATTTAAATATTTTAAATATGTTCTTCTTAATTATAATTTTGAAAAAAAAAATTTTGGATATCTTTTATACTATAAAAAATATTTTATATTAAAAAAATTAACTGTATATGATCTTCAAAATGGTGCAATTAAAGAACAAAAATGTTTTGATCATATCAACTTCTGGAATTTTTAAGGATAAAGCATCATTCTTTTTATTAATTGAATTTATTTGTGGTATTTCTATTGTAATCTATACAAGTTTATGGTTAATTGATTATTTGCTTCAAGGGTTTTGGATTCTATGGTTATTGGTTCCATTATCTGTATATAGTTGTTTGTATTTATTTACATTTTCTATTACTTTTATTGCATTTCTATTATTACGATTAGTAAATAAAGTCTATCCCCCTAAAGAGGGAATATTTGAGCGAAATAGTAAAGATTGGAAGTTTTGGAGGTACAGATATTGGATAACTTATCTTCCTCTTTGGTCAGTAAGAGCACTCCCTCTTCCGTGGTTAGATATTGCTGTGTATAGAATTTTTGGAGTAAAATTAGGAAGAAATGTATGTATTTATGATGGTTGGGTTGATCCAGAATTTATTACTATCGGAGATCATACAATGACGAGCCTTAATACTATAATTCACTCGCATTTAATATACAATGATAAACTAATAATAAAGCGTGTCGAAATTGGAAGAAATTGCATTATTGGACCCCAAACAATTGTTTCTCCAGGAACCACTTTAGAAGAAGGAACAATTTTAGGAGCCAATAGTATAACAAAAATTGGACAAGCATTAGAAGGAGGTAAAATTCATATTGGTGTTCCCGTCTCTAAAAGTTTTCCAATTATGAGTATTGAGGAGACTGAGAATAAATTGACAAGGCTTGGAGTTGAACAATATAAAAAAAAAAAACCACAAAAAGGTAAGAATCAGTAGGTGAAAAAAAAATGAGTGGTCCAACTAGCATGAAGCTTGCTTCTCCTACTCCAGTAGATGCACGAATTAGGAAAAAATATTTAGTTATCTATTTTATAATAATATTTCTTAGTTTTATTCCATTAACAATTTTCGAAAATTATTATTTTACACTTTTTTGGGTATCTGGCTGGATTTGGTTATTTTGGATTTTCTTTCCACTTAATATCATAGCTGGAATTTATATCCTGTTACTTAGCTCACTTCTTGTCTCCAAAATTTTTATTATGATTGTTAATTTAATTCACAAACCAAAAGAAGGAATCTTCCAACGAGACATTAAAGATAAGGATTATTTATTTTGGAATATTAGAAATTTGATAAAAAAGTGGCCACTTTATGTAGCTGGAACAAATCCTTTGCCATGGTTAAAAAATAAATTTGTTTTAAGGATTTTTGGAGTTAGAATAGGAAAGAATACATCTTGTGATCAATGTTGGATATCTTCAGAATTTATTTCTATTGGAAATAATGTAATTTGCGGGATTAGTAGCACAATACTCTCATATGGAATTGAAAAGGATAAGTTCTTTTTAAAAAGCATCTTAATTAACAGTAATGTTGAAATGGGTTCTAAGGTTGTATTAATGCCTGGAACGCAAGTAGGAGAAAACGTAAAGATTACTGCACATTCTTATACTTTACCAGGACAAATATTGGAGGTAAATAAAAATTACGGTGGTCATCCTGCTAAACTACTGGAAGAATCTAAGTAAATAGATTAATTGAATATCTCCCAATATTTGTAATTTTATGTTCCGTTAAATCATGCTCATATAATTCTACTAAGCCATCTTTAAATATGTCTATTTCTATAAAAATCTCGTTGAAATAATCCTTTTTCAAACTAGATACGCTAGAAAATATTGAATTATCTATTTTTGTATTTATTGACAAACCAGATGAGCTGGTCAGAATTAAAGCAATCTGTGATAAAGAAAATCTTGATAATACATCTCCTGCATCGATTAACTCTGTTTTCCAAACACTCATGGGCGTAGGAATTATCTCATGATGACATAAAACACAAATTACTTTCTCTCTTGATTTTTTCATAGTCTGTTCTGAAATTTCTTTTATTCTACGACGTCCAATTCGACCAACTTTAGAATTAAATGTAGTTGTATCCAATGCCAAAACAACTAATTTATTATCTTCATAAGTAGAATCTAAATCACCAATGTTTTTGAGCCATAATTGATAACCATTTGGTTTAACATCATTTATTCCGGGAACTATGATGTAAGGATATGCTATGCCCTTTAATCTCTCAATTGCAAATTCATATTCTTCTTTATAACTATTCTTAGTTACATTTCCAGAGTGTAAAACAATTGAAATGTCTTTTTGATTGTTGATTTTTTGAATTAATTTATCAAAGGTTTGTTCGGTTTTTTTATCGTCTGGAGAAAGAGAAGAATCAAAAAAGTGTATTAATTTACAAAAAGGTTTTTCATCTTTTTTCTTCTTTCTCAAGGAATAAGTGGATACTTTTCTAAAAATTTCTTTTTTAAATCTTTCTTGTTGTAGGATTGGAATTATATTAAATCTAAAAATATCATTATTTATATCTATTATATTATAAGTAAAATTTTCCCTATATCTTGTTTTGTTAGAGGAAAATGTGCCAGAATTAAAAGCTAGAAGATCTTGTTCTCCCAAATTAATAGTATAAAGATTTGATATATGTCTATGTCCATTTATAACTAAATGAACCCCACACTCTTTGAGTATTTGAAGCATATCACCAGAATCAAGGATTGCAGACCTTTCCTTCCCTGTATGTGGGATTGGTATTAATTGATGATGAAAACAAACAACCTTCATTTTATTAGGTCGATCCAACAATAACTTTTTTATCCTCATCATTGTTCTAAAATTAATCTTACCCGTAGCCAAGTCAGGTATAGTCGAATCTACCGCTAATAAGAAAAAATTTTCATCTTCAATTTCAAAATGTCGCTCTCCAATCATTTCTTCAAAAAGTAAATATCCTACATTTAATGCATCATGATTTCCAATAACATATTGAACTGAGATTTTTTGCTTTATCTCATTCATCAACGTTTTTGCATATTCAAATTCATTTAAAGTACCGTTTTGAGTGAGATCACCAAGGTGTATGAAATAATCTATGTTTTTAAGTTTATTTATTTGGGCTATTCCCTTTCTAAAAGCAGTCAAATTAAAATCCGATTCACTATTACTTATATGGGTATCTGAAATTATCACAATTCTTTTTTTTACGCCCTCTGAAATTGTTGGATTTGCTACTTTAATAGAAGTTGTTTTCATATTTATTTAAAAACAAATTAACTATAAAATTATTAATATATAAAAATTATTAAGGTATTAAAATGCAAAACATAAACTCAAAGCTTTTTAATTTAATACTCATACGATACAATGAAATTTGGCTTAAATCAAAGAAAATAAAAAGCCGAATGATAAAAACTTTGACAAAAAATATCATTTTTTCTTTGACAAAAAATAATATCCCTTTTCCTAAATATCAATACACTCAAGATTTTGCAAGAATATTGTTTTTCTTTAAAAATGAAGATATAAAAGAGGCTATCAGTGTTTTAAATAAAAGAGTTTTTGGAATTCACTCAATTAGTCCCGCTGTAAGAACCTCAAGTACAATTAAAAATATTATCAATAGAACTCTTGAAGTAGGGAAAGATATTTTAGAAAAAAGTGATTCTTTTGCTATAAGAGTAAGGAGATCCGGAAAACATCCATTTACATCACAAGATGTTGCAGAACAGTGTGGTGATGCAGTTTTAAGTTATTTTAAAGATTTGAACCTAAATGTTAATTTATCAAATCCCAAAAAGAAAATATTTGTCGAAGTTCGAGATAATTTTACTTATATTTTCACAAGAATTATAAAAACTGATTGGGGAGGTCTTCCAATTGAACCTGGGAAACATATTATTAATATGGATATTGGACGACCAACTGATTATCTTGCGGCATTTTTATTAATGAAACGTGGTTGCAATATAAACCCGATTATCTTTAATTTATTTGAAAATAAGAAAAATTTAGATTCAATTTTAAATAATTGGAAGATTATAGGGACATACTCCAACGATAAAAATTTAAACCTTAATATCATAAATTTTAATCCTATTTTAAAAAAAATTTATAACAAAATCAGTGAAAAAAAGTATGTGTGCGCTCTTTGTAGTCTAATTCGATTAAAAATTATATCAAATCTTTTAAAATCTAGTCACTTTAAAGGTGAAATTAAAATTCGAGGATTAACTACTGGCATCAATTTAACCAACATTGATTGTTGCCCTAATGCTGTAGAATTAGATATCCTAGCGTACAGTAATAAATTTTTAGATTTACCAGTTTTCACAGCTTGTATCGGTTTAGAAATACATGAAATTAAAGATTTATTAAATAAAATCTCTCCTAATCTGAAAGTAAAAAAAAAATGTCCATATTGCCCTAACAATCAAGAGTTTAACAATAAATTAGTTTTTGATCTATTGGAATCGATGAATTTAGAAAAATATCTCAAAAAAGGATTATTTGAAGTTAAAAAACTCAATATCTATTCATAGGGAAATTAAAATTTGGTTAATTTTTATAATAATGATGTTTAAAAAGTTAAAAAATCTCTTTTTATAAGATTATGGCTAAAGTACAGCTATATTTACTAAATTTTTTTTATCTAAGAGTTAAAAAGAATGTTTTAGAATATGAAGCTAATAATATCAAACAACTCATTTCAAAATTTCTAGCAGAATATAAAGATAAAATTGGGACTGATTTTTTAAATACAAAACAAAATTTTGTAAGTGACTTGATAATAATCCTTCTAAATGGAAGAAGTGTACGATTCTTAAAAGGAAAAAAAACTAAATTAACTGATAATGATAAAATTTATCTATCCCTTCCAGTCTCGGGAGGTTAAATCTAAATCATGAGAAATTATATATATATTATCATTATATATATTTTACAATAGTAAAGTGAAAATTTTGAATCATACTAAGTTTTTTTAAGATTATAATGCCAAAGAAATCCATTAAATTTTTAGGACTTGATAATTCAGGCAAAACCTCAGTGATAGTATCAATTAAAGAAAAATTTGGTTATGTAGACACAGTAAAAGCATTAAAACCTACAAGATTAATTGAACGAGAGGAATTTCAATTCTTAAATTTAGAAATTATTAGTCACGATTTTGGAGGTCAGATACAATATAGAGATGATTATTTAAAATTCCCTCACCGTTATCTAGCAAATACAGATCTTTTATTTTATTTAATTGATTGCCAAGATCCTAACCGCTATGGGGAGTCACTGGATTATTTTGATAAAGTTATGGAGTATTTCAAGGAGCAACGGGAATATTTTCCTATTCTTATTCTCCTTCACAAATTTGATCCAGACATAAAAGAGAATCGAGAATTAAATAAAAGAGCATTGGTATTAAAGCAAAATTTATTGAAATATAAAGAATTTCAGATTTATTTTTTTGAAACATCTATTTATGATATCAAAAGTATTATGGATGCTTTTTCTACTGGACTCTCGTTTCTCTTCGAAAATATTGAGATGCTTTATAGCTATTTCGAAGATATTTCTAAAAGATATAATATTCTTTTCATTTCTTTAATCGATTCTACGGGAATCACAGTTGGAGAATATTATTCAGCATTAAGGTTGATTGATAAACTGAAAATTTATAATCTATACTTGGAAGTTTTAAAAAAAATAAAAATGGAAAATAAAGAAAAACATGAATTTTCTGATACACTTTCAAGTGGAAAACGTTTTTCAGGTGTTATTGAAGTTTTAAAATTAAGTAATTTCGATTTTTATTTATTGATCCTAATTGAAGAAGAAAAAGATTTAGAAAAAACAGTTAGCGCTTTAGATGCAATTGAAGCCGAGAGAGATAATATGGAAGAAATTATTTCACAAATCCTTACATAAATTCTCGATTTTAAAATTGGCTCTTTAAAAATTTATCTAATTCTTTTTCATTTGGGCTCTCTCCTTTTGAGATTTTAAATGCAGCCGTGTATGTACCAAATTTTCCGCAATTTTCTAATACTTCAAATAATTCTTTACGATTTTCTGGTTGATAAAGTGATTTGAGATGATTTAAATCTTCAATAAGATTATAAAGTTTTGATATAAATCCAGCGGAATAGGTATCTCCAGCACCTGTTTGATCTAAAACTTTAACTGGTATTATTGGGATTTTAATTTTAATATTATGTTCGCTCCTTATAAAGGAACCTTCTTTTCCATATGTGTAAATCCTTATATGGGAAAATTGTTTCATAATTTCATCAATTCTATCAATTAAATTCTCTGTTGCAATATCATCTTCAACACCTACTATGGAGGTTCCCAATATTTCCGTTAAATCCTTAAGATTAGAAAACATAATATCCATTTTATAATCCAATATTTCTTCTAATTCTTCAATTGATTTTACTTGTTGTAATTCTATCGTGAAGATTGATATTATATTTTGGTGTTTTGCTAATTTAATGAGCTTTTTAAATTTTTTCGCAATAGGTGTAAAATAAATGATCTTGTTTCCAGGTAAAACACTCTTATTTAATTCAATCTTATCAAAATTCATTTCTTGTTTTAAATTTGGAGATACAAATATTTTTGTAATCGGTGGGTCTTCAATAATTGTGCTAATTGGGGTTTGTTTATCAATTTGATATACATTTTCTATGTCAATTCCCATATTTCCCAATTCGTCTAATATCCAATTTGCGTCTTTTCCAATAATTGTTAGTAATTTTATAGGTAATCCTAATTTTACCATTAATTCTGCAGAATTATTCCCATTTCCTCCACGATTTAAAAAAAAAATTCCTTCATTTTTTTTACGTGAATCTAAAATCGTCTCTAAAATCCTCTCTTTCAAAGAATTTTTCGATTGAATTTTATTTATTTCATAAAGACTAAAGAGTCTATCTGAAATTCTTTCAATAAGTTGGTTAAAGAATTGTGTTTTATAATACAAGTCAATATGGCATTCTCCTACAACTAAGATTTTTTTTCTATCTTGCATGATAATCAGACCTTTATTACTAAAATATGATCACAAAATGCGCAGAAGGAGGGAATTGAACCCCCGCGTGTGAAACACACACCGGCTCTCCTGATTCTAAGAATCTCGAGGCCGGCGCCTTACCACTAGACTACTTCTGCTTGTGTTATATGGTTTAATTAATTTTCTTTTTTTATTTTCTATTATTAAATATAGGAAGTTTTTCTTAATTTTTTTTACTCACATTCAAATAATGGAAATTTCTTCATTTTGCTATCAAGATTTTCAAATTCGAAATATATATCATTTTATAAAATATTAATTAAACATTTTTTAAATTTTTAATATTGAAAACTCGAGGTTTTTATCCTGTCACATAAATTGCCCCTTTATTCTCAATTACCTAATAGTTGTGGATTATCCACTTTTCTAATGTTGATTAATCCTGAAAAAAATATTACTATAAAAGAATTTTTAGAAGGATTTTTCAAAAAAATGAAATTTCTGGTATTAGATCTCAAATATAACAAAAAAGAATTTCGATGGTCGTATGTACTTGAATATTTCCTTCTAAAATCACTCGCAAATAATAAATTAAGCGAACATTTATCAAAAGAAATCCCTGAATTACTTGAAAATTCTAAAATACTCATTAAATCTGAACTTAAAAAAAAGAAAGACACGGATTTTATTTTAAATAGTGAACTGAAAACACACACACTAGATTCTTATTTTAAAACAGGTTTAGTAAATCCTTTCATTATTAGGAATCACCTCTATTCAATAAAACATGATTATGAATTAAGGATTCTCTTTAGTCTATTTGGTGGAAAGTATATCTCTCAAGAATTAAGTGATTTGAGTGGATTTTTTTATTTTACAAATGAAGATTTGAAAGACATAAATCGCGAAAGATTTACCTTAAAATATCAAGCTATCAAAAATCATATTGAGAAAGCTCCCAATCATTGTATTGCAATTAATTCATCTTATCATTGGCTTGCATTAATATCAGCCTCAAAAATTGGAAAAGACCATATCTTAATATTAAATGATCCTAATAAAACTAAACAAATTAAGAAAAAAATTTCAAAAAGAAAATTATCTGATAAAAATATATTTTATTTTTTTAAATACGATCTAAAAAACGCAATAATTTTATCTGAAGAGATAAAAGAATTTTTAGAAAAGGAATTATCTAAAGAAAAAAATGCCTTTATAGATTTTCTCAGAATGATTAAAGAAGATAAGAAAGATGAATAATTTAATTTCATTCCAATATCGGAAAGATAAATTATAAAAAATATTTAACCTCAAGCAGGAATATATACTTTAAATTTGGGGGTTGACTTCTTTAAAACTAAAAGACCTTCCTCCTTGTATTTTTCTAGTAATTTTTTCGCAGTTGAAACTCTAATCTCATACTTCATTGATAATGTTGTTGGAGTAATTGTTTTTAGTTTCATAATCTCTTCCTTTATTTGTTTTTCTAAACCAGTAGGAATAAAAACATCTCTTTTTGTAATATTTACTTGTTTTACTCTTCCATATTTTCTTCCAAGTTTAATCGTTTTTTTGACTACACTTAATTTTTCTTCTTTTTCAGACACCTGTTGCACCTTTATTGATAATAAATGTCCTTATATGCAATTTAAGAATAATTATATTAAGAAATGTAGAGATTGAAAAAATATAAAATTTATTCTTTTTATATTTGTTGACAAGGACTTTTTATTTGAAGTTATGAATTGTGACTGATTATAATTTTAATATTAAGGCAAAGAGACCCGAAGAAATTTATCAAAATGTTTTTGAATACTTTAAAGATGACCAAGTAATTAAATATAGTACATCCAAAAGTATGATGAAAATACAAGAAAAAATTACTTTACGGGCATTAGAAATTATTAAAATTCAACCAAAAGATTTAGTCCTTGATGCGGGGAGTGGTTGTGGTTTCTCTTCAATTGTTCTTAATAAGTTGGGTTTCAATGTAGTATCGTTGGATATTATTAAACATTTACTTACTTATTATCAAATTCCTGAATTAAATCCTACTCTTGCCGATATATGTTTAACTCCTTTTAGAGATGAGACTTTTGAGGCAATAATATCAATCTCCGCACTTCAATGGATATATTCAGATTTAAATAATACTAATATGGAAAATAATTTATATAATTTAATCAATTCATTTCATCGAATTTTAAAACCTAATGGAAAAGTAATTTTTCAATTTTATCCTAAAACAAAAAATATTATGGAAAAAATTGGCTCTACCTTCAAAAAAAAAGATTTTTTCGAGGGAAACTTTATTATAGATAATATTAAAAGCCCTAAAAAGAGAAAAATTTTTTTATTCCTAAAAAAAAAACCTTAAATAATACACATAAAATTGTTTAAATTATTTCAAAAAATCATCATAATTTTTGTCGGATTTATTCACTACATAATCAAATTTTCTTCATTTTTGAAATTTTTGTGATATTTCGATAATATTAACCTATAAAAATTTTAATACTCAAATTTTGATTATATATCTAACATTATTTTTTAAAAATTTAGTTATAAATAAAATTAAATATCAATCTCTAATAAAAAGGGTTTAATATGCATATATCTAAAAAATTTAAAGTGGATTTACTTATATTTCTAATATTTGGAACGCTATTTCTGGGAATAATGCCAATTCTACAAATCAATAGCAATTCTGAAATTCTTAAAAACGATGATGATGATGATGATAATAAAAAGATATTTTCCACTCCAAAACTTCAAGGACCTTTTGATCCTGAAGCTTGGTGGGATTATGATTGGAGTTATAGAGCTAATATAAATGTTACTGCAAAAGGTACCTTTTCAAACAACCCAATAAATTTTACCAATCGTATAGTTGATCTTAATATTGACTTTACTAATTTATTACATAATTCATCAGAATTTGGAACTTTTGATGAAAATTCCATTAGAGTAATTGAATACAATTCAATTGGTAGTATAATTGGAGAAATACCTTATCAATTTGCTCAAGGCACTGGTTATGACGCAGACAGCAATGCTATAGGAGAACTCTCATGGGTTTTAAATGGAACTACTAATGCATCTGATACGAGATATTACTTTATTTATTTTGATGTCACTCAAAATGGGGCTAAATCTGCACCTAATTATAGTAATCTAGGGTTAGAATTAACAACACTTTCCGAAGGTTCGGATTATATGTTGGAAAATAATAAATTTTCAGTAAGCTTGAAAACTGATACTTCAAGCTACCATGCTCACATTTATGAAGTTATAAATAAACATAGTGGTAGTGAACAACAATGTACCGGTCCTAGATGGGGTTGGATGTTATATAGTTGGAGTTATGCTGGAGGTTCTATTTATGACATAAATACAATTGCTGTGGTTTCAGATGGCCCTATCAAAAAAACCGTGAAAATGATTAATGATGATACTAATTTTTTGTATGAACGGTATTATACGATTAACTATTTAGATGATTCTGTTGAAATTAAGCATATTGTTACTGCCAAAACCTCAATTTCACAAGGGACATGGTATTTTGCCTCTTGGTGGAATCCAAGTTATGGAACATCTTCTTACACTGCCCCTGATAGTGCATACGGGATGGGTGGTTATACTTTTACTTCAGACCCTATATCTGGATTATCAAATGAATATACTGATCATGATACATATGATGGTATGTCTTCTGGCTACCAATCTTTTACAAATCCTATGAAACTTGCGTCGTGGTTTGTTGACTGGAATAGGGAGGGTGAAGATGGTTATACTGGTCCTGGTAGTACCGATGAAAGATATAATGAAGGTATTGGAACTGTCTGGGATAATTTAGGTGGAAATTTTACACAATTATATCGATATGGATCTTATTTAGATGAAGGAAGAAGAATTTATCTTGGATATCGACCTCCTGCATTAGCGGCTTTACAAAACTTTGAATTCAACATGTGGGGTGTTATTTTTAATAATTCTCAAGGAGATTATGTAGAAGATCGCGCTCCTGGACTGCAAGATCGTCCTTTACTATCTTCAATGGGAGAGACTCAAATTTCAGGAAAAGTCTTAACTTTACATGCTCAAGATGGAGATAGTAAATTAATAGGAGGGGCTGAAATTGAATTATATTATATAAATGGAACAGCTATTGAGAATCAAACGACAGATCTAAATGGAAATGCTACTTTTACTGGTCTTCAAAATAGTAATTACACGATTACGACTATTTATGAAGTAAATGAAACACAATTTATGATTAGTAATATAACAAAAGAAATCAATTTACCATTTATTGAAAGAAAGGTATTTCAAGTTCTGGATTGTAATTTGACTACTGTAAATTTTGTGGCTTATGATGAGGATACAGATTTTCCATTATACAATGCAAAAATGAAAATTGTGGATTCTTCTGGAGCATATATAATCAGAACAGCAACAGACGTTAATGGATGGGTTTCTTTTAAATTACCTGCGGATGATTATAATGTCTCGGCATATTATCAAAACAAGTGGCCAAAATTAATCTTAAACATTTCATTGATTGATTTTTTTGAAACACAAAATTTTACACTAACAAAT
Organism: Promethearchaeia archaeon; assembly: GCA_029856045.1. Classification (GTDB taxonomy): domain Archaea; phylum Asgardarchaeota; class Lokiarchaeia; order Sigyniarchaeales; family SOKP01; genus 6H3-1. Next base: position 2,005 of record JAHQWG010000012.1, on the reverse strand, counting down.
GAAATTAGTATCAACGCCACATTAAGAATAGCAGATGCTGCATCTAAACTAACAATTAAAAAAACTAATTATACTAAAGAAAATGAAGGTTGGCCACATTACGAGAGCATTTCCAGTCAGCCATTCTATATAACAATATATAAAAACGACTTAGTTAATGTCACGGTCTATTATGAGAATCTTAAGATAGGTGGTGGCATTACCGATGCTCAATCAAATTGGAGTTTATTTATAGGCGAAGATATGATCTTTAACGATACATTATCTCAAATTGGTTCAGGAAACTATTCTTTTCTATTAAATAGCTCAAAATATAACACTGGAACATATTCCGTTATGGTAAATCTCTCAAGAAGGATTGCATCTATTCAAGATGCTATTATTTATATTTCTTTTGAGATTTATAATCATACATCAACAATACAAAAAATTGAGACTGGAACTGACCTTAATGTCTATTGGAATGATAATAGTACATTATTTTTAAATTATACTACGATATTACCTGAAATCGCAAATGTCTCGCAAGCAACTATGAATTATTCAATTATTGGCACTAATGAAAATGGAGCGATACCTGGTTTAGGTTCAGGGAGATATTTTTTTGAACTTAACACTTCTACATTGGATGTTGGAACATACGATCTTTATGTCTTTGCAAATAAAACTGATATTAATATGGGAACTAAAACTTTTTCTTTAACAGTAAAAGAAATTCCAACTTTTATCGATTGGGAAATTGATAATGATTACGAGGTAACCTCAACCTTTTTAAAAATTGCACAAGGCGAATTGACATCTATAATACTCAACTATACAATAAATTCTACTAGAGGTTATATTGGGCCTAATGCTGATATATCAACATTATTCTTCAATCTTACAGATGTTGAAAATGAAGACTATCCAACGATTATATTTCTTGATGATTTATTGGATGGACGATATAATCTCACGATTAATGCTACCAAATTTTCTGCTGGTGATTATGAGTTAACTTTTCTTTGTCATGAAGCACATTATGAAGATCAAACAGAATTACTCACTTTAAGAATATTGGACAGCTGGGCAACTTCAGTTGATTTAATAAAACCACCATCGTTTTATCCATGGTATAACAACGCGTCATTCATAATAAATTATTATTGTACTGAGGATCCAAGGACAAATCGACTAATATCAGGAGCTAATATAAATACACTTAACATTTCTATTAAAGTTGGACAGGTATTCCAACCTTATAAAGAATTGGGAGTGGCAGATAGGGGAACTAAATGGGGCTATTTTGATTTAGAATCAGATCCATTATACGGGGCAGGTCATTACTTAATTTGGTTTAACACCTCTTACGTTAATGTATCTGAATCAACGGCTTATTATGTTTCTCCAACAGTACAAAAAGAATTCTATAGTACTTATACATATAATCCGTATGTATGGGTGAGACCGGTTTTTACTGTTTTAACTCCAATTTCTGACAAAGTGTCTATAGTTCCTGTTAAGATAATAGAATTTTATTTAGATCAAAGTAGTGAAATTATTGCAATTTACAATGTTTCTGATTCTATCAGTGATTTAGATGGACAATTAATTAATGGTGCAACAATTACATGCGAAATAAGGAATAATACTCCAACTAATGATTTAATTAAAACGGGTTCATTTACTCCGATTAGTGCGGTTCAAAATCCGGGCGAATATAAATACACGTTGGAAGCAGATTTATTAGGTAATTTTACTTTATCAATTACTGCTGTTAAAGAGGATTATTCTGAAGGCATTGCCTCAATTGATTTCTTTGTAGATACAAAGCCAATTAACTATACTTTAAGTGAAAACATTCGGGGTACCGTATTCTTTACGCCCCAAAATAGAGAAGTATCAATTACTCTAAGTTTAATTGATATTGTACATAGTACATCTCTTAGTGGGGCTACAATTGAAGTAACCTTTGAAGGACAATCTTATTTATTCCATGAATCAAGTACTTCGGGAGTTTATGCAA
>JAHQWG010000015.1 GCA_029856045.1 Promethearchaeia archaeon | reverse complement strand
GAATTAAATATCCAAATTTAATCCCTTTATGGATAGCAATTTTTATCGATATTCTAGGATTTTCGATATTAATTCCATTTTTACCAATTTTCGTAGAAGTATATGAAACTAATGAATTTATTATTGGCCTCCTCTTGGCAACAAATGCGATGTTTTCTTTTTTTTTTGCAATCATTTTGGGAAAATTAAGTGATAAATTTGGTCGAAGACCATTATTATTAATATCTCAGATTGGAACAATGGTTGGCTTTTTAATGCTTGCTTTTTCAACCTCTTTAGAAATGCTTTTTCTTTCACGTATTGTTGATGGATTTTTCGGAGGGAATTATCCTATTGCTAAAGCTATTATTAGCGATAGCGTGCCTCCGAAAGATAGACCGATTCAAATGACTAATGTAGGAGTATGTCATGTTTTATCTTCACTTATTGGGCCAGGTTTAGGAGGTATATTATCAATATGGGGTATCATGCCGTCTGGATTAGTTGCTGCGGGATTATCGCTATTCACAATTATTATAACTATCTTTTTATTAAAAGAAACTTGGCCAAAACATAATCGAGTGAAAAAAGACAAAGAGAAAATAAAAATTAAAATTAGAAAAAATAAAAATGCAATGTTCTTATTAACTCAATGGGGGTTCCATACGATTTCTTTTATTATATATGTATCTACCTTTTCATTATTTGCAGCTAGTGTTCTTGGTCTAGATGGATTTCAGATCGGAATGTTATTGATGGTCTCAGGAATATTTAGAGCAATTATAAGATTTACTCTTTTTAAGCCTACTCTAAATAAATTAGGTCTTAATAAAATGTTAAAACTTGGTTTAGGTATATTTACTGTTATATTTTTTCTCATTGGATTTACTCAATATTGGCAACAAGCTTTAATCTTATTATTATTTGTTAGTTTTGCAGCTTCTTGTACCAGGGGTACTCTCAGTAGTAAAATAACTCAATCGGTATCTCCTAAAGAACAAGGAAAAATAAATGGTTATTCCTCTGCTTTGGATAGTTTTGCTCAAATGATTGGACCTTTGCTTGGCGGTTTTATATTATGGGCGTTTGAACCTTATTGGTTGGGAATTGTTATGTCCATATTTTCTCTTGTTGCATTTTTCATGGCATTTAAAAAATTAATCTTTAAAACAGACAAGTAAAGTTAAATTAATAAAAAAAAAGACTATAGTTGAAGATCTTTATCTTCTAAAATCTCAACTATTATATCTGGATTTTTATTTTTCAACATTTCCTTAAATTGGTTTAAATCCTTACCCCAATTATGCATGGGAATCACGATCTTCGGGTTAATATCACACGCAGCATCAGTTGACTCGTCAAAATCCATTGTATATGTACCACCGCATGGAAGCATCGCAACATCAATATCTTTTAAGTCCTTCATTTCTGGAATTCTTTCTGTATCTCCGGCGTGATAAATTCTCTTTCCTTCTGCTTCAATTATTATACCTGCCCACCCTCTATTTTTTGGATGAGTACTCTTTTTGATTGTATATGCGGGAACAAGTTGTATCTTAAAATCTTCTACCTCAAAAATTACTCCTAATTTTAAACCTTTGCCATTGAATTTTGTTAAATTATCTGATTCACTTTCTGGTCCAAGTAAAATAGTAGAATCTTTTGATATTTCTCCAATCGATGAACTATCCATATGATCTCCATGAGAATGACTTGAAATGATAACATCTGCCTTTTCTAAGCCAGTAGGAATTTCATAAGGATCTAAATATATAACCTTGCCAGATTCTGTTATAATTTGAAAACATGCATGGGATATCCATTTTATCTTCATAATTACAATTTATAATTCTGATATTTAATAATTATGGATTTTTGAATAATGAATCTTTATTTCAAGGTTTTGCTAATCTATTTCTTTTTTCATTGAAGTATAATACATAATTTTTACCTAATATTCTTTCCAAAGGAGAGTGAAATCTGGGATTCTTTTCTTTTATAAAAAATTTGCTTGGTTTTTTAATTTGGGTTTCAAAAATTTAATATTTTATATATTTTAATATTGAAAAACTTTATAAATATTTTTAAAAACTATGGATTATTGTAGAATTAAAGAACATGGAGTTTCCGAGAGTAAATCTACATATTCATTCTAATTTTTCAGATGGGGCAAATTCAATTGAAGAAATTGTATTAGAGTCTTTGAAATTAGGATTAGATTATATTGCAATTACAGATCATTTTACAAATACTTGGAAGGCAAATATTATTAAAACCTTAAATAGTAGGAGAAAAATTTCAAGGTATTTAGATGAAATTTCAGATTATCAAGAATTCTTAAGGTCAAAAAAATTACCTCTGAAATTGTTGGGTGGTGTTGAAATTGATTTAAGAAGCTCGATCGATTATATAAAGAATAATATTGAGATTGATAGATTCCAATTGGTTTTATTTGAGTATCTTCAAAATATGAAAGATGCTGTTAAAATTGAAAGGATAATTAAATATTGGAAGGTCTCAATTGACTCTAAGTCCGATTTTCCGATTATAGGATTAGCACATTTTGATCCAGGATATTTAATTTATAATTATTTAGAAGATTTGATTGAATTTCTGAAGGAATATGATATTTATTTTGAGTTTAACTATAGTTATTCTCAATATTATTCATCCGAATATCGATTATTTTTTGACAAATTAAAAGAACATAAAATTCCTGTAGGTATTGGTTCAGACTCTCATTCTTTACCTTATCTTGCTAATATTAAGGAACCCCTTGAAAAAATTATCCAGTATAATTTAGAGGATAATTTTCAATTATTAATTTTAAAATTAAGAGAATTGAAATAAAAGATTGATTTGCAATTACTGATTGTTTTAAATTCAAAAAATCTGGCAAAATTCTCTTGTTCTCAATCAATATAGAAATTTAAAGTTTGAAGGCCAGTGTGGAAAATGTGTATATAAAACAATTTGTGGGGGTTGTCGAGCCAAAGTTTTTCTCGCCACTAACTCTTATACCAAATCTGATCCAACTTGCATATTAAATAATCATTAAATGACTAAGATAAAATTATAAAATTTTTAAAAATCTTATCTTTTGGCTGGAGACGCATAGCAATAATCGCAGTTATGAATACACTTAAAAATACCTGTATATCCTCCTATATCTTTTGACTTATAACACCCACAATCTTTTCTTTGTCCGGTGTCTTTAAGTAATGGTATCTCTTCTTTAACAATTTTTCGGATTTTTATTGCATCAATACAATGTGCTTGTTTTATCCCATCGATTTTCAGTAAATCCGGCTGACAGCAAGCCATCATTTTCATTTGGAACTTATCACATACTTTTTTTAATTTTCTGAGAGTTTCTTGTTTCTTTTTAAAAGAGAGTTCGAGAGGTATATTTCCTCTTGCTAACATTCGCTTTTTTACCTTTGGATAAATATTTGCGAAACTAAATATCATTTCTTTTACTCCAAAACTTGCAATATTTTCTATAATATAATCAAATTGTTGCAAATTATGTTTAACTACATTTGAATCCATTGATTTATAAAATATTATTGGATCATACCTGAAATTGACCGCAAGAGTTCCGAATTCATTGACCAGCCACTCAAATTGCTTAAACCTTTCTTTTAAAGATACCTTTAGATTTGCTTCTAACTCTGAGGGTGTATTAATTGTGAATTGAAAATAGTGCCCTTTATAGGATTTGAATAATTGATTGTAGGTTTTATAGTATTCTATCCAATTTTTAAAATTTTTACTCCACCAAACTATACATCTCACATCTGTTGGTTTTAATGAGACTCGATAAACTTGTTTTCGATTGAAAGGATTAACAACATCAACATATCCTTTCTTAATCTTGTCAATAACCCAATCCATAAGGAAAGCAGGGATATCTGTTCTTCGGGAACAAGAAATGATTGGAGATTTAACTAATTTAGGGATAATTGTATTTTTAGCCATGTTTTTATATAATTAAAATCAAATCAAAATTAATTAATTTTTATAAATTAAAAGATGGTCAATGTAATAGAGGATAAATTAATAATTCGGAAGGCGGCTTCAAAAGAAGAACTTGAGGAATTATATGATTTAAGATGGAAATTATTAAGAAAACCATGGAATCAACCAAAAGGATCCGAAAGAGATGAAAAAGAAGATGAATCTTATTCATTCATTGCAATTTTAGATGACAAAATTGTTGGAACAGCACGTCTTCATAAAAATAATGAAAAAGAGGGGCAAATAAGATATTTAGCAGTAGAAAAAGAATATCAAAAAATGGGTATTGGAAAAAAATTAATGAAAAATATAGAAATGCATTCAATAAATCTTGGATTAGAATCTATTATATTAAATGCTAGAAAAACAGCGGAAGACTTTTTTGAGAAACTCGGTTATGAAGTAATTAGAAAAGGTCATACGCTTTTTAATGAAATTGAACATTTTGTAATGAGAAAAAGTTTAATCAATGCAAATTAATCCAAAGTTTTATATTGAGTTTAAATCAAGAGAATATTATTATAAATATTATTTTAAAAATAAAATCATAAATACTATTGTTTTATTGTATTATCACAATTTTTAGGTGAAAATAAAAATGGTACTGAAAAGTCCAGAAGAATATTTAGAAAGTATAAAGAGACCTGTTAATTTGTACATGTTTGGGGAGAAAATTAAAGAATTCTGGAAACATCCGATAATAATCCCTTCAATTAATTCAGTAAAGAAGATTTATGAATTAGCTCAAATTGATGAATATAAAGATTTAATGACAACAACTTCCCATTTAACAGGTGAGACAATAAATCGATTTACTCATATCCATCAATCAGTAGACGACCTGATAAAAAAAGTAAAAATGCAGAGATTGATGGGGCAAAAAACGGCTTGTTGTTTCCAACGTTGCGTAGGATTTGATACCGCAAATGCATTATATAGTGTAACTTATGAAATGGATAAGGAATATGGAACAAATTATCATGACCGATTCAAGAAGTATTGGATCGAGGTTCAAAATCAAGATTTGAGCGTTGACGGCGCAATGACGGATACAAAGGGAGATCGGAGTAAAAGACCGAATAAACAAACAGACCCGGATGTATATTTACATATTGTGGATGAGAATGATGATGGAGTTGTAGTAAGGGGTGCAAAAATTCATCAGACAGGATTTTTAAACTCACATAGAGCCATCGTTATGCCAACTTTATCTTTACGACCCGGTGAAGAGGATTATGCTGTTAGTTTTGGGGTTGATACAAATGAAAAGGGAATAACATTAATATATGGAAGGCAATCAGGTGATACTCGTAAAATGGAGAATGGAAAATTAGATATTGGAAATTATAAATATGGTGGTCAAGAAATATTTGTAATTTTTGACGATGTATTTATCCCAAATGAACGAATTTTTATGAAGAGAGAGATTAAATTCTCGGGAGAATTAGTCAATCGTTTTGCCGGATTTCATCGTCAATCATATGGTGGTTGCAAAGTAGGTGTAGGAGATGTTCTTATTGGTGCCTCAGCTTTAATTACAGAATATAATGGAGTAGAAAAAACCAGTCATATACAAGATAAATTAGTAGAGATGGTGCATTTAAATGAAACTCTTTTTAGTTGTGGAATCGCATGCAGTTCATTAGGATTTCAAAGAGAAGCTGGAAATTATGAAATGGATATGCTTTTAGCAAATGTATGCAAACTAAATGTTACCCGTTTTCCATATGAAATTGGTAGAATTGCTGAGGACCTAGCTGGAGGGTTAATATGTACGCTTCCTTCTGAAGCAGATTTTAAATCTGAAGAAATTGGCTCCTTATTAAAAAAATATCTCACCACTTGTAATGAAATTTCTGTTGAAGATCGGTATAAAGTCTTTCGCTTTATAGAGAATTTATCTATGGGTGTTGCTTCCGTGAGTTATAGAACAGAGTCAATGCATGGAGCTGGCTCTCCTCAAGCACAGAGAATAATGATAAGAAGACAAGCAGATTTAGAAAGTAAAAAAAAACTAATTAAGGAGATTCTAGATATTAAGTAAAAATCATTATTAATGATAGAGCTTTAAATTCTATATTCTTTATTATTTTTAAAAAAAACATTAGATTGGTTAAGATTATGATTCCTTCTATTGAATGGGTTGAAAATAAAGTCAAAATGATCGACCAAACAGTTCTACCGCATAAGCTTGAATTTTTAGAATTTAAAGATTACAGAGATGTTGCAAAAGCCATAAAAATAATGAATATAAGGGGAGCTCCTGCTATAGGTGTCGCAGCAGCCATGGGAATGGCCCTAGCTTCTATTGAATTTAAAAATAAAAATAAAGAAGAGTTTCTGAGCTCATTAAAAGAAGCAGGAGAATTAATAAAACAGACAAGACCAACAGCTGTCAATTTATTTTGGGCAGTAGATCGGATTTTAAATAAAATTAAGGGCGTTGATAAAAAACCTAGTCAGCTTTCAGAAATCATTATAGAAGAAGCAAAAAAAATGTGGCAAGAAGATATTGATACTAATAAAAGTATCGGAAAACATGGAGCAGAATTACTCAATGACGGAGATACAGTTCAAACACACTGTAATGCAGGCTCCCTTGCAACAGTTCAATATGGTACTGCACTAGCTCCTGTAAGAGTTGCTATTGAACAAGGTAAAAAAATTTCTGTAGTTGCTGATGAAACCAGACCGAGATTACAAGGTGCACGATTAACTGCTTTTGAATTGCAATATGATAAGATTCCAGTAAGCGTCATTTCAGATGGTTCCTCAGGTTTAATGATGAGATTAGGAAAAATCCAAAAAGTCATAGTTGGAGCAGATCGAATTACATCAGATGGTGTTTTTAATAAAATTGGGACATATATGGTCGCTTTAGCTGCTCAAGATAATAAAATCCCATTTTATGTAGCAGCTCCCGTATCAACTTTATCAATAAGCGAATCATTTGAAGATGTCAAAATTGAACAACGAGATTCTAAAGAAGTAAGTCATGTGTTAGGAAAAGTTCAAATTGTTCCAGAAGGAGTTAATTGTATTAATTATGCTTTTGATTTTACACCATTTGAATTAGTTTCGGCAGTAATTACTGAGGACGGTGTCTTTCCACCTAAAGATTTGGTGGAAAAATATACCTAAACTGAGATGAAAGTAAACTTTTAAGTATATTATCATTGAAATGACTAAGTGATTTAGATAACAAAATGCGAAGTATTAATCTACATCCAAAGAAACCCAAAATTTTTTAACATTATTATTAAATAATATATTTAATGGAATTAACTTATAAAAATGCAGTTCGAATATCATCTGGAATAACGTTTATCATTAGTATAATCTGGTGGAGTATTTTTGAATTATTTCTTAGTTTAGATACAAATAGTTTCATTATATGTGGAACCCTTGCACTATTGGGTATTTTTATGTTTATAATAGAATCAGTTCGTGATGACGAACCAGAAAGACCTAATAAATTTGAAGTAATTATTACTTATTTATTAGGAATAATTTTGCTTGTAATTTGTCTTCTATTTAAGTTCCTTTATTATCTTTTTGTCCCCCTTATTTTCTTGAGTGCCGCACTAGTATTCCATTTTTCATTCATTGCTTTAAAAAAACAGGGGGGCAAGAGAATATATCAACATAATGAATTGGAGCATGTTGATTGTGAGAAAATTTAAATGATTAGTAAGGAGTTTACCCTAATTACTGAGGAAATTGTCTAATTCTCTCTTAAAGTCATACAGGGTTTTAATTCTACTAATATTATTTCTAAATACTGTTGCATTTTTCATAAATTTGGATAACCATAAAGAATTTCTTTTTAATTCAACAAATTTAAAATCATCATAAGGATAATTAATCCCGGAAAGAAAGCTATCAATACAATTTTCATAGATTTCAATCATTTTTTTTAATAAATCCTTGTGAACTCTATAAGTTTCTTTCTCTCCCGTTTTTAAATATGTTTCAATAGCCGAAAAAATTTGTGGATTCCCCATGGACCCTCTTCCAATCATTATTGCATCAACTCCTGTATAATCTAACATTTTTTTGGCAGACTCCGGATCAAATATATCTCCATTGCCAACAACAGGAATTGATAACGATTCTTTTAATTTTTTTATTGTCTCTAATTCTACAGTTGTACTTTGAAATCGTTTTGTTACAGTTCTCCCATGTAATGTAATAAATTCAAGACCTAAATCTTCTGCTATCTTCCCTATCTTCAAATAAACATTAGGTTTATAAAATCCCGTTCTCATTTTTAATGAAACTGGTTTATTTGAATATTTTATTATCGTATTTAAAATTGCTTTTAATAAATCAATGTCCTTTAATAGATAACCTCCCTCTTTTGAATTAATAGCTCTTCTGGAAGGGCACCCTGCATTAAAATCCAAAATATTAAAATCATAACTGTTAAGAAAATCAACACTCATTTTAACTGATTCGGTATCAGGACCTATTAATTGGACACTAATTGGTTTTTCTTTTTCAATTTTAAAGAGTTCATGCTCAATGGAGTCTGACTTGCCTCCAAACCTTTTTGAATATAACATGGGTACTGAAACCAATCCGATGGCTCCAAAATGGCGGCAAAACCTTCTATAAGGCCCTGTTGAAATATTTAATAAAGGTGCCAAAATTAAATTATTTTCGAGTTTTAATTTACCTAATTGCATTTACATTAATATTAACAGTTTTTAATTATATTTCATTTAATATTAAAAAAGATTTAATAGTTTTCCTTCTTGATTAATTAATATGTATGAGTTTCCGAAAAAACTAAAATCTCTCAAATACCATGAAAATCAATCCTTTGCTTTACATAAAAATCTAATTTTATTACATAATAAATCGAGAATTCGCAAGTTAATAACGGACCTGCAAATTTTTTTTAAAGAAAGGGTTGGAATTCCTTTAGACGCCACTGCTATTAGAGATAATTATCTTAAAAAGGAATATTCTGATAAATATCTAATTTTACTATGTGCCGAATTAGAAAAAGAAAAGGAATTAGATATAATAATTGAAAAATATGAAAACATTCAATTAAAAAGTGGAACCTACGAAATAGAAGTGACTAAAGAATTCACTCTACTGAAAGCAATTGATTTTAAGGGTTTTGAAAGGGGAATTAATACATTAAAAATTATTTTAGAGCAAACCTTCTCTAACTATTTTAAAGAAAATGAATTTGAAAAGTATATACAAATTCCTTCGTTATCAATTTTAGATGAGATATAGAATGATTTAAATCATTTCCATAAAAAAAATAATTAAAAAATATAATAGAAAAAAAATCACTTATTTTGGGATAAATTTCCAAGGATCTTGTTTAACTAAATTCCAGGATTTTTCTGCGTAATCGTTTATCATTCTGTGAGTATTGAAATACGCAGCAAGTGCAATGCTATTTTTCATCCGCCAAAGCCACTCATCTTGGTCCATGTAAGTGGGAATAATCTCATTTTCTAATACCGTGTAAAGTGATTCAGCATCTTTATTCCAATCATTTTTTATCGCGTCGGGATCCGAATCATCTGGACCGATTGCCCATCCAGCCAACCGATTCTTTTTGTATCCTTCAAGCCACCACCCATCTAAAACACTAAAGTTCAACGCACCATTTAAGGCTGCTTTCATTCCACTAGTACCTGAAGCTTCTCTATATCTCTCAGGGCAATTCAGCCAAACATCAACTCCCGCCGTTATTAAATGAGATAAATCCATATTATAATTTTCCATTAAGACAACTTTTACTCCATAATTATCAAACAAATAAATACTGTTGTCATATATCTTTTTAATAAAATCCTTACCCATTTGATCCTTTGGATGAGCTTTCCCAGCAAAAATAAATTGAACTTTACCCTTACAGATTTTTCCTAATCGATCGATATCATGAAATGGTAAAGTGGCTCTCTTGTAAGTCGCAAAACGACGAGCAAATCCAATTGTTATTAATTCTTCATCCAATAAATTCCAAGAATGGGCTTTTTGATAAGATATCAATTTAAATTTGTTTTCATTGTGTGCATCAAATAAGTCTAAATCTTCAAGTTCTATTGCATTCTGCAGAAAATCTGGCCTCATCTTCCATCGAGGCCACTTTTCTGTGAAAATTTCCTCAAATGAGCCTGAAACCCAATGAGGTAAATGAATGCCATTTGTAATATAATCAATTTTATATTGCGGCATCATCTTTTGTGCCACTTGACCATGCTTTTTAGAAACTCCATTAATATATCTAGAACAATTTGCTGCAAGAATTGTCATATTTAATTCATTTTTCCCTCCTAATTCTTTTATATTCCTTGGTAAATCATCTCTAAATACATCATTTACTAAATTATAGTTAAATTTATCATGCCCCGCAGGAACAGGTGTATGTGTTGTAAAAACGCATTTTTCTTTCACTTTATCTAAATTGCCATTAAATTCTTTCAATAATTCTAAAGTGATGAAAGCGGCATGCCCCTCGTTCATATGATATACTTGAAGGTTATCATAATTAAGCGACTTAAGTAATCGAATACCTCCAATCCCTAAAATCATCTCCTGAACAATTCTATGAAATCTACTGGTCGAATCATATAAAACATGTGTAAGATCTCTCTGCCACGGTTCATTCTCTTCTACATCAGTCTCAAGAAGCAAAATGGGAATAATATGACCACTTTGTCCTACTACATTATATTTCCAAGCAGAAATTACAATTTCTTTTCCTTGAATTTGGATCTTGATGGGATTCATTATCTTTTCGAATTCGTAATAAAAGTTCCATTTAATATCGTGCTCTAGTTGGTTTCCATCGTTATCGAATGCTTGATAGAAATAACCGCTACTATAGCATAGACATACAGCAACCATAGGAATCTCTAAATCTGCTGCAGACCGAATGGTGTCACCAGCGAGAACGCCTAAACCACCGCTATAGGTGGGAATATTTGAGTCAATACCAATTTCCATGGAAAAATAGGCTACACTTATCTTTTTCTTTAACTCTTTTAAATCCATGATTTATACCATTTGTTTGTTCTTCATTATAAATAATTTATAAACATATTAATTTAAAATATTATTTCTAAAATTACTATTTTCTTAAATTATAATGATCTCAATGTCATAAATTGTGCAAAATACTCGTTAAAATCATTCGAATGCTAATTTACCTACAAATCCCTTAAAAAACTGATTAGATAAAAATATTGACAATTAAAAGAACTAAATTCTCTTAAATTTTTCTCTAATCCCATTAAAAACATTTAAATTTTTATTAAAAAAAATCAAAAATATCAATATCTAGATAAGGTAAAAATAAAACATTTAAAAAGTAAGAAAGAAAATAATTATATCAATAGAAAAATGATATTCTTCATTTATTTATTTTTAACCTAGAAAAAAGAGGGAAAAAAAATGAGTTATAAAAGTAAATTTTTAATGAAAAGCCGCGTAGATGAGTACTTTAGTAAATTAGGGATAAGAAGGGCTGGAGACGTCAAAGATGAAGTTATTAAATGGCTTGATAAACAAGTCGAAGCCAATATTCAACAAATTATTGATATACTACCAAAGAAATCGAAAGGGAAGTCAAAGGGAGAACTAAAAAGAAAAACAATTATGAAAGAAGATATAAAAGCATTGAAGGTATAGATCTTCCTTAATAATTTTATTTCAAAATTTAAATTGAATGTTTTTTTTTAACATTTTCTTTTTTTTCTAAATATTAAGAAACTATTATTTGTTATATTAAGATGATATTTATTTTTAAATATCTGATGAATTTTTATAATTTTAACGTATAGCACGTGCTTTTCAAAAATTTATAAAAATTTAATAGGCATTTTACTTTAAATTAATTGAAGTTTGTTAGTAAGTTCAAATAATAAATAATGACTTAAAATTATTAAAATCTGGTATAATAGGATGAGTACATGGGAAAATAATAAAAAAGGAAAATACACATCAGAATATCTTGATTTACAAAAAGTCGCAGACCCAAGTAAATTGACGTTGGAACTAAGAAAATCTCAAAATGAATCTCTTTTATGGCTTTTGACGGAATTGGATATCCAATTTAATAATATGGCACAACATATAAAAAGAGATAATATAACTAATTATAGGAATTTTGCTAAACAGTTGATACCTTTTTTCCAGAAGCATGTAGAAAATAAAAATAAAGACGTTGTTGCTTTATGTAAAAAAGGTTTAGATTTAGTTTTTGAGAGATTTCCCAATTTAAAAAGTACTTAATAGATTTATAATTATTTTTTCAGATTCTACTATTTTTTTCAAGTTTAATTAATTTTCTTTTAAGATTTAATGGTGATTCATCATTATTTGATCCCATAAATCCGCCAATATTTCCATTTTTGTTAATCACACGGTGGCAGGGAATTATTAATGGATATGGATTTTTACGCATTATATTCCCGACAGCTCTATATGCATTTGAGTTTAATTTAGAAGCCAATTCTGAATAGGAAATAGTTTCGCCATATTTCACCTTTAATAATTCTCTTATTACACTTGAAGCAAACATTGTTTTAAAAGTTCTTTTATAATCAATTACTATTCCTAATTTCCGAATACTATCATACAGATTAACTCTTTCACCTTTTAGACATGAATTAATAATTTTAACCATATTTATTAACGAGGTATTATTAACACTTTGAAATTTTTCAACAATTAAATCATTCTCTGAAATAAAATTAGAAAGATTTCTACTATCTATCAAATTCACACTTTCAAGAAAAACTTTAGAATTTTTTAAACGATATAAGATAATAATGTTTTTTTCTAACTCTGAAGAATAAAAGTAAAAACCTTTGGTCAGCATATTATTAAAAATAATAAAAATTATTTAATTCTTAAATAATCAAAAATAATTATAAGATTTAATTCTCACTAGCTTTAATAATTAATAACTCAAGTCGGAATGAATTTTAAAAATGTCTAAAGATATTAAAAATTTAATTGACTCAATAGAGGGTCAAGAAAAAGAAAGCGCTCAGGTTCAAGCAAAAATTGACCGGCTGACTGAAATAGTTGAAAAACAAAAAAATGTAATTTCAGATCAAAATGCAGTTATTGAGCAGCAAAAACAGAAAATTGATTCAATGTATGATGTCCCAGCAGATGTAATTGAACTGAAAGTATTGATTGGTGAACAAAGAGCTGAAATATCTGAGAAGTCCATTCAACTTGAACTTGCTAACGCAACAGTTGCAGAAGTACAAAAAGAAATGGAATTACTTAAAGAACAATTCAAACCTTTACAAGAGATGATGGAAGTTAAATCTGAAACTGTTGGAGATCTAAAAACTACAATTGCAGAGATCGACACAAAATTTAGATTTAAAGAAGAAGAAATAAATAATTTAAAAATTCGAGTCCAGGAATTAGAAACTGTAGAGAAAAATATTAAAGAAGGATATGACGAGCAGATTAAAACTATACGGGAAAAAGCTTTAACAGAGAAGATGGAGTTGGAAGATAAGGTTAAATCGTTAGAATCGCAGATTTTGGAAGATAAACTTTCCACAAAAGAGTCTATATCAGCAAAAGAAACTGCTCTAAAATTATACGAGGATATGGTCAAAAAATATGATGATTTGATCACTAAATATGATAAACGCGATCAAGAAAATAAAGAGATGAAGGAAAAATTAAAACGACTGACAGACCAAATAACGGAATTAACTGATTTTAAAAATAATAATATTGAAGTTATTGAATTTTTTAATCGACTACAACCTCTTTTTGAAGAAGAATCTCTTTTTAAGGCATTTATAATTGTCAGAGAAATAAAACACATTTCTTTGTCAGATTTGAAGAATGCATTGGGAATACCTACTGTAACTGTTCAAAATTACGTAGAAAAATTAATTGCCGCAAATATTTTTGAATACAACGATCTTGGAGAAGTAGTATTAAAAATGGATTTTTTGGAAGAATAAATTTTTTTTCCTCCAATTTTAGATTTTGGCAAGATCCTTATATAAATTTGGGAGCGCTTTTTTGTAATCCCCCTCCCGTATTTTCCCTAAAATTTCAGCAGCAATTTTTTTAAGAATTTCTCTATATTTATTGGTTTGCTCATCTCTACGTAATACTAATGCTATAACATAATTCTCAATCTCTACAAAATTATCGCCAACGCCAGAGAAAAAGGACACAACTTTATTGTTCTTTAGTGATATGGAAGCAAACCCAGGATTTAATGATTGATATCTATGGGAGCTATAAACTTGAGTTAATAAATTATTGGTAATTTTTAGGCTCTCTGGATAAAAAGCTTCGCTGATTGGACCGATCTCGTTATCCCATCTAATGATAATTATACCTATCGGAATCTTCTTCAACCTCAATTAAGTTTTAAGTGATTTTTAGATTTATGTGGTTATAAAAATTGTAAATTTAATTTTTTTTCCATTGTTTTTATAATTCTAATATCTTAATTTTGTTTAAAATATTTTTGCTATATTTTATTTAATAATTTACTAATTTAAATTTTCCAGATTAATCAAGTAGAAATTTAGGAATATTTTAACATTTTTTCAAGACTAATTCTTGCTTTTACGGAGATAGAATTTGGTACATTGACTATATTATTATCATTATCTAAATTATTTAATAAATTAAGAATTTTTTTTAGATTCGTGCGTTTCATATCTTTGCAAATAAAATTCTCGGTCATTGGGTAAATTTTATTATTTGGAAAATCTTTTTGAAGCCTTTGAACGAATCCAATTTCAGTTCCGATTATAAATTCATTTACAATTGAAGGGTTTTCTTTGACATAATCATACATACCTTTTGTAGAACCTATAAAATCAGCTAATTTACGCACCTCCCTTTTACATTCTGGATGTACAGCAACGGCTGCATTTGGATAGTCATTTTTAGCTCTTATTGCATCCGATTTATTTATATCATTATGTACATAGCAAAAACCTACGTCTGGCAAATTGATAATCTCTATGTTGGTATTTAATCTCACATGATCAGCAAGATTTTTATCTGGTCCAAATAAAACTTTTTTAGAGTTATACTCTTTTTGTATTCCTTGAATAACTTTAATTGCATTTGAAGATGTACATACTACATCAGCCTCTGCTTTTGTTTCGGCTGTGGAATTAACATACACAACCACTGGAACCCCAGGATATTTATCTTTATAAATCTTCAAGGTGTCTCCATTAAGAAATGAAGCTAAAGGACAGCCGGCTTGTTTATCTGGCATTAGCACTCTTTTTACAGGATTTAAAATGGAAGCCGTTTCTGCCATAAAAAGAACTCCAGCAAAAATAATATTTTTCGTATTAGTATGATCTCTGGCAATTTTTGAAAGTTCCAAGGAATCTCCTACAAAATCTGCAATCTCTTGAATTTCCAAGGTTTGATAATAATGAGCAAGAATTGTAACATCTTTCTCTTTTTTAAGATTTAATATTAACTTTTGAATCTCTTGTATCTCTTGATTAGTCTGAATCATCATAATACATTTTAATAATCGAATCTTTCTTATTATAATTACAATTTCTACTAAATTTAAATGTAATAATTATAATTAAGTAAAGAATAATTGAATTCAATAAAATAATTGAGGTAAAAGAAATTGGCTTTACAAATTAATATTTTAAAACTCTTTCTTTTTTATCTTAAAGAACGATTAAAACATCCATTTTCTTTTAAAAGGAAAAGGTATAGCTTTTATTCAGAACCAGCTCTAAAGCTGGGGCTTTCAGATTATCCTCTCGACTATAGCAGAATTAAAATTTTAATTTAAAAAGAAAAAAAAATTTATTATTAATTTTTTACTTTATATTTTTCCAACTTTATGATTTTGTATATGTCTTCTATTGGAGTAATTATTGTTATTAATATTATTACAGCCATTATATTTCTACAAAGATCATAGAATTCTGGTGTGACTCCTATATTAACCAAAGTATTTGTTGAATTATCCCAAATTAGAAAAGGAATTACGTCTGGTCGACTCCAAAGAATTACAACTAATGGTATTGAAGCTAATTTTACTCCAATCGTTATTATATGAATTATCTGATGGGTTTTTACTTTATAATTTCCAATAACTCCACGAGTTGTATCCAATCCTCCCTCTATTATTATTAACACTCCAAAAACACCAAGTATTAATAGAAATCCTGGATTCATCGAATTGACTAACCCTGGAATTGGAAATGTAATAAGAAATACACCAATAATAATTACAACGATTCCTCCAATAATTTCACCAATGGGATGAATAAAAGGTTTTAAAGGTTTCCCAGTTCTGGAAGAGATAGGTAATCCCTTTTCTTGAGCGATTTCAAGCCGACGAGCCTCCTTCTTAAGTTCTCTTTCTGATTTGAAATCTTCAGGAAAATAACCTTCCATTGATAAAACTACAAAAATTATTGTCACTATTGTAAATGCAGAAAAAAATCCTGTGAAAAAACTGAAAAAATTTAAAGCCTCTGCTAAGTCACCAGTTATTATATTAAATACTGTAGAAAAAATACCAATTGCTATAATTACGAGAAATATTATTGTCAAAACCTTTGTATAAATTGGCCAAAGTTCCTCCGTTATATAATATTTAGGTGTTCCTCGACGCTTATATTCCTTTGCTATGCTTTCTGGTGTTCCCATATGGGCTATTGCTAATCGTACCGAATCTTCAGTTGGTTGAGCCATACCTGATAACTCTTCAGCTTTTTCCCAAATGTGTTCCTCAAGTTCAGCTAAAATATCCTTAACTTCCTTCTTTTTTTCTTTTAACCATTCTGGTAATTTTTTCTTCACATTTTTTAAGAATTCTTTAACCATTGCTTCCATATATTGTCGACTCATTTTTTTAACCTCCTTTCTTTTAAATCTCTAATATTTAAACCACAGATCTCGCAAAAATTGAAATCCTCTTTAGAAATGTCAATTTTATTCGCACAATTTGGACAATAAATATAATCTTCTTTTAGATTAACATTCATATCCATCAATGGTGAAATAGATTCAGTTAGTTTAGAAAAAAAGCCATTAATATGATTGTAAATCTTAAGACCATTTTCAGTCATGAAATAATAATTTCTTGGTCTTCCACTAAATTCTCTCCGTTCCGATTTAATCAGTTTATCTCTTTCAAGTTTTCTCAAAAGAGGATAAAGGGTGCCCTCCTCAATAACTAACATATCATTTGTTTGTTCTTCTAATTCTTTAAGAATTTTGTAACCATACATTCCTTCATCTCCTGCTTGATTAATAATGGATAATATGCATAATGTACTAATGCCACGATTTATTTCAGATTCAAATTTTTCAACGAAATTTCTAAATTCTCTTGATGCAATTAAAGCTGTTGGACCTAATTCTTTTACTCGTTTTATAATTTTTCTCATCTCTGTGTGTTTTTATTTTTTTATTTTATTTTAGTATTTTTTTTATATTATTTATCCAATACTATGAGTGGTATAGTATTGCTCATTTATAAAGGTTTAGGAGACCAAATTTTTATTAATTATTTAGTTTTTTATTTAAGGTAACATTTAGATTTTGAAAGGATCTCTTTCACTTCTTTCTCAGGTACATCATACCAATATTTATATGCATTTGCAACGGCAAAATGCCATGTATTCGGTATATTAGGACAAAATAGATCATCAACCTCATTTATTATTAATTTCTCTGCACTTTTCGATGCTGTTGGTACGGGAACATAAATGGACGCTGGATTATACTTCTTCAACATTTTTATAGCAGCTAACATTGTAAAACCAGAAGCTAATCCATCATCAATAATAAAAAGTGTTTTATTTTTAATATGAGAATATCTATTTTCTAAATCTAAAGAAATATTATAAAACTCTAACCTTTTTTGAATCTCTTGTTTAGTTATTTCTATTGATTTATTTATTTCTACTTCACTTAATCCTAAATGAGATAACAAATAATCATTTAATAGGACAGTTCCATCCGTTGTAACCGAACCAAATCCTGCCTCTGGATTATATGGTATCTTAACTTTTCTTACAATTAATAAATCATATGATATATTGAATTCACTACAAAATCCTTCAGCAACCGGTACTCCGCCATTTGGAATACAAAAACAAAAATAATTCTTGGAATTTTCTCCAATTGAATCGTGTAATTCTGGATTTAACTTTTCTATGAATTTCGTTAAAATAATTCCCGCTTCAAAACGGGATTCATATCTTTCAAACATCAATTTACTAACATAAATATTAATTCTTACCTAAAAAAATCTTAAGATATCGAAAATAATTAATAAAAATTAAGAGTGTTTAATTAATTCAAAATATAATCAACCGATTTTTTTGATGATAAGATTATTAAGGTAAAGAATTAATGGAAATTCTGCTAAAAAATGGATGGATAATTGACGGAACTGGTTCTTCAAGGTATAAATCCGATATTGCAATAAAAGATAATAAAATTCTAAAGATTGGTGCAAATTTGGAGGGAAATGGATATGATATAATTGATGTTTCAAATAAAATAATTGCACCTGGATTTATTGACATGCATTCTCATGCTGATTTAACTATATTAGAAGTAAATAAAGCAGAAGCCGCCATAATGCAGGGTGTTACAACACTTGTAGTAGGGATGTGTGGAATTGGGCGAGCACCCGCAAATGAAAAAGTTCGAAATTATTATTCTAATTTTATAACTAAGGCTTTTGGTTCATCAGTATCACAATTATATGACTCCATTCAAGATTATATGGAAGTGCTCAAGAAAAAAGGCGTTTCTTCAAATCTTGCTTTTTTTATACCACACGGAAATATAAGAACTTATATCCTAGGATTGGAAGATCGTCCATCAAAATCAGAAGAACTTGAGGAAATGAAAAAAATAGTAAAAAAGGAAATGGGAATAGGCGCTTTTGGTTTATCTACAGGATTGGTTTATCCTCCCGGTTCAATCACTCCAACGTCCGAAATTATTGAGCTCTGTAAAGTTGTATCTGATTTTGGAGGTCTATATGATACACATATGAGAAATGAAGGAACAAGGATAATAGAACAAGGAATTAGAGAAGTTATTGAGATTGCCAAAAAGTCGAATGTTCGCGCCCATATTTCTCATCTAAAAACTGTAGGTAAATATGCTTGGAAATTAACTCATGATGTCATAAATCTGATTAAAAATGCTAAAGAAAAAGAAATTTTTCTTCATGCGGATTTATATCCTTATGAAGAATCATCAACCAGCTTATCAGGCATTCTACTTAACCCTTGGGTTTATGATGATTTTGAACAAAATTTAACTAATTCAGAAGCAAGGAAAAAAATTGTTACAGAAATCCTAGATATGATATTCTCGACTTTTTTATCAGATCTTCCTTTCATAATTCGGATTATTCCAAAATTCTTAATGAAAAAACTAATTTTTTCCTCTTTCAAGAAAGACATAAGAATTATTAGTGTTTTAAAAAACCATCATATTGAAGGAAAATTTTTAGGCGAGGCATTAAAAATTCTTTATCCAAAAAGATCATTTTACGATGCTGTATTAGATTTCATTAGAGATGAAGAAGGCTCCATCATGATCTCCATTAGACAGATGAGCGAGGAGAAAAGTATTTTATCATTATTTAAACAAGATTTTGTTTGTGTAGGTTCTGATGGATTTTTGGTTATTGAGGGAAATACCCATCCTCGATCTTATGGTACCTTCCCCAGAATCTTATCAAGATATGTTAGAGAAAAAAAGATTGTTTCTTTAGAAGAAGCTATTCGAAAAATGACTTCTTTACCTGCAAGCATTTTAGGTCTTAGAGATAGAGGTATAATCCGACCAAATTTTAAAGCTGATTTGGTAATTTTTAATCATCAAACAATAAGAGATAACTCGACATACGAAAATGGTCGTCAATATCCTGAGGGTATTGATTATGTCATTGTAAATGGTGAAATCACCGTCGAAAAAGGAAAGCATTTAGGTATTCTAAATGGTCAAATTTTAAAACACGAAAAAATAATTGTATAATAACATGTCAAAGACAAATAAAATAGATGGGCAGAAACCTAATATTGTTTTATTTATAACACATGATCAAGGACAATTCCTCGGTTGTTATAATAGTCCACAAACACCTAATTCGCTTAATACCCCAAACATAGATAGAATCGCTTCCAATGGAGTAAAATTTACAAATTATTTCTGTACTGCCCCCCAGTGCTCTCCAAGTCGTGGAAGTATTCAAACTTCTAAATATCCTCACCAAAATGGGCTTATGGGACTTGTGGATAGAGGTTGGACACTGCCTAGTATCAATAAAACTTTACCAATGTATTTGAAAGAGAATGGTTATTCAACGCATTTACTTGGTTTTCAACATGAAAGTAATAATATCTCATCCTTAGGATATGATACAGTGAGTAAAAGAACAAGAGAATATAAATATTGTAAGAAATACATGGAAAATAAGATTTTAAAATTTTTCCAAGAACATAAAGACGATAATTTACCTTTTTATGTAAATATTGGAATGATTGAAGTACATAGACCTTTTATTGTTTGGGGGGATCCAGTTGAACCAGAGAAAGTTAAGATCCCTCCTTTCTTACCTGACCATCCAATGATTAGAGAAGATCTTGGACAATTTTATGGAGCAATTCATGCGGTAGATAATTTGATTGGGAAAATTTTAAAGAGTTTAGAAGAAAATGGATTAATACAAAATACTTTATTTATCTATACTACTGATCATGGGAGTGCTTTTCCAAGAGCTAAATGTACATTATACGATCCTGGAATTAAAACACTATTATTGATGTCTTGGCCAAATTTAAATCTATTTAAAGGAGGGAATGTTGTAAATAAAATGATAAGTAATATCGATTTACTTCCTACTCTTTTAAACATTATTGGAGCAGATATACCAAAAGATATAGAAGGAAAAAGCTTCCTCCCTGTTCTTAAAAATAATAATCAATCCTTTCGAGAAGAAATTTTTACGGAAAAAACCTATCATGAAATATATGATCCTATTAGAAGTATAAGAACAAATAAATACAAATATATCTATAATTTTGAAAAATTAGACACTTTATATCAAATGCCTATGGATTTAATGAGAGATCTTTCGGGAAGATATATGAAAAATAAATATAATAAACCGAGAAGTAAAGAAGAACTTTATGATCTTGAAAAAGATCCCAATGAACGGAATAATTTAATTAATAATTCAGATTACAAGAATGTGGCAGTTGAATTAAAACAAAAATTATTTGATTGGATGAGAAAGACAAATGATCCAATACTGAAAGGGAAAATTAAACCTCAAAATTAATTTTTTTTGAATATTAAAATTTTCTTATCTTTTCCGGGTGATCTGAATTTTTTTAATTTAATTTTATTTACTCACAACTAAATTTTTATTAATTATTGATCTGAATATTTAAGTATTATGTATTGGTTTGAATCATTTTATAGAAAACAAGGAAAAAAATGGCTTCTAGTTTTCATAATAGCTTTTGTTAGTTTATTCATTTTTGAAATGATCCTTTTGTCAATAGAACCGCTTTGGGCAGATTTCAATGAATATCTTGGAGATCTCATAGGATCTAAAGCAAATTATGTTCTAATCTTTTTAATCATCATTGGAATTCCACTAGCATATTCTTCAGTTTTATTAATACTCAACCTTAAAAATATCTTTACAATTAATCGAATTGATCCTCATATAGTACATAAAATCCTTGCTATAATTCTTATTGTTTTTTTTAGTGCACTTTTATTTATAATGCTAGACCTATTCGGCGAGGAAGCTGCAATAGTATCTTATCTTTTTGAGACTATAAATATATTAATTTTCATTGGAGTTGCCATTGGCATAATAATTATTCTAGACCCAATTATTACAATAATAAAGAAATCAATAAAACGACCCAAATCCATTTTGATTTTAATTTGTTTTATCACGGCTTATGGATTTATCTTTAGTCTGCCTTTTTTATATGTGCCTGCAAATGTTATTGAAGGTCCTTTACCTCCAAAACCTGGTATTGTTGCTCATCGAGGGGCGTCTCATCTTGCCCCGGAAAATACAATTAAAGCTGCAACATTAGCTGTTAATTATGGATGTGTTGGATGGGAATCAGATGTTCGAATCAGCTACGACGGAATTCCCTTTTTAATTCATGATTCTACACTCAAGCGAACAACTAATGTTGAAGCGATTTTTCCTGATCGTACTGATTTAAGGGCGAGCAATTTTACTTTATCCGAGATTAAACAACTTGATGCAGGTTCATGGTTTGTTGATAATGATCCATATTATGCTATAGCTAAGGGTCTCATCACTCCTACTCAAGCGGAAGAGTATCGCGGGATTAAAATTCCAACATT
The DNA here is from genome assembly GCA_029856045.1 of Promethearchaeia archaeon. Taxonomy (GTDB): domain Archaea; phylum Asgardarchaeota; class Lokiarchaeia; order Sigyniarchaeales; family SOKP01; genus 6H3-1. The sequence goes on along the minus strand of JAHQWG010000015.1, from coordinate 26,475 downwards.
CGAAGAAGCTTTAAATTTTACTAGAGATAATAATCTATTATTTGATTTTGACCTTAGAAGACCTCCAGAGGGTCATCCATACCGTCAGCAATTTTACAATATTTGTATAGACTTAATTGTAGGGGCAGGTATTGAAGATAAGATTTGGATACCCACCGATGATGAATTATTTGATGTGATTGAAGATAAAGCTCCTAACATAACAAAAATGAGGAGCGCTTGTTCTATAGAGGAATTCTTAGCTTCTGATTATGATCAAATTAACACACATTATAGTTTGAGTAATTCAAAATTTAGAGAGTATTCGGAAGCAAATATTTCAGTGGTTACATATACTGTTGACTTCATAGAACGCTATTCCCAGCTTTGGTGTTTGGGGGTTAATTATGTTAAAACCAATGAACCCCATAAGTTTACTAATTTGACTCAACCTCTCTGGTATTTACCTGCCGATTTATATTATAGTTTATGGATTGCAATTAATACTCTCTGTTTGGTTTCAGTTATTCTTTTAAATTATCTGATTAGGAAAGATAATTGGCAATAAAATAGAGTAAATTACAAAAATTTCTTTTTTCCTTTTAAGAAAACTCAGACAATAATTCAATTTCATATGTAATTGGGAGTAATTTTAGCAATTATTTTGATTTTAAAAATTAGTTGAATATTGAGTTGCAAAAGGTTTTTAGGATAAAAAAGAATATATATGATGGAAAGAATTGGAGGGGCAAATGTTGAAAAAATCATATTTTATTGTTTTTTTATTGTTTTTAGTAATTAATTTGGTATTTCATCCTACAATTAAAAGGGAAGATCAAATTAATAATGAAATATTCAGCGATAAATTATTTAATTTATCAAAAGCAGAAATACGAACACCTATTTATATTGATGGAAATACTGCATTAGATGCTTTTTGTACGGGAACTGGTACAGATGGTCTTTCATGGTCTACCGCCCATATAATTGAAGGGTATATTATTGATAAAGGAGGGATTGAGACTTGTATTGAAGTTTTAAATACTGATAGATTTTTAATTATAAAAAATTGCATTACTAAAAATTCCAGATCGGGATTATGGAGTACGGGAATTAAGCTATATAATTGCACGAATGTAAATATCAATCACTGTAAAGTGGAAAATAATGACTATGGAATTTTTTTACATAAATCACATAATATTGTTCTGTCGGATAATAAGGTAATAGATAATAATAATGGTATTCGCTTATTTTATTCGAATAATAATTCTCTTTTAAGAAACGACGCTTCCCATAATTTAGAACATGATGGAATTTACCTAGGGCATTCAAGTTATAATAACCTTACTGGCAATTTTGCATCTTATAACTTTCTATGGGGGATTAGTGTTTCTGGTTCAAATAATTTCCTTTCTAATAACTTTATTTTAAATAACGCTTATGGTATTAATATTTGGAATTCAAATAACACCGTTATTAATAATTTGGTTTCTTTTAATAACATCTCTGGAATTAAAATATATGGAACTAATAATAATATTTCCCAAAATACCATCTCATATAATGGATATTCTGGAATTTCTTTATCTTACTATGCAAATAACAATATTCTATCTTACAATGTATTGGTAGAAGATTGGATAGATATATATAAATCTTTTAATAATTTGATTGATTCAACAAATTTAGTAAATGGAAAATCAATAATATATCATGAGAATCAGATTGGATTGGAAATTAATGGAATTTCAAATGTTGGGCAACTCATATTGGTTAATTGCAATAATTCACTAATCTCAAATTCGGATATTTCTATCACAGCAACAGCTATTTTACTCTCCGATTGCTATAACAATACTATTGTAAATAATAGTTGTTCATATAATAGCCACTATGGTATTCTCTTACGTTGTTCAAATAATAATTCTCTTTTGAATAATGAAGCATCTAATAATCAAAACGGTATCAATATTGACATTTCAAATAATAATATACTTGTTAAAAACCAAATTTCATTTAATGATGAGTGTGGTATTATGTTGCAGGGTTCATATAATGTTCTTTCTGAAAATCAAGCCTTATATAACAATTTTACAGGTATTTTATTGCAGAATTCATATTATAATAATCTTTCTAATAACATAGCAATGAATAATGAATATGGGATTTTACTCTGGTCTGCGGATTTTAGTGAGCTTTTTGCAAATAATGCATCATTTAATAATGCTAATGGCATTCAACTAGAAGGATCGGATTATAATATAATTTTTAGCAATAATGCTTCATATAATAATATGTATGGAATCCGATTGGAAGATATCCCTGGAATGTTGTGTATTTGTGATTCAAATGATAATGAAATCTACCAGAATTTTCTTTATTATAATCTTGGTGGATGTATCAGTGACTTGGGAGTGGATACTATTATTTATGATAATTCTTGTGTTGGAAATTATATATTTGGTTATTTTCCTGAGTTTCTAATTGGTTTTGGAATATTAGGGATTTTAATTTTATTTATTAAATTTCTAAAGAAAAATATAGAAGTTAAATGACTCAAAATAAAAAAACTCTTTTCTAAATGAAATAAATAGGTTTTTTTTAATTCTTACAATTAGTTAGGCGAAGTTTATCTCTCTAATAATTATTATAATTTTGTCAGTTTTAAAAGTTAAACAGAAATTTCAGATAAGAAATAAATTAAATCTAAAATCTCAAGACTCGCGATTTTTTCTGATTTCTCATCCCGATTGAAAATTATCTGCCCCTCTTCATCAATTGAATCACTAATTACATTTTTAGCTTGAAAGAACCGAATACCAAATAAATGTGAGACTGGTTCATATTGAAAATCTAAAATTGAATCTTGAAATTTAATTCCAAACTTTTCTTCAATAACATGCAAAATTTCATTTGGATTAATAATTAGTGGCTCCATATTATATACATCCTTAATTTTGCTTAATAACTTATTTGAACTATTTTTTCTTCCAATTTTATCTCTATCAAATTATATTTTTTTGCAATATCCAAAAATGCATCAGTAAATATTTTTACTTGCTCCCAAGCCAATCCAAATGTGTTATATTTCATATTTTTTGATATACCGGTTGCCATACCAATAATCCCACGCTCTTTAAATTTATCACTAATATATTATTTCCAATTAAATAAAAGTATAAATAACACATATTATATTTTAGTATAATAAATTTAAATGAAGGTCAACCAAAATGTTTTTAGAAAAATTAAAGGAATTCCCGAAAAATAAGATTTTGATTTTAATTACCATAATTGCCTTCTTATCATTTCTGCTAATTCAAGTAATAGTTATGGGTCCTATTGAAAGCGAATTAAAATCTAGTACTGGTTATGGGGTATTGGAATTTGAGTTTGCTTGGGTTCCAGAAGTAATAAATAACATATTTGCAGCGTGGGGTTCAGAGGGTATAGCGAAAGAAATATTCGCAACATATATTGATTTTTTATATCTTCTTGGTTATTCTATTTTCGGTTTTGGATTGGTTCTAATTCCTATTCGTTGGGCAGAAGGAAAATTGCAAGAAATTGGTCTTTTTATGTCTTTAACTCCGTTAATAGCAGGTGTTTTTGACGTAATTGAAAATATTCATTTGCTTATAATGCTAGGAAATTCTTCCCTTATTCAACCATTTATTCCATTTGTTGCATCTTTATCTGCTGTGATTAAGTTCGGTTTCTTATTTGTAGGAATAATCTTCTTGGTAATAGCATTATTATTGATGCTAATAAGTAGATTAAAAAAGAAGACTGAGTAATATATCAATTTTTTTATAAAAAAAGTGGGTATAACCTTTTAAAAAAAATATTTTCATATATTATCTTTTTCTACAAATGACTAAAAATAACCCAGATGGATATAAATACTCAATTTTTTATAGATATCATATTAATTCCAATAAAAAATGAAAAATAAAGTGAAAAATCCATGGGAAAATGTCCATATTGCAAGAAAGAAGTTCATCTTAAAGATTTTTTTCAGAATATTGAAACTGGTACATTCAAATATCCATCATATGATTTCTCCGGAGAAGAATTTTCTCCAGGATTGACGGAAAAACAATTCAAAAATAATAGAATTTACCTAATAAAAATGTTTACCTGCCCGCATTGTGATACTATTTTAGGATTTTCAAATAAATAATTATTAATTTAATTTAAATAAATTAATCTTTTTTTTATATTATTTAACACTCAAAACCGACTCCATTAAAAAGCTAAAGTTTTTTAATTCAGCCCAAATTAAGAATATCTTATATTTTATAGGAATCACAACATACTTCCCAGCATGTACCCAATCTGTACCCATAAATTTTACAGGTGGTGAACCTTCTTTAAACTTTAAAAAGGTGTTTCCTCCTAAATAACCTTGAATTTTTTCATCAACAATTTTCAGATCCTCGACGATTGAATTATGACCGCTTTTAATATCATATTTCATTTTATTTTTAAACATATTCAATGCTGATTTTGTTAATTTCTTATCATTTTCAATATTTCGATCATAATCAAAAATAATAAGCCCCGCATCTTTACGATCACTTTTATAGCTCTTAAATTCATAATCGAATACCTTGCGTCCTAACACTTTTGATTGTTCGATTACTTCTGAAAGCACTATCCATTTTTTTTTAAAAAGAGGTTTTAAGTATTTTACTGTACTAGGATAAATATCGTAAATTGTTAATTTTCTATGCTTTAAATAAATTTTTTCAAGATTGTCTCCAATGAAAAGGCACTGTTCCTTTAAGTTATTTAACTTTTTTTCACTTTTTTCGATAAGTTCGTTTAATATTCTGAGTGGTGGTCTTGCAACGAAAATTTGTGCCCTTTTAGGCGTATTTGAAAATCCACCTTTTGAAACCCATCTTTTTTCAATTAATTGATATATTATTTTGTATATTGTTGGCCTTTTTATCTCAAGTTCGTTAAAAAGATTCCCAATTATATCTCCATTTTTACCCTTTTTTAATAGAGCTAGATATACTCTTGCTTCATCAGAATTTAATCCAAAACTAAGTAATTCTTTAAAATATTCTTCGAATTTATTTTCACTCATTTCATTTCAAAATGAATTAATTCCAAATAATTATTAAATTAAAATAATATTTAAGTTTTTGTCACAAATTTATGACAATCTGACAAAGATTTATAAATAAAATAAATTTTTTATTAATTGAAGATTAAAAAAATGAAAAACAAAGCTAAGAAGGAAATTACAGATTCTATAATTAAGTATCAAATAGATGGAATTGTAGGAAATGTATCCGATTTGGATACGGTATTAACTAAATTATATGATTTAACTGGTTTAAAACCATTCCTTAGATTTGAGCTCATATCGAGGGAAAGGACTGTACCTGTTGCTTTAATAGAATGCGGCAATTTTTCGCTTGAATTACTAGGATTTGCTAGCGGAACTCGTCCCAAAAATATTGGTTATATTGACAGAATAATGCTAGAAATCCCAAATAAAGAACCAGGAGAGTTTCAGTTGGAACCTAATTTGACTATTATAATTAAGTCAGGATTAAAAGCACGGATTGCCGAAATTCAAGTATACTCAAACACAATAGAGAATGATATTAATATTCTCCAGAATCAATGCGGATTTTGCAAAAAAAATACGGGTTCAGACCAAAATTTAATTCTATCTCTTTCGAGTGTAGGAATAGAATTTCACCCATTAATTGAAAGATCTATCATATCTACAGAAGATTTATTAAAAATAGATCCGAATCAGAGTCTACATGGTTGGCATCGCATTACTTTATCTTGTTCGGATCATAAAAAGGCCACCAAGCAGCTACAAGAAGCAGGTGCTGAAATCTTAATCCCCCCATATAAAGTCATGCCTGGATTGGAGGAATCTATGATAATGTTGCCTTCAGGTATAATTCTTCAACCTGTAGTAGAAAAACTATGGAAAATGTTACCATTTATTATGTTAAAATGGATTGCAGCAAAAATCTTGCGACACCCAATTAGATTCAAATTATAACCTATTTTTTAGGAGGCGAGAGCATTTTTTGAAAAAAAAGAAAGTTAAACCCAGAATCCCCGAAGGAGAGGCAATATTAGATGATCTTGATTTTACTATGGAAGATTATAGCAAAACGGCGAGAAAAATGCTTAAGGGTGAATACAATCGATTTATAAAATTTGTAGTTAATGATCTGGGAGTTAATGATAATTCAAAAGTATTGGAGATTGGTCCTGGACCGGGTTGGATAGGAATTTGGATGGCAAAAACAAATATTTCACTAAAAATTATTGGATTAGAAATTTCTGAAGATATGATTCGGGTTGCAAATAAAAATAAAGAATCGGAAGGAGTTCAAGATCGTGTCTCATTTGTATTAGGGAATGGCAAAGATATGAAGCAATTTTCAGACAATTCATTCGATGTCGTAATATCTAACGGAAATCTTCATCACTGGGAAGATTCTATACAAGTTTTTAACGAAATTTATAGAGTTTTAAAAAAAGATGGGATTTTTTGTGTTAGCGATGGAAGACGAGACTTAGATTGGAGGGGAAAACTCATATTTCACATATTTAAATATTTTGGTCCAAAATTCATGAGAATTGGCTGGAAAACTTCAATAATGGCGGGATATACACCGAAAGAAGTCAAAGAGATGCTTGATAAGTCGAATTTAAGAGATAAATGGCAATTAACTCCTAGTTTTATGGATTTTTCAATTCATAATAAACTTAATAATAAAAAATAGCTTATTTTCTCGTTGAAACAACTTCGATATTTGAGCTGGAAATCTGGCTTAAAGCTAATTTTATCTCACTATTCACTAAATCTTCTGAAAATTTTAAAACGTCCATATTATCATTTCTATTTATAGTAATTTAATAAATTTTAATCACAATATTTAAATCAATAATATTGATCTTTTTAAAACAACGATATTTGTTGAAGAAAAAATAGGAGTGATAAAATTATGCCATTATCTGAAGAACAAAAAATAAGATATGCAAGGCAGTTGATTAGCCCAGAAATTGGAGAAAAAGGACAAGAAAAATTATTAAAGTCCAAAATATTACAAATAGGAGCGGGAGGGTTAGGGTCTCCTTGTTCAATGTATTTGGTGGCAGCTGGAATTGGAGAATTAACTATTGTTGATAATGATATTTTGGAGTTATCAAATTTACAGAGACAAATATTATATGATGGTAGTTCATTGAATCGAGTGAAGGTTGAGGCAGCTAAAGAAAGATTGAATGATATGAATCCTGATACACAAATTATTATTAAAAAAATGTATGTTGATGATAAATCTATTGATGAATTAATCATTGGAAAGGATTATATTGTTGATTGTAGTGATAATGCTAGAACAAAATTTATGGTTAACGATGCCGCCATAAGGAATAATGTGAAATGCACAATTGCGGGTGTAAAAGATTTTTATGGACAAATGATGACAATTAATCCAAGAAAATCTGCTTGTTATCGATGTGTTTTTTTTGGTGAGCCTGAAAAATTAACTAAAAAGGAAGCCCCCTTACCAGTTATTGGGGTGGCTCCTGGAGTGTTAGGCACTTTAGAGGCTCTAGAGGTAATCAAATCATTATTAAATATTGGAGTAACTCTAGAAAACAATTTGCTAATGGTAAATTTACTTAAAATGTCTTTTGATAAAATTCCTGTTCAAAGACATGAAAAATGTATTTGTTCAAAATGATATAGTAATTTTAGTTAATTATAAATGAATCTTGCATATTAATTGACCGTAAATAAAATTTTATCATTCCTTTCGATTCTTTTTACTCTTTCTTGATGTTCTAAATAAATCAAATGACTTAACACCTCATTTAACGCTAAAAATGAATTCATTTCGTCTAAATCTTCTCCAAAGTGAATTTGCGAAATCCTATAAGGAGTTAATGGATTCTCCTTAATTAAGTTATAAATTTCGTTTAATCGGTTCTTATGATGCTCTTTAATTTCCATAATTCGTTGATGAGGATTATAAATGATTTCTTGATGTGCAGGAAAAATAATCTTAGGGTTTAATTTATCAATATGATCTAATGATTCTAAGTAATTTTTCAAGATATTATTAAAATTATATTTATTTTTAAGAGCAGGGGATACATTAAAAACACCAATATGTGGTGTTATTCTAGACAATATGTGATCTCCGGCAAAAAGATGCTTCTTATCTTGGTCAAAAATGCAAATATGTCCAAAACTATGCCCTGGGGTCCAAATGATTTTTAATTTATTCGTCCCAAAAGATATTTCATCGCCATCATTCAAAAGGTTATCTGGTTTTTGATATTTTACCATTTTTGACCAAGAAGTAAAAATTTGACTTACTCTTTTACCCTGTTTATCACTGATCCCATATTTTATCATCTTTTGAGCCATTTTCTCTGCTGAACTTTCAATTTCTTCAAAATTTTCAGGATCCGTGCTCCACTTGAGTATATCATTAGTAATATCATGCATAAATATCTGTAAATTGGGATTTTTGCGTTTAAATTTCTTAAGTAAACCAACATGGTCCATATGGGCATGTGAAATAATGCAATAGTCTATATCTTTGATATTTAATTTTGCATCATTTAATACAGAAAAAAAAACTTTACTCCAATCCCCTAAATTTACACCCGCATCAATCAGAACATTCTTATTATCAATTTTCAATAGATATATACACACAAATTTTACATGAAACGGAACATCTATTTTAAATCGATAAACTCCTTCAATTTCACTAAATTCAGACTTATACATATGACAACTTTGAACCAAATGATTGAAAAAATTAAATATTATATAAAATAAATAAGGAAATTTGTAGTTTAGCTTTTTAAATTAAAAGATCTTGATAACATTTATCAAGTGAAAAAAAATCAAAAAAAAAAAGGAATTAAAAATTATTATTTAAGCACTTTTTGCATCCACACCAATACCGCCAGTAGTAGTGTGTAAATCAAAAGTATATTTATAACTAGCAGTGTTATAATCATCGGATACTAATATTTCATCTCCAATTTGAGTAAATCCTCCACTATTATCAAGATCAACTCCACCTGTTGTTGTCGTTCCACTAAATCTAGCACCAACCGAAGCCTGATTATCCTCATAAAGCAAGTCAATTCCACCAGTAGTTACTGTTACTTGCCCAGTTATATTTGCACCCACTGGTTTATATTGGTAAATCTCAATATCAATACCGCCGGTTGTAGAAGTAAGTGTCCATTGATTGGTTTGTGTAAATTCTGGATTATAGATTTTAAAATCTATTCCACCTGTAGTAACATCCCCCACTATATTTCCTCCAAAAATACAATTGGTAAAATTCATTGTTAGACCCCCTGTAATAATTTTTCCATTTACACCAGTAGAAAAATTGGCGCCATTTGCTAATATCGAAACTCCACCCGTAGTGGATATAAGTTGAAGATCACCGACAGTAACACCAGTTGGAACTGTCATTTCTACACCTCCAGTAATAGCTGTTGCATCAATCTTGTAGATGACATCTGTTCTAAGAGTTACAGTCAAAGTGATATTTTGGTGAAAAGGGAACCACGTTATAGGGGAAACCCAAGCGTCTGGTTTGGATTCTAAAGTAAATGTTATGGGGCTGCTAGTATTTACCCAAGAAATTGGCTCAAAATAATCTTCATAAGTTTTACCAGCTACAGATGGACCTTCAATATCTAAATCAACATCAATTTTCGCAACATGTGGTGTGGGTGTTTGATTGTATTTAATAATTATCTTACCTATATCGAGATTAAAGTCCATTGACTCTAAACTCGATGGAGATGCTGGCGTATAATAGTAGTCAAAAGATTCTTCATATTTTTCCCATGTTGTACCAGGAACAATTATAAAAATAGTAACCGGCACCATAATTATAATGGTTAAAAGTATGATGATTATTGCTATATTTCTCCCTGTATGACTTCGAGCCTGATATGGGGTTGGAGCGACAGATTTTGCTCTTGTAGGTATTATCCCTGTCTTAATATCAGCACCACATTCAGGACAAAATTTTACATCATCAAATATTTTTTTTCCACAATTTGAACAATACATTTTTTTAAAATCTCCTAATAATTGTTAATAAAATATGATTTCGCTATATAATAAAATATTTTTAGACCAATCTTTAGCACATTTTAAGTATAGTTTGTTTAAAATCTCTATGTAAATAATATATAAATGGAAAAAAAAAGTATTAAAAACTTAATTGCTTCTTACTAAAAGAAATTCAATAAACTTTCTTAATTTCTTAACAGAATTAAACAGTTTAGGATTCTTTTCTTCAAGATAACCTTCAAATATATCCCAATTTTCCTTTTTATCGGTTGGGGCTTCATTAATAATTTTTTTAACTTGTTGAAAATTCTGCGTATAAATCAATTCATCATTTATTCTATTCGCTTCATCTGATAACAAAAACAGATAATATTCATTTAAATCACATGGATTCATTACAAAATCATCTTTATTTCCATCACCCGCTTTTCTTCCACGTAATAATCGTGTATCCACCATTGTTGGTAATATTATGTTAAAAGTAATGTTCTCTTTTTTATATTCCGCCGCTAACGCCTTAACTAAACCAACTACACCCCATTTACTGGCAGTATAAGCTGCAAACAAGGGCATTACCGTTTGATAAGCACCACTCCCAGTCACAATAAACCTAGCTTTATTTTTTTTATCATCCTTTCTTAAATAAGGTAAGGCTGCTCTTAAAGTATAATAGACACCAAGAATATTTACATCAAGGATTTGTCGGAATTTCTCAATTTCGAATGTATCTGAAGAACCCCTACGAGAATATCCTGCGTTTGCAATAACACCATCTAATGGACCAAGTTCATTATGAAAGGTTTTAAAAATATTCTCAGTATCTTCATATTTTGAAATATCCCCAGTCGCTATAACAACTTTTACTCCAGATCCTAAATCTATTATCTCTTTCTTCACATTATCTAATTCTTCTCTAGTTCTTGATGTCAATCCTATGTTGGCTCCTTCCCTTGCACAAGCCAATGCAACTTCCTTTCCAATACCCCGCCCCGAACCTGTTATAACAATATTTCTTCCTTTTAATAACATAAAATTTCACCTAATGTTAATTAAAAACAATTATTAATTCTTACTTAACTTTTCAAAAAGTTTTTTGAATTCCTGACCGTTTCTATAATAACCCATTGAATCAATTACTCCCAATGCCTTTCCAGTACTTTTCAAATCTTTTTTTATCTCAGCAGGTATGCCAACAACTAATTTTCTTGGAGGTATTTCCTTATTTGTTAAAACCGCCCCACCAGCTAATAAACAGCCTTCGCCCAATTTGGAATTATTAAGTACATTAGAACCTATTCCTATTAAACATCCCTTTTCAATAACACACGGTCCATGAATCATCGCATGATGTCCCACAATACAATGATCTCCAATTTTTGCTTCTTTATTGACTTCGGTATGAATAGTTACATTCTCTTGAATTGAAGTATATTTTCCTATTCGAATTTTGCCCCAATCTCCTCTTAAAACTGCACCAAACCATATATTTGATCCCTCTCCAATCTCAACATCACCTATAATTACTGCAGTTGGAGCAATGAATACCGATTCATGAATAATTGGCTTTTTTCCACTATGAGGACTTTCAATTATCATAATATATTCTCAATAAATTTAATAAAACATAAAAAGTCTAATATCATAAAAAATTAGATAATTAATCACTTATGATATGCCTTTTGACCGTTAAAAGCTTTTACGTGACGGCTCCAATTATATTTTCTTAATTTAGCGCTAGCTCCGAAGCCACAACTTGCACAAACCTTTTTCTGTCGGTGATAAGATCTATTTCCACATCTACGGCATATCTTGTGGCTGGCTCTTTTATTATGCTTTCCAAAACTTGGTGTTCCTTTTGTCATTATTTATTCACTCTTTAAAATTTAATATTCTGCGCCTTCATTGTCATCTATCTCTTCATCTTCATCTGCCATCAATTTGGAAATTTTTTCTTCGCTTAGATTTATGGTTTCATATTTTTGTCCAATTAATATAATGCTTGCACCACGTATCATAATATTTCCAAGTTCTTTTTCTCGATTACCCCCTGGTCCCAAATAAATTTCTCTTGCATCAGATAATAAAAGATTCAGATGATTATCAAATTTAATTATCTTTCCAACTATGTAAGTATTCCAAATTTTAATTTTTATCCTTACACTTGGCTGAAGTGTCGCTTTTGCTAAATAATTATGAATATTCTGTACGTGTTCCAAAATATCTTCGACTGAATTTGGTTAGATTATAAGTTGTATTTTATTTTAAAACTTAAATATTTTTTTATTTTAAATATTGATTTCAAGCGAATATTCTCGTGATTAATAAAAAGCTTATAATATTTAATCATATAATTTAACTAAACATTGGTTAAAATTAAATTATAATTTACGGATTTAAAATAAAATGGCTTACAAAATAGGTTATGTTGATCCAAGTTTTAATACTCCGGAAGAATTAATGATGGCAGCGAATTTAATTCCATATAGAATTTTTGGGGATCCAACAATTGATCTAATGGATGCTGATAAATTCGTACCCCCTAATCATTGTTTTTGGGCAAGAAATTGCCTTCAGAGAGGTTTAAATGGATTGGATAAAGATATAAAAGGAATTATTATAACTCACGCATGCGATTGTTCAAATCGCGAATATGATATATGGTATAGCCATGTACCTTATGATTTTTATTATTTCTTAAATGCACCATTAAAGCGAGATAAAATATCTTTAAAATTTTTTATTAATGATTTAAAAGAATTAAAATTTCAACTGGAAGAACATTTTGGGGCTGAAATAACTGATAAAAAACTATATGAAGCAATAAACCTAACAAATGAAATTCGAAAGTTATTAAAAAAGATTTCTGAATATAGAAATAAAGGGTTATTGCTAGGATCAGAATTTCATGCAATTATTAAAAATGCATATAAATCGGATAAAAAGGATGTTTTACACAACTTAAAAGAAAAATTAAAAAAGTTGGAAATTAAAGAACCTTTACCCTACGTTGATGGTAGTAAAAAAAGGATTTTATTAACTGGTTCTATTTTAGATGATACAGAAATACTTATTTATCTAGAAAGCTTAGGTTTTGAAATTGTTACTGATGATTTATGCATTGGCACAAGATATTTTCATAATTTAATAGAAATAACTGGAGATCCCATAAAAGATATTGCGAACTTTCATTTATCAAAACCACCCTATTCCACCGAACATCCTTCGTCGGGGAGATTCGATTTTATTAAAACGCTTGCAGAAAAGTATCAAGTTCAAGGAGTAATATGTTTAGTTCAAAAGTTTTGTGAGCCTTTACTTTATGAATATCCATTTTTTAGAGATTCGTTTAAAAAAATTGGAATGCCTTTTATTTTTTTAGAAAAAGAATACAAGAGGGACTCCTATAAACAGTTATCCACAAAATTAGAAGCTTTTAAAGAAATATTAAGAGGTGTTAAAAAATAACAACACAAAGAACTAAAAGTAAAATATTGAAATCATCTTTAAGTGTTAAAAATTTAATGGGACGCCATTATTTAGCGATAGAACAAGCCTATCGAGATGGAACTCCTACAGCTTGGGCTACTAGTGGGACTTCTGTCGAGATGCTTTATACTTTTGACGTTCAACCAATTTTACCTGAAAATGCTGCTACTATTTCTGCCGCCCAGAAAGTTTCAAAAAAATATATTGAATCTGCTGAAGACTTAGGTTTTTCATATGATTTATGTTCTTATTTTAAAACAAATGTTGGAGCTATGCAAAATAATGCACCTATTGACTTAGGAGGAATAAAACCTCCAACATTTATGGTCGCAGCAGATGTAATTTGTGATACGCATGTGAAATGGTTTCAAGTCCAATCTCAAAGATATAAAGTTCCACTATATATAATTGATGTCCCTCATGTCACTAGCAATACAACAAATAAACAAAAAGAGTATTATCAGTCATATGTAGAAGAACAGATGCTTGAATTAATGGATTGGATCTCAGAAATAACTAAAAAAGAATATAATGAAGAAAAATCAAGAGAGGTCATTACTAATTCCTACGAGTTAAGTGAATACTGGATTAAAATTTTTGAATTAAGAAAAACAATACCGTGTCCAGTGTCAACAAAAGATACTTTCGGTGGACTCTTTCCACTTTTTACTATGCCCGGGTTAAAAGAGCCAATTAGAGTATTTAAAAAAATGTATCAAGAGACTAAAGAAAGAGTAGATAATGGAATCGGGGCTTTAGAGAACGAACAATTCCGGCTACTTTTTGAGGGAATACCTTTTTGGTATAACTTAAAATTCTTTGGTGTCTTGGAACAATGGGGAGCAATTATTGTTTTTGAACCTTATACATATTCATTTGGAAAATTCTTAGACCCAACGATGACGAAAGATTATATTATAAATAATCCAATAAAAGCCATGAGTAAAATTATGCTGAGTTTTTGGTATATATACGACCTTGAGACGAGAGTTAAGGAATTTAAACGAGTAATTAAAGAATGGAAAATTGATGGAGTTATTTTACATAATAATCTTTCTTGCCGACCAAACTCTTGTGGTATGTATGACCTTAAACAAAGATTAATGGAGGAGGAAGGAATTCCATCCCTTGTTATTGAAGCGGATATGAACGATCCAAGAAAAATGAATGAAGAACAACTCAAAAATAAGCTTGAAAGCTTTATGGAAATTTTACAAAAAAATAAGAAACAATAACGTTATCCCCAAATTAGGAAGTATAATAATTTATTTAAAAATAGACACAGAATTTATTGTTATAATATTACGAATTATTTTTTAATAACTTAAATAAATTCATATATTGCTCAATATAAATCTCATCACCTGTTTCTTCATATTTTACTAACAGTTCTATTGATTTTGATAAAGCAAAAGTTCTTGCTTCAATATCTTTTTTAATTTCTTCCTTTCTTCGCTTCGACATAGTAATCTTAAGTTGATTTTCCATTTTGTCTATGTCTTTTTGCATTTCTTCTTGCTTTACTTTTAATGCAGTAGTTCTTTTACGTCTTTCTTCAAGCTTAATGCAATTTTCGCAAATTTCACTTGTAGAATTTTCATCTCTAAAAAAAGGATTTGAACAAAGTTTACACCGAACTAATTTTGTTTTAAGTTTTTTCATAATTAAAAAAAAGTATTCAATTTTATGAAAAGTAATAAAATTTAATATTAAATATCTTTTTATTTCTTAGAATCTCATAATTGTGTTTTTTTTAATTAGTATAATTCTAAAAAAAAAGTGAAAATATTGTTTTTGGATGATCCTAGAATTTCTAATGTCGTGTTTTATCCCCGCAAAATAGCGATTCCGAATAATTTAGATCCAAGCATTAAAGTGTTAAAATTTCAAATTGATAAAAATCTCTTAATTGGTGGATTTTTTTTTCTAAATAATCCTGATCTCCCAACGATTTTATTATTCCATGGTAATGGTGAAATTGCACTTGATTATCAATATTTTGCACCTCTATTTTTTCAATGTGGGGTAAATTTAGCAGTTGCTGATTTTCGGGGGTATGGTTTTAGTACAGGTGATCCAATATATAGCAGTTTAATATCAGACGCAATTCCAATTTATAATGAAATGAAAAAATGGATGGATGATAATAATTTAAAAGATTCGCTTTTTATCCTGGGACGATCGCTAGGAAGCGCTTGTGCCGCAGAAATCGGAGCTCATAATCCAAAAGATTTACGTGGCATTATTTTTGAGAGTGGATTTGGGAGTATTTATAATATGATGACGAGATTATTTAGAGTAAGTGGTCCCAATATCACACCTGAAATATTAAAGCAATACTCAAATGATACTCGTATTGAAAAATTTAAAAAACCAGTATTGATTATTCATGGAACAATGGATTGGATTATTCCTTGTGATGAGGCAAAAGTAATATATAATGCCCTCCCTGATGAATTTGAAAAAAAATTAATTATGATAGAAGGGGCTGGCCATAATGACATTTTTTCCTATAAAGAAGAATATTTTTTACCTTTGAAAGAATTCATTGAAACTTTCAAGTAAAATTCTCAAAAAAACAAGAAGATTAAATTTTCACTGCATTTATTATATTCAAGATTATTTTAATTACAGATTCTGCCGCTGTTTGCACTTCTTTTGATAATTGAAATTCAAAATAAGGCAGTTCTGGGTTCTCATCATAATCATCTAATGAAATTAATCCTTCCTTATAAGGTATTAAAGGTTCAGAAAGGTTAATATTTTTAGGTACTATTCCAATCATGAAAATTTTTATATTATTTAATTTTTCTTCCAAAATATTAATAAAAATGGGCACAGGAATGGTATGTGAGGATATTGGCACAGATTTTAGAATATCTTCCTTTTCTAAGATTGCTACAGTTCCGGGAGGTTTGTTTAAGGTGCATGTATCAATTAAAACAATATGAGATGGGGTAAAATCTAGTATATCTTCCATTCTCTCCTCAGGAACAATTCTTGCATTTATATATTGTATATTTGATTTGGGATTTTCACTTAATTGAGTAATTATAAAGGGACCTACACCATCATCGCGTAATTTATCTTCACCAATGCCCAAAAAAACAATTTTTTTAGCGCCCTTTAACTTTTCTAATATTTTTTCTTCCAAATCCATTTTTATTTTTTCCTATTACTTGAAAATTTAACTCTTAAAAGCAAAAATTTTACTATTTTCAAATTTTATTAATAATTAAGATAATAATAGTCTTAAAATATAATTAATGGAAAAAAATGAATAAAAATAACGACGAAGAACAATCTAAGGAAAATGAACAAGAAAAACGTTTATTTAGAGCATTTTTAAGAGACGATAAAGCAATTATTGAAGATCAAGACGGAATTAATGAATTTTTTGATAACTCTTATCTTGGAAATAAAGAGACGGATGATGAAAAAGATATTTTAATATTGGAACCAATTGAAGTTTTATTATTACATGAGCGAGACAGAATATATATTGCAAAAGATGACTCTACTGAAGAAAATGATTTACTTTCATTTGAGGATTTATTAATTTATTTCTCTAAGTGGAATAAAAATTTATGGCAAAAATATGTAGTCTATAATGATTTGAGAAAAAGAGGTTATTTTGTTAGAGCAGGTTATGGCGAAGGGTTTGAATTCAGAGTATATAAAAGAGGTGCTGATTTTACAACTGAACCTGCAAAATATTTAATATATCCCATTTTCGAGGGGACTCCAATCAATTTAAATGAGTTAGATAAAATAACCCAGACTTCTATAAGCTCAAGAAAAGAATTAGTAATTGCAGCAGTGGACCGTCTAAGTAAACCTATTTATTATCTTGTTAAAAAAATTGCACTTGAGAAAATTGACATTTAGTTTAAATAAATTAAAAATGAAACTGTTTTAATCGAATAAATAAAAAAGGGATGAGATAGATTGGAAAAATTTATTGTGGATACATCAGTTATCCTGAATGGAAAAATCTTAGAATTGATAAACGAAGAAGAATTAGGTATTAAACCCAATATTTTAATATCAAGAATTGTTACCGCAGAAATTGAATTTCAAGCAAATGTAGGCAAAGTAATTGGTAAATATGGATTGTATGTATTAAAAAAGTTAAGAGAATATCATAATCAAGATAAAATTAAACTAGAATTAGTAGGAAAACGTCCCACTATGGAACAAATAAAACTCAATTATGGGGGGGAATTAGATGCAGCCATTCGCCAAGATACGCATGATGCCACTTTAATTACGGGAGATAAAGTTCAATATGATATGGGTATTTTTGAGGGCTTAAATGTGATTCTAATTAAAGAAGAAGTCAAAAAGAGGAAAAAAGGATTACCTCATTTGCAATTATTCGATTTTTTTGATGAAAATACGATGTCTGTTCATCTAAAAAGATATATTCCACCCTATGCAAAAAAAGGGAGTCCAGGAAATTGGTATTTAAGCAAGATCAATGATGAATATATAACTACAAAACAAATTGAAGATATTATTTATGAAATTCTTGAGGCTGTAAAAGAAGACCCTCGCTCATTTATCGAAATTGAGAAAGAAGGGGCTATTGTAGCGCAGCTACGAGAATATCGTATTGTCATAACTCGGCCAAATTTTTCTAATGAGATCGAAGTTACAATAACCAAACCCCTAATTAGAAAAGAGCTTAATGATTATAATCTTGACAATAAATTAATGAAAAGACTTCAACGAGCAGAAGGCATTTTAGTCTGCGGACCACCTGGGGCGGGAAAGAGCACGTTCGCTGCAGCATTAGCAAATAATTATTTAAAACAAAATAAAATTGTAAAAACGTTAGAAAGTGTTAGAGATTTACAAGTCAACCCCGAAATAACTCAATATACTAAATTAGAAGGTAGTTTGGAAAATTCTGCTGATATACTTCTTTTGGCAAGACCAGATTTCACAATTTTCGATGAAGTTAGAACCACGGATGATTTCAAGGTCTACTCTGATTTCCGCCTAAGTGGTGTAGGAATGGTGGGCGTAATTCATTCTTCCTCGGCCATTGATGCTTTACAGAGGTTTATTGCTCGAATTGAGCTTGGGATGCTTCCATCCATTATAGACACAATAATTTTCATAAAGGGTGGAGAAGTGTCATCTGTGCTGGTTGTAAAAATGGCAGTTAAAGTTCCTACGGGTTTCAGAGATAAAGATTTGGCTAGACCTGTTATTGAGGCACGAGAATTCTTTAATAATTCTCTAATTTTTGAAATATATTCCTTCGGGCAAGATACTGTAGTGGTTCCTATTTCAAGAGAATACAAAGAAAGTTATAGTAATTACATAACAAAAAAAAAATCTAGAAAAAGAGAGCAAATTCAATTGGATTTAGAAATACAAGATAACAATCTCGTGGTTTCTGCGAATCCGATTTACGCTGGTAAGAACGTAGAGATATATTCTGGGTCGAGAGTTATTTTTACAGGGTGTTTTAGTAAGAGAGGAGATATAACTCTTTCTGTTGATAATAGAGATGCCCAATTATTATTAGAAAAACTCGATGATAATAAAAAGCTATATGCACGATTAAAATAGGTATTTTAAGGAAGATTTTCTAAGTATATTTTGTGTTTTTCCCAAATTTTTTGTTTTATCTCATTACCTATCATTTCAGCGTCTTCTAGAGTAAAAGTGCTTTTAGAGGTAATTTTATCTGCAATTTCCAATTTTTGGAGGTAATTTTCAACAGCAGCCTGTGCAATTGTATCCCATTTAATTTCGGGATATTTTTTCATTCTTTTTAATAATTCCTTAGATACAGAAAATGAAATATCGGTCATATTTCTTCAATAATTAATGGGGATATTATTATTTATTTTTTATTATTGTAAAAATTTTCGTAAAATAGATGAGAATTTTAAAAATTGGAAAAATAGGAAAAAATATTAATTTTTATACTCGATTAAAATAAAAAAAATTTGTTATCCTTAGGTGATTAGGTTCACGGAAGGATAATCTGTTTTAGATTCCAAGTTCTTTTAATTTGATTCTATTTTTTTCAACTTTATCAGGTGTTAAATCATACCATTTCCAAAAGATAAAGATTGTTATGAGAACTAATATTGCTGGAATGAGAGCTGAGTGTAATCGAATCCCTAATAATGGTAAGAAAACATTTTCTGCTCCAACTTCATTTACCAATTCTTGATAAGTCGCAACACCTTCTGGAAAACCAACCATTATATGAACAATAGCGATTATAATTACTTTAAATGCCTCTCCAAATCGAATAAAGAAAGTTTGATATCCATAATAGATTGCTTCTTCTCTTTTTCCTGTTCTTAATGCGAGATCATCGAGGACATCACCCATAGCCGGTGGATCCATGAACCACTGACCCCCCAAGCCAATTCCGAATAAAAGTAAAGCAATGAAATAAAATACATAACCGACAGCAAAGAATATTGGTAAAAATGTAAGAACCATTGCAAAACCTGCTATTAAACTCATTTTCTTATTGTTATTTACTTTCTTCGAAAAATAAAGCCAGAGTGGGACGGATCCAAGAGCACCTAAAAGCATCGCAGCCATAAAAATGCTAATATCGGGCGTGGTTCCTCCAATAACGAATATTACCATAAATTGAGCAGACGCAGACAATAGTGCAACGGCTGCTTGATAACCAAAAAAGTATATAGTTTTTACCATGAAACGTCTATCAGTAATTACTCTTCTAGCAGTTTTAAGGAATTTCTCAGCTTCTTTTCCTTCTAATTTTATCCTCCTTTCTTCATACCGAGCTCTCGTTTTTTTATCTTCAAATATTCCCGGAATCATAAAGAGAAATATAATTATCCCTAAACCTATGCCCATCCAAGCTGCGGTTCTATAGGTTTGAGGAACACCCTCGTTAATAAAAAGTGGTGGAATTATAGAAGAAAAAACGATACCTAGAATACCTATAAGTGTACCAATACCTCCAGCGGTTCTCCGTTCATTTAATCCTCGAAATTTGTCCGGATATATTGCTGTAGTGTTCACATTCCATATTGTAAATAGAGTATCAAATAATATTGTTGTCAATACATACCAAGTAAAAACTGGCCAATTAGCCGAAGGATCAGCAATTGGATCCCACTCAAGTGGAACCATATAAATAAGTAAATATGAAAAAAGCCAAGGAATAGCTCCAATTATAATCCAAGGAAATCTTTTTCCCCAACGTTTTTCCCATTTCATATGAAAACGTTCTATTAGATAACCAAATAGAGGATCATTAACTGCATTCCAAGCAGCGTATATAATCATCGCCGTCATAGCTAATATAACATTGAGACCAATCTCTTGCTTAAAGAAAAAGAAAACGTAAAATGAAAAGGGCCCAGTTATCCATTGACCGAAAAATTGAGTGGTTCCATAGCTCGCCATGATTTTTTTAGAATTCTCATAAACTTCCCTTTCTTCTACTTTATCATTCATTTCTATATCATTTTTTTTTAGATAATTTTATAATTATTTATATTAATTTTCTTTTAACTTCTTAAAATATTTTTTAAATTTATAGAGATTTTGTCTCCAACGTTATTTTTCATATACTCGAGATTTCTCTTTAAATATCATCTGGACTGCTTTTCGAGTTCCAGCAACAACACCTGCCACTCCACCACCTGATTCACTTTGTGCGCCTATAAACCAGAATCCATGGATTGGTGTTCGGTGAGGAGGTCCTTGTTGCCCTATAACTGGAGGCAATCCACCGAAACTATGACGATCAACATTGATTCTATTTTTAAAATCGTCTGGAGTGAGAATTATTTTGGTTTGTGTTCTTTCTCTTAAGTTTGGGATAATCTTTTCAGCCTCTATTAGCAATTTTTCTGCAAGTTCTTCTCTACGTTCTGTCCAATTCCCTTCACTTAGCTGATCAGGTGCAATTGTATATACAGTAACTGCATATTTCCCCTCTGGAGCCATCTCTGGAGAATGGAGAGATGGTATATATATTAAAAACCCTTCTTTCCCTTCGTGATAATCACCCGATCTGCAGTGATTAACACCTTCTTCAATATCATATGTGAGGTAATAGTAGCAAAGAGCGGCCCGTTGATATGGAGTAGGATCAAAATCAATTCCAATATGCACCATCAATACAGACTCCATATGAACTAGATTTTCAAGATTTTTGACGAAATCTGCGGACAAATGTTCTCGTCCAATTAAATTAAAAAAGGTTTTATGAGCACTACCACTAGCTAATACTAGATCACCTTGTATAACATTCCCATTTTCTAATTTTACTCCCATAGTCCGTTCATTTTCAATAATAATTTTTTGAACTAAACTATTTGTATGAATTTTTCCTCCGTTAGTAGTAATATAATCTGCAAATGCTTTTACTAATTGTTCACAACCACCTTCTATATAATGGTATGTAGGCAATTTACCTCCTTTAATCTCAAGGGGTATGCGTTTATCAAAAGCAGTCTCTATATTGACTGCTGGTACTCCCAATCCATAGAACTCACTCGGCTTTATTACAAAATCTGCTAAAATTCCCAAATATATTGCCTTTATTTTAGGTTCTTTAAAGAAAAAATCCATAACTTGAGCAGCGTTCCAATCCATCCACTTCTTTACTTTTAAAAATTTTGGAAGTAGCTTTAATTTAAGCCAGATAGCTTTTAATCCTTTTGTCCATTCTAATTGGTTTACAACTGCTAAAAGCGTCATCATTTGATCATAGAACTCATAATATCGATCCAATGCTAAGCTTTCAGATGGAAATTTTTTTTTTAGCAATTCTCGCCTCCAATAAGGTCCCTCATATTCTTTTGGCCTCCAAAATTCAAAATCTTGAAACCATTGTCCACGATCTTCTCTTATTATTGTTATTTTATCGGTTAAACCTAACTCTGCTAGAACTCTACCAAGTTTTTCATGAGGTGCAAAACCTTCCAAGAGAAGAGGTCCGAGATCCCAAGAATATCCATCTTTGTGGATTGTTGCTGTAACTCCTCCTATCTCTGAAAACTGTTCATAAATTGTAACGTCATATCCTTTACGAATTAAATAAGCACCCGCGGTTAATCCAGATAAACCGGAACCTATAATAATTACTTTCAATTTTTTATCAACTTTAATTTCGAACTTCTTTATTAATTACTTTATCATAAAGAATTAGAGAAAATTATATAAATTCATTAATAGATAGAATTAAAATGTTATTTCATTAAAAAATATTTAAATTTAATTTTGGCAAGGTATGTAATATGAAAGAAAAGAATAATAAGAGATCTTTAAATATTAATGGGGATTCAATTCTAAAGGAATCAACCATTCTCCATGAATCTAATCGTTCGATGTTCTCGTTTGGTATGGCAGATTTTTTATTTGACATTTTTAACGGGATTTTTGGGGGGTTTTACTTTTTATTCTGGGAAACTGAAGTTAAATTAAATATATGGATTGTGGTACTTGGTTACATCATTTATGCTATCTGGAATTCTATTAACGATCCACTTGTAGGATATTTCGCAGATCGTCCCAAAAAATTTTGGAAAAAGTATGGAAAAAGATTTCCATTTATCATCATTGGGGGAATCCCTGCGATTCTAACACTTGCTGCTATTTTTAGTCCACCATATCTAGATCCTATAAGTGGAGTTTGGATTTATTTTGCATGGATCTTAATTTCTACATGTCTTTTCGAGTTATTCTTTACGATTATCTCATTGAACCATTTTGCATTATATCCTGATAAATTTCGTTTAGATACTGATAGGCGTAAAGCTGGTGGAATTCGAATGGCATTATCTCTTGTAGGGACCGCAGTGGGGTTTATAATTCCTCCATTGCTTATTACATACGGAGACCGCCAGTCATATACGAATATGGCTTGGATATTCGTGGTTTTTAATATGATTATTTTTTTAACACTTATTCCAGGACATATTGAATCTAGGGAGTTGAAGGCAAGGTATGTTATGGAACAAGAAGAAAAAGAGAAGATATCCTTCTGGAAAACCCTTAAAATTGTGATATCTCAGAAAAATTTTGTAGTGGTAATTTTAGTTTTTTTTATGGACGCAATAATAGGGGCAAGCTTAACTGCATCAATCCAATATGTAGCTAAATATGTTTTAGAGGCGGAAGCAGAATTGTCCATATATCTTTTAGCAGGATTTATCTTGGGTGCTTTAGGATCACTTTGGCCTTGGCTTATATTATCTCAAAAACTTAATAATAATCGCAAGATGTTAATAATAGGAGTCTTTCTTAACACTATCTTCTTGTTACCATTCATGTTCGCACAATCCTTAATTGGTATGGTGATTTGTTGTATCCTACTCGGAATCGGTGGAGGAGCCCTAAGAATTGGAAGAAATCCTGTTATGGCTGATACAATTGACGAGGCAACTGTAAAAGCGGGGCAACATATCGAAGGTGCTTTGATGGGAGTATATACATTCTTCAATAAATTCTCTCTTATTGCCCAAGGTTTGATCTTTGCCTTTGTACATGAATTAACAGGTTTTAATCCGAATTTAACAACTCAAACTGATTTGGCAAATTTTGGAATTCGATTACATACAGCGTTTATTCCTATGATCTTGACTCTCATCGGGTTTATTATATTCGTGAAAGTATACAACCTTACTCCAGAAAAAACACAAAAAATTAAAGAACAATTAAAGAAATTAAAACTGTGATTTCTTTTTTATTAGAAAATATTTTCTAACTTAATAACCTATTGAACACAGCAATATTTCATTTTAAAGATTTATTAAATAGAAACTCTAACAGTCTAGAAGATTGAATTAATAGTTTGAATGATTTTAAATAGAGAAATTTATTATTTTTCTTTTATAAGTTTCTTTACTTTATTCACAATCGCTGGGATAATTTCTGCAACATTTTCACTCATTTTTATATCTGCCATGTTATCATATGGAGTGTCTCCTTTATTGATTATAATCAACTTTGCTCCAGCTCGATACGCTATGGCGGGCATTTCTGCAGCTGGATAAACAACAAGGGAACTACCTATTGCAAGAAAAACATCACATTTTTCAGTGTGCATTATAGAATTACGTAAATCTTCTTGTGGTAATGGATCTCCGAAATTTACAATTGAGTTTATTAACCTTCCTCCACAATTTGGACATGCAGGTTGTCCCTTTCTTATTCTTGAAGTGCGATAACCTTTACCCCATTTTTCTTGATCCCATCCAGCATCTTCGAACGTCATTTTTTTGTTACATTGAAGGCACTTCATTAGAGTCATATTTCCATGTAGTTCTGCAAGTTTTTCGAGCTTAATTCCCGATTTATAATGAAGATTATCGACATTTTGACTGATAAGAAAATCCAATTTATTCATATCTTGCAATTCTACAAGTGTGTAATGCGCAGGATTTGGTTCAACCATATGCCAAGGCTTTGTGGTTTTAGGGGGAGGTAATCCTTTATCTCGACGAGTCCATAGTCCATCAGGTCCTCTAAAATCTGGTAATCCAGATTCTGTGCTAATTCCAGCACCTGTAAAGGCTACAATCTTTTCAGATTCTGCAATCCATTTTGCACAAGTTTCAATTTTTTCTTGTAAATCCATAATTAAATCTTATTCAATTCATAATTTAAATGAAACTACTTTGAAAAATTCCGTGCGCAACCTTATTATACCTACTTTAACTTAAAAAATTCATATATTTTAAAAAAAAATATAAAAATTTAAGAAAAAAATGAGTGAATCAAATATCTTTTTAAAAATTATAGCAATAATTCTTTTTGTGGTTCTTACATTTTTCGGTGTGGTTTATATACTTGCATCCCCAGTAGATCCAACACAAACGGTTTTACGGTTGACAATTGGAGTATTATTGATAATTATTGCCATTACTCTTTTAGTTATAATCTTGCGTTTAATTCAGAGAACCAAGTATAAGATTGTAAAAGTTAAAGAACCTAAGGATATAAAAGAAGAAACAAAATATGTGCCATCTGAAATGATTTGTAAAAATTGTGGAACCCCAATTGAAATATCAGAGGATATGAAGAAAAAAGAAATAGTTTATTGCGAGAAATGCGGGGAAGCGATTAAATTGCCTAAAGATAAAGTGAAGTGGTGAGAAAGAAAATGAACAAAAAATGGTTAATTTATAGTAGTATTATTGGATTAGCAATAATCTTCATTGCTTCGACCACTACAAACGTTAACGCTCATACGTATTCTTTTGATGTTGATTATATGAAAACAAATGTTTATATTGAACTAGATGGGTCTATTACAATTGAATATTGGATTAACTTTACTTGTCATTCTTGGGCAGATCCGATTAACGTAGTTGATATTGGTTTTCCAACTGCTGATTATGATTTATCAAGTGTAAAAGCAAAAATTGGTGAGTATGATATACCTAGTTATAATATCGAAGTATCAGAAGTTATAAATATTGGTGTTGAAATATGGCTTACTGGGCATTATATTGATCCAGGAGAATCTGGTCAGCTTTATGTGATTGGAAACAATCCAAATATGATTTTTGGCGATTATGAAAATGAAAGTTTGGCAAGTGTTGAATTTTCTCCAACTTGGTTTAGTTCTAGTTTTTGTCCTACTTATGAATATCTTGAAGTTAATTTTTATTTTCCACCAAATTTCACAAATGGAAACGAAGTTAAATGGCATTACAGGGAATATAATAGCTATAGTTTCACGGAAATTGATAGTACCGATTATTTAATTTATACATGGACTGAAACAAATGTTCCAATGCAACAATATACTTATGGGGTTTCATTTCCTAAGGATGCGGTGTAGGTTTCTATTGGCTGGACGGCCAATCCAAGAGTAGTTTTATTTATTATAAGCATGTTATTGACGATAAGCATAATCGGATTAATAG
>JAHQWG010000014.1 GCA_029856045.1 Promethearchaeia archaeon | reverse complement strand
AGATTCATGTGTTTTGCTTCTTGAAGCGCAATTCCCATATCCTTTACGAAATGTTTAATAAAAAATCCTGGATCAAAATTACCTTTTACAATACGTGGGCCCAGATTATTAATCGACCAAGATCCCGCCGCTCCTTTACCGATAACATTAATTACTTCGCTTAAATTAAGATTAGCTTTATAAGCATAAAGAAGAGATTCAACTACGCCTATCATTGTTGATGCTATTAGAATTTGATTGCTCATTTTTGTGTGTTGTCCCGAGCCTGCTTTACCCATGTAAGCAATATTTTTTCCCATTAATTTGAATAATGGTAATACTTTATCATAAATCTCCTTATCTCCGCCTGCCATTATTGCTAAAGTTCCCTCTCGAGCACCAACATCCCCACCAGAAACTGGAGCATCGATAGAATTAACGTTTTTCTTTTTTGCTTCATTATATATCTTTTGAGCTAAGGATGGATCAGAAGTGGTCATATCAACGATAATTGAACCTTCATGACTTCCTTTTAAAATACCATTTTCACCAAGATATACTTCTTCAACATCTTGAGGAAATCCCACGATGGTAACCACAATATCGCTATTTTCAGCAACCTCTTTTGGGTTTGAACACCATTGTGCCCCCCCTTTTATTAATTCTTGAGCTTTCTCCTTCGTTCGGTTATGAACAGATACATGATAACCTGCTTTTAAAATATGAGCACACATGGATTTTCCCATTACGCCTGTACCAACCCAACCAATTTTTTTTTCCATATACTAATAACACCTTCTTAATTTAACTTATCTTTAAAAAATATTGAAAAGCTTTCGTTAATTCAAAATAAATTCAAATATTATATATTTCTTATGTTTTCTCTTACTTAATTTCAAGATTTTTTGTCAATTAATTATTACTTGTAGGAATATAGATCTTACTTTTGTGCTAAATGTGTATTTTGCTCTATAAGGTTCGTAATTATAAAAATATATAATTTTGGGCTATTTTTCTCAAATACCTTCCACGTAAGAAATGAACATGCTTCACGCATCTTAAACTTTCAGTACTAAAATTATCGATTGAGTAAAAAATAAGTTCTCGATTTTTTTTAGCAGCAAGATTGAAAAAATATGGACGTGGTTGGTTTTTTGCGATATATATTATATATTTTTCACTTGAATATATAATTCCCGCTTTTAACAACCGTTCTGCTTTATTCTCTACATTTCCATACTCAAAATCAAATTCTTCAAGAAAAACGGGTCTCAGACGACCCGGTGGAAATATTGTTAATAAACCGCCGACTTCAACATGGGCGATTCCAGGACCAATCACATATTCTCCAGGGTTTATGGTATATAAAGCCATATCGCTTTCTCTTTCATGTTCTGCCCACCATGTTATTTTAAATGGGTATTTCTCGTTTTCTTCTGTATCATTATCAAATATAATTATTAAGGTATCGATCTTTCCCATTATTGGTCGTTCGTTTCTTACATAAATTTTTCTTTCAGTTGGCCACTTCCGAATTGTTTCTTTTATGTCAATTCCATCCATCAAAGATGATTTGAATTCTTCAACCTTTACATTTTGATCTTTTAATTTTTTCTGAACTCTTTTGCGTATGAATGCAAAATAATCTTCAATAATAATATCTTCTGGTGGCCATGAGACCAAATCTCTTCCGCCATCCCAAAGATCACGCCATTCTCCCTTATATTTTTCTTTTAGTCGTTTTTTCATTGGAAGATCGTCATTTTCTTTATAATATCTGGCATTACGGGGACGTAATTTTATGAATTTTCCTTTAGAAAATGCTCCTTCCATATTCAAATCTAAATCTGGATATTTACCGCTATCATCTTCAAATGGATATTTAGCTGCAATCTCAAGAACCTTCCAAGCGTAATCATCATCCACACAATTCTTAGAAGATACTAATAATTGAAATAATGTGGGGTTTAGTAAATTCTCAGCAATGGATAAGTTCCTACAATATTGAAATAATGTTTTCAGCCTATGCAAGCCTATAAATTCTTTAAATTCTTCTCGGTAAGAATCTCTTGCTTGCAAAAAAATGGGTCTAATTAACTCCGGTTTGTCAAATGAATTCAACTTTTGGAAAAAAATTTCTGGGTCTTCATATTTTTCTAATTCTTTTTTAGAATATTTCTCTCTAAATTTTTCCCAGTTGATTGTTATATACGGTATTTCTCTCAGTAAGAATCTAGCGGAATCACCTTTAATATTAAAAATTTCAACATATCTTTGGGGTAATAGATCTTTTTCTACTTCTTTTAATTCTGATTCATTTTCCAAATAATGTTTTATATTTTCCCAATGAGCGAGTCCACAAATAAAAAGAACTCTATTATATATCTTCATTAATTTTATCAAATGGGATGCCATAAATTTTTCACGGTTTTTATCAATTTTTCTTAGCTTCTCGTCCTCCGGTAATTGTTTTTTCTTTTCTTTAATTATTTTAAATACCTCTCTGTAAAATACTTCAAGTCCAAGCTTTGATAAAGCATAATCATCAGGCAATTGATACGCAAGCGGAGTATAATCTTTAACACTTAAATCAATAAATTCAAGCGTAATTTTATGTTCTTGAGATAATCTAATTCCCTCAATTATTGCATCACCCGGATCTATAGGAATGAAACTCATTGTTTTTGGTTGCATTGTATCTGCATATCCAATAAGAGATAAGTAAGGGAGTCTTTCTACACCTTCTAAAATTTGTTCTTTAATATTATTTGGTAGTTCAACTGCAATTAGATCTGGATAAATTTGATAAAATGCAGTACGAACTAGTTTTGAGAATTCAATTCTTGAATGAAAAACAGGAATAACATAAATATTTTTGAATTTTATGTAAGGTATTTTTATTATTTTCCCCCTTCTATTATAATTTACAAAACTTAATTTCTGAGTTTAAAGAGCATTATCATCTTTTTCATCGAAATCAGATAACTCATTATCATAGAAATCATTACCATCAGAATCTTCTTTATCGTGCAACACTTTAAATGAAGGTGGCATTGGTTCAGAATCTTTTATTTTCGAAAAAGTAATCAAAATGTCTTTTTCTCTACGTTTCATGTATTCTTCATATTCTCCTTTCGTAAATTTAATAGCCGATTGATCTAGAACGTGAATCATTGAGTCTTTAAAATCTGGAACGGATAATTCATTATAATTTTCATTTTTATTTGCCTTCAATTTCATATAATAACGTAAAATGTTTATCCCATCGCGTACGGTATATAGTTCATCATGAACATGTGCATTTTGTAAAAATTCAACAGTATATTCCAAAATTTCCTTTTCGGCAAAAGGAAGATTATATTGTAATATCTCTAATTCATCGACTCTTCCAGGGAATTCAATAAAAATTTTTGGTTGTAACCGGCTTGAAATATATTCTGGGATTTCATAAGTGCTTGAATCTTCATTCATTGTAGTGCATAATCTAAAATCTTCATGTGCATAAATCCTAATGCCGGCGATGATTGATTCCACGTAACGTCTGCGATCCATCAGTGGAGCTATTGAAGCCCAGCATTTTTCTGACATTCGATTTCCCTCATCTAATACACAAACACCTCCTGTTATCATTGCTGAAACTAAAGAACTTGCGTGGTATTCTATCTCATTTTTTGCTGCAATGATAGGTGTTATAATAAGATCTTCTGGTCTTACGTCCATTGACGCTTGAAACAAATAAACTGGTTTTTTCAGTGATTTTCCAGCAGCATATGCTAATGTAGTTTTACCAACACCAGGCTTCCCTAAGATTCGCGGATTTAAAGGTAAATCATTATCATCAACTTTCATCCAAGCCGCTCTTAATTGCTTAATAAGGGTATCATCACCAACCCAATCCATATTTACTTCAGCAGGCTTTGATAAACGTAACTCTACGCCATCTATTACTACTTTTTCCACTATAATCAATTATAATTATGTTTATTTTACTTAATATTTCTATCTGAATGATAAAAAAACTAAGGAAAAATGAGAATAAATCAAATTAAAATTATTATTAAAGAAGTACAAGAAATTCCTCACGAGTCATATCAATATCCCTTAAAATTTTTCTTAGCAGCCCTCTTCCAATCTTTTTACCTTTATGAAAAGGTATTACAGTCGTTCTTCCTTCTGGTCCCCTAAAAAATTTAAGTGATCCTTTTTATCTTATTTCTCTGAAACCTTATTTGTTGAGGATTTTGATAAGTTTTTCTGGAGCAATTGGGTTAAGCTTTTTCAAAAGAAATCTCCACCTTCTGAATTCCTACGAATTTAGTAGGTTTTTCAAGCTTGTCCTTATCAACCTCGAGATATAATTGGATAGCTTCAACGATTCTCTTTTGTAGTTCATCTAAAGATTTAGCTTGTGTGTGACAGCCGGGTAATTCAGGAACACTTCCGATATAATATCCATCTTCATCCCTTTCTATTACGATGTTAAATTCTCGTTTCATTATAACTTTCTCTATAATTATTTATATTCTGTATTTAAAATTTCTACACTTTTTTTAAATATCTTATTTTACTTATTATTTTTACTCTTTATATCTTCTTTTTCAAAATCATCTTTTGGAGCATAATTAATTTCATGGAAATCTAACCTTTTAAGGAAATAATCTAATCGCTTTAGAAATGATTGGAAATTTCTTTTCTTTTTAGGTGTCCATCCAATTTCCGCAACGGCAATAAGGCGCGGAAATGTGTGCCATTCCAGACCTTTTTTATTTGGAATATATTCGGTCCATAAACAAGCCTCAAGACCAAGTATATGTTCATAGAATTTTTGATCTAGTTCAATTGGGATAGGGTCATACATATAAGTTTTATGCAATGGAAGTAAATTGTAAGGATAATTCAAATAAAGTGCGCTCATTTCTGACATAACCACATTCCTACCCCTTCTTATATGCTTCAGAACTTTATCAAAATTATGTGTCCAATAATGACAAATAGCATTTTTAGTTAAGTTTTCATCAAGAATTTCATTCCAGCCCATTAATCTATGATTATGCGCTAATAAGTAATCTGCAATTCTATTTGTGAAATAAGTTTGCAGGTCTTTTTCAGTCTCAAATCCTTCCTTTTGGATGAGCTTCTGGCAATCAATACATTTTTTCCATCGTCTTTTAGGAACCTCATCTCCACCTGTATGAATTATCTCAGAGGGAAAAATCTTCATTACTTCATCAAAAATATCTTGTGCAAAATCATAAGTTTTTTCCTTTCCTAGGCAGAACACATCTTTATGAATACCAAAACTGGGGCTGACATCAAATGGTCCACCAGTACAACTTAATTCTGGATATGATGCAAGAGCTGCTGTAGTGTGACCAGGCATATCTATTTCAGGAATAATGGAAATGAAACGTTCATTTGCGTATGATATTATCTCCCTTAAATCTTCCTGAGAATAGAACCCAGAAACAGGAATCCCATCTAACTTTTTAGTACGTCTTGTTAGGTAAGTACCTTTTCTTTTTGAACCAATTTCCGTTAGAAGTGGATACTTTTTTATTTCAATCCGCCAGCCTTGATCATCAGTCAGATGCCAATGAAAAATATTTAATTTTAAGAAAGCCATTAGATCAAGAATTTTTTTAACAACATCTTTACCAAAAAAATGTCTTGCTTCATCTAACATAAATCCCCGCCAAGGAAAACGGGGGAAATCTTCAATTTTTACACAAGGAATAGACAACTCTAAGTTTTTCTGAGAAAAGTCTTCTATTTTAGGTGGAAATAATTGTCGCAATGTTTGGACGCCATAAAAAATCCCATTTGGAGTAAGAGCTGAGATATTAATACCATCTCGAGAAACTTTTAGATTATATCCTTCATGATTCAAATTCTTCTCATTATCAGAAATTCCCAGTATAACTACATTATTTTTTTTTTCTATCTGTGTAAGATCTTCTATCTCTGGATTTAAACCCGTCGCTTGGGCTAGGAATTTTTTTAAAAGTTCAGCAATTTTTTTTAATCTTAAATCTGTAAAAATAACCGTTTTTTCATTAAAAGTAAAGTTCTCCTTCTCTAAAATTATTTTAACTGGTTCAGGTATAATAGAAACTTTAATATCTGACATTATTTCGTTTCGCTTCATTTACTATAAGTTATTGGTTATTGTTTTATTAATTGTAGTTTTTATTGATATAAATAAAAATATGAAAATCTTATTGATATATTGCAGAAGCGATTACTCGACAAAAATTACATAAAAGTTCATAATCGATATTATCAATAGTGTGTTTTCGGTGAACATATTTATACACACTGATATCACCAAAGCCTATACCATTAAATCCTTTTTTCGCAGAAATCCATCCATCACTATGAACTCCTATTATTTTTCGTCCTTTTTTAATTTCTAAATTATAATCTCTTGCAGATTTAAAAATTAAATTAATAAATTTAAGAAAGTCATTTTTCTCCTCACCAAATTTGAATAGATTAATTCCTTTGCCGATTGCATCAAAATTAATTATGATAAATTCATTCTTGTCATATTTCTGAAGACTATTTAAAAAAAATCTAGCACCCATCGTTCCAACTTCTTCAGCTCCAGTAAATAAAAACCAGTACTCATAATTTTTAGACTGAACCTTCTCAATTTGAAAATGGTGTAATAATTCAAGAACTATTGCAATACCTGTTGCATTATCTAATGCTCCATCAGAATTATTATTTGACATATTGATTAGGATAAAAATGCAAGAAATTAAATTTATAACCATTATTACACTTGCTATTGAATGGAAAAGCAAAAAAAATTGTATTTGAAGGAAAAATCTTAAAAAAAATAAAATTATTAAGAATAAAACAGATATCATCCAAGCATAATAAGATAATATTCGATATATAATAGGTAAAGTCTGACCTTTTGAATCTACATGCGCAATAAAAATCAATTTCTTTTTCTTCTCTTTCTTATTACCGATTTCTGCTTCTGAATTCAGTTTAATGAGTAAATTTTGAGAACTTAATTTATTGCCAAATTTTATTTTCTCAGGGTTTCTTGAAATCAAAAAAAGTAAAAACGATAAAAAAATCACAATACCTAAGAATAGAATAAATATTACATCTGTTACATTAATATATTTCAAAAAAAGAATGATAAATACTAAAATAACATAAATTTTTAACAAAACATTTGAATAAAAGGTAGAAAACACAAAAGAGTGGCTTTCGGTTTTTAACCCTAATTTCTCAATTTTCTGTTTAATCTTTTCAAATGCTAATTTTTCTGAATTTGTCCCATAACGGCGAGGGAAAGAAAGTTCTTGAAGATTTCTCTTTATTCTTGATAAATCAATCATATTGATTAGTTTTTGGAAGTTTTCACCTTTTATTAAACTATTTTAAAAATCTCACTTGAACAATTTTTGCCGTTTTAAACCGCTCAGCGATATTAATCATCTTAATGGTTTTTTTACTCCAGTTTGGATTACGTGATGCTCGAGCCCATATAGTGAACCAATCAAACACTTCAATTTTGTTGGACCATTTCGGAAATTTCTTCATGGGATTACCAACACTAAAAAAGAAAGGTTTCGATTCAGCACCCGCTTTTCGAACTCTTCTATTCATTATTCTTTTAGCAAGTTTTGAGATTGCGTCAAAAATAATTTCACCGCCCGGAAATCTTTCAGCCATTGCTCTAAAAAGTGTAGAAATCTCCTCTTCTTT
Source organism: Promethearchaeia archaeon (assembly GCA_029856045.1). Lineage (GTDB taxonomy): Archaea > Asgardarchaeota > Lokiarchaeia > Sigyniarchaeales > SOKP01 > 6H3-1. The sequence goes on along the minus strand of JAHQWG010000014.1, from coordinate 306 downwards.
AAAATAGTAAATAAATCCGCCCGCTATAAAGAAAATGCCCTTATCAGCGTGAAATTCAACATCATCGAACCAGCTATAATCTAACACAGACTTTGCAATATATTTACTCCGGGGCGATTCGGGGATGAATTGTTTGCGAAATTCGATAGCATCGGGTAAATCTAAATCATACCATTTAATCTTACCATTATCAACACGGTAAAAGGTTGTATCTAATCCGGCTCCAATATTAACTACAGTGGTATTCGGATTTTTCTCCATATACTTTTTTAGAGCATTATCAAAACTCCTGGCTCTAACTAAAAG
>JAHQWG010000013.1 GCA_029856045.1 Promethearchaeia archaeon | reverse complement strand
TTTATGATCGTTTAGGAATTCCTTATATTATTAATATACGCCCTGATTATGATAAATTTCCAGGTGCTGAATATAGTATAGCATTTGAGACAATATTTCCTGGAGATCATAAAACTCTTCAAATTGGGACGGTTCATAATCTTGGTTCAATTTTTGCTAAAACTTTTGATTTAACATATAAAGCAGATAATGGAGAGACAAAATTTGTGCATCAGACATGTTATGGAATCAGTGAAAGGGCAATTGCTGCAGTAGTTACCCTGCATGGAGATGATGCAGGATTATGTCTTCCACCTGAAGTAGCCCCTATTCAAACCATCATAGTTCCAATTATATTTAAAGGTAAAGAGAAAGAAATTATTGAACAATCTAAGAATTTATTAGAAAAAATTACTTCTTTAGGAATCCGTACGAAACTTGATGATTCAGATATAAGTGCCGGTAAAAAGTTTTATAAGTGGGAAACCAAAGGGGTTCCAATACGTATTGAATTAGGACCTAAAGATATTGAAAAAAAACTATTTATTGTTGTTAGAAGAGATACAGGCGAAAGAATAACATTAAACTTTAAGGAAGGAGCTAAAGAGATCCCTAAAATTCTTGAACAAATACAGAAAGACTTGTGTGAGAGAGCGAAAACATTAATGGAAAATTCAATAAAAGAAACAAATGACTACGATGAGTTATATAATTTAATAGAAAAACGAGTTGGAATAGTTATTGTTCCATTATGTGATGATTACAACTGTGCAGAACAAATTGAAAAACGCACTGAAGGAAAAATCATTGGAACACCAATTAAATTTGTTAAGGAATTTAGTAAAGAATATTCAGAAAAGGAATTTAATTTCAATTGCATTGTGTGTGCTCGTCCAACAAAAAGAAAAATGATTATCGGACGTTCTTATTAAAGACAGCTTATTTTTTTATCTTATTTTTAAAGTGTTAGTAAATTATAAATTAGAATAAATTAAATAAAAAATATCAATTAAAAAAATCTAAATAAAAAAGGATGCAAAATATGTCAGAAACAAAAAAAGCAGTAAAATTTAATGCAGGGCATACTTTTATAATAGGATTAGCCTTTTTTTCCTCAGAAATTGCATGGGCGCTATATAATGCTCAAGTTCCTTTACTCTTGGAATCTTATGTAGGATTATTAGGTTTTGTTGGCTTTTGGATGGCACTTGATAACATTCTCGGAGTTATAATTCAACCAATTATGGGCTCAATCTCAGATAATACTAGAACAAAATTTGGGAGAAGAATGCCATATTTAATTATTGGAATTCCGTTAGGAGCTTTATTCTTTTCTCTTATCCCAACTCAAACATCATTTCTAATGTTAATTCTTTGGATGTTTCTTTTTGGTTTAAGTATGGGATTTTACAGATCTCAGGCTGTGTCTTTAATGCCAGATTTTGTAAGACCGGTTAATAGAAGCAAAGGTAACGCAATAATTAATTTTATGGGTGGAATCGGTGTAGCATTTGGTTATGGTTTTAGTCTTTTACTTAGTTTAGTTGGATTACAATTATTATTTCTCGTAATTTCACTTATCATGGTAGTTGCATTAATTGTATTGCTCTTGACAATTAAGGAAAAGGACTCATTTAGTTATCAATTAATATTAGAAACGGAAGCAAAAGAAGGAAAGAAAATCAAAGAAAAGAAGACTACACCTGGCTTGATTGAAAGCATTAAAGACATTTTATCCGAAGAGGATAAAAGCACATTGTTTATATTACTTGCAATTTTCTTTTGGTTCATAGGATATCAAGGTATAGTAGCTCTTATTACAATTTATGGAGTAAACGTTTTAGGTTATGAGCCAGGTCTCGCAGGATTTTTACCTTTTTTAGTTACTGTTCCGCTATTAATTTCAATTTACCCTCTAGCAATACTTGCTACAAAGATTGGCAGAAGAAAAGCAATTAAAATTGGTATAATTTTGTGGATTTCAATGTTAATAGTTGCATTTTTCTTGGGTCTCTTCCAGGCTAGTTTATTAATAATGGCATTTCCACTTGTATTCCTCGGGTTGGGATGGGCGTTAATAAACACTAATTCAATTGTAATTGTATGGGAATTAGCACCTTCGGAGAAAAAAATTGGTACTTATACAGGTCTTTATTATTTTTTCAGCTATATGGCGGCAATTCTTGGACCAATGATTGTAGGTGGTCTTACTGATCTATTAGGTCAACCTTCCTTGCTTCTTAACGGGGCGTTTTTCTTTATTATAGCTTTTATTATGATGCTATTTGTTAAAAGGGGCGAAGCAGAACTAACTGAAGAAGAAAAATTAGCGAAAAAAAAAGCAATACAAGAAATATAAAAAAAATAATTTTTCAATTTTTTTTTTTTAATTTTATATTTTTTTTGACTTATAAGGATCTTTTAACCTTTTTTCGAGAAAAAATTCAATCTCTTTCTTTTTCTCATCTGAATAAAAAGTATCTAACTCGTTTTTCGCGAGACTGGTGTATTTCCCATTGATTAAAATATTTCTATTTTCCAAAAATTCAATTATTTGATCGTAATATTCTTCACTGATTTGTTGGAAATTCTCGACTGATTTGAGAAAATGCATTAATTTCGTAATTAATTCATAGTAAAATTTTAGATGTGCCTTGATTTTTACCTTATCGTTTATTTCTGTGATACTTGGATACAATTTTAAAATTAAATTAATAGAACTGCTTATATGTGCGCAAGATTTAGCAATTTCATCACTTGGTTTAATAGAGTGCTTTTCAAAAATATTTATTAATTCAGATTCTTGGGTTTCTAAGGAATTGAATATTGCAAAAATTTCTTTAAAATTTCCACTCATTGTAAGTAAAATACTAATTCAGACTAAAATATTTACGACAAATTGAATATAATCCTTTTTTTCACGGGAAAAAAGGGACATATTACAATTTTTAAATTTTAAATATTAGGAGTAATTTATTTGCATATAATAATGCAGAAAATAGATAAAATTCTGTCGAAATTAAGAGAGCGAAAAAATAAAATTATCTTTTTGATCTTACCGACATTATTAGTAATTTTTCTCTTAAGTGTATTTGTTGAATCCTCATTTGAACTAAATATGAATATTGAAGATTTCACTGTTTATACTGAAGATTCTATTCGTCTTGAAGGAAGTATCTATTATCCTAATAATCTAGATTCTGAATCTAATTACCCTACTTTGATATATTGTCATTCTTTAACTGGGAATCGACACGAAAATGCAATTTTGCGATATAATTTACTTGATCATGGTTTTATTGTAGTTACTTTCGATTTACGAGGTCATGGCTCATCTTTAGGTGGATTAGAAGTTGACAGATCATATATGCTCGAGGGATATGCAAATTCTCCAAAACATAGTTTAGATATAGATGCAGTTTTGGATTTTATTTTAACCAAAGAATTGGTTGACAATGAATCTATAGGACTTTTTGGTTACAGTCTTGGAGGAAGTGCAGTGTCCATTTACTCATATTTCGATTCACTAAATGAGAACCCACGAATAAAAGCATCTGTTTCAATATCATTTCTTGGAGATTATCATAGATATCTTGGGGTGAATGAAACAAATCCAAAAAATTTTCTCGCAATTATTGGTGCTCATGATGAATTTTTTCCAACAGATATGATCAAATTATCTTTAAATTTATTGACAGGGAATGATAATGCAGAATTTAGAACTTTATATGGTAATTTTTCTAATGGAACTGCAAGAGAAGTTTATGTAGTCCCTGGTGCAGGCCACACAAATTTTGCCTATCGTTCAATTACTATTAATGAAACAATTAAATGGTTCGAACAAGTCTTTTATGGAGAAATCTTGAATATTCCCATCTTTCAGAGAGATTTTATATATTCTATAAATGAAAACTTAAGAGCATTTAGTGCATATGGGCTTCAAATACTTATTATTTATTTTCTAGGATATGCTTTTTTCTTAAAACAAAAAAAAATAAAGAGAACTAAGGAGTATAAATCTTTAAAAATATTAATTGAAAATAAAAATCCATTATACCTCTATTTTGTATTCACTTTTTTAGCGAGTATTATTGCAATTGGAATGCAATATTTTATACCTGTACCTAAATTAGGTGCACCAATTTTTATTAGTATTTTTATCAGTTCAATGATGTTAATCGTTTTGGCATTATTATGGAGAGGTGAGAATCTCAATATAATTTCAATTTTTAAAGGTATTAAACAATCCGTTGAGAAAAATTTTCTAAATTACATGTTAATTGTAATTCTTTCCTCAATAGGATTAATAACCTTTGAGATTATAAACATTTTTTGGATTGAGAATCGTTATAGAACCATATATGAGATTTTTCCAACTATAGTTTATACAATAGTTATATTTTTTTCGAATCTATTCAACCAAATATATTTATTTAGAGGATATAGTGGAAAACGTAAGAAGAATATTGGTTTTAATTATAAGGGGAGCTTTATGAATATGTTTTTAGCTCATATATTTCAATGTTTATTGCTTATTTTTTACATGGCTGGTAGACTTGTGCATTATCTGAATACATTTTTGCTAATTCCATACTTGACAATGAATATATTGGCAATTATGCTTATGATAATTATTTTTCATCGAACTAGGTCAATATTTTTATCTTCTTTAATTCCAGCAATATATATGGGATGGTTTTTAAGCGTTTCAATGCCTTTCCTTGCAATTTTTTAAAAAGCAATTACAATTAATTTTATTATTTGTTTGATATTAATTTAGATTATGTCTGGAAAGGATATGAGTTATAAAAACTCGGAATTCTATAATTTTATAATTGTAGGTGGAGGTCCTGCTGGATTAACCGCAAGTATTATTGCTGCTAGACATGGATTTAAAGCTGTGGTCATAGAAAAAGGTGAGATTTCGGGACCCAAACCACGTGGTGAAGGTATGCGCCATTTCCCTTTAACAGAAGAAATTCTTGGGGAGGGATTTTTGCCATCAATTAATACATTTTCACATACTGGTAAAATCTTCCATAGTCCTGGGGATTTACATAGAGTGCATTTGCCTGCAAAATCAATGGATCATTATTTTTTTGAGTGGCGTAAATTTATTGATAGATTTATAGAAGTTGCTGAAGGTTTAGGAGTAACTATTCTTTTAAATAGTGAAGTAATTGAACCAATCGAAAAGGAAAATATTTGTGTAGGAGTAAAATATAAGGATGATAGTGGAAATGTTGGAGCAGTTTATGGAAATGCAATTTTTGGCTGTGATGGTTATAAAAGTGTTATTGGAAAATACTACAAGATATCTTATGAAACAATAAATTGTCCTATAGTAAAGTGTTTGATTAGTAATGGGAATACTGATATCAATAAGACAACAGACCTTCAGTATTATTTAATAGGGAATGGTGATCTCGATTATGCACCCAATTTTCCTCAATGTGTTGCATATGTATTTCCAATAGGCGGAAAAAACTTGGAAGTAGGTCTAATGCTTCGTATGACACAAGCTTTTAAAATGAAAACTGTTAAGATTCCGACCGATGAGAAAATCATGGAGGTTTGGGAAAAACTAAAGAACAATTATCCTGGATTTAATGAATTTTTTAAAGGTGCACAAATTGATTATGAAGAATTAACTGGATTATCAAACGCCAAAATGGTTAAAAATTATTTACCAAATGCAGGTGTAGTCTTAATAGGTGATAGTGCAGGATTTGTGGAAGCTTCTGGTTCTTCTGGTTTGCATTTTTCAATGGCAATGGCTAAATTTTGGACGACTATATTATCAGAAAAATTAATAGAATTATTTGAAGGAAAAAAAGAAATTGCCGAGCATAACTCTGAACTATGGAATTCACAAAATATTACAAGATATAAACAAGAGTGGGAGAATACAGATGTTTATAAACACATAAAAAAAATATATTCACTACTTAGTAAATTTGAATGGTATATCTTCAAACGGAGAAGAACATCCGAAAGGATAAATAAAAGATGGAAGTTAATCTCATTTTTATTACGGAAAGGATTAAAGTAAATTAATTAAAGAGCGTTTAATTTCATTTCAAGTTCTTCATTACATTGTTGGCATTTTAGTTCAAATTCTTCAATGCACTCATCTTCTTTTATTTCTGCCGCTAATTTTTTCCAACAAACTAAATGTTCTTTATTTTTAATCATTTCTCTTCCATGATGTTGAGGATAAGTTTGATATAATTTACATTTTTTGCAATATAAGTATTTAGCACTTACATCAAAATCTTCTTCAGATAATTCTTGATATTTAGATTTATATCGAAATATACGTAAGCTGTTAAACAAAACAAATAGAGATACACCCATATCTCCAATTCCTACAGCAAGCATTAACGTCATTAAACCAAATAATGTAAGGAAAGCGAAAGAAATTTTGATTGAAATTGAAAGAACAATATTCTGTTTGATTATGGTATTCGCATTTTTTGCAATATCTATTAAAACCAATATTTTTGTTAAATCATCATTCATTATAACCAAATCGGCAGTCTCTAAAGAAATATCAGAACCAGATGCACCCATTGCGATCCCTACATTTGAAGCAGCAATGGCTGGAGCATCGTTAATTCCGTCCCCCACCATAGAAATTGGACCTATATCTTTTTGAATGGTTTTTATTTTTTCTAATTTTTGATTTGGTAAGAGATTACCATATTTTAAATCGATTGATAAACATTCACCAATAGAATCTACCGTATTTTGAGTATCTCCCGAGAGAATCATAGATTCATAATTTCGCTTTTTTAAACTTCTTGTCAAAATGGGTGCGGAAATCCTTAGTGAATCTCTAACCGATAAAATACCTAATAATCTTTTATTAGAACCCAATAAAATAGGAGTTTTGCCTACCTTTGATAAATCATCTATACTCTTTTCAGAATTTTCATAACCCAATTCTTTAAAATATTTAACAGAACCAACTTCATATTGTGTATTATTAATTTGACCTCTTACCCCTTTTCCTTTTTTCACTTCAAAATTTTTAACATTTAATAAAGGAACATTTTGACTTTTTGCCTCCAACACAATGGCTTGAGCAATTGGATGCTCAGATTGGCTTTCTAAACTGGCAATTAAAGAAAGATTTTCAGATTTGCTAATGCCAAATGCAATATTATCGTAAACTTTTAATCTTCCCTCTGTTAAAGTCCCCGTTTTATCAAAACCGAACACTTTAACTTTCGTGATCTCATCGAGGTATTTACTGCCTTTAACAAGAATTCCTTCTCTTGATAACTTTGTTAGCGCTGCAACCATTGCTAATGGAGTAGATAAGGTGAGAGCACAAGGACAAGAAATCACAAATAGCATTAAACCTTTATAAATCCAATCTATTGGCTGCCCAATTCCCAAAATTATCGGAAAAACCATAATCAAAACTGAAACTAAAAGAATTACCGGTGTATAATAATTTGCAAATTTTTCAATGAATTTTTCAGTATTTGATTTGTTTAATCGAGCAGTCTCTACATTCTCAATAATCTTCGCGAGAATAGTATTCTCAGACGTATGTGTTACTGATATTTCAACATATCCATCACCATTTATGCTTGAAGCATAGATTTCTTCACCTTCGTCTTTTAATACAGGAATTGATTCGCCTGTTAAAGCACTTTGATCAAAATAAGAGTTCCCAGAAACAATAATTCCATCTAATGGTGCTTTCATTCCTGGCTTAAGAACAATTATATCACTCAATTTGACTTCACTCGCCAGGATTTCATGGATTCCTTTTTCTGTTTTTAATAAAGCTTTATCTGGCGCTAACTCGATTAATTTTGAAATCGCTTCTCGAGATTTATCTACTGTAATACCTTCCAATTTTTCTGCAATAGAATAGAGTAAAATAGCGATTGCACCCTCCTGACCTTTCTGAATGATAAAGGCACCAATCATGGCGATTACCATCAGAGCATTCGCATTCAATCTTTTCTTTATAATTTCTCTCCCGGCAGATTCTATAACCTCTTTTGAAGATAACGCCACAGAGATTAACGCAAATATCTGAGAAAGTAATATCGCTTCAAAAACTAATTCAAAATAGAATGAAAAAAATAAAAATACAGCAGAGATTACTATAAAATGCCAAAAAAAAGTTTCGAAAATGCTTTTTCCTTTCTGTTCGTTTTTAGAATCAGTTGAACAAGACACTTGCTCTAAAC
>JAHQWG010000011.1 GCA_029856045.1 Promethearchaeia archaeon | reverse complement strand
CTCCCTTGTCTTGTAAAATGGTTCCAATATTGCTTAATACAGTGATCTTTCCTTTCCAATCACCAGATTGTTCAGCGATTTTTAAAGCGTGTTGATAATATTCCATGGCTCCATTTAGATCGCCTCTATCGCTCAAGATTCTTCCAATATTATTTAATCGAAGTAATATTCTCTTCAAATCACCAGACTGTTCATCAATTTTTAGAGCATTATGAAAGTATTCGAGTGCTTGATCGAATTCCCCTATTTCTTGTAATATTCTTCCAATATTATTTAGTAAAATGGATGTTCCTTCTAAATCGCCTATTTGTTTGGAGATTTCCAAAGCATTTTGAAATGTTTTGAGTGCCTGGTTGATCTCTCCTTTATCACGTAATGCTTCTCCATAATTGCTTAGTCTAATAGCTTTTGCTTTTAAATCGTTTAATTGTTCAGCAATTTTCAGAGCGTGCTGATAATATTCAATAGCTTTATCGAATGCATTTTTTTTATATAATGTAAGTCCAATGTCATTTAAAACAATACCTTTTGCCTCTAAGTTACCTAATTCTTCGTAAATTTTTAAAGAACGTTCAAAAAACTCTAAAGATCTATCAAGTTCGCCTTTATTTTGCAAAACTTTTCCGATATTATCTAATTGAAAAGCTTTTCCTTTCAAATCACCTAGCTGCCCATTAATTTCCAAGGCTTGTTCATAATAATTTAGAGCCTCACTTAATTTGTCTGTTTGATGTAAAATTTTTCCAATATCATTTAATATCATAGATTTTTCCTTTAAATCACCCAATTGTTCATTAAATTCTAAAGCACGATTAAAATAGTTAATTGCTTCGTTAAATTCTTTTTTACTGCTCAAAATTTTTCCAATATTAGCTAATACGATTGCTTGTCCATTTAAGTCATTTAATTGCTCAAAAATTTTCAAAGCATTCTGGTTATATTCGAAAGCTTCATCTAGTTTATTAGTTAATCTTAATAAACTTTCAATATTTGTTAATAGAACGGCTCTCCCTCTCAAATCACCTAATTGATCAGTAATATCCAGAGCGCGTTGAGAAATTTTGATTGCCTCTGTAAGTTCTCCTTTATCGCGTAATACTAATCCAATGTTGTTTAATAAAACGAATGATCCCTTTAAATCGCCAATTTGTTCGACTATTTTCAATGCATCTTGGAAATATTTGAGGGCTTCATTGAATTCACCTTTTTGATGTGAAGTTTCTCCCATTTTATTCAATTGAAAAGCTCTTTCCATTTATATATTCACCAAATGTTCTTCAAACATTTTACCAATTTTATTTTAATATATTCATAAAAATTAAAAATTAAGGTGTTGTTCAATATTTTTCCCACATAATAAACAGAACTTAAGATTTTTGGATTTAGGCATTTTTGTTCCACAAAATGGGCAGAATACAAAAACTTGAGTTTCTTCGATAGATGGGATAATTTTTTCTTTAATAATTTTTGTTTTAATGGCATAATCTGGAATTTTCGGTGCTGGAGGTGTTATTGGGTAAACTTGATACTCTGGTGTTGATTTTTCTAGATAAACTGGTATTTCAAAGGTTCCTCCATGTTTATAAAACTCACCAGGGTCATATTTTTCAAAACTTAAAGATTCTAATTTAGTAGTAAACAGATATTTACCATTTAGAGGAATCGAGGATAGATCTAGATATTGGATTTGATATGTTTCTCCTTCTAAATTTGCATGAGTTATTTGGGGGAGGGCTAAATTAAAAACACCATTTCCATGAATAGGATCATTTTGATTATTCCATTGTTTTTTTAACATAAGTTCCTTTAAAGCATCCTTATCTACATTAGGCACCTGAATTTTTATGGTCGAAACTTTATTATCTTTCTCAATTGAAGTTTGGATATCATCTCCAAGATAAGCATATTGAAGTTGTTTTTCTTGTTCGGTTTTGATACGCTCGTCAAGATAGGTAACCCAGTGATTTGCTGTTCCATTATAGTCTGGACTTTTCACATTGATATTAATTAATTTTTGGTCTATTTTCTTTTTAATTTTCCTTACTATCATTTTCCCTATAAAACTAGCGATAGGAGATAACAATGCAATAGCTATTTCTGCCAAAAATTTCACACCTCTTTTACTTTTTCAAGTATTTTTACTAAGACTGGAACTAATGACCAATGAAATCTTCCACCGTCTGGACTAACTACTATAAAATAAATGATAGCCACAACGACAAGTAAAGACAGAATGATTTTATCTGCCCTCGGCGAACACTTCATTACTGGGGATGAAAATTTTTTGGATGTTTTTGACATAGTTAAAGATTTGAAAATTACAATTATAAATGTTTTCCTATATATTTGCGAAAATTATTATGTAGGGATATATGAAACCAAAAAAGAAGTTATTTGGTCAACGAAGTTATTGCTCGATATAAGGTGGAAATAAATTTATTGGTCTTGGTAAATTTATTGTTTTTTATAAAAGATTATTAGCTGCTTTTGAAATTAAATTTATAAAAAAATAAAGTTCAATTTTGAAATCTTAAAAATTTTTTTAAAAAAATCTAATAAATTAGGAAAAGATAAAGAAAAAAAAGAAATTAGAGATTAAATAATTATTCTGGCGCTTTCATTCCTATGAATGCCAAGGCTTCTACAATAGTCATCCAAACTTCCTGCTTACGTTTATATCCTTCGATATTAATATACATTACTGCAATGTTTCTATCTCGGGTTAGAGTTTCTTCAAGTTTGCCTTCTTTTACATCTATAACACCCAGGGTTATTATACCATTTTCATCTGACGATACAGCAGTTACAACTTCTTTTCCTAGAGATCTATCAATAGGATATTTTTTCCGCTCTTCAATATATATTTTTGCAACTTCATTTGCTTTGTTAGATGGAAACCAAGTCTTTATAACAACATATGGCATAATTTTTACCTCTCTTATTATATTTTTATTAAAATTACATTTTGAAGTAAAGAACTATAAAATCATTTAATATATAAACCTTACATTTTTGTTAATTATTTTTTGTATAATTTTATCCTCCAAATTTTTCCAATTATCCCGACTTTCTTTAATCAGATCAGAATGATAATGAGGTTGTTGATCACTGTGCAAAAATTGTAGAAATCATATTTAAAGCAAGAAAGGAACCAATAATTAGACTACATCACTTTACACATCCAACATGGTTGGGTATAGATAACTTAATAAAAACTTCGAAAGAAATTGAGCAAAAAAGAAAAAGATAGTACTGAATGATATTTAATATTGAGAATTCTACAAAAAGATATTAAAGTCTCAAGAAAGATAAAAAGATCCGAAAAATTGCGGGAATAAGATTGAATAAAGCGTTAATAAATTTTATATAGTTCCTATCACAATTCTTAAATAACTTATCTTCTAAATTTATTTTTAGATAAATTTGAGAAATAATGATCCAATGAAAAAATAATGGATGATCTAAAATCACTTAAGCGAGATCTAAAAAGATTAGTTAAGTCCAATCCTGACGTTGAGGCTGGAGCAATTGTTTCAGTAGAGGGGACCCTTATTGTAAGTGTTTTTCCCGAGGTGATCGATGATGCAAAAATTGCTGCTATGACCGCTGCGATATTTTCATTAGGAGAACGTGGGGTTTTAGAGATTGCTCGTGGAAATTTAAAGAGAATTGTGATTGAGGGAGATAATGGCTTAATCCTTGTAATGGCTGTGGATAAAAATAAAATCTTAGTTCTATCAACAACCAGATATCCTCGTTTAGGAGCTGGATTAGGAGCCAGACTTTCCCCTTTTCTCTTTCCAGAACCTGACTCGGATGGTGGAGATGCAATAGCACTTAGGTTATCGGAATTTTTTTAGTTTTTTATACCATCTCCAAAAGGTAGAGCCGGGATAAATCACTCACAGATTATTGAGCCTTTTTTCGATTTTAGTAATCTGTTCTATAAAAAGGGGCTTTATTCAAGACAATATAAATGGTTAAATTCTTATAATTAAATTAAATAAGGATCTATACAATCTATTGATGGTGGCAGTTGTTTGTTCTAAAATCACAAAATTGATAATATATTAGTTCTTTAGGATAATAAATTCCGCATGAAGAACGTTTAATAAATAAATCCTTAAAATGATTTCATATTAACGTAAGTGAAGTATATATGCTAATTTGTAATAAATGTAAGAAAGAAAAAAATTTAACTCATCTTGAAAAAATTGATGGTAAGTTCATTTGCCATTCATGTTTATATAATAATTATAAACCTTATCAAATTTACCCAATAGGTTTTGTTAAGAATCAGCTAGTACGAGGGCATAAATTTGGATTTAAAGGTAGTCCTCATGAAATTTCAAAGATCGAGCTTTTTAAGTCTCAAGAACCATTTCTTTATGGATTAAAAGATGAAAAATGGATTATGGTTGTATTTTATTTTCATAAACAGCGTCAAATACGTTCTATTTTTTCTCGAGGGCTTGATGGTAAAAAAGTAGGAATTTTTGCTTCAAGAACACCTGAACGTTTGTCTCGCATTGGGATTACAAATGTAGAACTCATTAAGATTGAAAATACTATTCTATATGTTAAAAATTTGGATGCTATAGATGGAACCCCCGTCTTGGATATTAAATTGGGAGAAAAATCCAGATGGTAATAAAAAATCATCTATAGAGTGAAAAAAACCTTATAATCATCTCTTTTAATACTCCTACTTTAATTCAGAAAAAAAATTTTAATTAATTTTAATATCTTATGGCAACTTTTTTATTAGAATCTTAATTCTCTCGAAATAACAAAACTTTTATCTGGCATAGGTAGAATAAATGTAAAACGTATTTACATTAATTAATTTTTCATAATTTTGTTTAGTTAAGTTAAAAGTTATAAAAAGAGGTAATACAAATAAACGATTTAGATATTGAGAAGTTAGATAAGCTTTTATCTTATTGGATTATGCATAATAATCAACATGTAATAGATACTAAAAAATGGATTGTAAAAATTAAAAGCTCAATCTCTGAAGAAATAGCTCAAGAATTGACAAATACGATTCAATTTTTTGATAAAATGAATAAAATCTTTGAATCAGTAAGAAAAAAAGCGAGAAAAGTTAAAATTGAAAGTTCGGATATGAAATTAGAAAAACTAAAAAAAAAGTCAGTATCTGGGCAGTTAAAATCATCAAAAACTTTTGGATTTAAACAGATTGGAGTAATTCGTACGCCATATAAAAATAATGCACCATATCAACCAATAGAAAAAGATCAAGGCGATTTTCAAATTATTGTTGATCCCCAATATATTGAAGGACTTCATAAACTCGACCAATTTAATTATATCTATGTGATTTATTATACACATCGAGTATCGCGAGAAGTAAAGAATATTGTGTCACCCCCTTGGACTGGAGGAATTGAAGTAGGAACATTCGCAAGTAGATCTCCAGTTCGCCCAAATTTAATAGGACTTAGCATTGTTCGGATAAAACAGGTTTTAAAGAATAAGATCTTCACGACAGGATTAGATGTATTTGACGGAACGCCATTACTTGATATTAAACCTTATGTTAAAGATTTAGATTCAAAATGTGATGCAAATTATGGATGGATTGAAGATTTAGAGGGATACGAACACCTACTTTTACATATCAAAGGTATTCCTCACGATTATTAAAAGATCATATTAATTCATTAAGTAAAAATTATGCATACATCAAAGCTCCTATTTTACTTAAAAATAATATCTTAGGTTATTATCTTATTTTATTTCTTTGCTTTAATTACTACAAAAGAACCTTTTCCATAGCCCTTTTTGACTTGTTCAATTTTATTTATAGCTAATAAAGGATGAAAAATCGTCTGACTAAAATTAAAATTTTTGAATTTAGTCTTACTTAGAAAAGATATAACCTTTTCAACAGAGTAAAAATCTGCTATATTATAGAAAACATTTGATTCTTTATGTTGTTCGTACAATTTTCCAATTGCACTATTTCGATCAATAAAACCAATTATAAAAATGCCTTCCGGCTTTAAGATTTTGAATATTTCTTTAAATGTTCTTTCTATATCATCAATAAAACAGATTGTAGTAACCATTAACGCGAAATCAAATATAGAAGACCTAAATGGCAGATTTTCTGCAATAGAATCAATAAGATCTATCATTCTCTTTTTAGAGAGCATTCTCATCTTACTAGATGGTTCCACTCCAAGTCTAATCCCAAGAGGAGCCGCAAATCTACCACTACCTACACCAATCTCAACACCATTTTTACTTTTTGGAAGTTGTTTTTTTATTGCTAGTAATTCAGATATGTAAGCGTATTTATTTCTGATGAACCATTGATCATATTTGAAAGGGTATCTTTCAAAGGGTTCAATTCTCGGCATAATCACTTTTCTAATAATTTTTTAATTTATAACTTTTTTTATAGGAATAATGATTGATTTTATTATATTTAATGTGAAGTGTGTTAAATGCCATGGATAGATAAAAATAGATGTGATGGTTGCGAAATATGTATTGAAGAATGTCCTGTAGGAGCTATCTTTATGATAGAAGGTAAAGCTGAAATAGATATGGAAAACTGCATTAGATGTGGGACTTGTCATAAAATATGCCCACAAAATGCATCTAGACATGATAGTGAAAAAATTCCGGAAGAAATAGAAGAGAATATTAATTGGGTAAAAAATTTATTAGCACATTATGAAACAGAAAAGGAAAGAGAAGCTTTTCTTAAAAGAATTAAAAAACATTTTCAAAAGGAAATAAAAGTTAATGAAAAAACTCTAGAAAAAATTGAAGATCTTTTATAAGATTTTTTTTATAAAGGGAGTAGGGAGTTTCATTTAATTAAGAATCGTATTCTTTAAGCTCTATTTTCTTTCAAGAAACAATTAAAACAATATATTCCAAATATTTTAATAAAGTTGAAATTTATTCTAATAGATGATAAAAAATGGTAGAAACCGTGATATTGTGCAAAGAGGGGACAATCAATTCTTATTTAAGCGCCCTCGTTATTGCAATGAATAAAAAGAAGAAAGGAGAAGATGTATCAGTAATATTTATGCAAGAAGGATTGGTAGCGCTCATAGACAAAAAATTTAGGCTCTCACCTGGTTTGGAACCATATTCCAAAGACATAGAAAAAAATGCTGCCATGATGGGCGTCCCTTCAGATCCTTTTGAATTAATAAAAGAAGCGAAAAGCGTTGGAGTTTCTTTATACGCTTGTCAAGCATGGATGAAACTCTTAGGCGGGAAACCACCAAGATTTACAGTTCCGGAAGGCTTACAGAAGTTAGAATTATCAGAATTA
Source organism: Promethearchaeia archaeon (assembly GCA_029856045.1). Taxonomy (GTDB): domain Archaea; phylum Asgardarchaeota; class Lokiarchaeia; order Sigyniarchaeales; family SOKP01; genus 6H3-1. Next base: position 42,721 of record JAHQWG010000011.1, on the reverse strand, counting down.
ATAGAAGCGTTAGACAAGGCAAAAAAAGTTTTTTCACTTTAAATTTAAGATTAAAATAGAATATTAGTTCTATCAAGATTTTTTTAGTATTCTACCAAATCTTTGGAATTAATCTATATTTTACTTTCTCTGTGTATTCAGTATACCCTTCGAGTCCTTCGTGTAATAATTTTTCTTCAAAAGGAATTCGTATTATTATTAAGATGGTTACTATTACTGTTGGAATAAGACCAAAAAGGGAGCCCAATGCGATTGTTAGCCCAAAAAACATTAATAAATACCCGATATACATTGGGTGTCGCACAATTGCATAAGGACCCGTGGAGATTACTTTTTGTCCTCCCTCTTTATCAACTCTTAATACTTTTGAAGCGAAAGCATTTTCTTTCATAACTAGAAACATAATAATTAAGCCGAAAGCCACACCAATGAATCCAAGTATTTTTACTAAGACTGGAACCACTGACCAATGAAACCTTCCACCGTCTAAGCCAACTACTATAACATAAACGATAAACACAACGCCGAGTAAAGACAGAATGATTTTATCTGACCTTGGCGAACCTTTCATTGAGGTTCTACTTTCAAGTAATTGGGGGTTGTTTTTTCTTAACCAAAACAATGAATAAGTCGTGAAAATGGTAAATATTAATAGATAAATCCACATTTCAATCCAGAGAAAGTTTCCAGACAGGAGCATCAGGGGCAACGCCTGTAATACATCGGCAAAAATAATTAATGCAATTAATACTGGGGTTGAAAATTTTTTGGATGTTTCTAACATAGTAAAAGATTTGAAAATTAAAATTATAAATGTTTGTTAAGGTATTTGCGAAAGTTATTATGTAAAGAAATATGAAACCAAAAAAGAAATTAATTGGAAAAAAAATTGTAATTTTTATTATTTATTTTTAAATATTTGATGTATTCTTTATTAGAAAATTGAAATCATATTCAGAAAATTTAAAGGATAAAAGATTAATCTATGGTGTTTAAAAGCTCTGGAAAATGCTTGGAAATCCTAAGAAAATCATTTATAGTGGCAAATCCAAGACTATGATAATCCAATTTAATGTTATTAATAACCTTAAATTTTGGAAATGTTTTTAAAAGACTTATTAGAATTGCCTCTGTACATATCCATCTCTTTGCAGACTCATCCAATTTTTTCATCGGCATCCGAATACCCAACCACCCATATAAAGACGTAAAAAAAAACCCAAATATTGTTTTTTTTACATTATAAACACTATTCGAAAATTTTTCCATTTCTTTAACAAATCTTTTTCGTTGCTCCATATCTCTCCATTTTGGCCGTAAAATCAACGGATTCCTATTAGGTTTGCAAAAAATCGATATTGGACGAATAACAGTTATAGGATTGACAATATTTAATGTTACCCCCTTATTTAAAACTACTGCAATATGATCATGAGTATTTCGTGCTAATTTTCTGCCAATTGAATAACCAATTCCTGGAGTTCTTACGAGTAAAAGATCACCTGGTTGTATTTTTTTGATCATCGAGATAATGTATGAATCCAAATTCTTTGTTTCAGCAGATGGTTGAATTTGCGAAAATTCAAAATATTCCTTTCCTAATATCAGATTACCCATTTAAACACTTCCTAAATAATCATAATTATATCCTTATATTTATATAAAAAAGTTAAATAATTAATTGATTTGATTAAATTTTATTTATTTATAATTAATAAGACTTTCTTAATCATGTGAGAACAAAATTTGAAAAGTAAAAGAGAATTGGCGAATTTCCGTATTATTCCGACAGAATTTCATTCAGAGGGGCAGTTGTTGAGAGGAGATTTTTTAGTTCCGGAGGGCGATGGACCATTTCTGGGGATATGTAAATTTCATGGGCTCCCAGGATCTCCTGATCAAGTTCATGGTATAGCTTCTCGACTAGCAGAAGCCGGTTTCCTAGTTTTAACGTTTGATTTTAGGGGATTCCGTCGGAGTGATGGATATTTCAGTCTTGCTCGAGAAGTTAAAGACGCCAAAAATGCAATTTCTCATCTGATAGAGTCTGATTACTCCATTAACAACTGGGTTGGAGTATATGGGGCTAGTTATGGTGGAGCCGTAGCTGTATTGGCTGCGGTTCGCGATAACCGGATTAGTGTGGTATGTCTTCGGGCACCAGTGTATGACACGCTTACATTTGCTCGTTCCCCCTATATTCAACCTGCTGTAGAAGACTTGCTGCAAAATTCACCAGACGAAATGCATGGATTGAGTGATCCAGATATTCGCAAAGAAATCCTTGAAAGGATGGTGGAGGATTCGAAAAAGTTAAATCCTATTCGGGAGGTTTCGAGTATTGCTCCCCGTCCACTGCTTATAATTGCAGGAGATGCAGATGAAGATATAGATTTGGTGTGGGTTCGCCGCTTTTTCGAATTGGCCAAAGAGCCCAAGGAGATGGTTGTTATCGAAGGAGCAGATCATAAACTTACAGATCCCAAAGCTTTTGAGAAGACGGTCGAATCAGTAGTAACCTGGTTTAAACATCAATCTCAATCAAAATCCAAGTAATCACTGACCATAGGGTTTTTATCCGTACATGGGACTCCAAATTGACAAAACTCACAACCAACAAGGAAAATATCTTCTTTTAATTTCCAGTTAATACGGCGGGAACCAGGCTTCAGAATTGAACCAAGACGTGGTATCATTTTTCTTGCAACCTTCCAGCGATATTTATTACATTTTGTTTTATTATGTCCTTTTTCTGTAATCGCATTTGCAGGGCACTTTTTCGCACATTCTTTACAAGTTCCTTTTGCATAATATAAACAATTTGAGTAAGGTTCATCACTTTTTCTTCGAGAAACTTTAATTGGGGCATTAGTAACCACTGAGGCTAATCGAATATTACACCCTACTTCAGTAATAAGTCCTTCATGCAAACCGAAGGTTCCTAATCCCGCAGCAAAAGCAATATATCTTTCAGACCAAGTAGAATAAAATTTTCCTTTCAAAACAACTGAATAAGCACCACAGGACATCCCAGATACGGCGTTATAACCTTTTTCCTTAAAAAAATTAATTGTTTGCTTCATTATATCCTGTTTGAATACATTACCATAATTTCTGGCAACAGAATAAGTTTCGGCTGGTAAAGTTATTCGAGGCAATACAATTGGATTATTACTTTCCCTGCGAATCTTATCAGCAAAAGGAAACACTATAGAGACTACATAAAGGTCAGACGCTGGTAAATGATCTTGACCACTTCCTACCCACATTTCTAGAGGTGTGAGATGTTCTGGACCTACAACTTCTTTGAATTTTTGAAAAATGGGATCATTACCTTGAGCAACGCCTATTAATGGATGGGAAAATATTTTTCCACCCCCATATTTCTCAGAAAGTAGGTTAAGCTTGCTACTTTCAAATTCTTTTTCTAAAAACTGCAATAATTCATCTTTAATTACTAATCCTAAGGTATCCAATTGCTTCATTTTTAAGATTTTATTGAATTTTTATTTATTATTTAACCTGTTTATTACATAGTAAGAATAAGAAAATCAAATTAATATGCTTTTAATTTTTTTTCAACTACAACAATTTTTAGAATTACAAATAAAGGTTTTATGAAGACTCCATATTGAAGAAATATTAATCCCGCTTTTCCTGATAGATGAGCCCATATACTTATAAGGTCGCAACCAACTGAATAAGTTACTGAAATTTTTATAATAGCAAATAAATAAGAGGTTCATATTGTTCTTAGGTGTGGAGGGATTGACTTGGTTAGTGGGTAATTGGTTTTATTATTGACTTTATTAGAGTTTCATTTCTTAGAATTCGTATCCGCATTTTTTGCATTTTTTTTTCTTTGCGTAAATGGCTTTAGTTCCTGAATAATATAGGACTTTGGTTTTGTCGTCTATTTCTTTTATAGCAGTATCACCACACATAGGACATATCACTCTCTCTTCCCTCGGAAATGCTTCAACGGGGCTAATCTCAGGGAGTTCAAATGTGCTCAATTCTGACTTTGTTTCTTCCAATTGAGCAGTAGGTTGAGTCAATGACTGTTCTTTTTCGGCAAGAGATAATTTAAATTCTTCTAATTGGCTTTCTTTTTCGCTTAAAGTGTTGGTTAATTCATTAATTTTTTCTTGTTTTGAGGGAATTTCAGATTCAAGGGCTTGGATTTTCTCTATTTTTGTATTTAAATCGGTTTCAAGAGTTTCTATTTTTTTTTGTAGTTCAGCGTTGGTTGCCGCAGAGGTGTTTAATTTTTCTTCTAAATCAGTAGTTTTTGCTCTCGCATCATTTAATTTATCTTCTAGCTCAGATTTAGTTGATTGTAGAGTTGATTCAAGTTGGTTGAATTTATTTTCAATAATTTCTTTTTCGACTTTAATTGTGGTTAAATCAGTTTCTGTGGATGTTAATTTTGTCTTGGTTTTATTTAATTCATTAATGGTGTTATCCAGCTCTATTCGGGTGGTTTCTGACTGCAGTTCTAAATTATTAACTTTTGCTCGTAAATCCAAAAGAATCTGTCCATTAACTTTATGGGATTTATCTGGTTTAGCCTCTACTGAAGCCCAATCAATATTCATTAAATCACATTCCTATAGGTTGCTTAATTGATAAATTTTTTAACTTCAATGTCAATACAACTTAAGAGTATTTAAATTTTTTCGAACTAATTCAAATTTAATAATTTTCTGAAAAATGGCTCTTAAATTTATAAATTTCATCCGCTTAATATATTAGAAGTTAAAAATTTTTAAAATAATAGATTAAACAATGGAATAAAAGGAAAAAAATGATAAATTACTTATTTTTATATTTTAAGAAAAACAAGAGTGTGTTGAGTATTCCCGCTATAATGCCGCCGTAAAATCCAGTCTCAGGCCACCATGTATATGCCTCATAAGATATTCCAAATGAAACAATCCCTATGATGGCAAGAAGGATTGTTAAGCTTGTAAGAAGTATGCCAAATATCTCTAGATCCATTTCTATGAATTTTTTTGGGAGCAGGTCATTTAAGGCTATAATTATTTGTATTACTAATAGTATTATCATAATAATTTGTGCTGCTAAATCACCAGGTGTCCAAAATTCACAATCAAAACAAGAATATCTATTTCCATAACCAGGATAATAAAAACCTGCAAAACTCAAAGCTGCTATTAGAATTATCCCAATCACACTAAGTACTAATATCAACGCGGCAAAAGGGTCAATTTTCATTTCGGATGACATTTCATACACCTCTTTAAATTAAAAGGGGATTTATTTTTTAATATTAAGTATTACTAATTATATTTAAAATCTTTTCTCTTTTGTATTGCGATAAATTAAACATTAAAATAGGATATTAAGTACTAACTTGGGAGAAAAAAGGAGTACCTATTACATTATTATTAAAGGCATAGATTTTCTTATTTATATATTAAATTACCTAGAACTATTTATACTAATAACTTGAAATTTAATTATTCAACAATTATTTAGATTTAAGATTTTCTTAGCTGATTATTATGAAAAGATATGATAAAAATCTTATTTTGGTAAGTATAATAATTTCCAGTGCTTTTTTGTGCGTATATTCTTTCAATTTAGGTAATTATGATATTTATAGGAGGGAATTAAATCAACGAACAGATCTGAAACTTAGTCAAATTGAGGAAATTAGTTTAACTTTAAATACAGAAAAAACTCATCAATCCATAGGTCTTGCTGCAAAAAGATATTTTATTACTGTTCCAAAAGGAAATATTCATATTAAAGTATGGTGGGATAGTTTTTGGGATATGGACTTAGAATTACATGTGTATTCTGATGATTTTTTCGGTAATCTTATTGCAACAAGTGATAATCCAGGTAATGAGCAAGAATTTATTGATCTCTATATAGAACAAGAGATGACTATTTACATCACAGTTTATTATCACTATCAAGCAGGGTTTTTTAATATTATTGTCCATGATGATTCATATATAAGTCCACAGACGATTTCTACTATAATAGTTATAATAATTATAGTAGGTGTTATTGTCGTTGTTTCAGGCTTTATAGTAAAAATAAAAAAATACACTAAAAAAAGAAAAGAAGAAATCGAAACTTTTATAACTGCTGAATTGAAACCATACCCTGCAAAAATGGAAGAAAGTTTTCAACTAAAAAGCGGAGAAGATGTGGAAACGAATATTTTTATTTGTCCCTATTGCGGTCAGGAAAATTTGAAATCTTATAAAAAATGCAAATACTGTAAAAAGAAATTTAAACCCATTTAAATTTCATTACTCTTTTTTCTAACTACATTTTTACAAATTTACCTGTGAATCTCTCATAATTGCCTGGTAACTTTCCATTTTCTTCCAAATATATTAGCCATCTGTGAATTTCACTTAATAATGTAGGTATTGGGTTATAAAACTCCGAATGTTCACTCCACCACTCGCGAAAGCGAATAGGAGGAAGATCTTTCACCAAACATGCTTCGGCGAAAACAACTGAAGCAATATCTTTAAGGTAAATTTCGTTTGAAGTACTCATAAGGCATCTTACACAGGCTCTTGCTAGAAAGGATATAAATTCTAATACACCTTCCTTTTTCCCTGTAATCACAGAACCTAATACACCTACCACTGACCTTGAGAATTTTTGGTTAAATCGCTCAAGAACATATGGAACTAAAAATTTTTCTAATTCTTCAATTTCTTGCTCTGACATATTGGATCATCAATTAATTTTAATATTTTTTAATAATATAACTCTAATTATCTTTATTTTTAACTTTTTTGTCTTTCTCTTATTGAGTTAAATAAAAGGGTAAAAAAATAAAATAAAATTAATATAATTACTGATTAAAAATAGTCACATTTTCAAAGAAAAGCTCAATCTATTTATTATTTTTCCCCCTCTAGGTTTTCTTTCTTTATTTCCGATGTAGCGAATTGTTTGTCCAAAGCATCAATAAAATCTAAAACTGTATCCTTATTTACAATTAAATAGTCACCATCGATTATGAACTCAAACTTGTATGCCCAGTCAATAATGTTATAGTTAAATGTATGTGGGTCCATATTAAGAACATCTCTCATCATATCGAGCCGCAAACGAGTTGATAATTTCATCAATTTTTTAATTTTATCAAGGTTATCTTTTTTCCTTTTAAAATAGTTGAGGTCTTGAAGAAAACTCTCCTTTTTAACGTTAGTCCGATTTAATTCCTTTTCTGGAGATAATTTTTTGATAGTTTTTTCTGATATTAATATCTCAGTCTTATTATAAATTCTAACTGCCTTAGCTTGAGGAGTAAATTCCATAATCATAAAATCAAATCTCTGCCCCATAGCATAAAAACTGATAATGTCTCCTTTTGTAATTACACGATTAATCAATAAATTTGTTAATGCTTTTGCATCCCTTATAATTACGGGCCTTCCTATTGCAGCAAAGGTTATACTTCCTGCGAGTTTTGATTCTATTTTTCCTATGGTAACCCAATCATCAATAAAGGCGCCAAGATTTCGCCTGAAAGAGCTATCTAATCTAATGATACTCGATCCAATATCTTCTTTTAGGCCAGGATATAATAATCCAGATGTTCTTTTGTCCTTATATTCATTATAAACCTCAATTACATCTCCTGTTCCTAAATTATTTTTTCTCGCTATCTGAGAATCTATACGTAAAATCCCACGACCAACATCATCTTTAAAGGCATCGGCAATCCTAAGATAAATCTTATCTTTTTTTCTATTTGAAGTTAGATTCATAATTTCCACATACTAAAAAATTATTCTAGAAAATTTGCCAAACTTCCTTTTAATCTCCTTTTTAAATTTTTCAATAAATACACCTTGAATTTTTTAAGAATGCTATTTTGATAATCATTAAAGAATAAAAGAAATACTTATATTGACTATAAATAAGGAATTTTTTAACGTTACGGAGCGATTTATTCAGGGCGTATATGAGGGATTAAAATTTATGAAAATATTTGGCGGGAAGGAATTTATTGCTAATCAGTAAAGTTCACTTAGAAAAAAAATAATAAATTTAATTTCTGATTAAAAATAGTTAGATTTTCAATGTAAAATTAAAAGAACAATATATTTTTATTTGTTTGAGGAAATATTGAAACATAAATATAATTCTATTGTTTAATATAAAGAGTTTAAATAATTAAGGAATAAGATGTCAAAAGTTAAGGAAGCGTATGCTGAGATTGAAAAGATATTAGGCGTGGATTATATTACTGATAAAGATTTCATGAAGGCAGCATATTCAAGAAATGTTGACCCCGCTTTTCCCGATAGATGGGCGGATATGATTGTAAGACCGCAATCAACGGAGGAAGTATCAGAAATTGTCAAGATTGCTAATAAATACAAGATTCACATAGTTCCAAGGGGTGGTGGCGCTGATTTGGTTGGGGGGTCAGTCACCGAGGGAGGAATTCTGATGGATCTTACGAGAATGAATCAGATTTTGGAGATTAATGAAATAGATTATTATTGTGAGGTTGAGTGTGGGATAACTTGGGGCATTCTGGTTTCAGAATTGCAAAAGAAAGGTTTAACAACGGGAGTTCTGGGACCTGGAAGCGGTTACTCAGCGACTATTGGTGGCGGCCTCTCTAACAGCACGGCAGGATTTGGTTCAACAAAATATGGGTTAGTTCCTGATATATGTTTGGGAGTTGAGGTTGTATTACCAAACCCACAGGGAACTATTTTGAGAACGGGGGCGGCCGCAAGTAAATATGCAAAGCCATTTTGCCGGTATGGAATTGCACCGGATTTCACGGGTCTTTTTATGGGGGATGTGGGAACCATGGGGATTAAGACTAAAGCATTTTTAAAGTTATTTCCAGATGCTCCATTCAAATCTCAGCGACATTATATCCTTAACAAGAATGATTATAATAAAGTATTTGAAATAATGTATAAGTTGCGAAAGGAAGTTAATGATGGGTTGCATGATTTAATTCTTGTACCATTTACTGTGGTTAAATTTATGGAGGGTATGGCACAAGAAAAACCTCCCACAAGACCGAAAATAAGAGGTTCTGTCTTTATGGTTGGGTTGGAGGCATTTGATCAACGAATCTTAGATGTTTATCAAGAAAAAGTTGATGAGATTATGAAAGATGATGCCAGACCATTTGAATGGCAGGAAATTGATTTAAACCAGCCATTATCAAAGGATTGGCAGTTTAATTTAAAGTTTGCATATAATTATTTCAATCAATATATTTCCATTCAACCACCAAAGATATCCTGTACAACTTGCCATAAAGTTCCAATTTCATCTATTCCGGAAATAGTAAAATTAAGTACTCAATTCGATGCAAAATATAGGACTGAATTTCCTCTTGGAAGTATTTCCTTGTTTGCCACATGTATATTTCTATTACCTAATGGAAATTGTGTGTTTGTAGGTGGTTTTAATGCAGACAATGTTGAGGAGCAACGCCAGATTGCGATGAATATGTGGCATAAGAAATTAAGGCATCAAGTAAAATATGGTGGAGTGCATTATTGGCTTGGAGAGGCAATTTCGCAGTCGATAGTTGAGGCTGATGCTTACACATCTGAATTTATCGAATTTTTTAAGAACATGAAGAGAACTGTGGATCCAAATTTTTTATTGAGTCCAAAAAAGTTCCATTTTCACAGTTATGAAGATGATATTAAAAAATATATCGTTAAAGATAAGGAATAATAAAAAAGAAATTATATTTATAATTTGTAAGAGTGATTTATTATGAGTTTTAAAAGGTCTTTAGAAGATATTGAGAAAAAAAGAAAAGAATTAAGAACAACCGTTTTCAAAGATGCGGAAATGATAACGGTTTTATGGGAGACAAAACCAGAAATTATCGAAAAAATACTTCCGCCTCCACTTAAACCCATTTCGAGACCTATTGCCTTTGTCTTTATTGCAAATTATTCTTCTACTAATCAAGGTCTACCCTACTTTGAAGGCGCTCTTATTTTAAGATGCGAATTCAACGGTGAAATGGGAAATTATTACTTAGCTATGCCGGTTACTGACGATAGAGCAATGATAGGTGGTCGAGAAATTTTTGGGTTTCCCAAAAAAATTGCAAATGTTTTTCTTGAACGCACTGATAAGGATGTTTATGCTTATTCTGAGCGTCTTGGAGTAAAAAACATCGAAATTCGTGCAAAATTAACGGGAAAATTCAATGATCCCGAAACTCCAAAGATTATAAAAGAACTTGGCTTACTACCCGGAAGAAAAAAGAATACCGTTAATTACAATTTTAAATATTTTCCGGCTCCTAATAAAGTTGGGTTCGATTATAATCCTTGGTTGGTTAAGCAAGAGACTGCAGTAGGTCCTAAATCAATGGAAATGGGTGAAGCAAAAATTACTCTAAACTCAACAGCCCACGACCCATGGGGCGAAATAGAGGTAGTTAAAGTGCTGGGTGCTTTATATCTCAAGACAGACAATATAATGTTGCCGGGTGAGAAAGTCGCAGAAGTAAATCCAGATGATTTCTTGCCATATTCATATATAAAGTGGGATTGGTATTAATAATAAGCAGAATTATATCAGCAAGAATTAATGAAAATTATCTTCAGTATTTATATCTTCTATGAATAAATTTTCAATAAAATATTTGATTTTACTTATTATCTATTTCAAAAATCTTATTTTCCTTTTGCTATTATTTTTGGTTCTTTCCACTCTTCTCTTAAAATACTGAAGATGGCAGTATCTCTCAATTTTCCTCTACTAAAATAGCATTTACGTAAGATTCCTTCCTTTTTGAATCCAACTTTTTCTAAAACTTTTTGGGATGCTATATTCTCCGGACGAATATCTGCCTGAATACGCATGATATCTTTTGAAAGGAATAAGTAATCAACCATAATCGTTACAGCTTCAGTGCCATAACCTTTACCTCTCTCTTCGGGAAGTAGGGCGTATCCTATTTCTTTTTGCTTTCCCATTGAGACAAAATGTGCTACATAACCAATTTTTTTCCCGTCCTTTTTTTCTATAAAAAACCACTGTCCTTCCTTAAGATCATCATATTGTTTCTCTAAATCTTTAATTGTCTCTTGTTTAATGGGTTCATATTCACCTTCTATATTAAGATTATTCACCCATTCCTGCAATAAAGGCAGGTCCTCTTTTTCCATTAACTTCAAATTCACATTGTTACCAATAAGCAATTTTAATTCACGACTTAAAACATAATTATGATAATATTTACAATTTTTTGCGATTAATCAATATTACGTTTATAAATTTATTTTTTATTTCATTTCTAAAGATTATAACGTCGAATCTTTTAATATTTTTTTAATTAACCAATTTTGTTTTGTATTTATGTATTCTATAAATTATTAATTATCTTCTTTTAAAAAACGACTCAAGAAAAGTTTCAGATAATTTCCTTCCTTGTATGATTTCTAGTTCTTTTTTTCTTTGGGTATCGGATTGATGCCAAACCATTTGAATTGCTCGAATGAACTCTACACCATCTTGAGTTATTTTATACTTACCATAATCTGGCTTTTCTATTAAATTCTTTTTGAATAATAGTGTAAGATGATTTGATAATGCCGTTTTCTGCAAATTAGTTTCACTCATAAGAGTTTGAAATGATTTTTCACCGGAAAGTAAAGTTATGAGGATTTTTAACCTATTTTGGTTTCCCATAGCCTTTATAATAGCTAAAATATCATCAAATGATTGTTCAAGCGATTCTTTTAATTCATTTGGTGTTTTTTTTTCAATCATATTAAATTTAAGGGTTATATTTTTCTCTATTTTTCTTTAATTGGAATATACCAATCAATTTCGGATTCATCATCATCGAGTGCCTTGAATCGTCTTCTATCGTAAGATTGAATTATATATGGATATGCTTGCTCGCAATTTGAATTTGGTAACCACTTTTTAAACACATATTCACCTTCACTGAAATCTCTGCCTTTAGTAATGAACATCACATAACTTGTTTTTGGAAGAATTTTAACGAACATCTCTAAGGGTATTTTATCATAATTTTTTACTTCAATGCCCACAAAAATATTATATTTTTTAGTTTTCTTATATTCTTCGGGCTCTATATGTATTTCATATGCCACATAAGGATTCACGTTTATTTTTTCAAGTAAAATTGAATATTTTCTAAAAAGGGTTCCAAAACGCAGCCAAGTTTTACCTATTTCATTTTCTATTGTCCATTCTTTCGCAGAATGAAAGGGATCTCCATAAAACACGCATCCTAGTAGTTTTAAGCTCTTCTCTTTAATTATTTTTGGTTCTATGTTCAAAGCACACACAGCCTTCTCATTCCTAATATAAAATAAACATATATCATATTTAAACCCTCCTAAAAAAAGTGAACAAAATCCTAAGAAAAGTGAATATTTAAATAGAATTGTGACTTGGTGATTTTATAACTAAAAAATCAAAAAATATATGAAACAATGAGCAAATCAAAAAAAGAATTTAAATTATTCCCTATTGGTCATGTAAGACGAAAAGGAGAAGAAACATTTATTGAAATATTGGAGCCATACAGACCTGCTCTTAAGGAGCTAGACAAATTTAGCCACGTTATAATTTTTTGGTGGGCGCATGAGAATGATATTGATGAGATTCGTAATTCAACTGAATGGCAAATTACGCCTCCCTATGGTGAGGATGCACCAGTCACGGGAATTTTTGCAACAAGAGCAGAATATCGTCCAAATCCTATTGCAATTACGACTACTAATATTTTAGAACTTAATGAAAGGAAAGGAATATTAAAAGTAGGTGGTTTAGATGCTTTTGATGACACTCCAGTTGTAGATATTAAAGCATATTTTTCAATCTGCGATCGTGTTAGAGATTGTCATATTGCTCCTTGGTTGAAGGATTGGCCAGAATGGTTAGAAGATGGTATTGTATGGTGGCAAGAGCAAGGTTATTTTGAAGAAGAATAAAAATATTAATAAAAAAGGAGTTAAAGTAAATATGGCAAAAATAATAGATATCAATGAAGAAAATATTGATGAACAAGAAATGTTTTGTAAAAAAACAAAGAAGAAATTACCTGGTTATCAAAGCAAGTTAAAATGGATGAAAGAACGTTTCAAAGAGGGATTAAAATACAAATTGCTCATCGTGAAGGAGGGGGATAAAGAGACTTCACGGGGAATGATCGAATACATTCCTGGCGAATATAATTGGCGAGGAATCCAAACTGATGGCTGGATGGTCATTCACTGTCTTTGGGTTGTTGGTAAGCACAAAAAACATGGACATGGTTCATCACTTCTGCAAGAAGCAATTAGGGACGCAAAAGAAGCAGGAATGCACGGTGTCGTAGGCATGTCTGCAGAGAAGGGAGGGTGGTTGCCTAAAAGAAACATATATTTAAACAACGGATTTAAAAAAGTAGACGGAATGGAACCATATTTCGAATTATACGCCTACATTTTTTCAGATAAAGCCCCCAAACCAAAGTTTTATCCCATGTCGGATGATAAAATAAGCGAATATAGTGATGGTGTAACGATATTGTATTCCGACCAATGTCCTTATGTTGTAGATCTTGTAGAGGAACTGAACGACGAATTTAAAGACAAGAAAGATAGATTAAAAACAATTAAAATAAATAGTTGTAAAGAAGCTCAACAGAACAGCGTTTATCCTTACGGAACTTATTGTATAATTTGTAATGGCGAAAAGACATTGTATGTACATCAAACTAGAAAAAAAATCCTTCAATCTTTGAACGAGTAAAACTAAAAAAGGATAGTAAGATGAGTCATTAATTTACTTCACAACATATTTCTTGTTAAGAATAGAATTAAATATTTAATGAGTAAATAAACTTATTTAAATCACTAGACCTAATTTTATATTATTAAATTTGAAAATCATAGTTAAAAAATGTCTAATATTTTAAATGCATACAAGGAAATTGAAAATTTCATTGGATCGGAATTTATTACTGACAAGGATTTCATGAAAGCGGCATATTCAAGAAATGTTGATCCTGCGTTTCCTGATAGATGGGCAGATATGATAGTTCGACCTAAAACACCTGAAGAAGTTTCTGAAATTGTAAAAATTGCCAATAAATATAAAATTCATATGGTTCCGAGGGGTGGAGGTGCTGATTTGGTGGGAGGTTCTGTTTCGGAGGGAGGTATTCTCATTGACCTTACAAGAATGAATCAAATTTTAGAAATTAATGAATCAGATTTTTATTGTGAAGTTGAATGTGGAGTGACTTGGGGTGCTTTAATTTCTGAATTACAAAAAAGAGGTTTAACAACGGGTGTTCTTGGTCCAGGAAGTGGATATGCTGCGACTGTAGGAGGTGCTCTTTCAAATAGCACTGCAGGATTTGGTTCCACTAAATATGGTTTAGTTCCTGATATTTGTTTAGGTGTTGAAGTTGTATTGCCCAATCCTAAAGGGACAATCATAAGAACGGGAGCTGCAGCTAATAAGTATGCAAAACCATTTTGCAGATATGGGGTCGCACCGGACTTTACTGGGCTTTTTATGGGAGATGTAGGAACTATGGGTATTAAAACTAAAACATTTCTTAGATTATTTCCAAATTCTCCAATAAAAATATTAAGAACTTACATGCTTTCTAAAAATGATTATAATAAACTATTTGAATTAATGTATAAGTTACGTAAAGAAGTTAGTGATGGATTGCATGATTTATATATCTCACCACTAGTTATAGTTCGACTTCTCGCGTCTCAAGCGAAGAAAAAGCCGCCAAAAAAAGCAAAACTAAGGGGACCTGTTTTTTCAGTATATTTGGAAGCATTTGATGAACGAATTTTAGATGTTTATCTTGAAAAAGTTGATGAGATTATGAAGAATGATGCTAGACCTTTTGAATGGCAAGAAATTGATTTAAGTACCGAATTAGCTAAAGATTGGAAGTTCAATTTAAGGTATGCTTACAATTATTTTAATAAATTCGTTTCTCTCGCTCCACCTAGAATTTCATGCGTAACATGCCATAAAGTTCCAATTTCATCAGCTCCAGAAAAAATAAATTTGAGTGCTGAGTTTGACAAAAAATATAGAAGTGAATTTCCAGCATCAAGTTTTTCTTTATTTGCTTCCTCCATCCATCTTTTACCAAATGGAAATTGTGTGTTTGCGGGAGGGTTTAGTGTTGATAATACGGATGAACAACATCCAATTGCAATGAATATGTGGCATAAAAAAGTAAGAGCTCAGGTGAAATATGGGGCTGTGCATTACTGGCTAGGAGAGTCGATTTCACAATCAATAGTCGAAGCAGGTGCCTACTCACCCGAATTTATGCAATTTTTTAAGGATATGAAAAAAACAGTAGATCCGAATTTTTTATTGAGTCCGAATAAATTCCATATGTATAGCTTTAAAGATGATATTACTAAATATATTAGTAAAGATTAGTAATGGAGGGTAAAATAATGACTGAAATAAGTTCAAGGGAAAAATATAAGCATTTAAGTAAGTTAGAACGAATGATATTGCAATGTATCTCTTGCGGGGATTGTCGAGAAGCAACTGATTTTTCCTCAGACCCTCCAAAATGGGGCGTTTGTGTGGCAAGAGACCATACTCCGGGTTTTGAACCTTTCTTTGGCAGAGGGAAAATGCAAATTATCCGTTCTCTATGGCAGGGTAAATTAGAATTGAGTAAAGATATGGCGGAGGTAATTTATCAATGCCCTACTTGTAATGCTTGTTCAGAAGCCTGTTTTTATGATATAGATAATGCTTCTTTTTATGAAGCTTTGAGAGCAGAATTGGTGGATGCGGGTTATGCTTTAGATGGGCATAATGAAATGAATCAAGCAATGACTGATTTATTAAATCCATATAAACGAGATAGAAAACAGAAAAATGATTGGTTAGAAAAACTCGATTTCAAAATAAAGGATGCAAGTTCTGAGAAAGCGGAGGTTCTTTATTTCGTGGGATGTACTACCGCCTTAACTCCACAAATTCAAACAGTAGCTATAAATACGGCAAAGGTTCTTAAAAAATTGGGAGTCGATTTTTCTGTTTTTGGAGAAAATGAAGTATGCTGTGGAAGTGTTGCAATGCGAACCGGAGATCGGAAAGCGTTTAATTATGTTAGTGATAAAAATCTTGATTTGTTTCTAAAAAGTGGAATAAAAACAATTATTACCAGCTGTGCAGGGTGTTATCGAACACTTAAACTGGATTATGCTGATTTACTTAAAGATTTAGATATAAATGTTATTCATACAATTGAACTCATACGCAAAATTATAAAAGAAAAAAATATTCAATTAAAAAATCTAGGAATTAACGCAACTTACCATGATCCTTGCCATACAGGAAGAAACTCAGGAGGTACTCCCCTTTACGAAGAACCGAGAGAACTTTTAAGAAAAATGGCAAATCTAATAGAAATGGCAACCATTAAAGAAAACGCTAAATGCTGTGGCGCTGGAGGGGGAGTTAAAAAAGCATTTCCCGAGTTAGCTTTAGAGATTGCAAAAAGCAGAGTTCAAGAAGCGGAAGAAACTGGGGCAGAAAACCTAGTCAGCATCTGCCCCTTTTGTTTCAGGAATCTTGACGATGCGATAAAAGCATTGAATTCCAATATAAAAATGGTTGATCTTTTAGAGTTAATCGACCAGGCATTGAATTAATTCTTGAAACACTTTATTAATCAATAAATAAACTAAATTGGAATATAATATTTATATAATTTACCAACGAAAATAAAATATGGCAAAAATAGATTTACCCGAAGAACATGTACCAATAAAAGAAAAAATTAGCTTTGGTTTTGGGGGGCTTGCTAGTGACATTCTTAATGGATTTGTTTTTGCTAATCTCACATTTTTCTACAATCAAAAACTAGGTGCGGATGCAACATTTTTGGGAATCGCTTGGCTAATATTTGCTATTTGGAACACAATAAACGACCCTATCGCATCATATTTCATCGATAATACTAGAACAAAAATAGGGCGGCGTATTCCTTATATAAGGTATGGGTCAGTTTTTTATGGATTAGCCTTTATTTTTTGTTGGTTTCCTATAGCTCCTTTAAATGATCAGATAGCTCTCTTCTTTAATTTTTTAATAGCATTATTTATCTTAGATACGATGTTTACTTTCGTTGGGTGCTGTTTTTTTTCTCTCCCGAATGAGATTGCTGTAACAGCTAAGGAACGAGCAAGTGTCATGGTCTATTCTAATGCAATTAGATTTGTAAATATAGCACTAGGAATAATTCTTCCAATTGTTCTTCTAACCGGTCAAGAAGGAATTTCCCTAATATTTAGGATTTCAATACTTATTATGGGTTTCAGCTGCACACTAGTGCTTTTTATAACATCATTCTTCATTAAAGAAAATATATTCGCCCAAATGCAACCTTATGAACCATTTATTGAAGGCTTAAGATTAACATTAAAAAACAAACCTTTTTGGATTTTTATGATACCTTCTTTTTGCATAAATTTAATATATCCTGTTTTGCAAACTGGTTTACTTTATTACATCGACTATGTAGTTATTGGTCAAAATATAATTTTGTTTGGACTTGCCCTTATCATTGGAATTATATTTGGAATGGGATTTAATCTAAAAAAAATGGGCACTTGGGGTGCAAAAAAGACAATGATCAGAAGTTTATTATTAATTTCAATTAGTTTTGCAATTTTGTTTTTTCTTGGGCGAAATTCCTATTTAGCTGCAATCCCAACTTTTTTCTTAGGTATCGGGTTCGCAGGAGCATTGATCGCGAATGGAGTTTTAATGGGAGAAGTTATTGATAACGACGAATTAATCACTGGAAAACGTAGAGAAGGGATCTATGGTGGAGTTAATGCAATAGTTACAAAACCAGGGATCTCTATTGCCAATTGGATGTTTCTAGGAATTATAACAATATCTGGATTCGTGGATCCAATTATAGAAAATGGGATTTCTATTAAACAACCTCAGCCTGAATTAGCCATTATTGGCATTTTAATTGCGTTTTGTATACTTCCAGCTATTTTAATTGGTATCAGCGCAATTACTTTGCGTTGGTATCCATTAGATGGACCTGAATGGCTTAAAAAGAAAAGTTATATAATGGAATTACATGAACAAAAAGAACGTGAATATCTTCAAACGCTTTCTAAAAAACAAAAATTAAAAACTTAAATGCTAGTGTAAATCACTGAATTTCAATCATAAAATGAAGGATGTTATTTAGTTAAAAAGAAAAAATTGTAAAATGTAAAAAATTCTCAAAAATAGCAGAATTAATATTAATAAAAATTGCATAATTGATTTTTTTTACTTAATTATCAACTCTTCAAGTTTTTCGGGAGCTTTCGTCAATTTTAAATACCCGTCCTCAGTTATTAATATGGTATCAGAACGTTTTTTATTAGATTTAATTTTTTCAAATATTTTCATAAAAATTTCACCATTGAAAATATGCTAATAACTAATAGTATGGGATAAATATATTTAAAAGTTACATAATTGTATAATAAAATGGAGATAGAAAATTATGCCATTTTTTGATAATGAAGGAGTTAAAATCTATTATGAGATTAAAGGAGCAGGTCCAGATTTATTCATGATTCATGGATTTGCAGCGAATATTGATTTCAATTGGAAAATAACAAATTGTATAAAGGCTTTAAAGGATGAAAATCGATTAATTCTGATGGATTGTCGAGGTCATGGAAAGAGTGATAAACCCACAGATCCAGCTCAATACGGCGCAAAAATGATGGAAGATATTTCTAAATTGATGGATCATTTATCGATCGAGAGATCAAATTTCTTAGGTTATTCTATGGGTTCTTCGCTCACATTGAATTTATTACTCAAAGAGCCTAGTCGAATTAATTGCGCAATTCTAGGAGGTTTTGTATTATCTTCACCGAATGATGAACAAACAACGCTGAGATATGATTCATATATAAATGCGTTAAAAGCAGAAAGTATAGAACAAGTTAAAGATCCAGGAGGTAAAGAATTTCGTAGATTTGCAGAATCGACAGGTGCCGATTTGAATGCATTGGCAGCAGTAATGAAAGGTTCTGACCAAGAATCAGAAAAAATATTCTCAAATCAGAAACGTCTTGAAACAGTTCTTAAAAAAATTTCAGTGCCTGTTATGACCGTGATAGGTTCAGATGATTTTTTACCAGGCGATAAAGCATTGATCGCAAAATTAGTTCCAGATGCCTGTCATTTTCAGATTCAAGGTAAAGACCATGGGACCATTGTTTCAGATCCTAAATTTCATATGATCATTAAAGCTTTTTTAAATTACGTTAATAGAAAATAATAAAATTAATTTTTACTCAATGATCAAGTCTTCAAGTTTTTCCGGAGCTTTTGTTAATTTTAAATACCCATCCTCCGTTATTAATACGGTATCAGAGTGTCGAAAACCCCCCAAACCAGGTATATAAATTCCGGGTTCAATGCTGATAACCATATTGGGTTGAAGTTCCCGATCGTATCCTTCGGCAATATAGGGCGCCTCGTGTCCGGTGATTCCAAGACCATGGCCAGTTCGGTGTATGATATAATCACCATAACCTCGGTCAGTGATAAATTTACGAACTTTTTTATCAATCTCGCTCATAATAACTCCTGGTTTTACAAGGTTATATGCAAGAGCCCTTGCTTCAAACATGACTTCAAAAGGCTCCTTTGTTTTCTCAGGAACATAACCTAAAAAGAAAGTTCTTTCAATTTCCACACCGTAGCCATCTACTTGAGCAGACACTATGGAAACATGGGGACCTCCTTCTTCCATCTCAGCAAATATATTCGGAACGATATGAGGTTCATGAGAAAAGGACGGTGGCCAAACAGCACCTACAGTATTGGTTATTATGAAGTTTGCATTGGGGATATCTGTTACTATCTTGGTCGTCATTACATTGGTGACCTCTTGATATAATGCAAATTCCAACATTTTAGGTTTGCAAATTTTCAGTAACTTTTTATGACCCTTATTTACAACCCGGCAGGCATGGACAGTACGCCCGATCTCATATTCTGTTTTTATAATACGGACTTCATCGATAATATCAATAATAATTTTCTTTCCGGGTGTTTTTTCTTCGATCCCAGTAGGCATAGCAGATTCAATTCCTACTTTCGCATCATCCTCAATAAGGTTGCGATAATGATCATACCAATTTTGCCCTTCAGGCGCTGGGAACTCATAATAACTTACAAATTCAAGTTCACACCTTGATCTGGTCTCGACATGACCCTTCTCTAATAGTGGAACTAGCATTTTCGGAATTCCCTCTTTTGCAATTACAAGAATAAAGGGGCGTTCATGTACTTTATTAGCAAAGTTAGTTAAATAATAAATATTCACTGGGTCGAAGGAGATATAATAATCCAGACCTTCTTTGCGCATTAACCTTCTTACCTTTTCCAAGCGATTAGACAATTCTTCTCGGCTTGGGGGTGAAGTAATCGCTTTTAGTTTGCTATTAATTGTTTTTCAACTCACAATATTTTGATATTAATAGGTATATAAATATTTGTAAATAATTCCTAAAATTTCCTATTGAGTATATTATCAAAATGACTATCAAACGAAAGGACATAATCAGCATTAAACTTTTGGTATAAATAAATTAATGAAGCATCGGTAAAACTAATCAATCTTTTAGAGGTAATATATTTCTTACAAACTTCAACGATTTTTGGGAATTCTTGAGGTGTATTTTGAAAAACTTGAAAAAAATTATCATTTCCAAAGAATAAGGTAATATACTTTCCTAAAAAAGAAATATTTCCGTGAGAGCGAACAATAGCTAAAGTTAAAGTTTCATTCATTATGAAGTAATTTGTAAAATATTTTGGATTTTCTTCCTCAAATTCGTTAAAAATCTCATATGCTCTTTCATGATATTGGTCTTTCTTAGATTTTAAAGCGAACAAAAAATTAGTATCTAAAATTATAATCACGATTAATTCGCTCTTAATTTTCTTAAATTTGATATTTATTTTTCAGAGACCATAGATTAACTCATCATCAGATCTGTCTAAATGATAAAGAGGCGCATCACTTGCACTTTCTCTGAGTCTCTCTATGAATTTTTTAGTTACAGCAGGTTTATCAATATTTTCAACAAAGAATTCATTAAGTCTATTATATGTAAATTCAATACTTTTGTCTAACACTTCCTGTTGAGACATTTTTTTCCCTAATTTTAGAGTAATTTCTGCTTGTAGTTTTTCAAGCAATCTCTTATTATTTAATTTCACATTTGCCATAATGATTAATAGAATTTTCTACTTTTTATACTTTTCTACTTTTTAACCAATAAAAGTAATTAGCGCATAATTCTTTCGGATTTGAAATATTCTGTAAATGCCTTGTATTCGTATCTATTACATCCTAAATCCCTTCTAAGAATAAAAAAGAATAGAAAACAAAAATTAAGGAAATGACATTAAGAAGAATAGTGAATGGAAAATATGAAAAAAAAATCAACAGAAAAATCAATCAATATAATTTTTTTTTCTCTTTTATTCCAATTATTAGAAATATCAGATATAAATTAATACCAGTCCCACTTCAGGAATGCATATGGTTCGAATTTATCTTGGTCTACTTCGGCTACGGTACTACCTGGGTGCATAGAGTTATCTCCTACGATGTATAACGCACCCAACACTTTGACAATCTCTACTTCACCCCATGGGTCATGTATTGAAGATTTAAGCTTCATTTCAACCTCACCCATTTCCATTGATTTTGGACGGAACTCTACTTCTTCTCTGATTAGGCGGGGTTTATAATCGAACCCACGCATCTCAGGCGCATTAAAATGTTTATAATTAAAACTAACATTTACAGTATTCTTCATCTTACTAGGAACCATCCCAATTCCGATTAAGATCTTTGGAGCTTCCATATCATTGAATTTTCCGCTTAAGTTTGCTCTTACCTCAAAGTAACGTGTTTCAAGGCGTTCTGACCATCCTTCAACATCCTTTCCATCACGTTTTAAATGGATATTTGCCATTTTCTTGGGATATCCAAACCATTCACGACCACCTGCTAGAGCCATATCATCCGTAACATGCATTGCAAGGCAGTAACTCCCCTCTTCACCATTGAATTCAGCCCTCAGAAAAAGTGCACTCTCTAAATAGGGTAACCCAAAATTAGTTTTGGGATAATTAGCAATGAATGCATGAGCAATGGGTATTTGAGCTGGTTTTAAAGGTGGTGGAAGTAATCGTTCAACAATTTCAGGTTTTGTTTCCCATAACACAAGTAACATTTCCGCAGAATAGAAATCATACGTTTCTTTTCTTTTTTTTTCTATTTCATCTAATTTTTTCACAAAACTCATTTCAATATTCCTTTTAATAAAATTAATTAGTTTAATGAAAAATTGCATTTTTTATAATAAATATATTACTATTGGCTTTTTTCTATTACAATAATTTTAAATACAAAAAAAAGTAGTATCATTTAATTAAAATTTTAAATAAAAAAGGAAAAGAAAAAAAATGAGTGAAGATACTTTAGGTCTTAAAGATAAATTTAGTTTCGGTTTAAGTGCTATACCTGACCAATTAACTTATCAAGCTTTTCAGTTCTTAATTTTTACGTTTTATTTTACTGTAGTTGGACTCGATTTAACCGTGATGACGCTTATTTATATTTTATGGGGAATATGGAACGCAGTAAATGATCCTATTTTAGGGGCATTGTCAGATAGAACAAAACAAAAAGGTAAATGGGGCAAAAGGAAATTTTATTTAACTCTTTCAATAGGTCCTCTCTGTTTAATGATGATATTACTGTTTTGTGTTCCTACTGGCATTGAAGCCTTCTACTTCTTATTCATCATCTTTCTATTTGAATTGGTTTATACACTGTTTGATGTAAATGTGAATGCACTATTTCCCGAGATGTTTCCTACTGAAAAAAAAAGAGCCGCTGTAAATTTATTCGTAAAGGGATTAACAGTTGTTGCTTTGATAATTGCTTCGCTTCTTCCTACAATACTTGTTCCAAAATTAGTTCCTGAAACTCCCGCTGAAATTGAAGGCATTAAATTAAATTATATTACTGCAGGAGTAGTTCTAGCAATTTTAACTGCAATATTGTCATTACCTTTTTTCTTATGGGGTATTAAGGAAAAAGAAGAAGTTAAAGAACAATTTGACAAAAGACCATCATTTCTCAAATCATTGAAAATTACATTCACAAATAAGGAATTCATAAAATTCGTAATATCGAATACATGTGTATGGTATGTTTTTAACATTTTACCGACGATTTTAACTTTATATTTTGTACATGTTTTTGAACTTTCAGGTAATTCCATATTGATTGGAATATCGTTAATGCTTGCATTCGTAATTGCTGCTTTAATTATGCCTTTACATAGAAAACTTGGAGCAAAACTAGGTATGCGAAATGCGTTCATGGTAACATTGGCTCTTTGGATTTGCACATTATTTCCATTTGTTTTAGTTTCAGGTGAAGAATTTCTCATTTTAGGAATTATTATTACAGCTCTAAACGGAATTCCATTATCTGGAGCTTTATTTTACGTGGATATATTACATGCAGATGTAATAGAAGAAGATGCACTTAAATTTGGAGTAAAGAGATCTGCAAGTTATTATGGAGTTAATGCCTTTATCCATCGCTTAGGAATAATTATAACTATGTTAACTATTTGGTTAGTTTTCACTGGAACTGGTTGGGATAAAACTTATACGCCGGTAACAAGCGATCCTGCATTAACTATCATTGGCTTAAAAGTACTAATATTTGTATTTCCTGCAATTGCACTTATTATCGGAATTGTTACCATGAAATTTTATACCTTACATGGAGAAAAACTTCAGAAAATAAGAGAAGAATTGAAAAAACATCCAGAATTAATGGCAAAATAATTTTTCTTTTTTAATTTTTAATTATTTTTTTTTTCAATTTATCAATTGATTAGTTCCAATCATTTTTTAAAGAATGGTTATTTTCTATAATTTTTCTTTAGGAAAATTTTTTTATTAAAATCCATTTTTAAAGATGATTTATGGATTTAATTTTACTAATTTTAATATCAATAGGCTTGGCTATGGATGCATTTGCTGTGTCAATTTCAAGTGGAATAGTTATAGAAGATGTGAAAATAACTCATGCCTTAAAAATCGCTCTTTTTACAGGAGGTTTTCAAGGATTATTTACGTTTTTAGGATGGTTAGGAGGAATTTCTATTGCGAGTTTAATTTCAATTATTGATCACTGGATTGCATTTTTTCTACTGCTTTTTATAGGAATTAAGATGATTTACGAGGCAATAAAAGATGAACCAGATGAAAATAAAAAATTTAATCCGTTAAAAATTTCAATATTATTTTTATTTGGTATTGCTACTAGCATTGATGCTTTAGGTGTTGGTTTAAGCTTCGCATTTTTAGATATTTTTATTTTCACTCCAGCAATATTAATTGGAATAATAGCTTTTGGATTTTCAGTTCTTGGAGTTCTTATAGGAAAAAAAGCAGGATATTTCCTTAAAGGTAAAGTTGAATTAATTGGCGGGCTTATTTTAATTATTATTGGAGTACAAATTCTAATTGAACATTTATTCTTTATGTAAAAATCTCTTACGTAAATATTAGCTCTTTTTTAAACCTAACATCACCTTTGCCTCATCAACTGTAGCTGGTTCTCTTCCTATTTCTTGGGCTAGTCTAACCATTCGCTCCACTAGTTGTGCATTATTTTTTACTGGTACCCCCTTTTGGTAATAAATAGTATCTTCAAGTCCGGTTCTAACATTACCCCCCATTGACATAGCAATAAGAGTGGTTCGTAAATGAAATTTGCCAACCGTAACAACTTGCCACGTTGATCCCTCGGGAATTTGCTCAACCATGCTTAATAGATTCTTTATAGTTGCAGGAGCACCCCCTTTAATTCCCAAGACAAGGCTAAAGTGCATAGGTGGTATTAATATGCCTTTATCGACAAGTTCCATAACATTAGCAATATGGCTTAAATCATATACTTCAATCTCAATACCACAACCCAATTTTTTACATCCTTTAACAAATTTCCTATTAAAATCCATTGGGTTACTGAATAATCCCCCACCATAAGGAGTTCTAAATTCAAATGATCCTGCGTTAATGGTGAACATTTCAGGTATAGGCTCAATTGTAAGTAGATTCAGTCTTTCTTCCAGTGTCGGTTGCACAATCATGGATTTTACCGCTTTTCTACCATATCTAGTTATGGTTGTAGTTGTTTCTAGGCGAGCTCCAATTCCATTACCGATTTGTCTTATAATTGGGCATTTCTCACCAATTAATTTTACTGCTTCGTTATATACTTTTATTTCGGCTGTATTTTGACCATCAGGACCACGTACGTGAAGATGGAGAATTGATGCACCTGCATTATAACATTCCAGAGCATCCTGGGCTTGCTCCTCCGGAGTTATCGGCAACGAAGAATTAGCCCATTTACCATGAATTCCTCCTGTTATCGCAACGGTTATAATTACTTTTTTCTCTGAAAGAAGATTTGGTTTCATTTCTACTATCTCTTATATTAATAATTTAATTTACTGATGACATTATTTAAAATTTTTTATCGGATAAAGCCTTTAAATTATTACATCTTTCTTCTTTATTTTCTTCCAAATGTGCCTATAAAATAAAAAGTTTTACGGATTAAATAAAAAGAAAATGAATTAATAGACCACTTAATTATTCTAAATAATTCTATTGAGTCAAAAAAATATTTAGAATAATAAAAAATGGCAGATGTAAATTATACTTTCCTTTTATCATTAACGATAATTTTAATTGGGTTTATTCTAAAAAAAGTGAATATAATCAAGGAAGAAAATGGTAAGGTTATTGCAAAAATCATATTTAATGTTACATTACCGGCAATTATTCTAAAAGTAATAAGTACCATTGAATTTAATTTATCATTGAGTTTAATACCATTAATTCATATAATTTTTGGCTTTGGAACACTCGGTATTGCCTTTATTTTATCTAGAAATTATCCGAGAAATATAAAAGGGCTAATATTAATGACGGTGATTGGGTTTAATGTTGTTCATTTAGCATTTCCATTAGTTGAAGGGATTTGGGGCGAAGAAGGACTACAATATATTGTTCTTGTTGATGCAGGCAATGCTCTAATGGTATTTTTTCTCTGTTATATCGTTGGTTGCATTTTTTCACCGACACTCAATAATGAAGGAAAAAAAGTAGACTTTAAACATATTGCCAAACGCTTACTAAAATCAGCACCTTTAATGAGTTATGTCATAGCCCTTACTATAAATTTTTCAGGTATCATTATACCAATTTTTATAACAGATATTTTGGATATTTTTGCAAGAGCAAACACGGCTTTGACATTACTATTGTTAGGTATTTATTTGAGTTTCAAATTTGAGAAAGCAGAATGGAACGTAATTTTGAAAGTTCTCTTAATACGTTATTTATTTGGACTTTCTATTGGTCTCTCATTGTTTTTTCTCTTACCTATTAACCAATTTCCTCATCTCTATAGAGTAGTTATCACAATTTCTTTAATTTTACCAATAGGCATTGCAGTTATTCCGTTTTCTGTAGAATTTGAGTATGACCAAAAGATAATTAGTATGTTAGTGAATCTAAGTATCGTTATCAGTTTTTCTCTTCTATGGATCTTAATTTTACTATTAGGTGTATGATTTTATTGAAAATGATTTGGTAATTTCGTCTGAAATTTTTATCTTACAGCAATTTTTTTAAAAAAGAATAATTTATTTTGATAAAATTGATTTTAATTATCAATTAATGTATAATAACTGGAGAGAATGATTTGATGAAACTTCTGGAAGGAAAATACGCTTTAGTAACTGGTGGAGGGCGTGGTATTGGAAGGGCTGTTGCGCTTGAATTTGCGAAAAATGGTGCTCATGTAGCTATTACGGCTCTTGAAAAGAATGAATTAGATCAGACTCATAAAGAAATTGCAAGTTATGGCGTAAAATGTATTTCTTTTCCAACTGACTTAACTGTTCTTGAGAATATGAAAGAGTTGGCTAAAAAGTATTTTAAAAATTTCAATAGATGTGACATTCTCGTAAATAATGCTGGCATGACCCATTATTCCACTATAATCGATTTTCCCCTTGAAAAAGCTCAAAAATTATTCAATCTAAACTTCATGGCATCCTATGTAATGACTAAGCAAATCCTACCTAAAATGATTGAACATGGTGGCGGAAAAATCATTATGACCTCCTCGGTTCAAGGAAATGTTTATTTTAGTGGCCATAAAGTTGCTTATTCTGCCTCTAAAGCAGCTGTTACTGCAATGGCTAAATGTCTGCAAGCAGAAGTGGGTTATAACAATATTCAAGTGAGTGTGATTTTGCCAGGAGCAATCCAAACTAAGTTGATAGAAGATATGAAAGATTTAGGACAAACAAGCCTTAAAGCAGATCCGCCTGAAGCAATTTCTCCAATATATTTATTTCTTGCGAGTAATTTAGCAGGACGTCGCTATAATGGTAAACTTATAAATCAACAATTACTATTCGAACTATTACCTGAGATCCAAAAAGAAATTGGCGAAGCAGATTACGATATCAAAGAATTATTAAAATTAATGAAAGGTAAACTAAGCACGCATATTTATGATTTATTTAGAAAAAATCTAGAACTAGTGGACTTTCTATTAAAATATAAATGATAAATTACTTATTTACGATAAAAAATAAAATATTGTTGCCACAATAATTATAATAATTATACAACATAAGCAATTAGTACATCCTTCATCTGTTTTTTTCTTCTTTTCCACTGGTTTTAATTCTACTTGCTGAATTTTTTGTAATCTTAATTGTTGCTGCAGATCCGAAACTTTTCTTCTAAGTATTTCTATTTCAGTATTTTTCGAACTCCCTACTTGTTTTTCTAACTGGGTAATTTTTTGTTTTAATTCTACAATTTCTCTTTCTTTTTCTTTCTCCTTCATTTCAACGGTTTCTTGAAATAAAGATCCGCAAAAAGGGCAATACATTTCTGTCCCTTCTACTTTTTCACCGCAATTAGGACAATAATCCACCTTTTTCATCCCTTAATAGAATTGTATGCAAATATTTTTAGCCAATAAAAATGAAAAATCTTTTTTCATTCAGCATTTAAAAAATATCTCTTTTATTTAAATTTGATCATAACACACAACCTAAATTAAGTTCCATTTTATAATACAATTCTTAAATAATTAATTAGAACAATGGTTTAATTTATGTTGCAGAAACTCTTTTAGGATAACGACTCTGCCTCATAAGACTTTCGTGGAGGATTTTATCCAACATTTTACGTTGTAATTCTTTCTGATCATACCATAAATTATTTATTTCATCTGGATCGTTCTTACGGTCGAATAAATCCCCAAATCCAGGTAATTCTGCATAAACTGTTAGCTTATGGGTATCTGTAATTAAATGTCTTACTCTTGTGTAAAGAGGACCGTATGGACCAACTTCTTCATCCTCCTCAATTAAAAAGTAATCTCTAACTTTCTTGTTAGGATCTTCTAAAATTGAGGTTATATCAAGACCTTGCATATTTGGAGGTTGATGTCGTTTTTTAATATTTAAAATGTTGAGAATAGTCGGTGTGAAGTCAATTGAGCTTACCAGAGAATCTGAAACTGACGATTTTGTCAATCCTGGCACTTTCCACAGTAAAGGAACGTTTAATAAGCAATTATAAGGGCATGGTCCTTTTAACAACATTCCATGCTCTCCCATTAAATCTCCATGATCACTTGTATACATTACCATTGTATTTTCAGACAAACCTAACTTTTCTAAAGAGGTCAAAATTTCCCCTACCGCATCATCGACCATGGTTAATGATCCATAAGTTAAAGCTATAAACTTTCGAACCTCTTCCTCCGTTGATTCGCGCAACATCGCCCCTCTAATAACCGGGTCCTCCAAAATTGGTCCTAAATGTGGATGATTACGTAAATTCTCGATATCTTTAAAACTCGAAGGAAAATTAATTTTATCAGGATTGTACATTTCTTTATACTTTCCTGGTGGACAGACTGGATGGTGTGGATCTGGAAATGAACAATGCAAATAGAATGGCTTGTTCTCGTAATCTCCATGGGCATACCTTTCAAGGAAGGCAATAGACCGTTCTTTAACGTAGGTTGTATTATAATACTCTTCCGATAAATCAAGATCACAAAATAACGTAAAAAATTTATCTAAAAATTTCAGATATTTTTTTTTCAAATGTGGTATATATTTTGGATTTCTTTTTTTTAACCAATCAAAGTAATGTCCACTACACATGGTACCATGTGCTAGTACCATTTCTACCTCCTCAAATCCATAATATGGAATAGGGAAATTTTCTCGTACAGGATTATTACCTACTTTCTCAGCGAACCAATCACCAATACATTCTGTTGATTTAGTTTTCATTTTATACGGAGGTGTCCAAAATTGATAGTGCATTTTTCCAACAGCTGCTGTATGATATCCTTTTTTTTTTAGAGTTTTAGCCAAGGTGGGAACATCTGTAGATAAATTAATTCCATTGCTTCTAACACCATGCACCATTGGATATAACCCTGTAACCATGCTTGCTCTATTTGGCATACACATAGGATTAGCACAAAAAGCATTGGTGAATCGAATACCATCTTTTCCTATATTGTCAATATTTGGTGTTTTTAAAACAGGATTACCTGCACAACTTAGATGATCGGCTCGTTGCTGATCGGTCATTATAAACAATACATTCATTTTCTGGCTCATAATTACCAAATTAATAAATTTAATCGTAAGATTTAATTTTCAAATAGCAATTTATTTAAAGAAATTAAGTTTTGATAATAAATTTTGTTAATTTCTTAAAAAACAGTATAATTATATTTACTTGATAATATCATTTGATTCTTAATTTACTATTTGAATATTTATCTAAAATTGTAAAAAGTATAAATACTTACAAATTTAATTTATACATTGTTTCAAAATCCAATTTTATAAAAAAAAAAAATAAATGAAGGTAAAAAATATGGTATTAGTTATGGTAACTTCATGGTTTCCACCCAGCAAGTCAGCTGAAGCTGGAAAAAAATATCTTGAAGTTATGAAAAAATATCCTACGGAATCTTTTGAAAAACCTGTTTTATTAATAGGTGCAAAGGCTACTAAAGATGGTATGAAAACCATTTCTATCACTGAAGCTAAAAAAGGTGATTTAGAAAAGTTACTAAATGTTGAAATGAAACGTATGCTTATGTTTGGTGCTATTGAAGAATTTAGGTATGAAATTGAAACTTATTTATCAGGAGCAGAAGCTATGCCAATGGTAGGTCTGGGAATGCCCGAATAGAAATATTTTCAAAATTAATTATTGAAAATATCTTTTTTATCCAACTTCTTTTTTTTTCCTTTTTTTTTGAAGGAATCAATTAAATTATAGTTTGACAATAATGTAAAGATATAAATACTTAGCGATTAAATTATTCTTTATCACAAAATCTAATTTTATTAAAGAAAATTTAAAAAGAGGTTATAAATATGGTATTAATTATGATAAATAGTTGGTTTCCACCTGGCAAATCAGCTGAAATTGGGAAAAAATATATTGAGATTATGAAAAAATATCCTCGTGATAAATCACTCTATAAAGTGGTTTTAGATGTGGGAGTGAGAGCAACAAAGGATGGTATGAATAGTATTTCCATGTTGGAAGTCAAGGAAGGAAAATTTAAAGAATCAATGGAAATTGTTTCTAAACGTCAGTTAATGTTATCAGAAATCGAAGGATATAGTTATGAAACAAATGTTTTTATGTCAGGAACAGAAGCAATGCCGTTAGTAGGACTAGCAATGCCCGAATAAAGATATCTTCAATAGATATAATCCGAAATTATAAATAAAAATTTTATTTTTTTTTAATATGGAGTTGATTTTAAAGGAGAACAAGAAATCGTTGTATCGTTTACAATCTTTTATTGAGTTTTTCAAGCATGTCCTTTGTCATTGATGCAAGATCATAGCTTGGATTCCAGGACCATTCTTCACGTGCTAAGGAATCATCGATTGTTTTGGGCCAAGAATCAGCAATTGCTTGTCTAAAATCTGGTTTATACTCAATTACAAATTCTGGGATGTGCTTTTTGATCTCAGTTGTCAATTCTCCTGCGGAGAAACTCATACCCGTGACATTATATACGTGGCGATTTAGTTTTGAAGCATCTGCTTCCATTAGGTCTATCATGCTTTTTAAGCAATCTGGCATGTACATCATTGGCAAGACTGTATCTTCTTTGAGAAAGCAAGTGTAACGCTTATTCTTGATAGCTTCATAGAAGATTTCTACAGCATAATCAGTTGTCCCTCCTCCAGGGGGAGTTTCACTGCTGATTATTCCTGGGAGTCTCATCGACCGAGTGTCAAGACCATATTTTTTAAAGTAATATTCTATCAACAGTTCTCCGGTAACTTTTGTTATACCATACATTGTAGTAGGCTGAAGTATTGTATCATTTGGAGTATCTTCTCGCGGGGTAGTTGGCCCGAAAGCAGCGATTGAACTTGGCCAAATTATTCGTTCAATTTCATATTTTCTTCCAATTTCAAGAATATTTATAAGGCTATTCATGTTTATCTCCCAAGCTGTTTGGGGCATTTTTTCTCCAGTTGCAGAAAGAATCGAAGCCATGTGATAGATTATATTTATCTCATATTCATAGATTACTTTTGCGAGGGCATCCCGATTCAAAGCTTCTAGATAGATGAACGGTCCCGATTCACGCATGCTTTTAGGTGGGGGCGTCCGTCTTCCAGTTGCGATTACATTTTCACTCCCATATTTCTCTCTAAGTGCCGGAACAAGTTCACTGCCAATTTGCCCACATGAGCCTATTACAAGAATTCTTTTAATTTTAATCTGCCTCATAATGGATTAAATTTAGATAATAATCATAGGTTAGTCATATAAAAAAGCTTTATGACTTATTTTTTAGAAATATTAATGAATTAAATTTTGGAAAAACTTATATGCTTTCAGAAAATAAGTTTTAAACATATAATTTTCTTCAAATACAAATCAAAATAATAAAAGATGATTAAATGAAAAGAGAACCAGAAGCATTTCTTAAAGAGGAAATAAAAAATATTTATGATAGCAATTTAAATTGGGTTATAAGGCACCTTGAAGCTTCTTCAAAACCACACTCTGTTGTAGATGGTAAGCAGGTATTAATGCTCAACACTAATAATTATCTTGGTCTTGCGACACATCCGAAAGTTGTGCAGGCATCAATCGACGCAATTAAAAAATATGGTGCCGGTGCGGGTGCAGTTCCTGTTATTGCGGGGACATTTGATTTAACAAGAGAGTTTCAAGAAAAGTTTGCTAAATTTAAAGAAGTTGAAGCATCAATTTTATGTCAAACGGGTTATGCAGTTAATTCAGGCGTTATTCCTCAGTTGATTGGGAAAGAGGATATTGTAATTTCTGATCAATTAAATCATGGCTCAATAATTGATGGAGTACGATTAACAAGTGCTAAAAGAGCAGTGTATAAACATACTGATGCGACTGACTTAGAAATACAATTAAAAGAGGCAGACAAAAGTGGAGCAAGAAGAATCCTTATTATCACGGATGGAGTGTTTTCGATGGATGGTGATATTGCTCCATTAGACGAAATTTCAAAATTCGCAGAAGAATATGGGGCAATGGTGTTTGTTGATGATTGTCATGGTGAAGGTGTTTTGGGAGAAGGAAGAGGAATAGTAGCTCATTTTAAATTACAAGGAAAAGTACATATTGAAGGCGGTTCAATGAGTAAAGGTTTTGGTGTTTTTGGTGGAACAGTAGCAGGTTCAAAAGATCTGATCGAATATATTACCAATAAAAGCAGGACTTATCTACTTAGTACTGCTCATCCTCCCGGATTAGTTGCGGCTTGCCTTGCTGCAGTTGATGTGGTTGAAAATGAACCAGAACATGTAAAAAAACTATGGGATCACACAAATTATTTTAAAAAGGAAGTTCAAGGAATGGGTTTCAATACAGGAAATTCACAAACTCCAATAATTCCATTGATTGTAGGAGATCCAGGTAAAGCCCAAAAACTAGGTGAGTTGTTATTCACTGAGGAATCGATCTACGTAACACCAATCGTCTTTCCAATGGTTGCTAAAGAGCTCTCAAGAATAAGGGTTCAGATGAATGCATTGCTCTCAAAGGAAGATTTAAATAATGCATTAGGTGCCATTGAAAGAATCGGGAAAAAATTAGATATAATCTAATATTCCTTATAAGATATAACGGCTTCAAAACAAGGATTTAATTAAAATTAAAATTTATAATAAAATTACTTACTCTATTTTTATAAAAATTATATTTAGAGAGAAAAAAAGATGATTTTTCTCCTTAAAGATGCAGAGTTCATCGGTGACAGTATAAATGAATTAATGTTTTTTGGAGTCGATTTTGAATTATACAAAAAAAAAGAGGATAAAATAAACTCAACGGCATCAACTTTAAGTATAGATTTAATAAAAGCTAAATTAATTTACAAGTATTAGTTATTATTTATATAATAGAAATTTGGTAAGGAAAATGGATAAAGAGGAACTCTTTAAGAAGATTGTTTTATTTCTAAAAAGATATGGAGTAGATAAGATTGGAATTTTTGGATCTTACGTAAATGATGAAGCCACTGCAGAGAGTGATATTGATATCCTTGTGAATTTTTCAGAAAGAATAACACTTCTTGAATTTGTAAGAATGGAAAGAGAATTATCTGAAGCAATAGGTCTAAGAGTGCATTTATTAACGGAGAAATGCATAAATCCATATCTTATTGATGATATCAAAAAAGAAATGGTGGTTTTATACCAATAATAAAAAATGATTTTATATATTTAGAGCATATTTTAGAGTCTTTATCTAAAATTGAAGAATTTGTAAAAAAAATTAAATATCAAGAATTCTTAAAGGATTCTTTAATTCAAGGTGGAGTTATATGGCAATTTCTAAAAATTGGAGAATCTACTATGATGTTATCTAAAGAATTTAGAGAAAAAAATACCCAAATACCTTGGAAAGACATGGCAGGAATGAGAAATAAATTAATTCATGGTTATTTTGATGTGAATCTAGATATAGTCTGGGATACTATTAAGAAAGATGTTCCTTTTTTAAAGACTGAAATTAAAAAGCTAATTAAGATTTAAGATAATTAATAATTAAATTTAATCTCTCTATGACAAAAGAATTTATCTATTAAAGCCCATACACTAATTATAATAAATTTTAAACGAATTGAAGAAATTAATGAGGGTAATAGTTGGAATCACGGGCGCATCTGGGACTATTTATGCACAAAAATTTGTTGAAAAACTCTCAGAAAAAGTTGAGCTAGAGATTGTTGTTTCTAAAGTTGGAAAGGAGGTTATTAGGCAAGAGAAACCGAATTTCCTAGATGAGTTGAGTAAGTATGGCAAGGTATATGAATTCAATGATTATAATGTTTCAATTGCCAGTGGTTCCCACCTATTTGATGCAATGATAATTATTCCATGCTCAATGAAGACCTTGGGCTTAATTGCGAACGGAATTGCAAATAATTTAATAATCAGAGCAGCTGAAGTATGTATGAAGGAAAAAAGAAAGTTAATCTTGTGCCCAAGAGAATCGCCGCTCTCACAAATCCATTTGGAAAATATGAGTAAATTAGCCAAATTGGGAGTGATAATTGCTCCTCTAATGCCAGCTTTCTATACTAAACCAGAAACTATTGATGATCTAATTGAACATACAATAACTAGGCTTATGGATTTATTAGGAGTTCCTGAGGAGCATGTAAAAAGATGGATGGAATAATAAATCATTAATAAAAAAATTAAAATAAATTTTAAGGTATATTTGAATAAAAAAAAAAGTAAAAATAAAAAAAATATTTAACTAGCTAATTCTATTGGTTCAATTTCCTTTAGTTTCTTTATTTTTTTCACTTTAGGATTTTTAATTAAATTTCCCTGTATTATTACTTTTAAAACTTCTCCAAGAAAATCAATATTTTCAAGAGGATTCCCAGGAACAACTTGAAGGTCTGCCGATTTTCCAGCTTCTATAGTACCAGTTATTTCATCGATCCCGATTATTTCTGCGTTACTTTTTGTTGCAAAATATATTGCATCTTGTGGTGTCATATCTGTATATTTAAGATAATGTTTTAATTCTTTCCAAACCTCATAATGAGTAGAATAAGGAACTGAAGCATCTGTTCCAAGCCCTAATTTTATACCTTCCTTGTAAGCTCTTTGTAATCCTTTAATCATTCCCATTTCTATCAGCTTCGCATTTTCATGTTTCACTTGTGTTATTTTTGTTTCTTTAATCGGAAGTGTGGCCATCCCCATACCTGCTATGACGGTGGGTATTAACGCTGTATACCCTCGTAGAGATTTTGGGTTGTTTTTAAATAATGGTACGAGTTCGTCTGTGATTTCAGCTCCATGTTCAATTGTATCAACTCCGCCTAAGAGAGCTTCTTTAATTCCTTCTGTACTTTCACAGTGGGTTGCGCTTAATAAACCTCCCCGGTGAGCTTCAAAACAAGCAGTCTCAATTTCCTCGACGGTCATCTGAGGTCTTCCAGCCTCTCCCACTTTTCTAGCATCCATAACTCCCCCGGTAGAAAGAATTTTTATACAATCAACTTCTTCTCGAAGGTTTTTTCTAATACATTTCCTTATTTCAGGTATTGAATCTGCAACATAACCCATCATAGCTCCATGACCACCAGTAATACAAATTCCTTGACCAGCACAAATTAATCTAGGCCCAACAAATTTTCCCTTTTCAATTTTCTTTCTTAATTTTACATCCAAATAAAAAGGATCACTTAATGACCTAAGAGTTGTTACACCTGCATTTAAAGCGTTTAGAACATTTTTTTTCATCATTTTAATAAAAAGTATCTTTCCTAAAGGTGTTTTAAATAGTTTCATTAAAATGCTCAATAAATTATCACTAAGATTCATTATTTTCATTGGTTTTCCACTACCAGATAAATGACAATGGGCATTAATTAATCCAGGAAGCACATAGGCATCTTTAAGATCAATTTTTTTATAATCCCCTGGTATTTCAATTACATCTTTTTTTCCAACACCGACAATTAAACCTGGCGTTTCATTTTCTTTTACAATATTTTTAATTAAAATTACTCCATCTTTAATTACTTCACTATCGCGATTCCCATTGATAATATTACAATTGATTAACGCAATATTTGTCTTTGGCTCTTTTTTTCTATACTTTAATCCTTTCAGCCATGAGATTATGAGAAATATAAGTATTATGTCAATTATGCTAGCAATAATAGATATAACCCAATACCACAAAAAAGGCATCCAACTAGGATTTAGATGTGCTAAATTTAATGTTAAGCTATACATCCCCTGTCCAAAAACCCCAAGAATATCTAAAATTCCCAATGGAATTCCCGCAAAAGGTATTATCCATGGAAAAATATTCAACAAACCTACTATAATATATGCAAGTGTTCCCAACACACCATCTATTGTTCCGTATGTAATCCATGCAAATAATGCAACTAATACTGTAAAAAAGAAAAGAATTATTCCACCTGAAGCAATGTAATTTATAAAAGAATTATTATTACTCATTTTTTCCAACTCAATATTATTTCTGGTTAAAAATACCTTTTATAATTATTGGTTCTACGATATATATAACTATTGAAATTCGATTTGTATTTTTAAGTCAAACTTAATAGATTTCATAATAAAATATTATACATAGAAAAAAGTAAATATTCATTAATTTAATTAAATAATTATTTATTTAATAATTGAATTTATTTATCTATAGTAGTTTTATGTCTATTAATAGGTTAAGAAAAAAGTTTTAAGATCTAATTAGATCTAAAATTTACCCCCATTTCAAATTTGATTTAAAAAAAATTTAGTTTTATTACATAATTAATTGTGAAAATTTTTTTAAAAAATTGAGTAATTAGAAGTTAATGACCGTAGAACTAAGAGTATTTTATTTGCCCTTTATTTTTGTAACGTTAATTCTTGGATATCAAATGTCCTTCTATTTTCTTTACTATTATTATAGACATCGAGAAAGAAAAATAGAATTAAATAAGATTTTACTATATTATGGAATATTTTTTGGTTTGTCAATAACAGGGTGCTTATTTGATATAATTAACGATTTTTATATTACGAACATTTTTATCAAAGATATTTTTGCAAGGATGGTTTATTTACTGATATTAATCGCAAGCGTATTAATTCTATATCATATTTCCTCAAAAGTTTATAAAGAAATAATTAACCCTACATTAACAAAAATATTGATATTTAAGAATATTTTTCCATTTATTTCAATTTTTATATTTAATCCAGCAACTACTGAATTTCATTTTGCTATTATTTTCATATCTATAGATTTTCTATTTTTTCTGATTTTCCAATTTAACCTAATTAGATTTTCGAGTGGTAAAATAAAAAAAAGATTGAAGTTAATATTTTTAGGATCAGTAATAAGTTATTTATCGATAATTATTGGATTTATACCAGTAAGCCAGCTTGTAAATCAAATGAATAACCCTATTATTGCTATACCATATCTTACCACATCAAGTTTAGGATTTACAATTTTATTATTGGGAGCAATAAAGTTTCCAGTTTTTCTTGAATTTTTTTGGAAACAAAACCTAATAAGTCTTTTTATTATAAATCGAAAAACACTTAAAAAACTATATTCGTATAATTTCACAACATACACAGAAGATATTGATAATTCAAAAAAATCTCTTATAAATATTAATGAAAGTATAAAATTAATATCACAAGGAATGATTGGAATTATTGAAATCTTTACTGCTGTTGCAGAAACAAAAGATAAAAAAATTCAAAAAATTAAACAAGGTGGATTTTCAATTCTTTTAGAATATGGAGAAGAACCCATTTCTAATATTTTTTTTATTTTATTGGTTAAAGGAGAAATGGAAAGCAATAAATATTTTTTAACAACCATTAAAAATCAATTTCAATGGATGTATAAACATGTAATTCCCATTTTAGAATTTCTAGATGGAAGTAGTACAGAAAGAATATTTTCCAGTTTTGATTCAATTATAAAAAATATTTTAAGAATGAATTAGAACATATTTTAATGTTTATTATGTTAAGTCAAGTTATTTTTCCAATACAAGGGTCATTCCAAGAACTTTTATTGATTATGGAAGAGATTATAATTTTTTTTGCTCTTGAATTTGGTTTTCTTTTTTTAATAAAATATAAAATTAAAAAAGAAGAAATATCAAATTTGCAGGAGAAGGCTTTTAGCTGGTTTTGTTTAGGCTATTCTCTTATGTATATAGTTTATATTATTTCAGATTATTATGTTGAAGATTCATATATACGACTTATATTATTGGATTTTGCCTATTTTATACAAATGATATTTGGACTATTGTTTATCTATAATATGGAAAAATTTCAAATCTTTTTTAAAAAATATCTATTTACCTTTATTTTTATAGTATTCATGATTCTCTTTGTTATTTGTGCTTTTATTGCATTAGAATTTGTACACACATTCTCATTTTTTTTCTCTTGGATAATCTATATTATATTTTTCTTCTACTATATGATAAGAGTAAGTACTAGTAAGCAAATGAAAAAAATTTTGAGAAACTTTAAATGGCATTTATTTCAATTATATAGTGGTTTTTTTTTTCTCAATATTGGCTATGCATTAACCACGTATGTAATATCAAATCTATTTGGTTTGATTGGGAGATTAATAGGTGATGTCTTTCAAATAATCGGATTGATATTTCTTTCTCTATACTTTCTCTCTATATCATCAATAACTGAATACTTTTGGAGAGAAAAAATTGATTCTATTTATATAATTATGCAATCTGGACTCTGTCTTTACACTAAGCATTTTCGAGAAAAAAGAAAATCTTTTGATGAAATTGTAGCTTCGGGAGCTTTGTCAAGTGTTCAAATCATATTAGAGTTAATCACTGAAACAAAGGATCTCTCTATTATTGAAAAAGAAGGAAAGACTATGATCTTCCAGCCGGGAGAATATATTATTGGAGTGTTAGTTTGTGAAGAAGATCTTGAATCAATTCGAATAACTTTAAAAAATTTTGTCCAAAAAATAGAAAAAATATATTATAACGTTTTAAGAACATGGGATGGCAATTTGAATGTATTCAAGCCTATTGAAGATATTATTAATGAGGTCTTCATTTAAATATTAATCTTGAGACGGTCTATCTCCTTGAAAATATACTCTTTTTTCAATAATCGAAAAAATATAAATGCCCAACGTTGCTAATATTACTTCAGATATGAATACATACAAAAAATTCAGAGGAAAAAGTTCAATAGGTAGACTATACCAATATCCTATAAGCCATGCTACATAAACTGAAATAAATAAAGCATAAAATATTCCACCAATATATCTTATCAACTTTCTATCTTTTCCAAGTTTTTTAAATAAAATAATGCAATATAAAGCAGGAATATTCACAATACAACTTATAAAATCAAGGGGTACAAAAGGAGAAGCCATATTGACAAAAAAAACGCCAATAATTTTGCCAATTAGCCCTGGTATAGGAAATAAAATGCACATTCCAACCATTACTTCAGCTACTCTAAATTGTATTTCAAAAAATGAAATTGGTTGAAGTAAATACCCTAAAACAATATATAAAGCAGCTGTTATACCGGTCACTGACACATCTAAGGATTTCAGATTCATTGATGTTATCATTTAAAACGATATTTTCTCAGAATTAATTATTAATTAGATATATCTACTTAAAAACAATTTTATAAAAATTTCTGAAAAAAATTATAAAAAAATTAAAAAAACTATTAACTCACTTATTATTCTTTAAAAAAATAATTTACAAAGGAATCATAAAAATCATTTACCCAAAAATTATCGTTCTCAGCAAACTTAATTTCTCCATAATTTTCTATAAAGTTTGGATAAAATACAGGTTTATCTATTATTGTTACTTCCATTTTTTTACCACCTTGATCTTTTTATATTTTTATATAAATAACTATTTAAATAAATAACAAATTAATTCATAAATTACTATTTAAACCTTATGACTCTTTTCATATTATTATTAAACTGATTTTAAAAATCTCCCATATATTTGGGATTTTTTTTTAAATTCAAGGGTAAACCTAAAAGTGATAAAAATAATGAGCGATTTTATGGAAATAAGAAATAAGAATGATCTTTTTTGTAATTCAAAATATAAATCTATTATTCCTTTGGGAAATCCTAATTAAGATTCTTATCAAATACGATCATTATTATTAAAAATTTATACTAATTTTAATAAAAATATTAGAAAGATTATTGATTCAACTAATTTTAAATTAATTGAATTAGAAAATTAAGTTAATGAAAAAAATTATTGAAGTATGATTTCTCGAATTAAAAACCTTATTTTACCTTAAATAACTTCAAAAAATTTACCCTTATTAAGAGATATACTAGAATTATTATTCCATACAAGCTTAAAATGCTAAGAATCCAATTTTCTCCTCCCAAATATCCGCATATACTAAAAGGATCATATGCAAATATTAACATCAATCCTAATTTACCTAACCAGCAGAAAAATATTGTTTTTTTAGCCGAGTATTTAATTAAACCCAATGGAAGGACCAGCAAGTCATCATTAAGTGGTGTGAGCCCAAATACAAATATCAGAAGGGGTGCTATTTTTGGATGTTCTACTAAATATCGCCTTAATCCTGTTAGAGTTTCTTTACTTTCTATATCGATAAATTCAGCGGTTCCTCGTCCTACTATATAACCGCCCATTTCTCCTAACAAACAACCAAGAGATGCGATAGTTCCAAATAAAATAGGTAAGAAAATATTTAACCCGATAAAAGAAGCACTTCCATAACATACTACCCATGTATACGGGGTTGGAACAGGTAAGAGGTTTCCTATCACACAAATCATAAAAGTTATAATTAGAGCGGATTCTATATTCTGAAAGGGCTCCTTACTTGAAATATTTTCAATCAATTCTCTATGTTCTGGAAAGAGAATTAAATCAA
This sequence comes from Promethearchaeia archaeon, assembly GCA_029856045.1. Lineage (GTDB taxonomy): Archaea > Asgardarchaeota > Lokiarchaeia > Sigyniarchaeales > SOKP01 > 6H3-1. The sequence goes on along the minus strand of JAHQWG010000011.1, from coordinate 1,493 downwards.
TAGTAAAAATTGTAATAATTACTAAAAGTATCAAAAAAATGATATCTGCTTTCTTCCATTCCATATATTATGCTAACATTTACTATTTTTTACTTTTTGCTTTTCTTTTAAAACAACTCATTAATGAAAAATAAATTATGGCTTTATGAATTCTGGGATTTTTTATTTAAAAAGATTTGAGTAAAAAAAAAAGGGTCAATTTTACTTTTATTCTTCTAATTTTTCTTTTTCAACTTCTTGCTCAATGTTTTCCTCGGAAACCTCTGATTAAAGTTCCTCTGGTAGATCTGTTTCTTTAGATTTTTTCATATTTAAGTCTCTTTTGGGTGGTGGTGAAGGTGGAGCTTCAAGTCCCCCTAATTTTTCTTCTAAATCTTTCTCTAATTTATTTAAATTATCTTGAAATATCGAGAGACCACCTTTTTGTTTTTTAAATATTTTATCATGATGATACTTTTGAGCCTTGGATTTTCTCCTTTTAATAACTACTATTGAAACTACAGCACCAGCTCCAATAGTAGAACCAATACCAACCAACATCCAAAATAAGGGAGGTGTAATAATCGGTGCATCAATTGCAACTGTGAAATAAACAGATACTTCATTAATATTTCCTTCAGTGTCATTGGCAAAAATTGTGATTAAATAATATCCATCTTCTAAATTAAGAGTAGCTAATCCATCTTCAATTATTACTCCATTTGGATCAACCATCAAACCACCATTTAGCAAACCATAAAGCAAATACCAATAACTGTCAACATCAAGAGCATTGCTCGACACATTTATGAGAATTGAGCCAGTAGAATAGGTTGTATCTAAAGGTGAAATAATAATAATATCTGGTGGTGTTGTATCTTGAACTGTAGGACAATCATAAATATCAGTAAAAGTCGAATAAGTACCATCAGATGTGTAGAAGCTAAATTGATGAATTCCTATTTCCTCTAATGTTGTAATATAATAATAAATACAGCCATCTTCATAATTATTATCTTCTAAATCCACTTTAATCATTGTAAAATTTACTCCATCTAATGAAATATTTAAAAATGTTGGAGGGCTATTATCCTCATCAGTGTAAGTTACAGTAAAATTGAATAATGTAAGCCATCTTTCCCCCATAGAAGGTGAAACTTGACCATCAAAAAGAATAGGTGGGTTTGCAACAGTAAAATAAATTGCTGTAGAATTGACATTTCCTGCAGTATCATTCACAAAGGTGGTTATTAAGTAATAACCTGTTCCCAATTGAACGGTTGCATGTCCTCCTATTATAATTATACCATCCTGAGAACCAATCCATTGTTCATTTGTTATATCATAGAGTGTATAAAAGAAATTATCTACATCAATAGCAGTGCTTAAAACATTGATATCAATAATACCAGAAGTATAAGTAATATTAAGTGGTGACAAACAATTTAAATCAGGCGCTATGGTATCTTGAACAGCTGGACCACATATTAAATCACTAAAGCTCCAATAAATAC
>JAHQWG010000010.1 GCA_029856045.1 Promethearchaeia archaeon | reverse complement strand
TGCATCAAGCAACATCTTTTGTATTCTATCTTTTGGATCTATAAGTGATCTAATACCTTCGTGCGTGTTTAACTTATCCATAGGAATGCCGGAATCTAGAGATTCAGCGAATAGGTTATTGAAATTTGTTCGACATATTCCGACTCTTATAAATTTATCATAATCTTCTAAATCTTTCTTGGGAATTACATTTCTCTGATCTGAAGCATATTCACATGTTAAAACATTAATCTTTTTTGTGTTAAGAGGAATTCGATACGCACTTAAAGTATGCAGATGAATTAAATTATCAACATCAATTCCATCCAATGATTTGTCAAAAATTTCTGTTAATTCTTCCTCATTTGTATTTACCAAATATGTATATCCAAAGGAAGGTTCATCAATGGATACTGTTTCAGTTTTAAAATGCTTATTATCTATCATAGAATTTTTAAGAAAACGATTAACTGAAGTTGCATATTTTAATGCAATATCTTTATAAATAGTAAAACCTTGTTCCCGAATATATAATTCAATAGGTCCAGTTACGCAGACTTTTAATCGAATTGGTTTATTTGTTTGTTCATAAATTTCCTTAGCAAAATGATTAATTATTAAAACTTCTGGAATTATTGCTTTATCACTACTTATTAGGAAGGAGTCTTCCTGATAATCATTTAATGGCTTTAAAAATTGAGTATTCATATCAATATGCTGGGGATAATTAATGATTTCAACCCCAGCTTCCATTTTTAATTTAAAGGAATTTATAATGGGAGTTACAATGAAATTAGTTAAACCTGCATGCCCAAATATATCGTACTTTTTAGTTAAAGCATCATAGGTTTTCCAATAAAATTGACTGAATTTCTCTTTATCGAGATTCTTTGGTAAAGGGAAACTTCCCACGTCATCATATTTTGGAAATGTATTCATTAATAAAAATAAGAAGAAGTAATATAAAAAAAAATAGAATTATCCATATAGATTTATTTTTTTAACAATAAATCTTATGAATCTACGAGCAAGATGATACATTAAGAGACCCAATAGCCCAAAGTGACGTTTCAATGCCTCAATGGTAGAATATATATAGCTTGTTGCCCCAAAATAATCTTGAGTTAATGAATAATCTCCTTTTAGAAGATCTGGTTTTATTATATCTCCGTTTAGATTCGGAGGACGACCAAAGGATTTTACCTTATTCCAGCGTTTGTCATTAAAATCGATTTGAGACCATGAACCATTGCTAAATTCCTCTTTTTTATAGCAAACCCATGATTTATCAGAGTAAAATTCTTGAATTGAATTATCATCCAATAAAATTTGACCAAAAATATTAAAAGCTCCTCCAAAACCTTGATAATTTATACCTTTAATTGCTATTACATTATTCCCTTTTTTTAGCAAATTAGTAATATCAAATATTTTAACTCTCTTCACGATCGGGACTATGTGAAGTGAAAACCTACTTAGCACTTTACCTACAAGTTTTCTATTAACATATATTTCAATATAATTTCCCGCGATTCCTTGAATAATTGCTTTCTTTATATTCTTATCAATTTGTATAACTTTTCTAAAATATCTAGGTTTTGGTGGATTTTCAGATTCTTTTACCCAAATCCACTCAGATTCTAAATATGGATTATCAAATTTTATATTTTGATTGAGTTCTTCTATTTTTTTATCATATGCATTAATGACAAAATCAAAAAGAATGAGAATTTGGTCGAGACAAGGTCGTTTTGCAGATCTAAGCCATAATTCTTCGTATTTTTTTTTTAAATAGTTGAATTTATTTTTCATTTCTTCCAATTGTGAGATTATATTTTCTCTTAACTCATCATTTAGGTCATTAGATTTTAATATATTAGTTATCATTATGGATGTTTTAAATTTTAAACTCAATATCTCCGCCAATTCACCTCCAAACTTAATGTACTCAAAATTCTTTTTATTAAATTTAACACAATTCTCAAGTTCTTCGTAAATTTTTAGGGATTCTATTGCCAATTCTTCCATTAATTCATATTTATCAAATGATGGTTTAATTTTTTCGGATGTAAATGGATGTTTGAAAAGATATGTAAAGAATAAAGGCGGTAACATTATCGATATTTTTTTATATAATTTTGGCATTGAACTAAGAGTATTAAACAGTTTGAAATAATTTTCAAGATGTTTTTCCTCTAATCCAAAAAATTGAAAGCCGTAGGTTTTAACAATATCTTTATAATTATCAAATTTAGAATTCCAAGAAACAGAAGCACCTAATACCCCACCAAAAATTGTATTATCTCTAAAAGAGTAATTATGTTGATCTCCCCAAATACTATTCAACATACCAATAACTCCGCGATTTTTATTATTTATTCCCTGCTTCGTTAGATTGATTATATTTTTACTTGCATGTATATTATCAGGAAAATTTCGGCACCAGTTAAGCATACTAGGACTCACTATAACCTTAAATCCAGTATCCAATAATATATCTAATTTCTTAAAATAATCCCTCGGAGTATATTCCCAATACATTAGTATCATGTTCTTATTCAAATTTTTTAAGATATATTCATCTGTAATCGGAATATCGTGGTACATTACAATTTTTTCCTTACCCATCTCTGACATTATGTTATATATTTTATTATAGAAATCTGAGAGTACTTTTCCCTTTCCCTCTTTTTCTACTAAATCCCTTGATCTTACCGTTCCTAAATCAAAACTCTCATCACATCCAATGTGGAACCATTTACTAGAAAATGCTTCACTTAATATTTCTAAATAACTTTTTAGGAAGGGAAATATTTCCGTATTTGAAACATTAACACAGCCACTTCCAGGAAATTCAGCTAAATTCCAATAATGTTCAATCATAAAAATATTATCTTGATGACCAATACAATTGTAAATAGGAAAGAAGTTTACAAACCGTTCCTTTGCATATTTATCAATCTCTTTGATTTCTGCGATAGATAATGCGCCCCTATTTTTACTAATTTTTGGATGTTCAGGATTAATAATCATATCTTGAAGATAACATGGACAAAATGTATTCATTTTATAATGGCTAAATATTTTTATGAACCGTTTGGCACTCTCAACGGTAAATACTTGCCCTCGAGCAATATCTTCTGCGACACCTCTCATACTTAAATCAGGATAATCGATTATTTCAATTTCTGGAAGAACAATATGTTTTCGATCCTCTTTTTTTTCTGTTAACTGAATTTTATTTTTTAAAAAACTGTTTTTAAGTATTTGAATTAAAGTCTGGACACCATAGAATAACCCATGATCAGTTTTAGAATAGATTATTATCATATTATCCGAAATAATTAACCCATAACTCTCATCATCTTTAAGATTTCTCTCATTAATATGATTGTTTAATTGAATACCATTTAATTTTTCGAAAGTGCCAGAATATTCATATCTGAGAGCGCTAAATTCATAAAGCGCATCATTAAGATCATCTAATATCAATTTGTATTTCTCTGTATTAAAAAAGTAACATTTCGAATCTTCTTTTATTGAATATGTATAATTTTTTTTACCAAGGATGAGCTGTTGAGGTGGTGGAATTAAAATAGGTCTTTCTGAAGAGAAATTCTCTAATTTTTCAAGATTTGTTATGATTAAGCCCTTTAAATTCTTCAAGTAATTCACTTCATAATTAATTTTATTATATTATTTATTTCATTATCATTATACTTAATATTAAACGATTGACTAATTAAAGTATAAAACAATCAAATGAAATTATTAAAAAACATCAATAAGTGAAAAAATAAGATGTACGACTATAAAAGTTACAAAGATGTGGATTTAAAGGGAAAAAAAATTTTAATACGTGTAGATATCAACTCCAATATCGATACAAGCGGTTATACTCCAAAAATCAGAGGAGAATCACCAAGGATAAAAGCTATTATTCCAACTTTAATGGAATTAAAAGATTCTGCAATAGTATTAATGGCACACCAAGGAAGGCCGGGCGGTAAGGACTTTACTTCTCTCGATATTCACGCAGAGCAAATTAGAAAGAGAATTGATAGGCCTGTTAAATTCGTGGATGATATTTTTGGTCCTAAGGCCGTTCAAGCAATAAAAGACTTGAAAATTGGCGAGATATTAGTTCTAGATAACATCCGAAAATGGGATACCGAAAATAAAAGCTTTAAGGATTTTGCCGAAGCTGAAAAAACTGAAATGGTACAAGTATTATCCCCATTATTCGATTACTTTATCGAAGATGGCTTCGGCGTAGCACATCGAGCACAACCAAGTATTGTTGGATTTAAAACATTACTAGCCGGTCCATTGATACTAAAAGAATTTCAATATATGGCTAAGCTTATGCAAAATCCAGAAAAACCAGTTGCAATGTTAATTGGAGGCGCTAAAGCAATTGGAAAATATAAAGCAATGAAATACAACTTTGAAAATGACAGACTAGATTATGCATTATGCAGTGGTTTAACAGCAATTCTTATAATGGAAGCGATTGGAATGAATATGGGCTCTAAGAATAAAGATATTATCTCTAAGGATTTAGAAGCAAACAAAGATGACATTATTGCTACCTACAATAAATTTAAGGATAAGATAATACTTCCAAAAGATTTGGTAATTAAGGAGAATGGGGGTATAAAAAGTATCTCAACGGAAGAAGCCGGTAAATACAACACAATTACTGGTGATATTGGTCCAAAAACAGTAAAAGAATTTTCTGATATAATTGTGAAATGCAAAACCATTATTGCTAATGGTCCTCCCGGAATTTTTGAAGATGAAGTGTTTAGAGATGGAACAAAAGCGATGGTAAAAGCAATGGCTGAAGCTTCAGAGCAAAACAACGCTCTAACCGTGATTGGTGGGGGTGAAATGGGATTAGCTGCTGAAATGTTTGGCTATGGTGATAAAGTTTCCTTCATTTCTACAGGTGGCGGAGCAATGTTAGAACTATTATCAGGAAAAGAAGTGCCTTTAGTTAAAGCTTTTAGAGAGAAAAAACCTTAAAAGCAATTTTTAAATATTTACTCCTTTTTTTATTTTTTAATTGATTAGAAGATCTTAAAAAAAGATTAGTGAATAATCCAAGTGCCAGTTTTATATCTTAAGAATTGATATTAGTTCTATGCTTGAAATGGGGATTATATTCGTATTTTTTCTCAAAGTTTGGGCATTATTTAGAATATTTTTATCATTTGTTAAAAAATAATCCACATTAAAATTTGTAAAATGCTTAATTTTCATTGCCGAAGCTATTTGGATTAGATCAAGTGTTCTTAAATGTATGGATGATCCTAATTCATATGCTAAAGTAAAACTATTTTCAACAAGATATTCTTTTTTATTGATTATAATTTTTTCTAACCCACTAGCAGGTAAAATAGATAAATTTAATCTTCCAAAACAGGTTTCAGTAATTGTTTTTATTTGATCATGTTCAGGCAATTTATGTATCAATTTATTTAATTCGTTAGAAAATTGAATTTGATTATTTTTCCATAATCTTGCCATAACACATTCGAATTCTACAAGAGTAATGAATCCAGTTACATATGTGATATCATTCTGATCGAGTAGATTTTTGTTTTGAAGATGAAAATGATCTGTTTTATCAAAATGTGACAATATAATATTTGTATCTAAATAAATTATCATATAACTGATGCACCAGATTCAATATCTTTCTCTTTCTTCTCCAATCAGATCCTCAGAAGATTTAGTTGAATTAGAAGAAAATGAAAAATTCTCCATTGAAATCAATTTACTAACAATTTTTATTCTTGATTCTTCATCTGAATCTTTTTGCCATTCAAAAGGTAGAGTTTCTTGCTGAAGCTTATCAAGAAGTAGCTTCTTAATCGCTTGACTCCGATTTTTATACCTTCCTTTCTTTATAAGATTATCAATTTTTTTTAGATCCACATCATCAATGCGAAGGGGAATAGTTGGCATTATGTATGATATAATTATTTATACATATAAATTTATTTATATATTTAATAATTAAATTTTTTTATTTCATTTTCTATTTTCAGTTTATTCCCAAGAGATTAAAGAGGTACGCTCCCATCCGAATACTTCTATAGTTTTTAAGTATTCATCATATGTGTCCTGGGAATATATTAAATCTTAGATTTTTTAGCATCATCCTCCACCACCATTAGGAGGAGGTTGGAATAAAACCGAAGCGAATATTACTAATATAATTACAATTATTATTGCCGCGATAATTGTACTCAAGATAATAAAATTTTTTTGTTTTCGTTTTTCTGCAATATTTTGATCCATAACCAACCACTTTATTTTTTAGACTTAATTAATCTAATTCAAATTATATATTTCCATTAAATTTTTATAAAATTATATTAATAAAATAATTTATTATATAAGTTAAATTTAAATCAATGAGAGAGTATTGAAATGATTAGTAAAATTGAATTAATGAATGATTTTTCAATAGAGATTGAAGATAAAGATAAAATCTGCTATGATAAATCTACCAAAATATTTTCTGTTGATCTTTTTTTTTTTAAATTTATCGGTCTTTATAGAAAATCGACAAAAATAAAAAAAATCCTAGATGATCTCTATACTTTATTGATAGACTTACCAGTAAAACGCAATGATCTTTTTCTTTTAAATTTAAAAAACTGGAAACCAATCTCTGAAAAAAGTAAAATAAAGAAACTGAATTTGACAAAAAATGATGAGTTTGTATTTGGAATTAGGTTTAATATTAATATAATTGATGAAAATACTAAACGGCATAAATTATTGAGAGAGATTTTCCCTCATAAGATACCTTTTAATATGATTCTACAGAAATTCACAGCAGATATAGGCATAGATAATAGATCTTTTAAACTTTATGTAAAAGATCAATCTACGGCTCAGTGGATTTTATTCGAGGATATTGGTGATAAACTATTTGAAGATATAATAAGTGAATACGGAAATGTTTTTGAATTGCGAATTAAGAAATTTGAATTAGAAGAAGAAAAATATCTCGTAATATATTTTGAAAATAAGTTATTGCCAGAGCCCGAACTTGTGCCATTCCCAGTTTTGCCTACTTCGACTATAACTGATATTTTACCCGAATTATCAAAAAAATTTAATATTCAACCACAAGATGTATCTATAACAGAGAAATATGGAACTATACTTTCACCAGAAGATTATATGCTGCCAATTAAAGAATTGAAGGAAAAGTATGGAGATACGTTTGATATAATTGAAATCCATTTTGCAGGTGGTGGTCCTCCTCCAATAGAAAAAGATATGTTTAAAGAAGAAATTTATGAGGAGGAGAAGAAAAAACTAAGGAAAAAAGCAATGCCTTCAACAATATCACCCCCAGCAAGCTCAACTAAAACTGAAGAAGTTCGCAAACAAGAAGTTCCTAAATTTGCTTCAGTGATGGCACCTTCTATACCAGAAAGAGCATCATTTAAACGAGATGACATTAAAATAGATGCTGAAGCAGATGAAATTGAAGATTTGTTAGCGTATGCACCTTTAGAAGATCAAAGTGTAGCAACTCCCCAATTAATCAGATATGATATCAATATGGGGCTCCAATACTACTCCGTAATGATGGAACAATGTAGTTATTTATTTTATATATATTTTTCCCATGAAGAATTAATAATAGAAGATGAGGAGGGTAAAACAATAGTTAGAACGAAATTTACAATAGAAACTACTAAAAAAGAACCCCCAGTATTAGATGTTAGAGTAGAAGGAGAAGGTTTCGAAGTCCATCCTCTTATTGCTAAGCTTCTCGTCAAAAAAGAAGCCGTAAATCCACCTCTTATGATTTTTTCAGTTCTACCTATAAAGTCAGACAAAGAAGAAATCAAGAATAAAGATAAAAAACATATTGACACAAGATTTTTGCATGTACTCATTGATTTTGAAGAAAAAATTATAAGTCACACAGTTTTAGCGATAACTGTCCAACCCAAACATTTTCACTTAGATCTTGGACCAATACATATCGATATTGGTAAAACAACTGCTACATTTATTTCACTCATTTCATTAGCTTGGGCGGTGATCTCAGTAATATATTCCCTTATATCTATTGATCTATCATCCACTCTATTTAATGTAGTAGGTGGATTCACTCCCAGCTTAATATCCATTCTGTTTGTTGTTATATTCTTTTACACATTAATTAGGGGAGTTTATCCTCTTAAAAGAATGTGGAGTAATACTCTTAATTTCGATAAGACTTCACCAATTTCAAAATAAGATAAGAAATAAATTGGATTTAAAAAAGTAATTTCCCGATAACTTTATAATTAGATATCTCGAATTATTATTTATGATTAATCCAATTATAATGTTATTTCTTTTGTTATCTGATTTAGGTTATATCGAACTTGAACAGATTCTAACAACAAATTTGCTGCTACTAGTAATTTGCCGAGGATTATATATCATAACCTATTTTTTCAATTATAACAAGGAACTGGAAGCAGGCAAGAAATTATTTACTAAAAATGAAACGATTTATTTCACTTTAAAGCAGGTGCTATTAATATTAGTTGGAATGTTGTATCTACCTATTGCTGCATTTATTTCCTTTTATTCGCTTATGATGACTGGCAGTTATCTTAAAAAAATTGGAGAAGAGAGAAGATC
>JAHQWG010000009.1 GCA_029856045.1 Promethearchaeia archaeon | reverse complement strand
ATCTCAAGCGCTCCATTAGGGCATATTTTGGAACATATTCCACAAGATATACACTTTTTTGGATGAAATTTATGCCGTCCCCTAAATTTTTTTGAGACTGGCATCTCAGGAGGAAATTTATATGTAATGGGTTTTCTTATTAATAGTTTTAATCCTGTTTTTATAATATTAAGTGTATTCTTGATCATTTTGCTTTATCTCTTCTAAATTCTGGCATTGTTATATTGAAATTTTCTTTTACGTATTTCCTCCAATCAAAATCCTTTCTAAATGGAGGTGGTCCTATCCAATTTTCTAAAAACAATGGTTTTAACATTTTATTCCCATCAAAGATTATACCGAACATTTCCCATATTTCCCTTTCGTGCAACGCAGCATTAAACCATATTTTTGATATACTTTCAATTTTAACTTTATTTATTCGTGGTAAGCACGTAGAAATTTTAACATAAACATTCTTGTTCATATTATGTAAGATAAAATATACCTCAAATAAATTATCTTTTATCCAGTCCACCGCACCTACAGTTAATAACCTTCTGAATTCATGTTCCCTTAGGTATCTTGCGGTATTGAGATATTTTTTTTTATCAATTTTGAAAAAATAGATATTTTTATCTGCCTTATGCTCTAAAGAAACCTCCTCAAGTTGTTTTAAAGAATCAATTCCTTCAGACATATGAATATAACACCTCAACTATAAATTGATAAGAAAGAAATTACACAAGCTTTAATTATATCAAATATAAAAATTGAAAAGATGCTTATCAGTAGCATAATTGCAAGAAGTATTATCTCAGATGTTAATATGATCTTACTTTTTTCTGAAACTTCACGAATATCTTTTAAGATTTCATTTTTAGGAATAAATACTATTTTTTTTACGAGAACACCATAGTAGTAGCCTATAGAAATTACACTGTTCAACACAATTAAAACAGCAAGCACAATTCCCAACCAACCAACCTGTTGTGAAGATTCAATTGTAACCTCTATTAGAAATAATTTACTCCAAAACATTCCTAATGGTGGAAAACATGCTATATAGAATGCAGTTATGGTAAATATCGTTCCTGTAATTTTCATTATAGTTCCTATCCCCCTCATTTTGTCTATTTCCCTTGTTTTTGCCTCTTTGATAAATGCTCCAGCACAGATAAACATAGATGCTTTTGCTATTTCATGATTTAGAATATGAAATATTGTTGCTGATAAAGCCATTTGAGTACCCACTGCTATACCTACTAACATCAAACCCACATTATAGACACTGGAATAAGCTAACATTCTTTTGATATCTTCTTGTACTAATGCCGTTAGATTTGGTATTGTAATAGTTAAAGCAGCTATTATAAACAAAAAAACTATTGTTATATCATCAAAAGGTAAAGTAGTTCCATTGTAAAAGAGAGAAGCTAATATCTTTAGTAATGCGTACAATTCTACTTCAATAACAATTCCTGAAAGCATCGCACTTACTCCCGATGGAGCTGCTGAATGTGCATCTGGTAACCATGTATGGAGCGGAAAGATTGCTGACTTCACACCAAATCCAAACACGAACATGATAAGAAGGAAATAATAAATCGCAGAGGGTTGATTATTTAATACACCATGTAATTGTGCTAAGTCAGTAGTGCCTGAAATGATGTAGACATATGCTATTCCAAACAATGCAAAGGCTGCACCGATTGAACCCATTATTATATACTTAAATGACGCTTCAATAGCCTCCTTATTTCTATAAAATGCAACCAGAACATAAGCGGTTATTGCAAGAAATTCAGAGAATACGTAAAGAGTTACGAGATCACCGGAGTAAGCAACACCATTTAACGCTGAAATCATTAATAAGAGTAGAAAATAGAATTCGGTTATTCTTTCCTCCTCTAGGTAGCCAATGCTATAAAGAGCTACTATCATTCCAAGAATGGATGAGATAAGCGATATCAACGCAGAAAGACTATCAATTGCAATAATTGTTCCTCCAGTATTAAAGTTGAGAAGAATAGGAGCGGTTTGAGACTTGATTAAATTTAAGAAAGAAAAATATATAACTATAAGAGAACTAACTGTACTGATTCCTCCCAATATCTTTTTACTTTCTTGGCACTTTCCAGTAATTAAAACTATTACAGCTGCGATTAGCGGTAGAGTTATAGGAAATAGATAGATATTTAATTCTAACATTAATTCTGACATTTTTTTTTACCTCACCATTATTATTATATATATAAAAAAAAGGGATAAAAACATACAAACAACAAAATAAACTAAATTTAAATTAATTTTTCCAGAGTGAAATTTCCTTATAATACCACCAAACTTTCCAACACTACATCCAAATATGCTGTAAAGCTTATCAAGTGATGTATGGAATTTTCTCATGATGGTACCCAACTTGTTAATCCCACGGGGGATGAGATGATAAAATTTATCGATATATTGATGAAAACTTTTCATTGCACTTCCTAACTTGTTAATCCCATGGGGAATACTATGATAAAGCTTATCAATTGATAAATGAAAGCTTTCCATTAAATTACCTAATTTGTTAATACTTTGGAGAAAAAAACGATAAAAAGGATTTAGGATCACTTGATTTTCTAAAATCTTATATATATCTTTCATAAGAGATTTCGATGATATGACATAAGGAAAAATTTCTATTGCAAAATAAAAAGGGTAAGCTATCATAAAACCCCCTATAAGTAATTGAAAATAGAATGACTCAAAAGTAAAACGAAATAAAGAATTCTTTGTTGCAAATTCAAGTAAAATTATTATAACCTCCATAAAACTAATAGCGATTATAGTAGTTATTATAGCTTTAATTCCGCAGTGGCGATTATATTTGTCTTCAATATCAATTCTAATAACTGGAATTGCATCACTTTTTTTATACTGAAACGAAATTAATCCCAAATTAGAGAAATAGACCATTAAAATTGCTAATACCATTTCAATACCGATATTTGATAGCAATAAAATAAAAATAGAACCTAAGTAGAAATTTATCCAGAACCAATATTGACCTAAGTTGATATCTTCATGTATATGTTCCAAACTATAGAAAAAAAACAAAATTGAAATAAAGGCAATAATAATTATCAAATAAATTCTGAATACATCTTGGTAGGGAAGCGATGGAGTAGATATTGTTATATCATATAAAATTTTCAACGATAAAAATAAATTAATTATCGATATACCTAACGAGAAATAGCCGGTATATGATTTCTTCCACTTTGCGATTCCATATACAATGAATGAACCGATTATTGGAGTTAAACATATTAGCCACGCGTCTTTATACATATCTCACCACCGAAGCTCACTAATTTTTTCAGCATCAAGTGTATCAAATTTTTCTTGCATCATATAAATAATAATTAGAAGAAATGCAGCAACGATTGCTGCAATTATTGTTGAGATCATAACGATAGTTACAACGAGAGGGTTTAAACTGCCCCCCGAAAAATAAACAGAAAAAAAGACTAAAAATGCATTTGCTATATTTATTAAAATTTCCACCCCAATTATTATCTTAATTACATTTTTACTACTAGCAGCAATTACTAAACCTATGAAAAACTCAATAATTATTAAAAAGAACATAAGCACTATTATATCGATTTTTATATCACCCCTTATTATTGACTTTCCTTATTTGTGCTGAAATACCCGCATATATACCAAGTAATATAAATGCTATTATGATAATCTCCAGCCCTCTATATTCCCAAACAAATTTACTTATCATTACATTAAATGATTCATCATTGTCTCCTATTAATATATCACTAGCGTTATTAACATAATTGCTTTGAATATTCCCAAATTCGACGGCATAAAGAATAGCAATTACCACTGATAAGAACAAAAATACACATAAAAAGATTTTACTCTTCTTTATTATTTTCCCCTCCCATTAAACTTATAACATAAAACAATAAAGTTGCCATTGAAACAGAATATACTGTTATCTGAAATATACCCAAGAGAGTATAACCCAACAATATGTAAAATATTCCTATTAGTATATTGAATAGTGTAAAAAAAATAACGGCATCCATTAATTTATCTACATAATAGATTGCTAATGTGATTATTATTATCAAAATAAAAAAGATTAGTGACATGATATAAATTTCCATATTGTATCACCCCAAACCAAACATAATGATTGCAATTAAGTTCAGCATCGCTAATGGAATAATAATTTTCCAAAAGAATTTAATTACTTGATCAATACGATATCTTGCCGTAAGGCTTCTTATCATCGTAATTAGAAAAATTATTCCTAATGTTTTAATAAATAATATTATGAAATTCAAAATCTGATTAAAAAACAATAATTCGGGAAGATTAAAATAAGGGAGTGTTGGACCACCTAGGAAAATGACTGCTCCAAAAGAAGCCAAGAAAAACAGATCAAGGTCTGAGGAAAGTCTGAACAATGCTAAAGTTCTCCCACTGATTTCAGTTGACCATCCTGCTACAATTTCTGACTCAGCATTTGGAGCATCAAAAGGGACTTTCTCTACTTTTGCCATGCTACTGAGTATGTATGCAATAAAACCCAAAGGGGCGAATATTATCAGAGGAACGCCTAAGGATTGAAATATTAAATTTTCTTTTATACTTATTGATTTGGATATAGCAATTATTGTTGCTAATGATACCCCGAAAGGTATTTCAATGGAAATTATCATTTCAGCCTCTCGCGCTGCACCTGCATTTGAATAGGGACAAGCAACGGAATAACCAGTTATGATAATTAAAATATCGATGAGTACTCCGATCCCGAATAGTAATATCAAATCTCCATTAAACGAAAGTGGAGCATTAAAATCATAAAGAGGAATAAAAAGCAATATAAAAAATATAAGTGCAACTGATGATATTGCAGAGAATATTATCAAAAAAGTATTACTTCCTACTGGAAATATGCTCTCTTTCTTCAATAATTTAATAAAATCAGCCAAAGGTTGCAATATTCCTTTATAACCTGTTATTTGTGGTCCAACCCTATTTTGAAAACGTGCATATACCTTCCTGTCAAACCATTCATAGAAAAGGGCGAATATAAAAGATAATAGAACCCATATCAATATCATTGCGATTTTATTCATCTCTCTCTTCCTCCTTTGGGATAAAGAGTAAAGAGAGTGTGATTAAAACTAAAAAAATTATAGTAACAATATTAAGCGAAAGGGAGGTAATAGCGACAAGAACTATTGTTGCATCAAATGCAATAAAGAGACTAGCATAAAAAATCCATCGGACTTTATATTTCACCTTAATTGCAGTTGTTCTTTCGCCGCATAGATAAGTATCACTATTCCTTTTTTTTTTATTTCCAAGTAAATATATAATAAATACTACCAGATATACAATAAATATTGATACTAGAACGTCAATTATGATCACATTCTTTCTCCACTTATTTATTAAAAAATATGAATAAACGGAAATTCTCCCTGTTGTATCATTTTTTTTGTTCCATCAAAAGTTTTTGTGATGAAACTTAATTAATCTGAATGATATTTATCTGCTTTATGAATAATTATTCAATTTAAGGTTATATAAAGTTATTCATTTATTATCCAATTTTTGGATAAGATATGGATAATCAATAACTTTTTGATATAAAGTTATCAATTTAATTTCCAATTTGTGGATTTTATATGGATAATCAAAAAAATTATTAAATAATATTATTAAAATATACCTAATGGTTGTTGAGAAAAATAAAGAATTACATGTTCCAATCGAAAGTGAAATATTTCAAAAGTTAGAAGACATTAAAGAGTATCATGGAATAAAAAATAACACTGAAATTATTAGATTTTTGATAACTAAGGAATATCGAGAAATTCAAAAAAATGAGTAATTTCATGTAACTTTAACTTCCATTTTAAGTATTTTCGATTGTAATCTTCTCAAAATCACTTAATAAATTCTGAATCAATTACTTTATTTTTGAGATATAAAAAAAAAAAGAAATTATTATAAATTACAGTTTATCCAAGCCTAATGATTTTAATTTAGATTCATTGGGTTTTCCAGTATTAGGATCCCAGTCACGATAATCATAAAATAAATTCTTCAATTGTTTAAAATTTGGCGTTTTACCTGCCGCACCACCATCATTAAATGGTCTTAACAATATATCAGGCAATCTATCATCCGTTGATGTTAAACCCATTTTAATATTGAACATTCTTTTCATATTGAGAATTCTTTCACCATATAATTTAACTTCTTTAATTCCAAATGTTAATCCAGTTGTATTTTCAATTAAAGCAGCGTTTTGGGATGGTGGGGGGTTAGCAAAAGAGCACATTATCATTGAACTATAGAGTGCGCGATAATCTTGATTTAAAGCACATACTTCAGCCATTTCTTTATTATCCAAGAATTTGTCAATATTTTGAATGCCAATTTCTTGAAATGGAAGACCCATTAAAACCATATAGGTGTCGCACGCATTGTGGGAGGGACCTCTTGGTCCAATTCCATATGCTATTGCCATTCCATAACAAGAACGAAGATCATGATATGTAACTTCTAATCCATTAACTGTAGCGATTTCATCTTGTGAGATATTAAATTTTTTTGCAATTGCATCTGAACCCTCAGCTAAAAGATCACCAATTCCTTGTCTATATACTATTTTATCTAATAATTCTTCAGCAACATCAATATTTCCCCATTCTGGTTTTAATCCGTCAAGATTTTCTACTTTAATATTACCAAGATCATAATGATAAAATAGACAAGCAATCACACTACTTGAACTAATAGTATCAATCCCATAATCAGTGCATTTTTTATTTAAATGAGCAATTGACTCTATATTATCATTCAAAAGCATTGATCCATATCCGGCAATCGTTTCATACTCGGGACCTTCACATTCCTCTGTTTGATATTTCCCTTCTTTAATAGCAATTTTCCTTCCACACCCAATAACACATGAATGACAAAATCTTTGACCCACTAACATCTTTTCAGCCATGGTTGATCCAGATATGTTAAATGCACCATCCCAATTTGATTGAGTCCAATATTTAATGGGCAATTCACCTGTTGCATTATACATATCTACACCACTGGATGTTCCTAAATCATTCATTAAAGTTGAAAAAAATGCATTTTTTACACTTTCTTTCGTAATATTTATTGCTTCTTTTAATTTATCAGGATTCGCTACATCAACTTTTATATTACTTCCTTTGACAATAATTGCTTTTAATTTCTTGGAACCCATTATTGTACCCATTCCTGTTCTTCCAGCTGCTCTTTCTTCAGATATGATATTTGCAAATTTTACGAGATTTTCACCGGCTTGTCCTATACATGCAACATAGGCTTTTTTATCTCCCAAAATTTCTTTGAGTTTTTCAGTTGTTTCATATGTACCCTTTCCCCATAAAAAGTCTGCATCCTTAATTTCGACCTTATCGTCAATAATTTCAAGATAAACAGGCTTATCTGAGGCGCCTGCAATTATTAAGCCGTCATACCCCGCTTTTTTAACCTCAGCTCCAAAAAAGCTACCACAATTTGCTTCACCCCAAATTCCTGTATAAGGTGATTTCGCACAAACTACCCATCTTCCAGTATTAGGAGCAAATGTCCCCAAAAGAGGACCTGTCATTATCATCAAAATGCTTTCAGGTGAAAGTGCGTCTGTATCCTTTTCAACTAAATCATATAAATAACGACACGCATAGCCAGAACCTCCTAAAAAATTTTTCGCGATTTCTTCATTTAATGGTTCAGTAGTAATTTCTTTTGTTGTAAGATTAACCTTTAATAACTTACCTCTAAATCCTTTTATTTTAATACACCTTAATATTTATTTAAAAATCAATATCTTTACCTTCATAAGCATATCTATATAAATTTCGAAATGCTTCTCCATCCGCTGATCTAGGAGACATTACGGAACTACTTGACTGAAAACATAAACTTACAAGATGATCTAAGTTTTTATCAAAATCTTCTTTTGGAATATCTAACTCTTTTAAAGATTGAGGAAAATCAACCAATTTCTGTAATTCTTTAACTTTCTTGACAAGAACATTTGCAGCTTCTTTATCATTGGTATCCCATTTTGCAAAATTCAATAATTTTGCGTTTTTTCCTAAGATTGCCGCTGTTTTATCATTTTCATCTGGATTATTTATACAATATTGCATGATATAAGGCAAGAAAAGTCCAACTGCTAAACCATGATGAGTATGAAATACTGCACCCCATGCATGACCCATGCTATGACCTAGATTGGCTTGAGAATTTCCAAATGCTAAGCCAGCCATCGTAGCTGCTTGATGCATTTTATCTCTTGCTTCCATATCATTTGGATTTTTATATGCTTTAGGGAGATATTCAAAAGCAAGTTCTAATGCTTTATAACTCATTGCGTCACTGAAATCATTACGCCATACAGAAAATAGACCTTCAAGTGAATGAGCAACAGCGTCAAAACCAGTTCCTGCAGTTAATTTTGGGGGCATTCCAACCGTAAATATTGGATCCACAATAGCAATATCGGGAGCTAATGCCTTATGAGCTTGTTCTAATTTTCTCCAATAGTTATCTTCAAAACGATTAATAATCACAGACCATGTAGTTTCTGCACCAGTTCCACTTGTTGTTGGGATTGCAACCATTTTTGTTTTTTGACCTAATTTAAATAACTCGTCATTAAATGGATGCAGATCATCAACAACCATGTTTTGAAATTCATATAATGCTCTGACAGCTTTTGCCGTATCCATTGGAGAGCCACCTCCAAATCCAATTACGATGTCTGGTTTGTAAAATATACAATGTTCTCTCGCTTTTAAAACGGTTTCTTCATGAGGATCTGATTCTACTTCGCTAAATACTTTAAATTCCTTTCCAAATTTAGTTAGCTTTTCAGTTAATATATCTAAATACCCTAGGTTGACAAGAACTTCATCAGTTACAATAAAACATTTATTTCCAGGAATCTTTTCTAAGAAATCAAGAGCATCTTCTCCGTAGACAATATTTGGACTGAAAAAATACCACATTTTTAATTTACCTCTTAATTTATTTTATTTAATTTTAAAACAAATAATATTTAATTATTTATGATAATTATGGATTAATAGATTTTATATTGTAATTAGAAAATTCTAAAAAATGCAGAAATTTAAGGTAAAAAAAAATGGAAGAATTTGAAAAAAAAAATTTATTTATAACATTTAGTGGAGTTATCAACGCAATAATAGAAGACAAAAGAAAAAATCCTAAAAATATTAAAGTACTTAATTCTTTTGAAGGAAACGTTAATTTGGGACTTCAAATAGAAGAAGAATACTACTTTTGGTTAAATTTAACAGCAAAAGATGGAGATTATAAATTAAATAGAGGTAGATTAGAAAATTTTGATTTAGAATTAATGGCAGATCCTGAAGATTTAATGTATTTTTCAAATGGGACTTACTCAACTGTGCATATGGTGACTAAAAAAAATAGATTTGGCAAACGGAAGCTAAAAGTTAAGAAAGGTGGCAGAAATCTTAGAAAATTATTAAAAATTTCAAAAATATTAGTTTTAGATAAAATCCCAGTAGAAAATTAATTTTATTTTTCTTTTAGTATTAATTCTGTAAAAAAATTAGTAAAAGTAAATATTTAAGATTTTAAAAATTGTTGATGTTTAAAATAAAAACTCTCAATCGTTGTAATTATTCGATCATTTTTTAGTTCATACAAAATAACCTTAATTTCATTTTCTTCAATATATACTTTAATAATTACAAAGGATGGAGTTCTAGATGCTACGAAACTCCAAGCACCCGTAAAGCTCCCAGGATTAAGTAATAGAATACCATCTGAAGAAAGAAAAATTTCTGCAAAATGTGTATGTGCAAAAATTAGAAGGTTAACGTCATTTTCTTTAGCAATTTTTAATAATTCATCTTTATCTCCACGTGGATGAATTTCTGCCCCATGTGTTATTCCTATATTTAAATAAGAGTCGTTTTTTAATCTAATAGAGAAAGAATCATATAAAGGAGCTTCAATATTTCCATAATAATAGTCCATATTGCCCTGAACTATCAAGAATTTTTCTTCGGCTAGATTTTTAAAATATCTTATAGTTTCTGGTGATTTAACTACATCTCCCGTAAATACTACAAAATCAAATAGTTTTTCTGTAGATAGATTATTTAGTTCTTTAATCAATAATGGATGTAAGCTCACGGCTCTTTTAGGAATGTGTGTATCTCCAATTACTAGGATATCAATCAAAAAAGTCTCACCAGCATTAATAGAAATTAGATATTTAAAAGGAAGAAGGAAAAATTTCTAAGATTTTTTCCTTTGATATTTTAATTCAGCTTGTGCAGCTGCGACACGTGCAATGGGAATTCTATAAGGTGAACAAGAAACATAATCTAACCCAATTTCGTGAGAGAATTCTATAGATGATGGTTCTCCACCATGTTCTCCACAAATTCCGCATTCTAAATCAGGATTTGCTGTTTTTCCATCTTTTACTGCCATTTTTAAGAGTTTTCCTACACCTTCTCTATCTAAGACTTCAAATGGATTCTTTTTTAATATTCCTTTACTTAAGTAGACTGGAATAAATTTACCTTCTGCATCATCCCGAGAATAACCAAAAGTCATTTGAGTCATATCATTTGTGCCAAATGAAAAAAAATCAGCATGTTTTGCAATTTCTCCGGCAATTAATGCAGCTCGAGGTACTTCAATCATTGTTCCGAATTTATATTTAAGATCACATTCATTTTCTTTTAAAATTTTTTCAGCAACTTTTTGAAGCTGAGTTTTAACCTCAAGCAATTCCTCCACAACTCCTACTAAAGGAATCATAACTTCTGGTCTAACGTCGACTCCTTCTTTCTTTAATTGGCATGCCGCTTGAAATATTGCTTTAACTTGCATCTCATTAATTTCTGGCCAAGTAATTCCTAAACGACAACCTCTTAAACCCATCATTGGATTTACTTCAGAAATTGAACGAATTAAGGAAACCATTTTATTTCTTTCTGTAATTTCCTCATCTAATGGAGTGAGGTTGAGTAATTGACGTGTTAAATTATTTGTAATCTTAAGCGTCATATTTTCTAGTAGAATTTCATTTAAATCCGGAAGAAATTCATGTAATGGTGGATCAAGTAATCTTATCGTAACAGGTTTTCCTTCCATAACTTTAAAAATTTCATAGAAATCAGATCTTTGCATTGGAAGTAATTTATTTAATGCATCTTGTCTATCTTCTTGGTTTCTAGCTAAAATCATCTTTTGGACTACAGGTAATCTATCTTGTGCCATAAACATATGTTCTGTACGACAGAGACCAATTCCCTCCGCACCAAATTCTATAGCTTTTTGAGCGTCAGTAGGAGTATCTGCATTTGCTTTAACACCAAGAAATTTTATTTCATTTACCATTTCTAATAATTCTTTAAATTCTCCCCTAATCTCTGGTTCCACTAAAGGAACTTTTCCTGCTATCACTAATCCTTTTGTACCATCAATTGTAATCACTTCACCTTCTCTAATAACAACATCTCCAACAGTAAATTCTCGATTATCAACATCAATATGGATTTCAGAAGCACCTACAATGGCAGGTTTTCCCATTCCACGAGCCACAACAGCAGCATGAGATGTTTTACCACCAAATTGAGTTAAAACACCTTTTGACGCATAAAGACCATGAATATCCTCAGGTTTAGTTTGAGGTCTTACCAAAATAACATCTTTATTACTTTCATGTACTAATTTTTCTGCAGTATCTGCATCAAAAATTGCCAATCCGAATACAGCTCCAGGTGATGCAGCAATGCCATGTGCTAAGACCTGAAAATAAGAATTTTCATCAATACTTTTAAAGAGTAAATTTGATAAACCTTTTGGATCAATTCTTTCTATTGCTTCTTCTTTTGAAATCAATCCTTCTTTGAATAAATCAACTGCGATTTTTACAGCTGCAAGTGGTGTTCTTTTTCCATTTCTTGTTTGTAGAATGAATAAAATTTTATCTTCGATAGTAAATTCGATATCTTGCATATCTCTATAATGCTTTTCAAGATTCTCCATCGTTTTAATCAGATTTTTATATATCTCAGGAAATTCTTCTTTCATATTTTCTAATTTTTTTGGAGTTCTTATTCCTGCTACAACATCTTCTCCCTGTGCGTTAGTTAAATACTCTCCAAATTTAATTTTTTCACCATTTCCTGGATCTCTTGAAAATGCTACTCCAGTAGCTGAATTAAAACCTTTATTTCCAAAAACCATTGCTTGTACATTAACAGCAGTTCCATAATTCGGTATATCATTAATTCTTCTGTATGTAATTGCACGTTTATTATTCCAAGATTTAAATACTGCTTCTATTGCCAGAAACAACTGTTCTTTAGGGTTTTGAGGAAAATCTTTCTCAATTTCAGTTTTATAAAGTTGTTTATAATCATTTATAAGTTTTTGAAGATCAACTACAGTGATATCAGTATCTTGTGCGTGTCTTCCTATTCTTCTTTTATAACCCTCTAAAATTCTCTCGAATTTATCAGCATGAATTCCCATAACAACATCTCCAAACATTTGTATAAATCTCCTGTATGAATCATATGCAAATCTCTGATTATCTGTAGTAGCTGCAAGACCTGCCACGGAAATATCATTTAATCCAAGATTTAATACAGTATCCATCATTCCCGGCATCGACATAGGTGCACCGCTCCTTATACTAAGTAATAAAGGATTTTTATTACTTCCAAAACTCTTTCCTGTTTGTTCTTCTAACAACTTGATATTTTTTAAAATATCATCTCGTAGAGCATCAATAATTTTTGGATTCTCAAAATATTCTAAACACGCTTCAGTTGAGATAGTGAAGCCTGGAGGTATATTTAATCCTAAGTTAGTCATTTCAGCGAGGTTTGCTCCTTTCCCTCCTAAAAGAAGCTTTAATTCTTTAGAACCTTCTTTAAAAGTATATATTTGTTTTTTATTATTAGAGGTCACCATTATTAAAACAAATCCATAATTTAAATTGATATTTTCTCTTAATCATATAATTGTAATAAAACAAGCTTAATATTTTTTTTTAATCTATTATGAGACTAAAGAAAAAATCTAATTAAAGAATATATTACGTAATTTCTAGTTCTATTTTTTCAACATTGTATTCAATATATGAAAGAAAGATTTTTTTAAATTTAAAAGACAAAACATTTTTTTGTATCTAATACTAAATATATTAATTAAAAAAAATTAGAGGAATAAGTAAAATGCCTTTATTTGGAACTAAAGAATGGGTTGAAAAATATGTTGAAGAATTAAATAATAACAAAGCCTATGAAGAGGCAGCTAGCTGGTGGGAAGGTGATTTCGTCTTCATAGCTGAACCTGCTGGAAACCTTGATCATGAACTAAAGTTATATGTGGATCTTTGGCACGGAAAATGTCGTGGTGGGAGGGTCTTAGAACCTGGAGAAGAGCAAGAAGCTGAATTTATATGGTCAGGTACATGGGATAATTGGATATTACTTTTAACTAAAAAAGTTGATCCGATCCAAGGATTAATGGCTGGGAAATTTAAATTAGTAGGTAATATGGCAAAAATAATGCGTGCAACGAAGGCTGCACAAGAAATGGTAAATAGTGTTGTTGCTACAGATACACAACTCTATTAAAATTAAAAATTCTCTTATTTTAATATTTTTTTTTATTTTATTTGATTAAATGATATTTGAAATGAATTATTAGAAAATTTTGAAAAAAATAGTTAAACTCCTATTCCAATTGTATTTCCTATTCCCGCAATAATTATTTTTGTGCCTTTTTCTGTTCGTGTTCTGATGGCTTGCTTAATTCTCTCAATTATTTTGGGAACAGAACGGGTAATAGGTCGTTTCATTGTTGTTATTGCGTCTTCTAAGCTTTCTCTACAAATTACTGCATCAATAGGTATTTTCACTCCGGAAGTTGATTCTTCAATTTTAAATTTTTCAACTCCAATCCCACCAATTGCTGCGCCAACACCTATTGCAACTGAACCCGTTCGATCACCTTCTAATTTTAAACCTGCGTCAATCATAATAATCCTTGATATCTCATTTTTATGCTTTTCTACTAATATTTTAATAGCTTCTCCGGGTTTTCCGACAGTTCCACCTGGGCCTTTAGCTCTTACTAAAAAAATTGTTCTATCCTCAAAATCTACTTGTTGATAGATTGTATCCTTAGCTATCTCAATAGCTTCAACATCATCTCTATTTGAAATATCTCGAATCATACTAGCTACAACTAATGGTCCCAGTGCATCCCCGATGGGACTACCTTCCTTAAATGCTCTAGTTGCATGTAAATAAGACTTGGCCATTGTCATAATTAATGATAATTGCATTTGAATCTGCATCAATAACAACATACTTTTACTTTTTTTTCCTAAGATCAAATAATGCCTAATAAGACGATAAATGAAATCCAAAGCCATTGATGCCTCTAAAAGATTCTCAAGATTACTAGAGGTCACAGAGTCGGCGCTAGGGGCTAAGATCTTGATCTCTTCTTTGAATCGGTCATCTCTAACATTTATTAAATGGTCCAATTTTGGTATAATTCCAGCTGGATCCAAATTAGTCGGTGAGATCGTTACAAACGTCATAATATCTTCAATTTTTACTTTTAAATCTTGTGAAGATAAATTCTTGTCTTTAAATTCTTGCATCTTTTTCATAACAAGACTCTTTCCCTCATTATTCCACGTTTTTAGTTCACCTAAAGCTACTTCAATTTCCTTTGAAGCACGCCACCCCTGAATTTTGGTTCCATAAAACATAAAAACAATGAAGATAACATAAAAGAAAATACTTAATAGTAGTGAAATCGGATCAGTTCCTTGAGTTTGACCAAACTGGTAAATCATAATAAATCAGACTTTATTTTTTCTCTTAAGAATTATATTTTTAAAAAAAATCAAAAATAAAAACTTTGATATTTCATTTAATTTAAGAAGAAATAATCTAAAGATTTATTTTTTTTCATTATTAATTATTATTTGAAGAGAAAATTTGGTTTTTTGATAAATTTATATAGAACATAAGTGGAACTCATTGATTGAAGAAGAAGATGAAGATTTTTTAAACAAGAAAAAAAGCAAAAAATCCATTATAAAGAGTATTTTAATATTTATTCTTATAATTATAGGAGTTATAATACTTGTCCTTGGAAATGTCTTTGGGGTGACTTATCTATTCTGGGTAGGTGTTTCTATAATGTGTATAGCATCTTTTTTTCTAAATGTAAAGAAAAGGCCCAAAGAACCATTAACTCAAACTCTATGTGTACTTCGATGTGATCTTTGTGATTATACAAAAGTTCAAGATTATGAAGAAGGGGATTTTGTTTTTAAAGTAGCGGGAAAATGTTCAAAATGTGATGGTTCTATGAAAATTAATGATATTTACACAGTAAAAATAAAAAAAGAAAAATCTTAGTTTTGAAGAAGTATGTTTTCCAGAGTAGGTATGGGTGGATGTTTTGATCATTTACATGAAGGGCACAAATATTTAATAGAAACCGCACTTAAGGTTTCCGAAAAGCTGGTAATTGGTTTAACTACCGAAAAAATGAATCAAAAGAAGCAATACAAAGAGATAATTCAAGATTATTCAATTAGAAAACAAAATATTGAAAATTTTGTTCAATCGTTCACTGAATTAAGCCGGCTTGAAATTATAGAATTAAATGATTCTTATGGTCCTCCAATTGAAGATGAAAATTATGAAGCATTAGTATTTAGTTTAGAGACACTTCCCAATGCAATTAAAATAAATGAAATTAGAGAAGAAAAGGGTATGAATCCTCTAATATTTATAATCATATCACTACTCAAAGATAAAAATGGTAAAAAAATTAGTTCTACAAATATCAGAAAGAATCTTAAATAAAAGTAATTTTAAAAATAATATCTTATTTTAAATTTTAAATTAGCTAGATTTAAAATATTAAAAAAATTAATAGTTGGAAAAAGATTAGTCAGAAGGGTTATAATTTTTTAAGAATCGATATAATTGGAGTAATTTTTAGTCTAGCCTCTTTATTCTTTATTTAGCCCAAGAGGCATGCTTTGATAGGTTCTCTTGGGAGTTTTGAAATGAAAGTTTTTGGATAAAATTTTCTATAATGAAAAATTTTAACGTAAAGAGGTGATTTTATAATCTAATTTAAGTTTATGGCATTTTAGTTAAATATTTTAGAGATATTCACCAAAAGATTTAAATAAATCAAAGATTTAAAAAAAATATAGGAAAAAAAATAAATAAAATAAGGTTTTATAATTGGGAATTAAATTAAGACAAAATGTCTTAGAAATTTTAAAAACACTTCAAGAAAAAAATATAGAATGTGATGCATCAGAATTAGCAAAAGAACTTAAAATAGACTATATTATTCTAATGTCCGCCGTAAATGATTTAGATAAGGTTAAATTGGGAGGTTTTAAAGAGAAATCTATCGATTATCTATATTTAACTGATGAAGGACTTAATTATCTTAAAAAAGGACTTCCAAGTAGACAACTAATAAATTACTTAGTTAAAAATAAAATTAAGGAAATATCTATAGCAGAATTAAAAGACAAATCGGAATTAAATGATAAATCTTTTTATAGAGCAATTCAAAATTTAAGACATAATAAATGGATTGCTACTAGCAAAGCAACAGGTGAAAATAAAGTGTATATAATTGCAGATGATTTCCCAACTACAGAATTGGAGATTTTTCTTAAAACATTTGAAAAAAAACCTTTTAATGATAAAAGTAAATTATCTAAGAAAGAAGTAGAATTAATTGGGACTTTGAATAAAAGAAATTTAATCCGTCGAGAAAAAAGGACTCAAAGATTAATTTTCTTAACTCCAGAAGGTAAAAAAATAGATGTGCGGAAAATTGAAATATTAAAAGAATTTAGCAAGATTACTTCGCAGATGCTTACTTCAGGAGAATGGAAAAATATTGATTTAAAACCTTTCAATGTTTCGATTTCAGGTCCAAGAATTCATGCGGGAAAGATTCACCCGTTAATTAATATAATCAATGAAATTAGAGAAATTTTTCTTTCTATGGGATTTACCGAAATAAAAGGACCTATTGTTGAATCTGCTTTTTTCAATTTTGATGCATTATTTCAACCTCAAGATCATCCAGCAAGAGAAATGCAAGATACATTTTATCTTAATAACCCTAAACAATCTAAATTGCCTGAAAGAGAGCGAGTTGAGGCGGTAAAAGCAACACATGAAAATGGAGGAGATTGTGGTTCAATAGGATGGGGGTATGATTGGAGTTATGATATTGCAAAAAAAGTTGTTCTAAGAACACACACAACAGCAACAACTTGTAGAAGACTAGCTCAATTTTATCGAGAAAATGAAAAACCACCAGTAAAAGTATTTTCGATTGATAAGGTTTTCAGAAATGAAAGATTAGATCATTCTCATCTTGCTGAATTTATGCAAATTGAAGGGATTGTAATTGATGAGAACGTAACTTTATGTGATTTAAGAGGATTATTAACGGAGTTTTATCGAAAAATGGGTTTTCCTAAAATAATCACACGTCCTAGTTTCTTCCCTTATACTGAACCTAGTTTAGAAATTGCAGTATATTCTGAAAAATTTGGTGAATGGCTTGAAATGGGAGGTTCAGGTATATTCAGGCCAGAAGTCACTTATCCGTGGGGAATTAAAGATCCAACAAGAGTTTTGGCTTGGGGGTTAGGATTAGAAAGATTAGCGATGTTAAAATATAGGCGGGGAGATATTAGAGATCTATATAGAAATCCATTAAAATGGTTAAGGGAGGTATCCTATTAAAAGGAGGGATCAAAATGCCAACACTTGAATTGAAAGTAGAAAGATTGGAAAGATTACTAGGAAAAAAATTAAACATAAAAGATCTTGAGTATGATCTTCAATGGATTGGCTTAGATCTAGAATCCATAAATGAGAAAGAAAATAAAATAAAAGTGGAATATAGCCCAAATAGACCTGATTTTTCCAGTCCTGAAGGTATCGCCAGAACTTTAAAGGGATATTATGAATTAGAATTGGGAGCTCCAATATATAAAGTTAATCCGGGATCATTAGAAATCAATGTAGATCCCGTAGTTAATAAAGTTAGACCCTTTATAGTTGGGGGTGTCATTAGGAATATTGATTTAGATGAGGATGAAGTTGCAACTTTAATGAATATTCAAGAAGACTTGCATTGGGCTCTTGGTAGAGATAGGAAAAAAGTTGCAATAGGTGTGCATGATTTAGATAAAATTGTTCCTCCATACCTTTACACAGCAGTTAAACCGGATAGTTGTAAATTTCGTGCATTACAACTGGAACACTTTGAATTAACTCCAGCTGAAATTTTAGAGGAACATCCAAAAGGAATCAAATATGCACATATCTTAGAAGGTAAAGAAGTATATCCAATAATATTCGATAAGAATAATGAAGTTATATCCTTTCCTCCAATAATTAATGGGATTCTTACAATGGTAACTGATGATACTAAAAATTTATTTATTGATATAACGGGAACTGATTTTAGAGCGATTAATTATACTCTAAACATTCTTTCTACAACATTGTCAGATATGGGCGCAAAAATAGAAAGTGTTAAAGTAAATTATAATGAAGATGGAAGGCAAATTATAACACCCGATTTAAAGTTAATGAAGTGGACAGTATCAAAAAAATACATTAATGATTATATAGGAGTTAATCTAAGTGAAACTGAAATGATTAAATGTTTTCAAAAAGTCCGATTCAACGCTAAACCTTCTGGAGAAAAGGGTAAGATTGATATCTGGGTTCCAGCATTTAGAGTGGATATTATGCATGAAGTAGATTTTGTAGAGGAGTGTGCTATAGGATATGGTTATTTTAATCTACCAACAACTATTCGAGAAGGTTGTATTGGAGAATTTCATCCATTTCAAGATTATTGCAATAAGATTAGAAAAATAATGATTGGGGCACAATATTTAGAAGTTGTTAATTTTATGCTTACAAATTCTGAAAGACATTATAATTTTATGAAAAGAGAATATAACTTAAAAGACCATATACAAATTTTAAATCCAAAATCTAAAGAACTTGATACTACTCGGACACATTTACTTCCTGTACTTATGGAAAATTTACTCTTTAATAGATCTGAGGAAAAACCAATTAAAATATTTGAAGTAGGAGAAATAATTGAACTTGATTTATCTACAGAAACTGGTGCAAGACAAGAACTACATCTGGCGGCTGCTTCATACCATGAGAACTCCAATTTCACAGAGATTAGGAGTTTATTAGATCATTTAACGATTTCACTAGGAATTAATGAAAAAATTAAGGTGATACCAACAAATAGTCCAACTTATATTGAAGGAAGAGTCGGAAAGATTTTATATAATGATGAATCCATTGGTATAATTGGGGAAATTAACCCAGAAGTTATTTTAAACTTCAATTTAGAATTTCCTGTTGCAGCTTTAGAAGTGAATATAAATAAATTTCCAGGAAAGCAATTAATATAATATAAGGGAAGAATTATGGAAGATTTAAAAAAATTAAGAGCCTTAATTGACGAATTGGACGATAAAGTCGTTGAATTATTAGAAAAAAGGGCTGAAATTTCAAAATTAATCGGAGAAAAAAAGGAAAAATTAGGTAAAAATATTTATCAACCTGAAAGAGAAAAAACAGTAATTAAGAACGTTCAAAAAAAATCTTTCCTTTTAAGGAAAAATATTAAAGTAATTTGGAAAGAAATCATCAGTGCTTGTAAGGAAGTTCAAGGAAAAATAATAAAAGTAGGCTATTTAGGTCCAGAAGGAACTCATTCTCATAAAGCAGCTTTAACATTTTTTCCTAAATCTGGAACTGAATTTATTGAAACTAATGCTATTGTTGATATTTTTAAACAAATAGAAACTGAAAAAGTGGATTATGGAGTCCTTCCAATTGAAAATAGTCTTCAAGGGACTGTAAGAGAAACTTTAGATTTGTTAATTGAAAAAAATTTAAAGATTTATAGTGAATTCGAGATTAGAATAATTCAAAATTTAATAGGCTTTGAAGATACTCAAATAAATAAAATCAATGCTGTATATTCACACCCACAAGCAATATTTCAAACTAAAAATTGGCTTAGAAGTAATATTCCTAATGCAGAAATTATTAAAACAAATTCCACAGCACAAGCTGTAAAAAAAATTACGAATTTAGGTGATAATAAAAATGTTGCAATTGGAAGCGATATCGCAGCAAATCTTAATAATTTAGAAATAGTTGCTAGAGGAATAGAAGATAATCCATCTAATTATACAAGATTTTTAGTCATTTCCAAGGAAGAAAGTAAGGAATTAGCAGATATCTATAAAACATCTATTATTTTTGTTACAAAACATATTCCAGGTGCATTATATGGAGTTTTAAAAATATTTGCTGAAGAAAATATAAATCTGTTGAAAATAGAATCGAGACCAAGACGGCAAGGACTTTGGGAATACATTTTTTTATTGGATTTTGAAGGTCATAGAAATGACAGAAAGATAAAATCAGTTCTTAATAAAATGAAAGATATCACTGTCTGGTATAAAATTTTAGGATCTTTTGTTCCAAAATCTTTTGAAAATAAATAATTAATTATACATATAAAATATACACTCAATCAAATTTTCTAATTAATTGGTACCTTACTACCTTTTATACACTTGTTAATATGTAAAAAATTATAAGATTAGGGTTATTTATAAGAAATAATTGAACATTTCTGGTAATATTAAATGTCACTATTTGATAAACGAATTGATGGAAGAAAAAATGATGACCTACGTAAATTACAAATAGAGCGTAATTATCTAATGTATCCAGAAGGATCGGTTTTGATCTCCCAAGGAAATACTAAAGTAGTCATAACTGCTTCAATTGATGAATCTGTTCCAAGATTTTTACAAGATTCAGGTTCTGGCTGGATAACCGCTGAGTATAATATGCTTCCGAGAGCAACACAAATCAGAAATAATCGAGAAAGTAGAAGAGGGTTTTTAAAAGGGAGAACTATTGAAATCCAAAGAATAATAGGAAGAAGTATAAGAGCGGCTTTTAATTTAAGACAATTAGGAGAAAGAACAATAAAAGTGGATTGTGATGTAATCCAAGCAGATGGAGGGACAAGATGTGCATCTATAACTGGAGGATTTGTTGCAGTGTTTGATGCAATAAGATATTTATATAACGAAGGTCTAATTCAGAAATTTCCCGATTATATAATTACTGCTGCGATATCTGTAGGAATGAGAGATGGAAATCCAATCTTAGATCTAAATTACGAAGAAGATTCAAGAGTAGATGTAGATATGAATATTATAATGAATGAACAAGAAAAGTTTATTGAGGTTCAAGGAACAGCAGAAAAAAATCCATTTGATCATCAACAATTACTAGATCTTTTAAATCTAGGGAAAAAGGGGATAAAGGAAATAATCGAACTCCTACGAAAAGCTTTAAACTTAAAATAAAAATTATTTTAAAATATTCTTTTCCTTTTTATTATATTAAATAAGAATTTATTTGTGAAAAAAACTGGAAAATATACTTAATCTAAAAATAGTTCAAGATTTTTTAGAAAATGCAGAGAATCCGAATATTTTAATAAAAGATTTGGGAGTAAATGAATTAAAATTGCTTTTCAATCAATTTCCTAATTTTTTTCCTGCCTTATTTCAAGAAAATATTATCGAAAATGAAAATAAACTGCAAGACGTATCAATTGTAAAAGTGATTACATTAATTAAAAATAAAAAAGATACATTAAGTTTAAGCAAAATTAGTAAATTAAAAATTTATTATAATGAATTGAATAGTAGAATACTCAAAATCCTCAACTTATAGTTTAATAATAATACATTATTTTCCATAACTCTATAATTAATCTGTTTCTATCTAATTTTTAAATAAAAATCCGTATATATTATTTATAAATAATTAGTAATTGTTAAAAGATAAAGTAAAAATAGTGAGAAAAATTAAAGGAGTAATATTAGCTGGTGGAACTGGATCTCGTCTGTCTCCATTAACAAAAGTTACCAATAAGCATCTATTAGCGGTATATAATGAACCTATGATATATAAAGCAATAAAAACTTTAACTAATTCAGGAATATATGATATCGTAATTGTCTTAGGTGGAGAAAGCGTTGGAGATTTCATTAGATTACTAGGTGATGGAAAAGAATTTGGGGCAAAATTTAGTTATGTTTACCAAGAAGGTGCTGGTGGAATTGCTGAGGCATTAAATTTAACAAAAAATATTGTAAAGGGTCATAAAATCGCTGTTATATTAGGTGATAATATCTTTGAAGATAATTTTAAAGAAGAAGTTCAAAAATTTGAAAAATCCAATGATTGGGAATGTATGCTATTTTTAAAGGAAGTACCTGACCCTGAACGATTTGGTGTTGCAGAAATCGATGAAGATGGGAAAATTCTTAATATTGAAGAGAAACCCAAAGAACCAAAATCAAACTTATGCGTTACTGGGTTATATTTTTATGATGAGAAAATTTTTAATATTATTCAAAATGTAATTAAGGAGATTGGCTATTCATCAAGAGGAGAATTAGAAATAACCGATGTTAATAATTATTATATTAAAAAGCGAAATACAAAATCTAAAATTTTTAAAGGATTTTGGTCTGATGCAGGAACTTTTAAGACTTTATTGAAATGTAGCAATTTTATAAAAAATCAATTAAAAAAAGAATAAATTAAGTAATATTAAAAAGAAAGGGAAAATATTTATGGTCGATTTAATAGAAGGAGTAGAAGTAAAAAAGTTAAACTCCATTTTAGATGAAAGAGGCTATTTAATGGAATGTTTTAGGTCAGATTGGTCAATTTTTAAAAAATTTGGACAAGCCTATATTACGGTAGCCTATCCGAATGTAGTTAAAGCGTGGCATTATCATAAAATTCAAACTGATTACTTTGTTTGTATTAAAGGTAATGCAAAAGTTGTTTTATGTGATAACCGAAAAGATTCTTCCACATATAAGAAAATAAATGAATTTTTTATGGGGGAGAAAAATCTGATATTATTAACTATTCCCAATCATGTTTGGCATGGATTTAAAGCTATTGGGGGAAAAGAAACATTAATTCTAAATTGTCCAACGGAACTTTACAATTATGATAATCCAGATGAATATAGACTACCATACGATACTAACGAAATAGATTATGATTGGGAAATTAAAATGGGTTAGAAATTTAATATTTGGAGTATGAAAAAATGGAATCTATTTTAATTACTGGGGGCATGGGATTTATCGGAAGCAATTTTGTTCATTATTTATTAAAAAATAAAAAAGAGTATAAAGTAATTAATATAGATTATTTAACTTATGCAGGAAATCCCGAAAATTTGAGAGAATTAGAACGATTTGATGAAAATTTATATAAATTTTATAAATATGATATTTGCGATTTTGATCATATCCTAGAAGTCGCAAAGAATGAAAAGGTCGATTATATTATAAATTTTGCGGCAGAATCACATGTAGACAGATCTATTGACAATCCAGATATTTTCATAAAAACAAATATCTTAGGAACTCAATCATTATTGAATATTGCAAAAAAATTAAAAATTAAAAAATTTATCCAAATTTCGACCGATGAAGTCTATGGATCGTTAAATTTTAAAGACCCTGCCTTTACTGAAGACTTACTATTAAAACCAAATAGTCCTTATTCTGCAAGTAAAGCATCGGCGGATTTAATCGTCCGATCATATTTTAAAACTTTCAATTTGCCGATTAATATCACCCGTTGTTCAAATAATTATGGTCCTTATCAATTTCCGGAAAAATTAATTCCTTTAATAATCAACAACGCGATGAATAATCAAGAATTGCCAATTTATGGAACTGGACAAAATATTAGAGATTGGATTTTTGTAGAAGACCATTGCGAAGCAATATATTTAGTTTTAAAGCATGGAATTCCTGGAGAGATCTATAATATTGGAGGGAATTCTGAAATTTCAAATTTAAGTTTAGTTAAAGAGCTTTTATCCGTTTTAAATAAACCAGAAACTCTAATAAAATTTGTAAAAGACCGACCTGGACATGATTTAAGATATGCTATTAATTTTAATAAAATCAAAAGTGAGTTATCTTGGGAACCAAAAACCAATATTGAAGATGGATTAAAATATACAGTGCAATGGTATTTACAAAATCAGGATTGGTTAGAACATATAATCAATGAAGAATACCTCAAATATTATGAAAAAATGTATAAGGAGCGTTAAATATTTTACAAAAAATTGGTTTTAAGAAATCTTGCAGAAAGTACTAATAATAGGAGCAAATGGGTTTTTAGGGAGTAAATTAATTTACTATATTCTAAATGAACTCTACAGCCATAAATTTATTCCAATTGCTGCAGACATTCAAAATAATACAATCCCAAAAGAAATTAACTTTAATAGAATTGACATAACAAAAAGAGAAAAAACTATCGAGACTATAAAAGAAATAAACCCAGACACTGTTATTTTAACTGCAGCCTACACTGATGTCGATAAATGTGAAGATGAGAAGAAACTTGCTTATAATTTAAATATTCTTGGTCCTGAAAATGTGGCTTTGGGATGTAAAAAAATTAATTCAAAAATGATGTACCTCTCAACAGATTTTGTATTTGACGGGAAAAAAGGAGATTATTCAGAAATAGATGAACCGAAGCCATTAAGCCATTATGCAAATACAAAACTTGAAGGTGAAAAACACATAATAAAAACAGGAGTTGATTATTTGATTTGTAGAACTGCTGTTTTGTATGGTTGGTATCTGTATAGGCAAAATTTCATAACTTGGATATTAAATAATCTAGAAAATGGAAATAAAATAGATATTGTTACTGAACAAATAAATTCACCAACCTTAGCAAATAACTTGGCGGAAATTTTACTCCATTTAATTGATTATAATAAATCAGGGATTATTCATACTGCTGGAGATTGTGCACTAAGTCGATATGAAATTGCAGTAAAATGTGCTGAAATTTTTAATTTTTCAAAAGAATTAATCCACCCAATTGATTTTTTTAAACAAAAAGCCATTAGACCGAAAAATGGTTCATTAAACATATCTAAGCTCAAAAAAATATTAGGAAATAAATTGAAAATCTTAAATTTAGATGAAGGTCTAAATTTTATGAAAGAGCATAAAAATTTATAGCCATTTCACATATATTTTTATTCCAGAAGTTCGATTTTAATACATAATTAGTGAATTTAAAGAAAATTTTTTGATTAATTATGGAAAAACAGAGAATTTTAAAAGAAGCTCAAATTATCGCATCACAATTTTCTTTTTGGATGGTATCTGGAAATATTGCTCATTTATATGGAGCTGTATATGAAAGCTCAAAACAAAAATTCATTATAGAAGTGAAATTTGATGAAACTTTTCCTCATGCCCCTCCTCAAATAATACCTCATCAAGAGATAAAAGATTTATTAGGAGATATAAATCTTGATAAAGAGAAAAATTGGACTCCTGATTCAAGAGTTGTTGATATAATAAAAGAATTAAAAGGAAAAATTCAAAGTGCTTTAAGTGGAACGGCAAAAATTGAAGAAGATTTAGGTCATATTCAACCTCTTGTTGAAGAATCCCAGAAATCAGAAGATTTTATTACTCCAGATTATTCCAAATATCCTGCAGAAGAAATATCTCTTCAAAAAGACTCGTTCATTACTCCTGACTATTATGAAGAAGAAAAAACGAAGGAAGAATCTCTTCAACCCCCAAAACCAGAAATGCAATCTTTTACTGAAGAATCATTAACTATGCCTTTAAAAGTCACTACAGAATTAGGATTAATCCAAATGGAATACCCAATTGATCAAATAGAAAAAAATAAAGCAGATATCAACGTATATCTCACAATTACCTTAGAAAAAACATTTATCATCGAGATTAATTTCAATAACTACCCTGAAAAACCCATCATTACATTTCCAGAAGAAATAATAAATCTTTTAGTAGAACCAAAGAAAGAACTTGATTTGCTTAAAAAATGGAACTCAAAATCACCTCCACATATTGTAGAGTTAATACGAGAAATCGAAAGTAAATTATTTTTCGTAAAAGATATTGAAATGCAATTCAAAAAAATATCAGGAGAATATCAAGCTGAGCCAATAGAGGGAAATATTTCAAAGTTGAACGTTCATTTACTTACCTATGGATTTAAAGAATATGATTTAGAGATAGATATTAGCAAATATCCAAACCCACCCGTTTTGCAATATAGCCCAGAATTAAATAGTTTAATACAAATTTCTCCTTCTCAGTTAGACTCAATCAAGAGTTGGATATCTAAACAATCAGAAGTAGTGGACATTTTACGAGAAATATCTTGGTTAGTCGATAAAAATTCGAGAGTAAATTTTGAGATTAATTTGTTAAAAGGTGGCATTGATGAGCTTCAATTTGACGCTTTCACAAATACAATTAATCTTAAAATGAAAGGTAAAATGAAAACCGAGAATGTAATTTTTGAATTTCAAGCAATTTTACCCACAAATTATCCTATGAATCCTCCCGAACTTAAAGTATTAAATGAATTTGAAGATGAGACCCACGAGCCAATAAAAAAGAAACTTGAAGCATCTATTCAGCAATTTTTTAATGACTGGACGCCTTTTACATATCTGATTGATTTATTTAATGCAATATCTAAAAAGATTTTTGAAGTTTCGGTTATTTCGTGTGTAATTTGTCATCAGATTCAATGTCCAGACGGTGCATGTAAATTACCTATTGCGTCTGCTGATGGTAATCAATGTCGAACGGAATGTCCGTACTGTGAAAGATTATATCATAAACATTGTTGGGATCAAACAATTTCTTCATTTGGTAAATGTGGATTTTGTCTAAAAACCCCACCTCCAAATATGATACCGTAAGATGAAAATCATTATTTTATAAAAAACTATATTAAAATGATAGAACTTTTTATTGAATATTGGAAATTAACTTTTAGAAAAAATAAGTTATAATTAATTTTAATATTCTTAAAATAAATAAGAAAAATAAACATTAGAAAAAATTTTAAAACTATTATATGATTTCAAAAAGGCTAATTGATATTTTTAATATTACTAATATTAATTTATCTAGAGTAAAGATTTCATTTTTAAAAATATTAAAAATCATATCAATCTTTATAAGACCTAAAATTGACAAAGATTTATTGATTTTTGGTGGGAATCTTGGTAAAGCATTTTTGGGTAATACAAAATATCTTTTTCTCTATTTTAATAAATATTCTAATTATAAATGTCTCTGGATCTCAAGATCTAAAGAAATTGTAAAACATCTTCAAGAACAGGGTTTTAATTCTCTCTATGCATTTTCACTCAAAGCATTTTTTAAATTACGTTCTGCTCGCTGTATTTTTATTACTCATGGTGAGGGTGATATATTACCTATAGAATTTTCTCCTCAAACTCAAATAATACTTACTTGGCATGGAAATCCAATGAAGAAAATTGGTTTTGATGCTCTTAAATTCCTTGGTAATCGATATAATTATATAGTATTAAAAAAACTCGTAAAAGATTTGACCTATTTATTGTCTCCATCGGAAGAAATCAAAAAAAATTTCAAATCGGCATTTAAAATTCCTCAAAAAAAAATCAAAATAACTGGCTTACCTCAAAATGATTTTCTTCTTAATAAAAAGAAAGAAGAAATAAAAAAATTAAAACAAAAATTTAGAGTTCCAGAAGGGATTAAAAACATCATAACGTATGCTCCAACTTTCCGAGAAGACTTTGTTGGTAAAATGCCTTTTTCAAAAGAAGAATTACTAGAATTAGAAAACTTTTTGGAAGAATCTAATTCAATCTTAATTTATAAAGCTCATATTTTTATTGAAGCTTTTGACTTAAAAGATTTAAGAGGATTGATTATACCAGATAAATATTCTGACACACAAGAATTATTGTTAATAACAGATATATTAATCTCTGATTATTCTTCTATTATGCACGATTTTTCAATTCTTCAAAAACCTATTATTGTTTTTGCCTATGATTTAGAATTATATCAGAAGCAACGGGGGATGTATTATAAAGACTATGAGAAAATTGCCCCCGGTCCAATTGCTAAAAATGGTCGAGAATTGATTTACTATTTAAAAAATATATCCGAATTGGCACACAAATATGAATCTAAAAGAAATAAAATTAGAGATCTTTTTAATAAATATATCGATGACAAATCATGTGAGCGTGTTGCCAAGTTATTGAATCTAAGAATAAAATAATTAATAAAATTAAATAGATATTGAATTTAGTGATTATTACGGAAATCTACATTTTTCATAAGATTTCGAATTAAATTTAAATCTTCAAAATCATCAATTTCCATACAATTTCTTTCATTAAAATATAATGGGTTCAAAATCACTTGTTCTAAAATTTTATTTAAAGCATCTTCAGCATAAACATTTAATCTATTAGCCAGTACAAATTTTTCAATTTGATTTAACCATTTTTTAAAAAAATTTTTTGTTAATTTATATAATGGCGCTAAAAAGGCCGAATTAGGACCGAAAATATTAACACCAATTTTTAAAACTCTATCAGAAACAATATATGCCTTAAAATCTTTTTTAGGATGTAGTTTTTTATTTATTAAAACACAATTCGATAATTTTGATTTTATAATTTTTTTTAATAATAAATTTGAAAATATCAAATCTCCGTGAAATAATATTACATCTTCGTCAATTATCTCTTTAGTAAGATACATCGAATAGATGTAATTTGTTTTTTCGTATTTTGGATTATAAACATATTTAACTTTTAACGAATTGTAATTTTTTTTAATATGTGCTTTTATTTTATCTTCAAATGCTCCTGTGAGAATAATTAGATCATTTAATTTACACTCTATAACGTTCTTAAGTTGATAATCAAGAATTGTTAAATTTTTAGATATTTCAATGAGACATTTTGGTATCTTGTTTGTTATTGGTTGTAATCGTTTTCCAATGCCTGCGTTTAAAATTATTACCTTCATTTAATTTCTTCTAAAATATTTCTTAAATTCTCTTCTGTTAGTTTTCTTGGGTTATTTTTTACACGTTCAGGATTGAATCCATTTTTTATAATTAATTCTATATCTTCTTGTGTTTTGATTCCCAATTTATTTAACTTAATTTCCAATCCAATTTTTAGCATTATCTGTTCAATTTTTAGTTTAGCTTCGAAAGATGTAGATACTCCAATAATTGTTTCTAATTTTTTCATTGTTTTTTTGACATAATCTAATCCTCGAGGGTCTAGAATGTCAATTTCATTTACTTCTGAATTATAGATAAACATATTTGGAAGAGTTAATGCAACTGCATGACCATGTGGAACATTAAAATATGAAGTAATAGGATATGATATTGCATGACAAGCCGTAGTTTTAGTAATATTTATTGCCTTACCTGCATAATGTGCTGCTATAGACATATTTCGTCTTGATTCTTTATTTAGATTATTAACCGCCTTAACTAGATTATTCACAACTAATTTTATTGCTTTTTCTGCATATTTTTTTGATTCTTTGGTAGAATTTATATTCCAATATGATTCAATCGCTTGAGATAAAGCATCCATACCTGTTGAGGCAGTAATTTTTGGAGGTAAGCTATAAGTAAATTGTGGATCAACAATACTATAATCTGGAAGCATAAAGGTGGGATGTCCTAAAGAATATTTTTTTTTGTTTATATATATAACTGCGAAATGAGTTGCTTGACTTCCAGAACCAGCAGTAGTTGGGATGCAAATTAGTGGAGGTCCATTTTTTTCAACATTTATTTCTTTTTTAATATATTTTTCAATCATTCCATTATTTGTAGAAAAAATTGCAATACTTTTAGCAATATCTATTACAGAACCTCCACCAACCGCTATAATTACATTATATCTATCCTTTTTAAAAAGTTCTAATCCTTTTTTTATATCTTCAATCTTGGGATTGGGTGAAAAATTAAAAAACCGCATGATATTGCAATCTTTCAGAACATTCATTACTATTTTTTTTGCTTTAGATATTTCAAACGATTTTTTACCCGTTACAAGAAATATATTTTTAAAAGAATATTTTTTTATTATTGATTGCAAATGTTTAATAGAATTTTTTCCAATATATTCAATCATTATCTTCTAAATATCTGATAAAATTATTTTTAAGTTTGATAAAAGAGGTTTTTGGTCTTCCCAAATCTTTTCGAGACCCTTTTTTTACTTTAATAACTAACATTGAAGGACCATCTAATTTTTTAACCTTATCCAATTCAAATATTAATTGACTTTTTGATTTTATTAATGTAGAATATTTATAATTACAATTTAAAGCAATTTCTTTTAAATTTAAGGATGGGGAAACTGTTGGTTGTCCTCCTGTTGAATCATGTGCTTCATTATCAAAAACAATATGAATCAAATTAGGGGGAGATTTATTTCCAATTGTTGCTAACGCTCCCATCTGCATAATAAGAGCCCCATCACCATCTATAACAATCACTCTTCTACCTTTTTTTTGAAGTGCAATACCAAGTCCTATCGATGCTGCACAACCCATAGATCCAACCATATAAAAATCCTTTTTGTGAATTTTATTATAGCCTTCTCTATATTCATAAAGTTCTCTTGAAGTTTTACCTGTTGTACTAATAATTATTTCATTTTGATCGAATTTATCAATAATTAATTTTAAAGCCATTTCCCTTGTCATTTCATAATTTAATAATAAATTTTCCTTCGATTTTTTATTTTTAATAATCCCTTTTTTAATTATTAGTGCATAAGGAGCTTTATTTGTTTCCAAGTAATTTTTTGCTTTTTTTATTTCCCTCTCAATACCTCCAATATCAGAAGGCAAAATTACATAAGGAATTTCTAAATCTTTTAATAATAAATTCATAATTCTTCCCATCTTTTTATGTTGGGGTTCATCTAACTTTCCAGGCT
Organism: Promethearchaeia archaeon; assembly: GCA_029856045.1. Lineage (GTDB taxonomy): Archaea > Asgardarchaeota > Lokiarchaeia > Sigyniarchaeales > SOKP01 > 6H3-1. Next base: position 22,886 of record JAHQWG010000009.1, on the reverse strand, counting down.
CTCCTCTCCATCCAATCATTAATAAAACAGGAATTGAATAGAGTTCTGGGTTACAAAGCGATGTCAATGGATTTATTGTTTTTCCAAAACCAGCATTTTGCATATAAGCAACCCCAATTTTACCACTTGCTAAATAATATCCTACACATATTGCAATAGATTCACATTCATTACAAGCAATAATATTTATTAATAATTTTTCATCATGGTCTGCTAAAAAAAACATCCAATCTGCAAATGTAGAATCTGGAATCCCCGTAAAGAAGGTCAATTCGTATTTTTTAAATATATTATATAATTCAAAAGAAGTAATCATATTATCCTCTCAGCAATCTCAATATCCTTTTTATTGTGAATTTCAATCCATCCCTTATATACCTCTAATACGTTCACTTTAAAGTCTCTGTCAATTACTTCTTGAATAAAATCAGTAAATGATGCCATTTCAAATGAAACAGCTTCATGAAATGGACCTTCATGATTTATTTTACAATCATGATATATTTTTCTAATAATATCCACACTGTATTCAGAAAAATAAGTAAGCCCCACAAATTCATAATCTGCCATATTTTTATCTAATGTTTTACCAATTCTTATTATTTCATTTTCTTTTTGGTATAATCTCCTGAACTCTTTGTTGGGTTTATTTTTAGTCAAAACTAAATCGAGTTTCTTATCAACTTCATGTTTATGATAAAAATAGGAATTATCTACTACTAAAACAATATCTCCTTTAGAATTCAATAAATTGTTTATAATTTGGTCATTAAATATTATATCAGAGTTTATATAGATAAAGCCGTTTTTCATATTATCTTCGGCTTTAAATAATGAATGTAATATGAAGGTTGTTAAATATTTATTATTATCAATATATTGAACTCCTTCTACATTGATAAGATCTTTTTTATAACCTCTAATTACATTGATATCTTTAATTCCACAACGGTTTAAAATGTTTATTTGTCTTTGAAGGATTGATTTTCCTTTTATATTTATCATCGATTTTGGAATGTTAAAATTGGGATCTTTACCTGCCGCAGGAATAATAACTCTTATCTTACCGATATCATATTTCAAATCTTTTTCTTTTACTTCTAAGAATCCAACATCTTTAAAAATATTATTAACTGGACTACATACAGATTCAACTTCTAAGCCCCTTTGATTCTTTAGAATAATTGATGCGGCTTTTTTCATTGCTTTATGAGCTGAACGCAATATATGATTTGCATATATAACAATATTAAAACCTTTATCTTTCAATTCATGTTCTGTTACAGTATTATAGGTTGTTGGAACACAAACTAATGGTTTATTGATTCCTAACTCCCTAGATAATTTATTATACTCTATTGCGAAATCAAATATTTCTTTAGGATTAGTGTCCTTGGAATGTATCATTATCCCATCTGCTCCAACTTGTAGATATTTCTTAGCTCTATACAATGCGTCTCTTAGTCCCGAACCCGATATTAAGCTTTCAATCCTTGCAACAATCATAAAATCAGAGGTTATTTGAATATTTTTCCCTCTTTTAATTTTCAATGCAAATATATCGGGATCTTCTTGTGTTTGTTTAGCACCAGGATCCAAACTATTTCTTTTTGGAAATTTCTTATCCTCTATGATAACCATTGAAACTCCCATATCTTCTAAAGATCTTACAAAATATTCAAAATTTGTTGCCTCTCCTCCAGTATCACCATCTACAATTAATGGTTTATTTGAGCTATTTAATATTTGCCTAATAGTTTCATATCTTGATTCAATTCCAATTATATCTGCATCAGGGTATCCTTTAGCTGCGCTTTCTGTTAAACTACTAACCCAAATTCCATCAAATTCAAGAATTTCATCTCCAACTTTTTCTTTTATATTATTCACAATTATTGCACTAAGCCCATTATGAGCTTCTATAATTCTTATTAAATTTTTCTTGTTAAGTAATTGTTTTAAGGATTTTCTTCTATCTTCGGGTGAAATTCTATTTGTTAGGGTCATTGTGATTAGAAAAAATAATTTATATGTTATTTCTATTTAAATCTAAAGAAATGAATTTAATTAAATTATATTAATTTTTCAATATTAATTCAATATCAAATTTTTATCCTTTTTTTATATGTTATATAAATAATTATAGTTTAGTAAACTTAAATGGAAACAAAAACGACTTTTAATGAAATCTTTGAACTTTTAAAAAATAAAAAAGTTTATTTTTTTGATTTAGATGGTACTCTCTATTTAGAAGATTTACTATTTGAAGGAATTCTAAATCTAATTAATAAATTGAAATCTCTTGATAAAAAAATCTTCTTTTTATCAAATAATTCAAGTATTTCTACTAAAGAATATCTCCTTAAATTGGAGAAGTTAGGATTAGATATTAATATTGAAAATATTATTTTATCAACGCACCCAACGATACAATATTTAAAAAAAAAAAAAGTTAAAAAAATCTATCTTCTTGGAACGAAATCTTTGCAATCTGAATTTATCGAAGAAGGATTTGAAATTACAGATAAGGATCCAGAAATTGTTGTTTTAGGTTTTGATAAAGAACTTACATATGAGAAACTTGTTAAAGTTTCATATTTTTTACAGGATAACTTGCCTTACATTGCCACTCATCCTGATAAAGTATGTCCTACAAGAAAAGGATATATCCCCGATGCAGGAGCAATAATTTCTTTATTATATGAGGCAACGGGCAAAAAACCGAAAATTTTCGGTAAGCCAAATAAAGAAATGCTTCTATTTAAATTAAGAGAATTAAAAATATCTCCAAAAGATGCCGTAATTGTTGGAGATCGATTGTATACTGACATAAGAATGGGAAAAGAAGCAGGGGTAACTACTATTTGTGTATTCTCGGGTGAGACATCTCGAGAAATGATTGAAAAATCAGAAATTAAACCAGATATTGTCTTAAATAAAGCTACTGATTTAATTAAAATCTTAAAATAACACTTAATTTTCATATATATATTTATTTTAAATCAAGTAAATCATAGAGTTCCTCTAATTTTTTTTTGATTTCCTTATCATCTGGCTTAATTAATATTTGTTTTTGATAGAAAATCAATTTTCCATAATTTAATTCCAATTCTTTAAATAATTTAACCCACACATTAAACATATCTTCTGCTTCTCTAATTAGTTGTTCTTCTTTAAAATCTTTTATTTCTTTTCTAGCATCTTCAGATAATAATTCAAATTCTTTTTTAGAGCTTATACCTTGTTGTCTTAAAAAAAAGGATGTTTGTTTAAATTTCATTATGTTTATTTGGGAGCGCCAACGTACATAAGATTTTATTATTTCATCAAAAGATTTTTGGATAAAAGTAACTTCAGCTGGTCGAATGATCTCATTATCTTTTGTTAATATTTTTCTTATGGATTCAAACGTTTTTTTGAATATTGAGCAATAATAATCAATTAAATTTACAAATTGGTTAATAGAATCATTATAATTTGTTGAAAATTCAATATCAGAACTTACAAAATTGCGATTCGATATATCATATGTTCCAATAAGAGTTTTATTTTTAATCAGAGATTGTATAATATCCTCAATCAATAAATACTCATCTTTACTCAATTTTTTCCCAGGAAATAATTCATCTATAGAGAAAATATCAGAAGAATCCAGAATTTTGTCATTAATTCCTTTCTTAGTATAAAAGATTAATTGATTCTCTTCTTCATAAAAAATACCTTTTAAATTCTCCGATTGTTCTAAATCTTCAATAATTTCTTTGACGATGGACATTTCTATATTAAAATTCCCTAAAATTATTTGAGATTGAGATTTCGATTGAAGCTTTATCTGTTTTCTAACTTCACTTTTTATATCTAATATTCTATCCTCATTTAAGTAAAGCATATCACCTTTTTTGAAATAAGTAATATTTAGACTGTTAATGAAATTAAAAAATCTTTTAGAATTCATCCCCATTTTATCCATGTATTCCATAATACTTATCTCTCCTTTATTTTTAATTATTTCACCAAATTTTTGAATTTCCTCATCAATTTTTAATTGAATTTGGTCCTGCTCTATATTTAATTTATGTGCCAAAGAATTAATTTTCTGGTTTTTTATCGTCTCATCTGCAATGTTTTTAAATTTGTCTATTTGGTCTTGGATATATTTAGAATAATAGAAAATTTCTTGAAATTTATCCCAAAAACCTAATTGTGACTTTAGGATTGAATGGATAAATGAATCAAGAAGAATTTCAGGCACACTCAATTTTTCACTAATCTTCTTCTTATCAAAAAAACCAATTTTTTTAGAGTTCTCAAATTCATTTACTATTTTTGTTTTTCCAACGTTAGTTAACCAAATTGTTCTTATATGATAATCTGTCAAATAACCTTTGGGAAGTTTCTTTATAATTTTTAAGAAATTATTATCATCAAATAATCCGTGATACTGTTTCATATCTATAATACTTTCTTTTGAGGCTAAATGGGAAATATCTTCGATAATTTTTTTGAGAGAGTAAACACCATTCTTAGAATTATTATATAATAATGTGTAATTTAATTCAGACTTTATATCCCCAAGAATTAATTCTATAAAATTAGTCTCAATATGCCTATATTTAGTTAAATCTATAAAACCTCGATCCACAATTTCTGTAAATATCTCTTTTTTTAAATAACCATAAGAGTAAAAATAAAACTCAGAAACATATCCTTTTATAAATTTAAATTGAATTAAGTTTAACAAAAATAACTTTATTTGTGAAATGTTTTCGATTACTTCAGATAAAATTTCTCGCAATTCCTCAAGGGAAATCCGTTTATTTTCTAAAAAGTGTAAAAGATTAGATTTCTCAAATTCGATAAAAAATAGTATCTCTTTGTCCTTTATATAGAAATAATAAATATCTTCATTTTTTATTGTATTTTTTATTTTTTTTTTAAAATCATTAATAATTTTTTTTAGATTTCCATTTTTAACGGTCAAATTATGTCTTTTCAGTAAAATTTTGTTTGTAATTCTTTCTAATAAATCATTTTTTTTCATTTTGGAATATTCAATGTTTTTAACTTCAGGAATAAATTTTGAGAGTATTTCAATTGCTCTCTTTAATATATGTTCATTGTTATAGGTTTGAATTAAATATTTTAATGTCTCTCTAACTCTCAATATTACTGAAAGATTTCTTAGTTTAAATGTATCAAGAATTTCTAAAAATATATTTATTTTATTAATATCCTTCTCTTTATGGAGTAAATCGAAAATTAAATCACTATTATTTTCAATAATATCTGGTTCATTTTCAGCAAAATAATTTAAAAAAAATAGTATATTTTCAACAATTTCTTTATTGTCTTCTTTTAGATAATCTAAAAATTTTTTAACTAATACTTTTTCTTTTTTAAGGTTTTCACGTAAATAAAATCCAATAATTATCAACGTATTTATTTTTGCTTTTACATTATTGGAATCCAGATTTTCTTTAATGGATTCTATGTTGTTTCTATTGAAAAGTTGTGGAAATTTCTCCGCAAGAATACTTAAAATATATAAGGCTTGAATATTAAGATGATCGACTTTTGTAAATTGCTCTAACTCTTCAATAATTTCCTTAATTTTCTCTTTTTTGTCCTTATCTATAAATTTATTTAGTTTATTAATAGTTTTGATTAAATTTTTATCGATAAAGTCATTAGGATTAATATCCATAACTATATTTATCTTTAAATTTTTAAATCTTTTATTTTTTATTCACTCGAAATTTTAAATCTTGAACAATATCATTCTCTATTGAAAAACAAAAACCTCTCGGGAATGGAATTTATACCTAAAAACATAAAGTATTTTGATTAAATTTTTAATATAAAGTAATAATTATTTAGAAATCAGATACAAATAAGTAGGATTAAACTTTAATAACTTTTTTCTTTCCTTTAACTTTATTTAATAGACTGTCAATATCTATTTTTTGCAATTTTACAATTTTATAAGTTTTAGGGCTATTACTTCCATTGCATCTAAGGATTCCATCATTTTCAAGAACTTTCAAGGAACGCCAAATAAAATTAATTTTTGACCTATTTGAGGATTTAACATTAATTGTTTTTCTAATTCTCTTAACATCGACGTAACTAATCTTTCGGTCAATTATTTTATTTATGGCATCAATAGTTTCTCTTAAATTTTCGATAAAGAAGTCCATGGAGAAAAAACCCTCAAGAAAATGTAATTACCTAATATTATATAATAAATTATTTAACATTATTAATTTACACCGTAAATTATTTAAACTTTTATTTCAAGTTAATCTAAGAATCATTTATGCTGATTTTAAGAGTTAGTTAAAAAAGAATGAATTAATTGCGTTATTATTGAAAAAGTGAGAAATATTATTTAATGTCGAAACACCCGTTTGCCACAAAATACTAATCCGCAATTAAATTCATCTGCTTTTTTTATAACTTCATTATCCCGAATGGATCCTCCTGGATTAATTATTGCAATAGCACCAGCTTTTACTGCAGCTTCTAATCCATCCGGAAAAGGAAAAAAAGAATCTGTACCCATTACACTACTTGAAAGGTCATGCCCAAATTCTAAGGCTTTTTGATGTGCCAAATTAACAACATGAACTCGGCTTTGTTGCCCTGCTCCTATCCCAACAGTATAGATTCCATCATGGTCCCATTTCGCAAATACAGCAGAATTTGATTTTGCATATTTACATATTTCATAGGCGAAAATCAATGCATCTTTTTCATCTTTAGAGATTTTCCTTTTACTAACAACTTTCCATTCTTTTATTATAGGACCAAAATCATAATCTTGAAATAAAACTCCCCCAAGCACACTCCTTATTTCTGGATTTTTATATATTTTTACTCTTTTATTCAATAGATCTCCAAATTCAAGAATTCTCATATTTTTTTTAGATTTAAGAATTTTTAAAGCACCTTCTTCATACGTTGGTGCAAGTAGGACTTCTACAAAAATTTTCTTTTGATTCACAATAAAATCTGCAATCTCAACTGTTAATTCCTTATTTAATCCCCAAATTCCTCCAAAAGCAGATAAAGGATCAGTGTTAAAAGCTCTTTTTACTGCATTCAATTGACTTTTTCTATCTATTGCAACTCCATTTGGAGTTGTATGTTTGAAAATTGAACAAACGTAATCTTTTGTTCTAAGCTCTAAAAGAACTTGCATGCATGCATCAATATCTAAATAATTATTGAACGAGATTTCTTTTCCTGATATCTGTCTAATATTTTGAAGTCCTAAGTCTGCTGAGAGATCCTTATACAATGCAGCATCTTGATCCCAATTTTCTCCATATCTAACATCAAGCACTTTTTTATATATTTTTATTACATTATCTCCAAATTTTTCATCAGGGAAATTAATTTTTTGTAAATAATTTGCAATATTTGCGTTATATTCTGCCATAATAGTAAAAACTTTTTGAGCTAGGAGAGCCCTGGTTTTTTCACTGATTGCTCCTTCATTTTCCCTTAGCTCTTTTATAATGAGTGGATAATCTTTAGAATTAGTAATAACGGCTACATCTGGATAATTTTTTGCGGCTGCCCTTATCATTGTTGGGCCTCCAATATCGATCATTTCTAAAGCTTCTGTTAAAGTAGATTTAGGCTTAGAAATTACGGCTTTAAACGGATACAAGTTACTAACTATTAAATCAATTGAAGGAATATTATATTTTTCAGCATCTTTAATATCATTAACAATATTTCGTCGAAATAAAATGCCCCCCTGGATTTTTGGATGTAAGGTTTTAACTCTACCATTAAACATTTCATCTGTTTGTGTATATTCTGAGATTTTTTTAAAAACGATCCCATTTTTTTCTAATAGATTTCCCGTTCCACCTGTAGATAATATTTCTATTCCAAATTCATCCACTAATATCCTAACGAATTCTACAATACTGGTTTTATCATATACACTAATCAATGCTCTTTGAATTTTTTGCATATTTATACCAATTTCATCTTTTATTATTAAAATAATTTAAAAATCTTAATCCTAAATTCAAAAAATCAGAAAAATAATTAAAATTGAATTAAATAATACCATTACCTTTTACCAATTAAATCGTGAGGCTCGCTTTCTAATTTACCACTCATTGTAATAATTCCAATTTCAACATTTTTCATCTCTTTAATATTTTTTGCCCCAGCATAAATCATCCCATTTTTGATTCCTGTTTTCATTTGTTCAATAACCCCTTCTACGGGCCCAACAAAAGGTACATAATCACTCACACCTTCTGGTAATGTTTTTGTTTCTTCAGAATAGCGATCAACAATATAATCTCCCGCTACATATCTTGCTTCTTTACTTCCCATACCTCGATAAACTTTAACCTTACGACCTTGAATTGTATCCACAAACCCTGGACTCTCAACACACCCAGCAAAAAAATGCCCAGTCATTACCATATTTGCTCCAACGGTAAATGCCTTAGGTAAATCACCTAAATTTTTAAAGCCACCATCTGCAATTAAACCCATTTTTGGATCATATTTTTCTATTGCATCTGCAATTTGAGCTGTAGCAAATAAAGTTGGAGCACCAACACCAGTTTGAATTGATGTTGAACATATAGAACCAGACCCCATTCCTGCTTTTAATGCAATAAATTTATCTCTGTCATAATCAACTTTTGTTAAAATATATTCAGCTGCTTCAAAAGTCCCAATATTCCCCAATATAAAATGAACGTCAAAAGTTTCCATTATTTCTTTAGTATTCTCAATATCTTGTTTTTTATAAAAATCTGCAACATCAATAAAGAATATATCCGTATATTCAACAATTTCTTCAAATATCTTTCTTTCTTTAACATTAAGAGGCATAACGGGAGAAACTGCTAAAGCACATAATAGCCGACCTCTCTTATCAAGAGAAGCTTTTGGAAAATCTGGTTTAAGATCCTTATTTGTAATTAACCCAACTAACCTTCCTTCCTCATCTGTTATTGGTAATTTCTCCTTCCGAAACTTATATAACATTTTAGCAGCTTCTATTCTTGAAATACCAATATTTCCGGTGATTACTTCTTTTGTCATAACATCTTTTACTAAGCCGTCTTCTTTCAGCTTTGCGTCGAAAGGTATATCTCTCGAAGTAAGGATCCCCTCAACTTTATTATTGTCATCAACAACCACTAAACCACTGATTCCTAATTGCTCCATTTTAGATATTGCTTCATGTAATGGAGAATTTGGAAAAATAGTTGCTACATCATCAACTATATAGGAGCGGGCTCTTTTAACTTTTTTAACCATTTCAAGTCTCTTTTCGCAAGAACAATTTCTATGAAGTACTCCAAGACCACCTAATAATGCCATTTGAATTGCCATTTTTACTCCTGTAACTGTATCCATTGCCGCTGACATTATTGGAATATTAAATTTATATGGACCTAAACTACTCGATATATCTACTTCATTAGGATCAAAATTTGTAAATCCGGGCTTTATTAACACATCATCAAAGGCATGCATATAGCCTTGATCGGCTAATATTTTTTTTCTATAATTTCCAGCCATTCGAAAAAACCAATTAAATTTCTTTTCTTTTCTTAAATAAATTATTAAAAATAAATAAACTGTTAAAAATATAACTGTTTACACTCTAAAAATTTTTTTAAAAAAGGAGAAATTACATGTAAATTAGATTTTTAGGTTCCATATTTTTAATTCTCGGATCATTAATAAATGAATCTAATATCTTTAAAACAACTTCACGATCTTCTTTTATATTCTCTGATTCTACATCGCAATAATTGGATATGTGATCATTTCTAAATGCTGATGTGACGTTGGGTCCTAAATTATCAACAACCTTATATTCTTCCTTTAATGCATCAACAGGTTTCAATATTTTGAATTTTCCCTCTTGTACTTCTTTATATAACTCTGTATTTGGTAAAACATTTAGGGTTCGAAATCTAAATATTGTTGGATTTATTTCGGTAAGAACTCTCGCTGTTTCTATTGCATGTTCTTCAGTATATTTATAACCACCTAATCCTAAAATTACATATAGAGACAATTTTATTCCCGATTTCATTACTTTTTTTCCTGCTTTAATAAATCCTTTTGAATTTATACCCTTTCTCATCATCCGCAATATTATGTCAGATCCACTCTCTAATCCCATATAAACAATGTCAAGTCCAGCTTCACTTAATATTTTTAATTCTTCATCAGATTTTCTTAAAATATCTAATCCTCTTGCATAACAGCTCACTCTAGGAACATTTTTGATTCTTTCTCTTATATATTTTATAATTGTAGCTAGGTGTTCAGTAGGAAGTGAAGTAGGATTACCTCCAGCTAAAAAGACTGGAAACCCGTCATAATGCAATTTACCATATTTATCAATATTCTGCAGAACATCCTCCAATGGTCTTATAGCATATGGCTGTATTCCTCCATAAATTCCTTTATATGTCCCACAAAATTTACAACCACCAGTTTGGGAATTCCAAGAACAGCCCCCAGTTACAGCGATTAATAAGGAATATGCTTCAACTGGCGGACGTATAACTATAACTTCAGGAGGAAGTATTTTCATTTAATTTGATACATCTAACTATTATATAATAAAATTAAATAAAGATAGACTAAAAAATGTTAAGATTACTCATTATAAATTATTATTTTTTGAAGAAAAAATTAAAAGCAATTATTTACTAAAAATAATGTTAAGTAGATTTCTTTAATTTTTGGTTGAGTCAATATTTGAAAAAGAATCCCTCAACAATAAAAGTTTTACTCATTGGTTCAAATTACGAAAAATCCATACAATTTCTTCGCACTTATGGTTTTAAATTGACTGAGGGAGAGTTTGATAATGGAGATACAAAAAATTTTCTTGAATATGAAAAATCCTTAATGTATAATAATATTTCTCTAATAATTAAGATTTGGATAATCAATACATTTTTAAACATCTTAGAAATGCGTGATATCATTCAAGAAATCAATTCTTTACTTTTAATTTTTGATATTCATGATATTGATTCATTTAAATTTCTGAAAAAGGAAGATTTTGATAAAATTATAAACGTATTTGAATTTTCTGAATCAATAATAATGGTTGGGATAAATTATGGAAATTCAACAGGTATACAAATCGATAGAGACCAAATTATCAAAAAGTCGTTAGATTTAAACATTTTATATTGTTTCGAAGCAGATTTGAAAAATTTTGATGACTTAAATGAGATTTTTAATAAAATCATTAAAGATTATGTTTTTAAAATGAAACTTACAAGTCCTAAATTATTTGAAAAAACAATAACACACAAAAATTTAGTTGATTTTAAAAAATCAAAAGAAAAACCAATTGAACCAATCATAACCCTGACTCACGGATCTGGAACTTCCAGAGTATTAAATTTAGAGAATGCTTATAGTGAAATGCAAATAGAGATTAAAAATGATTTGAAAATTAGAGAAGAAATAATTGAACTTACAGAGCAAATAAAAGAAGAAAAGATTATCAATAAAATAATTAAAGAACCAATGGAAATTTTAGTAATCAAAAAACCAGAAGGTAGGAGAAGATGCCCTATCTGTGATAATGCAAATAAAGCCATGATCCATGAATCTGAAGATAGAGATAAAATTTTATTAGCTTATCCAAGGATTTATGGACGTAAATGGAGATGTGGCTTCTGTAAAGCAAAATGGAGAGAAGAATATTAAAACGTTTTAAAAATTAATGGATTTTTTTTTATGAAATAAGTTTTTTATTATTCGATTTTATTCCTTTTTTCATTAAACCTTATCATTTTGATTTTAAAATATCTAATAGAAAATAATTTAAAATAATGTGAAAAGCGAAATAATGTGCTAATTATTATTTTTAATCCTATGATAAATAAGCTTATATAATCTAATTTCAAAATATTATATAACAAATGTAAAATTGATTTTATACGAGTGAAATATTATGGTAATGTCCCTTACCCGGATTCTGCAAGTATATATAATCCAAGGAGCAGTCTGTCTTTTCTTTTTTTTTATTGGGTATAAAATAATTAAAAGAAATCGCAAAAAAAGGTTAAATCAGATATTCGCATTATATTTTCTAATTGTAGCAGCGAGTCTAGTTATAAATTTTTTTTATGCACCGATTGAAGATCCAAATCTACAAGAGTTGGCAAGAATTTTGAATATCTTTACAATCTATTTTATCGTCTTATCTATGGCTTTTCTACTTATTTTTATTATGATTGTCAATAAATCCGAGAAAATTATTAATACTCGAAAGCAAATCCTTATCATATTAATCTATGCAGCAATATTATCTGTTCTATTTTTTATACCACCACCTTATGGTGCAAAAGTGGAAATTCTACCTGATGGAACTCAATTAGCCCCTGTTTGGGGCCTTGGTTTTGTAATTTATACACTTACAATAATTGGAATAACTATCGGAATAACATATCGGTTATGTGTAGTAGTTTTTTTTAAATTTGAAGATAAAAGCTTACAAAAAAAATGGAGATTTTTCACACTTGGTATGTGTTTTTTCTGGTACGTTGCTATAGGAACATGTATTAATAATTTTTTAGATAATGAAACTTTTAGACTCGTTTTTGGTTTAACTGGAATAGTGATTGTTGTCGGTGCTTATCTGGTATATTACGGGGTTGGAAAACAAGTTTAAATTATCAAAATTATTTTTATTTTTTTAAATTATTAGAAAAAATTTTTTATTCCAATCCTAGTAGATTATATTATGTATATATCCTATTTTTTTAAAAATAAATAGGTTATATCTTTAAATTAGAATTTTATTAAGATAGAATCATTATAAGTCTGGCGGGATAAAAAATTCCAAATCAAAAAACTAAATCAAATTCACAAATAAAAACTCATACTAAAGAAGTAAATGGAAGGAAAATTCCGGCAGAGAAATTGAGTCAGTTAAATGAAGCTGAACTTATGAAATATTTTGAAGATACTACAGGTAAAAATGCTATATGGAGAGGCCAAATAACAAAAATATACCTCCGATGGAAAAAAAGACATAATTTGTTAATATCAAAAGTAAAACCTTCAATTCCTAAAAAATCTCTTACTAAAATTCAAAAAGTAGAAAAAGAACTAACTGAAAAACTTAGTGAATTAGAAGAAGCAAAATTAATGAAGGTTTTTGAAGATTCAACTGGGCGTCATGCAATTTGGAGAGGAAAAATAACAAAAATCTATCTCCAATGGAAAAATAGACAAAAAATCATAACTCTAAAAGAAAAACCTGCTAAATTCAAACCTGAAAGTTCTAAAATTTCCAAAGGTCTTAAAAAAGTTAAACAAATTTTTGTTGAACCAACTATTATTTCCCCAGATTTAAGTAAAAAGAAAGCACAAGATGTCATCGAATTTGAGGAAATTCCAGAATTTGAATACGTGTCAGAATTCGATGATATCTTCGATTTAGAATTGACGCCTGAAATAGGGTTGGACACACCAGAAGCCAAACAACCTAGTGCTATTAAGACTAGTTTATTAGAAGATACAATCTCTCAAGCATTAGTGCGTTTAAAGGAATCCTTTGAAAGACACTGCCCAAAATGTGGAGGAGAAATGAAACAAGCGTTTGTGATATTAGGTCCCCAACGTAGAATGATGGTTTATCAGTGTGGTTTGTGTAAATTTTATTTACCGAGATAATTTATTTCTTTTTTTAACTTGAACACATTTAATATTCACATAATTAAATAAAAGGCAATTTAAGAGTAATTATTAAAAGTAATTATGAATCAGTATTATTAATACATTTTTTTAGTATCCAAAATTAAAAATTTAATTAAAAAGTGAATGAAATGAAAAAAAATCTAAAAATTTTAATAATAACATTTATACTTTGTGCTTCAATATTTACAGGTTTTAGCTCAATTTTCTTTATAACTCCTGCAAACGCTACCACACCAACTGCCTTGACTTTAGGAGCTACACAATCATTTTCTTATACTAATGATACCCATATTGCTACATATGCAATCAATTTTACAAAAGATAATTTATATAAAATAACCTTAACAAATAAAAAAGGTTGCAATATTTTAGCGAATCTTTATTGGCCAGATTATCTTTTTGAATGTGAGGGATGTGGAATTGGCATACCAAGACAAAAAGGAATGAGTTTAGCATCTTATAGCATGGGTGTTGATGGGTGTACACATTGGAATGCAACCTCTGAAGACTTTTTTTATTTTGCTATTCGTGATTTTAACTTAATGATTAACTGTTATAGTACTAATAGTGATAGAAATGCTTCGACTTTGATCGCATGGGAAGATTTAGGTGGTAGTATTACAGTATCGAACACTACTGCAGCTTATTTAGATACAGTTAGCGCAATGAACTGGAGTACATCATTGACAACCTCTAAAGATTTTAAGTACAAAAAATTGGAAATCACTTCTGCTGGATTATATCAATTTAGTTTAAATTCAACTGCAAATTCTACGCAAATCGAAATATGGGAACCTGATCCATTTGGAGAAACGCTTATTTCTCGCTCTTTTCCAATTTCTGATTCTAATTCTACTGATGACCCCTTTACATGGCAATTATACTTGTGCCAAGGAACTTATTATCTTAAAGCAACGACTTCTACGGAAGGCTGCTCGTTCCGTCTCGATATTAAAGAGGCTTTATTACCAGTTGTTTCACCACCTACGGTTACTTCAACTAATATACAACTTTATAGCTCTAATATGTCTTATGCTGGAGGGATTACTTACTTTGCATTTCAAGGAGTAAGAGTTTCGGGTCTTAAATATCGTGTTTTATATGACTATTCTGTTACTTGTCCTCTAGGTTATAATGTTCAACTTCAATTTCCCTTTCTTTACTCTTACGCTTTTCAGGATTATAGAGTAGAAAATAAAACTGAATCTGGTGCAATGTTTTTTATTCCATCCGAAATGCCTACAGAGTGTAAATATAATGGTGTAGCAATACCAGATCTCAATTCATTGATGCTTGGTGGGTTTGATGGTGATGTGGGTGATTCTCTTGAACGTTATTATAGCCCTGGTAATCCAATTACTAAAAGCTGTGATTTTATAATTGGATCAAATGATACGATTGACTTGACTATGGGTATATTAATTATGAATTATTCTGTCCCTTTTACGGATACATCCTTAACTTTTAGCGTTCAAGAATCTTCAAAACAACCCGGTGATCTTCCAACAACGAAAACCTATAATTTCAGTGCTATTTCCGATAATGATGATGAGGGTATTTATAAATTAATGGAAAATACAACTAATACTGTCACTGGATTTTTAATGACCTCGATGGGTAATAACGCGACGGCAACTCTTAGATTAGCTAATGCTACGAGTTCAGGTATAATCCCAGAACCTTTCCTACTTGGTTCCAGTATAGCGTATGATAATTCTACGTATGAAACTCTTAATCTTGATAAATATCCCACCGAATGGGCAATTTTCGAAGAAACATGGGTCGTTTTAGCTGAAAATGGTTTACACGACGGATATCCATTTCAAAATACGACTTCATTTACTATGTCATATGATTGGAAGGATCCGATTGAGTTTGATACTCAATATGACCGTAATAGAGGTGAAGACTTAACTTTATTCAAAGGTACATTAGATTGCTGTTGTTATATTGATATTGAAGCGATTACAGGGATGGTAAATCTCGATTATCTTGCTACTAGTTCAGCAACCGTTAGATCAATAGACCAAACATGTTTCAGTATGACATTCCCTTACGGATCAACTGGAGTTATAGCATATGCTTGTAAAAACGCCGAATATTATGTGGTATTAAGCAGTCCTACTGATGATGGTTATAGTAATATTGGAACCTTTAAAGCAACTGTAACTTGCTTAGCTGTAGTCGCCACCCCAATGATTCCTGGTTATCCAATATTCATAATTCTAAGCTTCTCGTTTGTTGCAATTGTCGTCGTAGCCTTAAAACTCTATAAAAAGAGAGAATTAAAGTAAAATCTACTGAAAACCATCAAAGTTTAAATTCAATTTTTTTTCTTTTTTTTTGTTTATGTTATATTATTTTTTTATCATAAATTTTTTATATAAAAATTTCATGTCAAAATAGGTATTTGAATTAACAGAATAAGAGAAATAAAAAAAAGAAATATATATAAAATTTCAAAACTTCAACTAATATCTTCTATTTTCGCAGTTTTTTCTTCTTGATCGTGTATGTGATTATCACTACAGCAATTATGGAAACTCCTAGGGTAATTAATAATGGATATCCTGGAATAATTGGGGGCACTACGACTTCGGGCGGGATGATATCTATTTTTGTGGTATTGTATTGTGTCACGTGTAATTTAAGTCCTACAAGATCTTCGGTTGTTGAGAATGCTATATGTAAGGTGAAATTACCATTAAGAACTCCGAACTCGTAAGTTTTATTTGCTGCACCAATAGAACTTTGCACCACTAATAACTCGTTTTTAGGTCCTGTATTATCGACCCATGGGAGGTCTTGGTAAAGCTGCACATAGTAACTACCTGTTACATTCTCTAATGCAAGTACTAATTGAGTCCAATTTAATGTATTACCTAAAATGTCAAGATAGTAATGTACCCAAGATCCGACTTTATTTGTAGAGCAATTCCACCTGTCAATATATACGTAAGGATAGGTTGTATAGTTATAAACAACATTTCCTTCGGGTGCATTTACGCCGTCTTTTATCTGCCATGGATAAACTAATGGATTCGATGTGATATTATAGACACCACCTCGATTATATCCATCAAAAGAATAGGCATTGATTCCAATTACGACATCTCCACTATAAGACCAATGTTCGGGGACCAATAACAACTTAAGAACTCCACTCTCTTCTCCTTGAAATGCCCAAAGAGAAGTTGAATCACTATCATTCTCGTAGCCATCCAATAGAGATAATACGTTAATAAAGTAAAGCGTATCTGTACTGCTCTGAACATAATCACAATATTGATATGGACTATCTCGTACCCATATCCAATTTAATTCTCCAGATAATGTCGTATTCGAGATTCGAAGGTGATTTATTTCTGGAACTGTTGTTATATCCGAATCTACTCTAATACTGAGCCAATAATATAACCTTTTTTCAACACCTGGGATATTAAACTGTGCTCCCATTATCCAATCCTCATATTCCTCTGATGTTAATACAAGGTCTATAGTATCGTTTGAGGTAAAGCCTCCTGTATTATCCGTATAATCAGCAGGTGTTGTGAGTTGATCCCACCCGCCTGCTGTCCAAGTTTCAATCACCCAAGATCCTCCAGATTGGAATGTGGTAAAGTTAAATTCCAAATCATGCCACTTTTGCGGATATGCTATTAACAATCGATCACCAGTTTCATCTCCACCATCATCAGAAAATGCTGGGAAATATTTATTGGGATCTAATGCTTCACCCGTCCAATCTGTGAAGCTATTGTCAGAATCATTGAACACTATAACTTTCGAAGGATTAACATAAGGTTGAAACGCTCCTAAATTATCGCTTCTCCAGATTGTTCCGTTGAGCAACCAATTAGAAGCTTCCGTTATATTGATTTCTACCCATTGCGCTTTTTTAAGAGATTTCTCGTAATCGTCAGCTTTAAAGGTTAGTTTTGTAAAACCTCCTATTGAAGGGTCATCTGATGGATAACTTAACACTTCCGGCACAATAGTTAAATTTGCGTATTCTACAAAACTCGTAGTAATCATAAAAACGCCATCCTTTTTAATATCTGTGTTTCTAACGAGTATTTCGTACGACCCATTTGGTAAATAATAGTAGTCATATGTATAATTAGCAATTTTTGTTTCGATCGAACTTATTGGTTGGACGCAATAGCCTTTCTTAGTATCTAAAAAAGAGAATCTATTAGATGACCAACTAGTTGACGAACCATCCCAGCCGTACATCATAGTTCCTGCGGTTCCTATGACTGTTTTATTCACCCTAAGGAATGATTCTTCTTCCAGTGTGAAATCAAACACTTTTCTTTCGCCTCTTGAGATATGAATTGCTTCTGTCGTATTTAAAGTAAGCGTATTTGCCTCGATCTTTTCACAATATAGCCGATTTCTATAATTTGACCAATAATCTCTCGAAATGCAAGAGACATAGATATCACCCGTTATAGGTGCAATTATATCAAAACGACCGTAACCAGCATTAACTGAAGCCTCAGTACGGTATCCTGTACTGCACGGATACCAGATATTGACTACATGGTCATTCGTGTCTTCCCAATAAACCGGATTATAATCAAGAACGAATTTATCACCCTTTATTGCACTTATTCTCCACCACTCAGCAAAAAAAGCATTATCCAATCTCTCATAATATGTTGGATCGGCATCGCCAGGTCCACCATATGAGTTGGTACTGAGAGATAATGTTTTAATCGTTGGGTTTATAAATTCAAGTAGTAATTGCATAGGTACTGTATTTGTCGATGTTAGCATTAATAATTTATATGTACCCGTCTCATGGGAGATAAATTGAAGCACATCGTATTGTTCTTCTGATGCAGTAGATATTTCGACATCTATACGACTAATATGTACATTTTCGGATAATACGTGTCCTGAAGGTGAAATAATTCTCCATGTACCAAGATAATTTCCATCAGGATTGTTTGTTAACCAATCAACTTTTAATAACTTAGGTCCAAGAGAATTTATCGTGATGTCAACTTCTATAGGAATCGAATAATTGATAGGAATGAGTAAAGAACCACCTTCGGTAAAAGAATACGAATTCCATACCATATTAAATTCGAAAGGATCTGCAAGCGTGTCGTTTTTAGCTTCTAAAGCGGTAAGGTTAAACCATCGAATATCCCCCGGATCGGTATAGCCATTGAGTGTAGGTGTGAAGAATTCCTTTCCTTCAGAATACCACGGACCGCCCCATGAGATGTTATTACCTGGATAATTCTCGGTATTTATGGTATAATCAGGTGTACCACCATTCCAATCAATGATATCGAGGTTTGCTTGATAGGATCCCTGTAATCTGGTGGTAACGTACATATTGGGTGGTGGCACTATAACACCGTAGGCTCGTGGATTATCCTTATTTAATTGTATTGAAGCACACGTACCTTGTTGTGAGACCGCTGCTACCGAAAATGTCGCGTTGAATGTAGAGAGTACAAGTATCGCTAAGAAGGCACTAAAAGCAAGAATTTTATATTTTCTTATCATGATTTTCATACATTTTCACCTCTTGTACGTTTAATTAACCCATTTTCTTTTTTCACCGTGTAGGCAATTACCACTACTGCGGTAAATGAGATTCCTAATACGATAAATATATCAAATCCTGGAATAATTGGTGGAACTACGACTCCAGGCGGAACCACTAAGACCTTTGTGGTATTATATTGGGTTATTCCTAGCTTAATCTGAACCATCCCCCAGTCCGGATCAGGTACTACAAATGTTTTTGGTATATATACAAGCATTAATGTAAAATTATTACTTAAAATTCCAAATTCAAGTGTTTTGTTCGCTGCAGGGAGGACTAAATCGAGTATTTGTAATTCGTTATTTGGTCCACTGTTGCTAACCCATGGTAGATCTTGTATAATATAAATGCCATACCCTGTTATGTTTGATACGGAAATAACTAGTTGTGTCCAATTGAGTGGACTGCAATAGACTTTAACTAAATGGAAACAAGATCCGTAAAATCCTGGTATCTTGCATACAGTGGAGTTAAGATTGATGTCAGTTCCATAACCAGGATAAATTGTATAATTGGTATATCCCGGTAAATCATCAACAACGCCATCAATTATATTCCATGGAGCGTATAGCGGATTAGATGTGCAATTATATTGACTTTGTGTTATATAACCACTCCAACTATTGATACCGAAACCAGCCGTGACAGCTCCAGAATAAGACCAATACTCTGGTATAATCAATAATTTCAAGATTCCCGTCTCATCTCCAATTATATTCCATAAATCTACTTGTTGAGAAGAATTGTCGTATCCATCCAGGAGGGAGATGACCTCTAAATCCGTAATATCATTAATATCATTTAAAACGAAATCACAGTATTGATAAGGACTATCTCTTACCCAAATCAAGTTGAAATCACCTATTAAAGTCGTGTTTGAAAGTCTAATATGGTTAATGTAAGGAATATCTGCTGGTGTTGCCCAATCTGAATCGCAATCGATTCGAAGCCAATAATATAGATTTTCTTCAACGTTAGGTAAGTCGAAAGGGGCACCTCTTGTCCAATCGTCATAATCACCTTGTAAATCGGTAAAATCTAATTCGATTGTTCCGTTTGACGTGAAATCGCTCGTTGATTCCAGTGAGAGTGTTATATCATCCCAATTACTTCCAGTATAGAGATCAATATCCATCGAACCTCCAACAGAACCCACTTGTGTGAAGTTAAACTCAATATTATGCCATTTTTGTGGATAAGCGATATAACATTCATCAAGTACGGTACTATCAGTATCATCATCGGAAACTACGGGGAAATATTCACTACTATTAAGTGCTACTGCCGTCCAATCTGTGTAAGAGCTATCAGTATCGTTATACACAATAACATAAGATGGATTTACAAACGAATGAAGCGCACCCAAATTGTCAGCTTCCCAGATCGTTGTGTTTAATGAATATATATCTGGTTTTGTGATGTTAATTTCAATCCATTTGGCCTGCTTTATTCCGGAAAGGAATGGATCAGCTTCAAATGTTATTTTAGAGAAAACTTTTTGGATAGTTTCTGGATAAACAAGTTCACTCATTGCAATTGATATATTCTCAAAGGTGATAGGTAGAGTAGTGATCATAAAAACACTATCTCTTGTAATATCTGTATTTTTAATAAGGATTTCGTATGATCCTTTTGGTAAATAATAATAATGGAAATCCCAACCCCATTCTGTCTTGGTATCGAGTGGATCGATAGCTTGAGCGCAATATTGTTTTTTGGAATCTAAGAAAGTGATTGAGTCCATTGTCCAACTTAACGATCCTCCATCAAAACCATACATTCCAGCATTTCCATTACCATATTCTGTCCAATTAACTCTAAGAAAACTATCTTCTTCTAATGTGAAATCAAGTGCTTTTCTCTCGTCTCTCGAGACGTGGACTGTTTCAGTTCCATTGATTGCAAGTGTTTGTGATTGAATCTTTTGTAGATATAGACCAAATCTACACCAAGTATATATGTCCCAAGGTATAATACTCACGTAGATATTTCCCGTTATTGGGGCAATTAAATCATAATATGTTGGGTATGGTGACCCTGATGTTATGAATTGACCACGATATCCATAAGTGCACGGATACCAAATATAAACACTGAATTGGTTATTGTCTACATAATCTGAAGCATAATCGAGTCTGAATTTTTCACCTTTGATTGCGCTTATACTATACCATTGGTTCCAAAATCCTCCTGATATTCGTTCTAAATATGTTGGATCGATATCACCGGTTCCAGTATATGTCATAGTGTCAACAGGTAATGCAGCAATCGATGTTGGAACAAACTCAAGGCTTATACTTATCGGTAGTGTATGTACTGGCTCCACTAATAGTTTGTAGACGCCGACCTCATGGGCGACAAATTGAAATATATTATATTCTTTATCAGATGAAATTTCGTTTTCAATATATTCACAAAATATATTTATATTTGGTGTTAGAACATGTCCAGAAGGTGAAATCATCGTATATAAACCATTAGTAAATGGATTATTACCTCCAAAGACATAACCCCAATCTTTAATATTTGTTAAAAAATCAACTTTCATCATCTTGGGACCAGCGGAATTAATTGTTATATCAACTTCAATAGGAATCGAATAATTAACATCGATGGTTAAGGAACCACCTTCGACTAAAGTATAAGTGTTCCATACAGTATTTATATTGAATGGATTAGTTAATGTATTATTTTCAGCATTTAATGCAGTAAGGTTTAACCATCGAATATCCCATGGATCGATGTATCCATTGCTCGTAGGGGTCTTGATGGAGTATCCTTCAGAATACCAGGGACCATAATCCGAAATATTTTTCCCTGGAATATATTCAGTGTTAATATTTCCATATAATGTTCTATTCCAATCAATGATATCAAGATTCGCCTGATATGATCCTGCTAAGCTAGTGGTGATATACATATTTGGCGTCGGTATAAGTACTCCATATTGTCGTGGATCTTCTTTTTTTAGTTGTATCGTAGTACTTCCTCCCTGTTGCGAGACTACTGCCATCAGAAAGGTCGTGTTAAGTGTAGAGAGTATCAGTATTGCTAAGAAAGCGCTAAAAGCAAGAATTTTAATTTTTCTTACCATTTTTTTCACTTTTTTAATTAGATTTTGCTCTTCTTATTTAGATTATTATATAAAAAATTGATCAAATTTATTGGATCAACTTTATAGTAAATTATATCATTAATACTATTTAAAAAAATCTTATTATTATTGGGGTAATAATCAATTATGTCTAATTATTAATTATATTTACCAAATTGTATAAAAATTAATTAAAAATTGCTTTTTCTTTTATCTAAATAGGAAATTATTAATGGCAAGATATCACCAACCTTTCCTTTTAAAAATATATCTGCTATATAATTCATAAAAGTTTCTTCTTTATTAATAAAAATAAGATTTGCTCCATTTTTTTTAGCTAAATAAGGCATTTGGTTTGCGGGAGTAACAAGTAGGGAACTTCCAATCATTAAAAAACAATCACAATTACTACAAGCATTAAGAGCACCAGATAAAACTTTTGAAGGAAGCTGTTCTCCAAATAAGATTGTTGTTGGTTTAATAACTCCGCCA
>JAHQWG010000008.1 GCA_029856045.1 Promethearchaeia archaeon | reverse complement strand
TTTTGGTTTTGTAGCTTCCGCAATAGGTGTAGTAAACTTAATTTTTCTAAATGTTATACCCATGATTTCGCAGAGAATCAAGAATAAATTGATCCTTTTAATCTCAGTTGATATAATCTGTGGTATTACATATATTTTTTTAGGATTTACTTTTAATGCTATATTAGGTATTTTATTAATCCTTACAATCGTAGCAACTGGATATCCTAGATATCTAATATATATTAATGGTATAAATAAACAGGTTGAGTCTGAAAATAGAGCAACAGTTCTCAGCACTATTAACATGTTTACAAGTTTCTTAAGAGCACTTATTTTCCCATTTATAGGAATTATTCTCGACAAATGGAATGTTTTTATTGTTTTTATTTTTATAGGAGGTTTAATCATACTTTTTACTCTATTGCTACGAGTAAAAAATGACTATCTTTAAAATTTTAAATTCTCTTTTTTTAAACAAAAGGAGTTATCTTTTTGATATTTAAATAAAATCAAAAAAAAATTAAATCCTAAAAAACAAAATGAAAGATGTTAGTTCTAATTGAAACTTATCAGAATTACCCATAGCACAGTCCGTTGAATTAATAGGGAGAAGATTTAATTCATATCCAAGTTCAAAAATAGTAGGAAATAACATAATACATACAAATTATTTTACTTCTATTTAAAGAAATAATTTATTCATAGTTAATTACACCCTGATCCAATGGAATTATTTTAAAAGTTAAAGTTTTTATGTTTTTTTATTCTTATCTAATTCTTTTTTTATTTCTACGGCTTTTTGTTGTAGAATAAATAAGACAAATTGTGAGACTTTATTAAATCCTAAATTTGGGTTTTCATTGATATATTCTTGGAACAAGTCTTTCAATTTTTTAGGTATTTTCATAGAATATTTTTCAGTTTTATCGGACATGGCATCTCGATTTACTACAAAATGAGTTTAATTATATTATAATTATCTCTTCAACTTTTTAAATATACTTTTATCCGATATTTTGCACCTACTTAGGTTATGATCATACGATAAACATACTCATATTTATAAATGAAATTGATTTCAAAAATTATAAGACAGAAGTTTTGAAAAAATTTTTTTGGGTGGTTACAAAAGATAGTGATGTCATTTAAATTTTTTCGCAATCCTTTTATTTCAAATTACAGCGAGATATTGCTCCTTTAATTGAAGATAATTCCGATACCACCGATTCAGCTTTATTCTTCTATGTTTGAAATACATACCTTGTCCCTTTAAACTTGGGTTTCTTGTATCTTCCGCATAAATAACCCTATATTCCTCGTAGCTCTTCTCGAATCGCCTCAAATATTCGGGAAATTTCTTAAAATTGGAGAGAGCTAGAAGTTCTAAATAATGCTATTCAATAAAAATTATTGGGCCATGATTTATGTATTGCACCTCTTGAATACGTATTATTAGGAAAAATTATGTATATGGGAAAAATTGATGATATTCCAGATTCAGGACTTCTTGAATATCAAGATATATTTGATTTTTTAACAATTTTTCATCTTAATAAAAATAAAATTAATATGAAATTTTTAAGCAAAAAAGTTGAAGAAATTGGATTAAACTCGACTTTTAAAAGATTATTGTCCATTAAAATGTAATAATACTTAGAATTAAGCTCTTTGAGAATTTTATAAATAAAAGCAGTCCCCGTTCTTAATGCTTATACTTTTATGGGAAAAATTAAAGTTAAATATAATAATATTTAAACTAAATTTATGTCAGATCAAAAAATATATTACAAACATTGGCCTAAAAGTGTTCCTAAAGAAGTCATTATTCCAACTAAAACACTTGTAGACTTTTTTGAAGATTCAGTTAAAACTTATACTAATAATGTTATAACTTACTTTATGGGTTTTGAGCTTACATATATTCAATTACAGGATATAGTATATCGTGTAGCCACAAAATTAACTGAGCTTGGTATTAAAAAAGGTGATTGCGTAGCAATACATTTTACTAATAATCCAGCATTTGTTGCGTATTATTATGGTATTTTAAAAATAGGAGCAGTAGTTACGACCATATCTCCATTATTTAAAAGTTTGGAAATTAAAAGGCAATTAAATGATAGTGAAACCAAAGTCTATATTGGCTGGGAGGGTTTTAACTCGATGGTTGATCCAATTATTGATCAAACAGGGGTTAAACACACATTTTATAGTAATCTAGGGCCTTATTTATCATCAGACCCAATGGCAAAACCTGAATATCCCGCTAGTGGTGGTGAACCTACATTTGAAGACATAATTCGTGAGACTAAGCCAAATCCTCCGGATATTAAAATAACTCAAGATGATGTTGCCATGTTACAATATACAGGAGGAACTACGGGTTATCCAAAAGGTGCAATATTAACTCATGGAAGCATTGTTGCAAATGTTTTCCAAGGAGAAGCATGGTTTCCTGAGAAAGAACTTGGTAAAGAAGTACTTCTTGCAGCATTACCATTTTATCACATCTATATGGGATATATGATGAATATTGCCATTCATTGTGGTTGGAAACTTGCATGTGTATTTAATCCTAGAGAAGCTCACGAAGTTTTAGAGGTTATTGAGGCAGCGAGAGTAACTTTCTTTCCTGGTGTGGCTGCTTTATATAATAATTTAAATAATTATGAAGGAATAGAAAAACATGATTTATCTTATATAAAATATTGTGTTAGTTCTGCAGGGCCGCTCCCAGATGAGATAGGAAAAAGATTTGAAGAATTAACGGGTTCAAAACTTCGTAATGCCTATGGATTAACTGAAATGTCTCCACTTGTTACTGCAAACCCATTTGAAGGAATATTTAAAAATTATACAATAGGAATGCCAGTACCTAACACTGATGTAAAGATTTGTGATCCTGAAGGAAATCTTCTTGGAATTAATGAAGTAGGAGAATTGGTTGTTAGAGGTCCACAAATGATGAAAGGCTACTATAAGAGAGAAAAAGAAACAAATGACACGATAAAAGAGGGTTGGTTATGGACAGGTGATTTAGCTTTAATGGATGAAGATGGATATTTGATAATAAAAGATAGACTTAAAAACTTAATAAAATATAAAGGGCATTCCGTTTATCCCGCAGAAATCGAAGATTTATTATATAATTACGAAGTAATTGAAGAATGTGGTGTAATTGGTATTGTTGATGATGATGGTAATGAAAACATAAAAGCTTATGTTGTTTTAAAAGAGGAATTTAAAGATAAAGTTTCTAACCAAGATATAATTGATTGGGCTAAAGAAAATATGGGTTTTGATAAATATCCACGATACGTAGAATTCATTGAAGAATTACCCAAAACAATAGTAGGAAAGGTTCTTCATCGAGAATTAAGAGATATAGAAAAGCAAAAATAAGAATCTAATTTAACTTTTTCTTATCTTATTTCAATTTTTTTTACATTATAATTTCTGAAAAGAATAATTAATTTGCTTTAAATTTCTCTTTTTGGTTTATTAATGGATTCTTTACAAGAAACCTATCAATAGTTACCATTATTATTATAATTATGATACAAGCAATGAATCCAGATAATCCAGCCACAGAATTTATTAAATCATTTCCACCTTTTAGGACTATAGAAATCCCTGCAATTGCATTAATTGTTCCGTGGAAAACTGAGGCAATGAAAACTGATTCGCCTTTTAATGTTAAATATGTTAGGATTGGTGAAAGTAATACTGTAAAACCGACCATCATAAAAACACCTTCAATTCGGTGTTCAGGATAATTCAGCCCAAAAAATAATATAATTGGTGCATGCCAGAACCCCCACACAATTCCAATTAAAATTGAAGCCCTCCAAAATCCAAATTTTTTTTTACCCAATGAATCTAACATAAATCCTCTCCAACCCAGCTCTTCACCAAATGCAAAAAATGCATTATATGTAGCACCAAAAATAATTGCATTTGGAATTGATGTTAATATATAAATCATGGCGGGATCTGGTAGTGATAATAAGGATTCTGGTAAATCTGCATATTGTTGCAAGATCTCCAAGTTTTTATCATACTCTACTCCAGGAAAGGAGAGAGCAATAAAAAATGCTAAAAAAACAATTATAAAGCTTAAAACAATTGCAATTAAATAATAAGTGAATTTACCAAATTTTAACCCCTTAATATTCAAAATTTTTTCTTTTCGGATAAATTTTTGGATAATTATTGCTGTTAAGGTTGGCAGGAACATATATGCCAAAATGAAAATGTTAATAATTTCACTGGATAAAAATTGGAAAATAAGTCCTAAAACATAAAAGATTCCAAATACACTAAAGGAAAGACCAATTACAATAATAATATAAAGAGATAAATCATTATATTTCATTTTTTCTTTAGAATTTTCTGTTAATGATATCATTTCTTATTTATATTTAATTTTCATTTTTTTCGATATTAAAAATTTTAGCAAAAAATGATTTATATTTTAGCTATACTAATTAAATATAAAAATCAAAACAAACTTTTAATCAGATTGTTTTTTAAAATACTAATAAATTAATTTTATCAAATCAATAATTAAATTTTGATATACTCATGTCGTCTTTAGGCAATTATCAATTTATTAAGTTTTTTGAGGAAGTAAGGACCTCTGATATTGACCTCGTAGGAGGTAAGAACGCAAGTTTAGGTGAATTATTAAGTTTTAATATACCTGTTCCATTAGGATTTGCAGTAAGTGCCAATGCATTTGATTACATTTTGGAAAATAATTATTATACGATAAAAAATGAAGAGATTACACTGAAAGAATATATTCGAAGACAAATTGGTTCAATAAAAAAAGAACTACAAAGCGAGGATATTTCGGCAATACAGAGAGTAGATCAGATCTGTGCTAGCATTAGGACTGCAATTGAACAATCCCAAATACCAGATAGTATGCAAGATGAAATTTTAGATGCTTATCATAAATTACTAGAAAAAATTGGAGAAGTAACATCATTTGCAATCCGTTCCAGTGCAACTGCTGAAGATTTACCAGAATCTAGTTTTGCAGGACAACAAGATACTCACTTAAACATTAGTGGCGAAGAAAATATTTTAAGATATATTTTAAAAGATATGGCTTCAATATTTACAACACGTGCCACCGCTTACAGAGAGCGATCCGGGTATGATCATTTTGATGTCAAATTAAGTGTTGGAGTTCAAGAAATGGCGGGTGGCTTAGGAGGAGTAAAGTCATCAGGAGTAATGTTTACAGAAGATCCGGATTCAGGAAATGAAAATGTTATTGTTATAAGGGGAGTATGGGGATTAGGAGAATTGATTGTTCAAGGAGCGGAAGAAGGAGATGAAAATATTATTTTCAAACATAATCCTAAGGGCCTTACAATAATTGCCAGTGATCTTGTTACTAAAAAGAATCAATTAATATTCGATACAGAAATTGGTGGAACAAAAACAATTCCTGTTCCTGTTGAATTACAAAATAAATTCTGTTTGACTGGAGAACAAGCAATTGAACTTGCCAAATATGGTATGAAAATTCGAAAACATTATGGAAAACGTATGGATATAGAATGGGCTATAGGAAATAATGATAAGATTTATATTGTCCAAGCGCGTCCAGAAACGGTTCATTCGATTAAGGGGGATAAAGAAGAAATCTATTATTTAATTGATAATCCTCAAGATTTAAAAGAAAAAGGCAAATTGATAAGTTCGACTGGTACTGCTATTGGTCGTAAAATCGCAATTGGTAGACTA
Organism: Promethearchaeia archaeon; assembly: GCA_029856045.1. Lineage (GTDB taxonomy): Archaea > Asgardarchaeota > Lokiarchaeia > Sigyniarchaeales > SOKP01 > 6H3-1. Next base: position 50,655 of record JAHQWG010000008.1, on the reverse strand, counting down.
AAAGTAATTGAAGATATTAATTATGCTCATCTTCTGGAGGAAGGAGATATATTAGTTACCTTAGAAACCAATCCTGATTGGACTTCTTACATGCAAAACCTAAATGGTGTAATAACTGAAAGAGGAGGTCCAACATGCCACGCTGCGATTGTTTCACGTGAATTAGAATTAGCGTCAATTGTAGGTGCTGATAATATAGTCCAAATTCTTAAGGAATATGCAAAAAAAGGGAATATATCTATTACTCTTGATTGTTCCGAAGGAGAAGCAAGAATCTGGGGCGGAGAAGTTGAGTTTGATTATGACACAATTGAGTTTAATAACTTGCCGAGAACCAAAACTAAAATTTTAGTAAATCTTGGGATTCCAAAAGGAGCCTTATCATCCGGAAAATATCCCGATGGGACAGGTCTTGCAAGATTAGAATTTATTATCAACGATTTGATTCAAATTCATCCTAATGCATTACTACATTTTGATGATTTAATCATTCACATGCATGAATTATTGGAAAAAAAAGAACAAATTGAATCATTAAAAAAAAGCGATTTAATAAAAAAAGATCCATTTTTACTAGAAATTGAGAATTTAAGAAATACTTTAGAAAAAATTGCAGATCTTACAACTGGATATGATAATAAAGAGGAATATTATGTTCAAAAGTTAGCTGAGGGTATTGCAATAATAGCTGCTGGAGTTTGGAAAACATTGCCCGATGGTTCTATTGCTGAAGCTGTTGTAAGGCTTTCTGATTTCAAAACAAATGAATATAAAAATCTTATTGGCGGCTGGTTATATGAACATGATGAAAATAATCCAATGCTCGGATTTCGAGGTGGTTCAAGATATGTTTCTGAAGATTTTGAGGAAGCATTTCGTTTAGAATTACGTGCTATGAAAAGAGCTCGATCATGGGGTTTGACGAATATTATTCCTATGGTGCCATTTTGTAGAACCCCGGATGAAGCAGAAGCAATTATTAAATTGATGCAAGTGGAAGGACTTGTAAGAGGTCAAGATGGATTAAAAGTTTATGTAATGGCAGAAATTCCATCAAATATATTTCTAGCTGATATTTTTTGTAATTATTTTGATGGATTTTCAATTGGTTCAAATGATTTAACACAGTTAGTCTTTGGTTGTGGTAGAGATAATCAAAAACTATTCCCTCTTGCGGAAAAATATAATTATATTGCCAATAGTGAAGCAATTAAGCGAGCTATTGAACATTTAATAAAAGTTGCTCACGAACGCAGAAAATACGTGGGGATTTGCGGCCAGGCTCCTAGTGATTATCCAGAGTTTTTAAAATTTTTAATTAAACAAAAAATAGATAGTATATCTTTGAACCCTGATACTTACGCTAGAGGTAGAATTTTAACTTGGAGAACTGAAGTAATTGAAGATTCATTAAAAGAAGGGGAGAAAGTTCTTGCATATAATTTACTTCTCCATTGCGATAAAATGATTGAAGATTTGCGGATTCCACGAGGAAAGTTAAGAAATCATATACGAAAGAAAAGGAAGAAGATTGATTCAACCATAATTGAGAAGAATAGACAGATAAATCATTTATTTGGGGAATTATCTGAATTAGGAGTTAATTTCGTGAATAAAATTAAAAATAGAAATTATGATGATTTTACTGAACTGAGAGATAATTATAAAGAAAAAATAGTTGATTATTCTAAAGAAATCCCCAAAATATTGAAAAAAATAAATCAAATTATTTAAGTTATCAATTTTTTTTAATAGTTTATATTCTTTAAATTGTAGTAAGTAGATAAGTAAATCAAAAAAGTTAAATTTCAAAATTTATTTTATATATTGTCGTAGATGGATACTCTTTTTGATATCAACATAGGTGAATTATATATGAGCGATGTATGGAGTAAATTTAAAAAAGAGATAAGAGAAACTTTTACAGACGTTGCAACTTTAATCGACATGCTTCTTCAAGATCGCACAGTACCACGTAATATAAAGAGAAAAGCTCAAAAATCTCTTGAACATTTAAAAGCTGGCGATGATTCCCCAGCAGTATTAGCTAGTAATGCACTATCGTTAATCGGTGATTTAAGCACTGACCCAAATTGCCCATTCCATGCTCGCACAATAATTTATCGCTTAATAAGCCTACTAGAAACAATTAAAGATTGATTATTATATTAAATTCATGAATTATTGGAATTAACTTCTATTTTTTTCTAAATATCTTTATAAATGGGAAGGGTGAGATTTGAACTCACGATCGCTCGGTTCCTTTGGCAAGTTTAAGCATATTATTCTTATTTACTTTGAACCGAGAATCATACCAAGCTAGACTACCCTCCCATTATTGTATTACCTTCTCTCCAATTATTCTAAAGTAGTCAATAAAGCTACCTCGCTTTATTGAAAAAGATGACAATGGAAGATTTAACTCAATTAATTGGTTATAGGTTTTTCTGAATTGTGAAAAGTCTTTTAAAAATAATTTAATTTGGTTTCTTCCAGCATGCAATATAAATTCTACGTTTTTTAACCCTTTAATTGCTTCAATTTGATTTAAATCAAGATATTTGAATTTGCATAAAATAACTTTTCCCTCTGATGGAAGTGATTGGATCATACCATCAGCACTACCAAAACTTCTTAATTTTCCTTTAATTAAAACCGCAATTAAATCACAGTAATCAGAGATTTCAAGATTATGAGATACAATTATAATAGTTGTGTTATATTTTCTATTTATTTTTAATAAGAAATTTAAAACTGCAAGTCGAAGATGAGGATCTAAACCTGTGGTTGGTTCGTCCAAAAATAAGATTTCTGGAGTATTAATTAATCCAACAGCTATACTAACTCTCTTTTTCTCTCCACCAGATAACCTTTTAACTGGTTTATGCATTAATTCTTCATCAAACCCCAAAACTTCTAAAATTTCTTTTGCATTCTCTCTAATTGTATTTTTATCTAATTGATAATTCTTTCCAAAAAAGATGCAATTATCTATAGCATTAAATTCAAAATATAATGAAAGATATTCTAGTTGTGGAACATATCCAATCTTATTTATTAATTCTTCTCTTTTTTTTAAAACATTTATACCAGCAGTTATTACATTTCCTTTATGTAAGATTTTTCTATCTAATTGACCTGTCATTGCGCGAAGCAAAGTACTTTTTCCGGCACCACTTCCTCCGATAATTCCAAGAATATCTCCTTTTTTAGCCCTAAATGATATATCTTCAAGAACATTTTTTCCACTCTCATAACTTGCATATACTTTATCTAAAATTAGGCTAAAGTCTGAATATTCATCTTTTTTATTATCAATTTTGCCAGAAGCTTTAATCTTGGACATATTTACTTGAAATATTTTAAGAAATACTGAACACTTATTATATTTAAAATTTTTAGAATATTTATTTATATTCTTATTGTTTTATTTTATTTTATAGGAGAATAATAGAAATAGATTATGAGTATCGATATTAGATCTTTAAAAGAGCGTAGGCGAAGGATATTTTCTCTAATTAGGAAAGAATTAGATACATTGGTTAAAGATAAAGTCTCAATGGTTATTTTATTTATAATTCCTATTTGTGTCATAACTTTAATTGGTATAGGAGAATTTTCTCTAATGGGTGGTCTGGTAGAACTTTATATTATCGACTATGATGATTCTGATGAATCCCAAGAATTTATCGATACATTTAAATATAATACGACTGCAGAAGTTTCAGTGAAAGTAAAAGAAGATTTTAATATGACTGCGGAAGAATTCGAGGAACAAGCTAAGGAAAAATTACCAACCGAAGAAATTGTAGCATATATTATTTTAATTGAAAATTTTTCTGAAAATTTAAAAAACAATAAATCAACAGAATTGCCAATTTTTATCGATTTTATTGATTTCTTTAGTGCTTTTTCCGCTCAAGCTTCAATTATGGATGCGACCGTTCATTATCAAATAATAAATCAACAATTTGAGTCTGACCTTTTTTATTTCCCTGTTATGAAACCTGTAGAATCATTAAATATATTACAAATTGCAGCTCCATTTCTTGTCTCAATAATGATTTTTGCATGTATAAATTTAATTACGACGCAATGTATTGTAGGAGATAAACCACTTAAAAGATTATTAACAACTCCAACATTTAGATTTGAAGTAATTATTGGGAAGATTATCTCTTATTCAATTTTAGCTATACTTCAAATAGTATTGATTTTATTATTTTTGGAATTTGTGTTCGGAATTCAATATAGATGTCTTTTTATTGAATTGTTTTTGATGTTGTTACTTTTCGCTGTGAATAGTGTAGTTATTGGAGTATTTTTTTCTTCTATTAGCTCTAGCCGCTTACAATCTTCACAATTATTTCTATTCTTTTTTATAATGATGTTGTTAATAACTCAAATTGTGAGAATCCCAGCAATTGTTAATTTTTTACCATTAGAACAAGCTACTGCCGCGTTTGTGGATTTAGCATATAGAGGTAAAACTTTATTAGATATTTGGCCAAATCTGTTAAATTTATCAATTATAACGCTGTTCTTTTTTGTTATTAATATAGTGTATTTTCAATATATTAAAAAGGAGTTTGTTTGAAAAAATCTTAGTAAAAGTGAAATAAATGGGGAAACTGGAAGAAATAAAAAAGAGTATTTTCAGAATTCGAGGGCTCTATATAAAAGAATTGAAAGTATTATTGAAAGATATTTTTGCTATGTTTATAATTTATGCTCTGCCAGTTTTTTTAGTTTTATTTCTTGGTGGGGTATTTGGAGGTAATGGCACAGGAGGGGATGATGGAGGTGGGGGCTTAGCTTCAATGATGGGTGGAGGACTTGAGATTCCAACCATTGGGTTAATTGATAATGATAATAGTGAAGGATTTCCAAATATTGATTTATCAAAAATTTTTGTTAATAAATGCATGCAATACGAAGAAGCTGAAGAGGTGGAGATAATAGAGTCTAATAATCAAACCAAATTGGAAATTTTGTTAGGTCAAGGTATAATAAGTGCTTATATAATAATTCCTGAGATGTTTGAGTATAATTTATCAATTCATTTTCCAACAATACTAGTTGTAGTAATAGATGTTTTAGAATTGTCAGGATTTCAAGCATCTCAAGCCATAATTGATGTAATAATTGAAGACTTTAAGGAAGAGAATAATTTTACTGGAGTTTTTGATTATGAAATTACTCGTGCAAATATTCCTGAAACAGGTAGACAACTTTTTTCAGGAGTTTCATTATTTTTTCCAATGGTTATATTTGCAATTGCATCTTTAACGGGTGCTCAATTAATTGTTTCTGATATTCCTAAAGATAGATTAGCATTAACACCAGCTAATAAGTTTGAAATTATCCTATCAAAATTAATTTCTTTACAAACATTAATGACATCTTTAATTCTAATTCTTTTAATATTATCTTATTTTCTTGGATTACAAATTAGAGGATCGGTTTTTGATTTTTTCTGGATTTTATTCTTATGCGCTTTATTAGGAATTATATATGGTTTATTTATGTCTTCAATAGCTAGAGAACCCTTAGAAGCGCTGCAGCTATTCATTTTTGTTTTTCTCTTTCAAATAATTGCAGTTTTGTTTGTACAAAATGAGTTAATTTTAAGTTTGTTACCTTTAGCTAATACAAGTTTATTAATTGTATCTATTGCCCTACGAGGACAATCTCCTTTATCTGAATATATTTATTATTTAATTCAATTTAGTGAATGTATTATATTCTTTCTTGCAGCATATATATTTTACAAACGTAAAAAAGTGTTATTATAGATTTAAAATTTTATTAGAAAAAAATTAAAAAAAAATATAAAAAATGACGATAAGAAAAGTTGGTGTGGAGGAATTAATAGAGGAGGCAATCTTCTCAGCTAATCAATTTGATGAGATTTTTTTATGGCTTAGAGATCGGCAAAATTATATTATTGACATTGAGGTTACAGGAACTTGGTTTAACTCAGAATTCATAAAAGCAAAAGGTACATTATTGAGAAAATTTACATCCCAAATTTTTACTGATGAATTGTATCTATTGTTAGAAGAAGGTGAATTAGGGTCTGAAAATATTCTCATTGGAAGACATATAGTAAAAATTCCAAGAAACTTTAGAAAAACTAAAGAAAGTTTATTATTATATCCAAGTATTTTTGTTTTAAGGAATAGTTTTAAAGTTGATCGTCAAGAATTAATTTTTTTTAGAGGTAAAGAATATCATAACGCAATAGAGTGGTTAGAAAGTTTCCTACCAAAATTTCGAATTACATGTTTAATTGATGGAATTCTATTGTCAGAAAAAAAAGCTGAAAAAGTTGTTGTTTATGGAACCATTAAAAAGGTGGAAAATAGAGAATTTATCATAGAAGTACTTGATGCATTTGACCGAGAAAATCCATTAAATGAAGAATTTAAGGAATTTGTCTCACAAGATTGGGTTATTCAAGTTTCAAATAAGTCGGATATTGGAAAAGTTCAACCCCAAAATATTACTTTTCAAATTGGTGAAGAACTTTCTCTTTCTAAAAAAGTGTTAGAAGTTAAAGATTTATTGGTTAAATTAGGAGGTAAAACTATAATTCATGATGTAAATTTTGAATTAAATCGTGGAGAAATTTTAGGAATTATTGGAGAATCTGGAGCTGGAAAGTCCACCACATTAAAAGCAATTTTAGGAGAGTATGATTATAAAGGTAAAATTAATCTATTTGGATATAATGCAAGAGATACTAAAACGGTATCCCCTTTTATTGGATATATTCCACAGGAATTAAGCCGGATGTATGGAAATTTTAATGCATTAGAAAATATAGTAAGCTTCGGTCGCCAATACGGAATTCCTGAAGATATAATTATTCAAAGAGGCAAAAAGATCTTGGAGGATTTAGGAATTGCTCTTGTTGCAAATCAACCGGTTGATTCACTTTCTGGTGGTCAAAAAAGAAGAGTCAGTATAGCAATTTCTATGGTACATAATCCTCATGTTATTTTCTTGGATGAACCAACTTCTGGTCTTGATCCTCAAGCTCGATATGAACTGTGGCAATACTTGGATTTTATTAATAAAGAATATGATATTACATTAGTTGTAATCTCTCATTATTTGGATGAAATTGAATATTGTGATAAAGCAGCCATTTTTTTGAAAAATATAGGGTTTTACGATTTCGGAACTCCTGAAGAGCTAAAAAATAAACTGCCAGGAAAAGGTTATGCCGTAGAAATTGAATTTAAAACTATACAACTTGATATACTCAATATTTTAAAAGATATTAAAGAGATTGATTTTGTTATACAACGTGGTGAACGAATTAGATTGCTCTCAAATATGAAACGGGAAAAATTAATAGATGTAATCTTGGCAAAACTTGAAGAGAATCATATAGCTATAGATTCTGTCGATATTAAGGTCTCAATTGATATGATTGATTACTTTACTTTTGTTTCAACAGTTAAACCCAAAATAGATAAAGCAAAAAAATAAATAAATAAAAATGGGGAGATGGACGTCAATTAAAAAAAGAAATAAAACCAATCTGCTAACATTATTTATTTTTTCAATTTTTTTATTTTCAAATTTATTAGTACTCTCTAAATCAGCAGATTTAAATGTCATTGTAGGAAAAAATAATTCAGTTATTCTCAAAAATCCAATAGAAAAATTGAGTGATAAATTAAAAGAATTATATTTTCATGTAATTGAAAATAACTTAGAAGAAGATAAAAAAATTGAAGTAATAATTCTATTTGATTATTCAAGTGGAAAGAAATCAGTTTTAACTGATTTTAAAATATATTTAGAGGGGAATAAAATCAAATATGAAATTAAAAAGGAATACACGATAATTGATGGTATATTAATGGAATGCTTTATCTCTGATCTTAAAAAAAATGCAGATTATTCAAAAGTAATTTCAATTTGGGAGAATGGTGAGGCTGAATTAATAGGAAATAGTGAAAATTATATAAAAAAGGCTGATTTTCAAGGTTCAAATTCATTTTGCAATTTTACAGAGATTATTGGTGCTACAAATTTGTGGGATTTGGGTTATAATGGTTCCAATATTATAATTTCTGTATTAGATACTGGGGTAGATCTTACAGGTCAATACGATGGCGATTTGGGTTTCCCAGCTGAAGATAATATTACTCTTAAAACTAAAGTAATAGGTGCCGTTTCTATGGTGCCAGAAGAACCATTATATTATACTGATTTTAATGGGCGAGGCACTTTTCATGCAGGAATTGCTTGTGGGATAGGTAAATATAATTCTTCATATAAGGGAGTTGCTCCAGGTGCATCCTATTTAAATGTAAAAATTTATGATTCGATTGGTATTACTTATTGGTCTTTTATCATTTCAGGAATAGAATGGTCTTTATCTCATGGTGCTGATATTCTACTATTTTGTGCTAGTATTCCTGGATTTTATATGGATCCTGTCTCTATGGCTATTAATAATGTTGTAGAGAAAGGCGTTATTGTAGTTACACCCGCTGGAGATGAGGGAGGAAGTTATATGAGTTTAGATACACCTGGAATGGCATTAAAATCAATCACAGTTGGTGTATATAATCATTCCAATCATAATGTTGCAGACTTCAGTAGTAGAGGTCCTTCACTAGACTTTAGAATGTGTCCTGATATTCTCGCACCTGGTATAAACCTTATTGGTCCAAGAGCAAAGGTATTTTCCGGTTCTCTAGATAATTTTTCAATTTTAGGTTATACACTTGAAGATTTTGGATATTCAGATTTTTATATCCCTGAAGGGACATTTCCACAACCGGAATATGGATCTATAATCGATGGTAATTATACAATGGCCAGTGGCACAGGTGCGGCATCATCAGTTACAAGTGGTGCTATAGCCTTATTATTAGAAGCATTTCCATTAGCAACACCTGAGTTAATAAGATATGCTTTGATAAGTACAACTATTCAAATTTCTGATGATAAAAATGCCGTGGGTACTGGATTAATCAATGTATCTGCATCATATAACTTTTTACTAGACTATTTTACAGCAAAACAATATAATGCTTTGAATTTACCAGCGCCATTAATATATCCCGGATTTATATATTCTCAAGACTCAATTAAATTAACAGACTCAATTAATCGCCCTCCAAATTTACATGCATATGATATTTCAGCTCTCTTGAGTTCCCAAATGATGCTTCCAATATTAATGATAAATAATGGTTCTGATTATAATTTTACTACAATACATTTACTCTTAAATCAATTTGGATTAAGATATAACAACACAAGAACTAATTGGTTCTCGGAATTTAATGTAATTCGTGAAATGCATCAAATTACGCTATCACCTGTTGGTTGGGAACAGTATAAAAGATATTTAAGTATTTTAAAAGTAGAAGATATTGAACTCTATATAGTAGCCATCGTTGAATCTTGGGATTATTCAGCAGAATATGAAAATGATACATATCTTTTTAAAAATTATACTAATCGAATAAATGCATTTAAATTTAATTTGTATTTTTTCAATTTAGGTATTACCCAAATTAACAATCTACAATTAGTCTCATTTTTTAAAGCTGATTTATTTTTAAATGAAACTGCTGGAAATATGACAAATTACATGGAGTATAATACCGCATCTCTTGATGACATTTGTCAATATGATGAAAATGATGAATTAATTTATATTTATGATGAAAATAATAATACTTATTATGATTATACTTCTAATTTTACAGCCATCGGATTTAATTCAACTTCTCATAATTTAAGTTCTTGGGAAATTGGAAATAGCACTAATTTATTAATTGATTTAACTCAAGAAGATGGTTCCTATAATTTAGCGAATGATTCCACATATCAGCAGGGTTTAGAAGATCCTGGATTTGCAATGATTTGGGATATGGCGGAAAATTTTCAACCCAATGATCAAATAAATTTTACATCAATACTTGGAACAGGCATTGGAACAGATAATAGTTCTGCTTATGATGCATTGATTGATCAAATGAGATTAATTAATTCAAACATCACAATTTACAATAATATAACTGATTTAATAGTTCTTGAAGTTGATTTTTCTAGAATTGGGAAACTTAATGAAAGATATGAATCCTCAGTAAAAATAATGAATGTCGGATCGACACTTATAAATTCAACTGAAGTTATATTTGCTATTAATAAAACAAATGAATATGGTGTTTTAGAAGTGTTTTCTGTTATTTTTTTGGTAGAAAATCTTAAACCATTTGATATTTTAGAATTTAATGCTAATTGGACGCCAACAAGCGTAGGAGTCTATACTTGTGGCTGGATATTAGGTTTAGAACTAATTATTAGTTTAATTGGACCTGATCTTGGATTTTTTACAGCTAATTCCGATGAAAATATTTTCAACAATTATCTTGTGCGTAATATATTTATTATTGATTATATTCAATATCAAAGTTGGAATTTGAATTCCTTGTTCATATCACCTGAAAAAATTGATCAAATCCCCTTCAAAATTTTCTTCCCCGGTGATCTTGGTATTTATAATATTACGATTTACTCATTAACTGAAATTTCGGATTTATATGTTACAATAGATGATTTCGGGAAACAATTTTGTGATTTTATTCTTCTAAATTTTAGCGCAGGATTATCAGATCTTTTAACAGGGTTCGGAAGTAAAGATGATAATCAAACAGACCCAGCATTTTCTGTTGATATGACTTTTAATAAAACTTTAAATTATGATCTTGTCGATCCCTATTTTTGCATCCCATTATTTGTTATGGCACCTCCAATATCGAGACCGGGAGAAATTGCATTTAACATTTCATTTTATTCACAAAATGTGAAATTCTATGATCTTTTAGTAAATTTTACTATAAGTGATTATCGTGGAAGAGCACTTTTTGACGTAGTTCATAATAATATAACACTATATATGAATGGAACTGATATAAACTTTGAATGGGATGAAAGATATGACCATCCTTATGGGAATTTTTATGGATTACGTGAGTTATGGAGTAATTTGGAACCCAAAGGCGCAACAATTGTGACACTCTTGCCTGGTATTGAATATGATTTAACAGCTTTAAATTTCTCATCTCTCACCGAAGATATGGAAGGAACGGAGAATTTATTAGGAAGTATACTTGGTGGATATTACCTAGAAAATGAAGTCATAACGACAAATAATATTAATCATGACATAATACAACTCTTCGATGTACTAATTTTAAATGATCCAGAATCAGCTTATTCAATAAATGAAACTGAAGATATTATAGAATGGGTTGAAAATGGTGGAGTTTTAGTGTTTTTTATCGAAAACAATACAGAAAATAATATTACTACAATCAATAATCTCTTAACAAAATTTAACCTAACTACTTCCGGATATAATTCTGGTAATAAATTTATATCTAGTAATAATCGCACCAATTTATACAACCTTTTTGATGGGATAGGTACCATTAAATTGCTTGATCCAGTTAATATTGGAAAATTAAATGCAAATTCCGAAAATGTAGATTTATTATGCGATTATATTGGGGTAGCAACATACGGAAAAGGAAGAGTTTTAGCCATAGGAGACAAGGATATGTTTGGAATTTCTGGACTTGAAAGCTTTAGTAATAGCCCATTTGCGGTCAATATTGGTAAATGGGCATTTAACAAATTTTATGATTTTAATTTATCCGTTGTAAATAATACAGTTAAAACTGGGGATAAAATCTATTTAACCGCAAATTTATTGAATTACGATGAGATAAAAGAGTATTTAGATGATGATTTATTCTTTATTTCAGGGTTTGTATATGAAGATGGGACAATGATAAATGCTTCATTAATGGGATTCGAAATACCGATTCTCCCGATGTTTGAAACACAACCTGGAAACTTTATGGTCTATTTTGATACTACTTGGTTTGATAAAACAGGTGATTATTATTTTGTTTTACTTTTGGATCATCCAGAATTAGCTGCGGAAACTCTAACATTCAAATTCACTGTTATATATCAAGATCCCGAGCCATCATATGAAGAATATGAATATCCCAATCCTAGATATCCTCATATTTTTGATATAATTGCTATTATCTTAATTATTTTATTGAGTGGAATGTTATGGTTTTATAATTTTTCAAAATTAAAGAGACGCCTTTCAATAACGCCATTAGAAGGTAAATTATTAAATCAAGCAAGAACCTATATAAATCAGGCAAATACGTTATTTAAACAGATGAGATTAGGTATTGAAATGCCGGATATAAAGGAAATCGATAAAATAAGGCTATTATTATCAAATAGGAAGCGAATTAGTTTGTTATTAGATGATTTAAAAAAGTTTGGAGAGGATATAGGCGAACATTATTAAAATTATTATTAAAAGAAAGATAAAGAAATAGAATTAGGTTTAAGGAGTATTTAATATGAGAAAAAGACTACGTATGAGAAAAAGACTACGTAAAGAAATAATTTTTGATCGTATATTTTATGCAATATGTATATTTGTTATATTCTTCTCATTAATAATTCTTGCTTACTTCTATTTTACTCTTCAAGAATTTTATGGATTTCCAATGATTCTTTATTCCCTCTTAATTATAATAGGGATTATTGGCATAAGGTTATACAATAGACATCAATAAATCTATTATGTTTCTAATTTAGGAATTGAAATGTTAACAAGAAGTTAGATGAGAAAAAATTATGGAGAATATTATTAATAATTTAAAAGAGGCTTTAATTGGAGAAAGCATTGCTAAACGAAAATATGAATTATTTGCCGAACAAGCAGTAAAAGAAAACCTTCTTGAAATTGCTCATTTATTTATTGCAACGGCTTTTGCAGAAAGCATTCATATAAAAAATCATTTAAAAGCATTATCTTCAATAATTGAGTCGCCGATAAATCTGAATGAAATTGTTAAAATAAATGAAGATGAGATTTATAAACAAGTTAAAGATACGAGTTCCAATCTTCTTAATGCTATTGATGGTGAAAACTATGAGTTTAAAATAATGTATAAAAATTTTGAAAAATCTGCAAAAAAAAATAAAGAAAATGTAGCTGAATTATCTTTTAAATTAGCAAAAATGGCTGAAAAAATTCATTCAAAATTGTTCACCAAATTTTTTAAAATTCTTACACAAAAAAAGCTATTTAAAAAATATGAAATTTATGTTTGTAAAATTTGTGGAAACATTGAGATTGGCAAAATTCCATCAAAATGTCCGTTGTGTGATCATAGTTCGATTTTTTATGAAAAAATCGAAATGAATTAAAAAAATTATTATATTTACCCAACAACCATACGTTCTAATATCAATCCAATTAAATAAGAAACTGTAAATGCAATTGCACCAATTATTACCATTTCTATTCCTGCCTTCAACCATTTTTCTCCAGTAATATACTTTTTAAGTGCACCAACCGTAAATAAAATAATGAATGAGAGAGAAGATGATATAATCAAAGAAATAAATCCTAATTCTATAAAATATGGAAAAAGTGGGATAAAAGCTCCTATTAAAAAAGCTAGAAAAGTTAATGTACCCCCTAATATTGGACTATAAGGTTCATCTGAAAAACCTAATTCATCTTTTACCATAAAATCTAACCATCTTTGCTTATCAGATGTTATACTCTCTACAACTTCATTTAGAGCTGTACCTGTAACCCCCATTTTTTCGAATGACTCTCGAACTTCTAATTTTTCTTCTTCGGGAAATAAATCAATCTCTGCACTTTCTCTTATAATTTCATTCCTATAATATTTCAATTGTGATTTGGATGAGATATATTCTCCAAGACCCATACTTATTGCTGCGGAAAACATCTCTGCTAAACCGGTTAAAATAACTATAGTATTTCCAAGAGCCATTGTAGCTACAGCAACACCGACGAGTAGTGTAAAAGTAGATATTAACCCATCGTTAAGTCCAAGAAGAATACTGCGAATCTTCTCACCACCCTTTATATGTTCTTCTTTCCTTCTAAGCATGGAATTAACCTTTTTTTTGATATTTAATCCTATAAATTAGAAAATGGTTGTATAATTAAAATTTAATTAATCATACGTAATAAGAATTATAAATATTAATGCTAAAATCTTAGCTTAAAAAATTGACTATTAATTAATTGTTTTTTACTATACCTTGTATTTAATTTGTATTCTCTTCTTACCTTTTCTACATTATAATGAATTTTAATTGTAAAATTTTTAAAATATATTAAAAAAGGATTTGGGTCAATATTTCATAAAAATTCAAATTGAATATAAAAATAAACCTTTTTTCAAATTTTATTAAGTTATTTAGCTCAGTTTTAGTTTAAATAATAGAATTCTCTTTTCAAACTTATTTCTATAACGCATTTTGTTAAAATAGTATAATCTTTAAATAAATTTTAATTTGATATAAAAATTTAAAATCTAATAAATGAAATATAATACATATTAAAAAATAGAAGGTTTTATTGAATGCCAGATTTAAATATGGAAATAACAATTTTTGAAAAACCTGGACCAGCCAATACTGAGAAAGCGCTTCAGATTGCTAAGAAATATGCTGATTTATTAAATATTAAAGATATAGTTTTTGCAAGTACTACTGGAACAACTGCGGAAAAAATTCTTGATATTTTTGATCCAACTCAATATAATTTAGTTTTAATTACTCACACTTATCATTTTGTAGTCAGAGGTGAAGAATCAGTGCCCCAAGAATTCGATGAATTAAAAATGGAAGAATTAAGAAGAAAAGGTCTAAAGATTTTTTCAGGGACTCATGCTATGGCTGGAATAGAGCGAAATATTCGAATGAAAATGAATCAATGGTGTTTTGTCGAAATGATGGCATATTTTCTACGTGAAAACTTTAGCCAAGGTGTAAAAGTTTGCATTGAGATTTCAATGATGGCCGTCGATGCTGGGATAATAAGATCACTAGATAAGGATATTATCTGTATTGGAGGTACAGGGCGTGGTGCAGATACAGTATGTTTAATTAGACCTGCCCCCACTAGTATGTTCAATACATTACGAGTAAAAGCGATATTGGCAAAACCACAATAATTTACTTAAATTTTCTTGTTAGATAATAGTATAAATTTCTTTTTTTTCTTTATTTAATTCCTTTAGAAGAATTTCAATATGATTAACATATTGCTTTTTTCTTCAAAATCATACTGAATAAGCAAAAAAGAAAGAAAAAAAGTTTAAATAATCTTTTTCAGCGATTTATAATGCTTTTTATAGAGAACCAGCGAAACGGTCAGGGCTACACCAATCAGTAGAAATAAATCGTATCCCGGAATGAAAGTTATAGTCCTCAGCGAAATCTTAAGCAGCACCATGTCCTTCCCGCCTTCTCCCGCAAGATAAATATTTTCTGCAGAATCCATTGCTGTAGCATAACAATAATCAAGATAACTTCCCTCCAATGAATAGTTTGATAATAAAACCCCCGAACTATTATATTTTAATAAAAAAAGATTGTGATATTTTATAAACTCAATAAAGTAGATATTATCCGAAGAGTCTGTAAAAATATTACTACAGAGTTCTTGCCCTATACTATCTATTGTAATATTCCATTGTTGAACTCCCACGTCATTAAGTTTAATGCAACACATATCATGATCATGGACTCTTGAATTGAAACTCTCTGTATGACCCCCAAGATAAATATTTCCCAAACTATCTAAAGCTATTACGTTGATAAAATCGCTCTGGTTTCCACCCCAAGTATTATTCCATTGCAATACCCCCGCACTGTTAATCTTAAAATAACACATATCTAATCCCATTGAAGCAGGACCTTTATAATAGACTCCTCCAAGAAAGATGTTATCTGACGTGTCAATTATCATTGCCCAGCACTCAGATTCGAATCCCCCATCCCAAGTAAAGTTCCATAGTGATTCTCCCGAACTGTCAAATTTCATAAGGCATAAATGCGTAGATTCATGGTACTCTCCTGATCCTCCCGCAATATACAAATTACCTAAGGAGTCTGAGGCAATTGCCCGACCAAAATCGATCCCCTTTCCGCCCCATGTACGATTCCATTGGTAATTACCGTCGGAATCATATTTCACCAAACAGATATCAGCGAGTCCCGAAGGTCTGCTGCTACTGCCGCCAAGATAGATATTGTCTGAAGAATCTATAACCATTCCGGTACAATAATCATATTGAGAATTATTCCATGTCTGGCTCCATATTTGGTTTCCTGCATTATCGCATTTAAGTATGCGCATATAAGAAAAACTGTGTTCCTGATCTGAAATATATTCCGAGAAACCTGCGAGGATAATATTTCCCGAAGAGTCAATTGCTACCGCCCTAAATTGATCTCTTAGGTGCTCACCCCAAGTTTTGTGCCACTCTCCTGAAATTAAGGTGCTGGCAGACGCATCTTGAAGATAGAAGCAAAAATTTAGAATAATCAAGATTGATAAAAAAAGATAGATTTTTTGATTTTTCATTTAATTCACTTTTGTCTTATTTTTTATCATATTATTTATATCTAGTTCTAATCTAAAAACAGCTATAAATATAAATATTTACATCTTTTTAATCTGTAATTTTTTATTTAAATATGACCGTCAAAATATATAGCGTATACATAACATTAGAACAAAGATCGTGCAATTCATATTATAGGAGTATAGCAAACAACTAAAATATAAATCTTAGAATAAACTTTTTTTCTAGATAAAATTGTTAAATTTTCAATTTTAAATAATAGTATAAATTTCTTTTTTTTCTTTATTTAACTCATTTAAAAGAATTTCAATATGAGTAACATATTGATCTGAAGTGATTTCCATGTTATCATAACGCTCCTTGAGATTTTTAAGAATAAAAATCGGAAGGAACCTAATAAACCTTATATCAGAAAATAAATATATCATGCCTTTTCTTTCAAAAATAATCGTTTTATCCAAAAGATCATTAAATAATTCTTGTTTATCTTCTAATACTATTAATGCTTTTTCAACTGGAATAGTTGTTTCTCTTAATTTTTTTATCAGATTGTAAATATTTTCATTAAAGAAAAGTGCATATAATGTATTATCTTTAATTTCACTTATAACATCAAAATTAGTGAAAAATTCTTTTAATTTATTAATATAATCTTTATAGAATTTCTTGGAACTTACTTTAAGCTCTTTTCCTTCTTTTTTCTTGTGACCCAGATTTAAAGTTGAAAAATTTGGTGGAATTCTTATACATACTAAGTCTTTAACCAGAAATATACATTCTTTAATTCCAGGTAAATCTTTTTTAAGAATTAACCCTTCCTTTAAAAATGAAGATAATAATAAATCAATATTTTCTCCAGAAAAACCATAATTTTCCTTTAATTTATTTATTAGTTCAACTTTTGAAATCACTCCCTTTTCAAGAACTTTTAAAATATGAGTTTTTATTTTATCTTTAAATATGTTAATTATGTTTTGTTCTTTTTCTAATTTAACAAAACCCTTAATTTGATTATATCCTTCGGATAGTGCTCTCATAAATTTATCAGAATGAATTAGTTCAATAAGGTTCTTGCTAATAGACCCCAATATCTCAGAATAATCTTCAAAGTTTTGGTCTTTTTGTAATCTTTCTAACTCAAGAATAAAAAAATATAATTCTCCTTCATATTGTTGAGTAACTGTCAAATAATTTATATTTTTTTTACCTATATCCCTATCTATATCTTCTGTGGTAAGCACAATGATTGATTTTTCTTTTTGTAATTC
This sequence comes from Promethearchaeia archaeon, assembly GCA_029856045.1. Classification (GTDB taxonomy): domain Archaea; phylum Asgardarchaeota; class Lokiarchaeia; order Sigyniarchaeales; family SOKP01; genus 6H3-1. The sequence continues at coordinate 32,894 of JAHQWG010000008.1, read as the reverse complement.
ATATTTTGCCCATATTTTTACAAATAAATCTTTCTTAGGCATTTCCTTTTCTGGTGGATATTGTATAATGAACTGGGGACCAAGTTGAGTGTCCCAGCGGACTATTATTATTTTATCCAATAAAAATCACATTTTATTTCTGACCTTAAACTTATATTATTAATAAATAGCTAGGTTAAAAAATATTTATTTAGCTAGAAGAAATAGATAGGAAAAAATTTGTTAAGTAATTCAGTTGTTATTTTCAGAATCAATTTTTTTAGTTAATCCTGACCATTGAACATTAATAACACCGATTTCTTTAGCAATTTTATAAAAATATTCCATTTTTTCATCAGTTAATAACGGTTCATCCTTTAATACCCACGATATCCCCAATCGGGAATATTTTCCCGAGCAAAGCGAATTGAAGGCTAAAAGATCCCAACGTTCAATTTTATTCCCTAAATCATTTACAATGAAATTTCCTATTCCTTTGATATTTTCTTCAGTAGCAGTAAAATTCGGAATTAAAGGCGTTCTTATCCACATTTTTTTATCATGCTTTTCTATATAATCTAAAATCCAAATAGCATTTTCTAAAATTCTCTCATTAGAAACGCCGGTAAATTCCTTATGTTTTCTGGGATTAATCTCTTTGATGTCAAAAAGGACTAAATCTACATACGGTAATAGTTTTTGGTAAATTTCCTTTGATGCATATCCGCAAGTATCTAGTGCAGCTTTGATGCTATTTTCTTTACATTTCTTTAGAAAATCTTCTATAAATTTCGATTGTAATGTAGGCTCGCCTCCTGAAACTGTAATACCACCTTTAGATGTTGTATAATAAACTTTATCCTTCTCTATCTCATGAAATAAATCATTACGATCCCATTTTTTACCAATCATATTTAATGCAGTACTAGGACACTCATCGGCACAATTTCCACACGAGATACATTTATCTCGATCTATTTTTAATCCATCTTTACCAAAAGATAAGGCTTGTTGCTGACAAGTTTCAATACAAGTATTACAGCCAATACATTTATTTTTAAACCATTGAAGTTGGGGCTCCTTTGAGATCGATTCAGGATTATGACACCATACACATTTTAAGGGGCAGCCTTTAAAAAATATTGTTGTCCTGATTCCAGGACCATCCTCTGTAGACATTCTCTGAATTTCAAATATTAATCCGTGTTTAGAATTTATCAAATTTATCATTTTAAGAAAACTGTTTTATAATGGATAAATAATGAAAAATGCTATAAAAATAAAGTTTGTTTAATGATTATAAAAAAAATAATAAAAAATAAAAAAAATGGAATAAATCAATTATTTTTTAGAATTATTTTATTCTTCTTCTAAAATGTCTCTGGCGATTCCAGTAATTTCGCCATAGGCTATTGCACCTTGTAAATCTCCTTCTATAGCTAAATCACCTGACATATAGGCTGAAGTACCTTCAACTTCTCCCGTGCCCATGCCGGTCATAATAGCTGCAGTGCAAGACATTGTAAATGAAGGATTATCTATCTCGCCTTCGCCATACTCAAATTTTCCTCCTCCAAATTTAATCCAGAACTTATAATTAACATCTGTAATTACATTTTGAGCGATAATTTCATCAAGATCCTCTAATTCTTCTTTAAATTCCTCATTTTCTTCTGCTAATTTCTTCATTTTTTCTAAAAAAGCGAGTTGATCACTTGACATTTTTAAATTTCTCTCTTTATTTTTACCTTCTTTAAATTATATTTAAATGAACAATATTAATTAAAAATACTTAATATTTAAATAGATAGCATTTGTAATCGATTTCCTCAAAATTTTCTTAAAATAAATTGAGAACTAATACTATTAAGTTATTTTAATTTCACTTACAAAAATTAATTCCTTAAAATATTCTCATTTTTACTAAAAATCGATTGTGTCATGATATATTAGTAATTTTTTAGGTCTAAGATTCATGTCATATTTGCAAAAAATGGTAATTGAACCTCACCATAATACAGAACACAAGAAATTACTTCTTTATTTATATTTGTTCAGGATTTTCAACATTTTTTTGGCTGTATCTTTATCCGGAGAGGTTTCCATTAGAGCTTTATTGAAGGCTTTAAAGCCTTGATTTAACCCATTTATAAGATTTAATCTCAAACTGTCTCTTCCGTCTCTCCATCCGTCACCCATTTTAACAGGGAGAATTTTCTTTGTTTCAGCCATCATTTCTGCTCTTTTAGCCGGTCCAAAAGCGGCATCTGCCTTTACAAGTATGCGATCTAATTTTTCAAATTTCGATTCGTCAAACGGGCTCCCACAATTGGATAAGTAGTGCATGCCCTTAAAATAGACCTCAATTTTATTCATTAATTCATTAGTGAGTGATTTTTTCCCCAATTTCATCCCTAAAAATTATTTAAATAAAAATATTTAATTTTAAAAATTATTCTATTTTTGAACTTATATTTATTTCTTTTTTTGTTAATTATTTTTGATAGAAATAACTTTGATATCAAATTTAAAGAATTAGGAAAGACAACAATGACTTATTTTATTGCTCCAAGAATAGAGGAAGTAGATTTAGATGAATGCAAATATCGTTTAAGAAATTATAATTTAAACAAATGGATTAAAGATTATAGTTCCTTAAAATTTTTGACTTAAGAAAAATATTATAAAAAAAATACATTAAAATATCGATAAGGAAAAAAAAAGTTAATTATAAATGAAAATTTGTAACTTTTGGTCGTGTCTCAATTTCTGGATAAATTTTTCCGACTAAAGGCGGACAACTATTATAAATCTCTTCAATTTCAACTATGCCAAACTTTATTGCCCTAAATTTTTTAAACCCTATAAACGTCCCATTAACCAATTGACTAACTAAATCCGTATTCATTCCAAAAACAGCGATTTTCGAATTAGTCGGAATTTTTTCCAAATCTTCTTTTAAAACCGTAAGTGGAAAGATAAGCCTATTATGATCAGCAGCCTGTAATTGAATACACGGAATAATAATCGGATAGCCATCGGAAGGGTCAATATAAGAAATAAATTTAGGATTTATAGGACCTTTAAACAATTTATACCCAAGAATATTTAAACGTTTTTCAGACAGTTTTGTTTTTGCCGCTCCTTTTCCAATCATATCCAATAAAATTCCTTTAATAATTCCTATTAAAGATAATTTCCTAATTGGAGAAACCGCTATAACATCATTATAAAAAACTTTCCAGACACTAAGATATGCATTATATCGCATAAGATCTAATTTATTAAAATATTCTATGTCTTCTCCCTCTGTTTTCGTATAATTCAGCTTTACTTTTGCTTGAAGAATTTTAAATGGCATCTTTGTTGGCATCCAAAATATTCCTTGTTTTGGATTCTCTTCCACATACTTCTTGCTTAATCCTTCAGTAAATTGTCCCCAAACTACTTGATTTTTATTTTTTGCTCGATTACAAGAAATAAGAGATATATGAGGCCAACCACGGGGATCAATCGTTGAAACTAATTTTACAATAATTTCTGGCTCTGTAAAAGTAATTGCTTCCTCGGAAAATTCGGAAAACCATTTTATTAATCCTTTTTCTTTACCCATTTTACTTATCAACTCTTTTTTTATGATTTTTATTGATATCCATTTATTATTACATTTGGTGAGACTCCCTAGCAATTATTTCATCTTGAAGTTCCCTTCCAATCGCATGAAAGTAGGCGTTATAACCTGTAACTCTTACAAGTAAATTTTTATAATTCTGAGGATGTTTTTGAGCATCTCTTAACATTTCTGCATCTATCATATTTATTTGCAAAGCCGTACCGCCATTTTCAATATACCCTCGTAAATAAGCTTTAAATTTATTTTTATGTTCGGGATCTCGTAACATACTTGGATCAAACGATATGATATGACTTGATCCATTAGGTAAATAATTTATATATTCTCCATCCTCAGTCTTGCCTCCTAAAACTTTTCCTACTGAATTAGTTACAGCCGTTGGACCTTTTATATCCGCTCCATTTGTAGGACAAATCGCATTTGATAAAAATCTTCCTTTATTTCTACCGTTTGGAGTAGCGACTGTATTTGCAGCGTCATTTCCAGCCCAGTAGTTCCATGAAAGCATTCCAGGACGGAATTGGAAATTAGTTTGAGTTTTATATTTCCAGCACTCATCAGACCATGTTTTCATTACTTTCCTACCTAACTCATCAAACTCATCATCATCAATTCCGTATTTTGGAGCCTTATTTTTGAATAAGGTTTGCATTATAATATTCTCTTTACCTTGATAATCTTCCATTATAGCTTTTTTAATTTGAGCTATGGTATATTTTTTATCTTCATAAACGTATTTCTTAATTGCTAATAAAGAATCTACTGCAGTTGCATATCCAACACCTTCAATTGTTATAAATCTTAGTTCTGGACCACCTTGTCTTACATCTAATCCTTTTTCTGCACAACCTCTAACGATAGTTGATAAATATGGTGTTGGGAGATATTGTCCACGAAGTTCTTCCGTTGAATTGTACACTTCAACGGTATATCTTATAATAAATTTCATCTGTTTAACCCATGCTTCCCAAAACTCTTCCCACGTGTCAAAATTTTCAGGATCTCCCGTTTTCGGACCAAATTGTTCTTTTGATTTTGAAGTGTCATTTTTATCGGGTATATTTTTTCCGTTCCATAGAGTTAATTCTATGCTTTTCGCTAAATTTGGATTACAATTAACTGTTCCTGAGCGATCATTACCTTGCATTGTGTTCTCTAAACAACCAACACAAGCATAATCCCATGCTTCCTCTTTAGGAATGCCTTCTACAATCATTCCGGCAATACTTCTTTCATCGAAATTTAATAAAAACGGAGCTCCTTGAGCGCTTATAATCATATCTACAGCAATTTCAAGTAATTTATCTGGAGTATTTCGATGCAAACGTACATTTGGCTTAGGTTCTAATATTGGGCTCCATTCGTCTATAACTTCTAGTATTGTATAAGTCAATTCATTTGTTAAATCCTCTCCCTGTGCTCCGCATCCGGATAAAGTCATTAATTGCCCGAAGCCACTTGTGATACCCTGATTTCCTCCAATCTTTATTTGGGCATCATAAACCGTATTACAATGAAACCAAAAACTTCCTAAGATCTCTTTAGCGAAATCTTTTGTTATATTTTTCTCATCAATCACATCTTTTTTATATAAAGGCCATAATTGTAAGTCTGTTCTTCCAAAAGAAACTCCTGGTCCGGGATAAGATTCTTCAGCAATTATTAACATATGTATAAGCCACAAAGATTGAACTCCTTGCCAGAAAGTTTTAGCAGGTTCCCATGGAACTATTTCTAGATTTTTTGCCATTTGTTCAAGTTCTTCTGCACGTTCGGAAGTTGATTCTTCATTTTTTAATCTTCTACATTCTTCAGCATATTTTTCCGCCAATTTTTGCGGAATTTGAGCAGATATCATCATTGCTCTAAGTTCTTGACCTTTGGGACCTTTCTTATCTTTTTCACTTAACTCTTCGTAATTTTTTTTGATTTTTTCATAAATAAACTTAAATCCTTTCTTAACAACGGTTTCGTAATCAGCAATTATGTGTCCGCCAGTTGCACCGCAGTTTCCAAATCCATTTTTATGAAATTTAAAAATAGATCTTCTATTTTTTAGATTTTTTCTCCAAAATATTTTTGCTTCTTTTTCATTGAAGCACTTACTTAATTGAGTGTTAAATCTCCCTCCTGCTATTAAATCATTTTCTGAAATAATCTCTTGAGGTATATAATTTAACATTACTTCTTCAAAAAATAAAGCTCTACGTTCTGGTAGTGATTTTTTCCAGAAATTTTCAGGCAGTTTAACAGGAGATGCCCTAGATCTGATAGAAAAAGCAAATGGTCCATTATCTTTAGTACCCATAAAGTAATGCAACTCAGGGACAATATAATAATCACCTTCATAAAAAACAATATCCCAATCAGTGCCAGTTGTGAAAGGTGTGTATTCATTGTTCCATTCTCTTTCGACTCCTTTAAAATAATAATCTCTGAGCCACTTTGATTTGGGTAACAAATCATGAGGTTCCGCAATGGAAAATTTTGGCCCTTGCTTTTGAATTTCTAATTTTTCGTTAATCTTACTCATATTTTTATTTCCTTAAAAAATATTTATTTAAATTTACGAATAAAGAGAAATAATGAAAATTTAAAAAAATTCCGTTTATTAAATAATAGTTAGTAAAAATTTTGAATTTTTAAAAAAAATTAACTAATTTGACTTAAAGTTCTTAATTTAATTTTATATGAAGTGTTTTAATCTCAAAAGGAGTAAAATTAATATTAAATTCACGATTATCTGAAATTTTAAAAATACTTTTATTAAATTTATTAAGTTCGAGTAAATCTGTTTCAAAGACTGCTTTTAATTTAAAAAAATCATTAAATTTAATTTCACAGCTTGTTGTTTTACCCGCAGTCTCGTATAACCTTAAAATCAATCCTTCCTTGATATTTTGGTGAAAAATTTTTTGACCAAATTTTCCCATTGGAATTGTTTCATGAGGTTTTATAACTTCTAATATTATATTAGGTTCGCTTATTTCAATAAATGATTTTTCTTTTTGAATAAAGTTGATTATATCTCGTTTAGTTTCTGTGTCTAAACACTTTTCAATAACTCTTTGATTATCATAGTCTTTTTTAAGCTTCTCAAATATAAGAGGGTAATTAAATTCATAACCAAATTTCCATACTTCTGCTTTCACCCAATTACCTTCGAAAATTTTCAATGCATAATTTATAATATGATGCCCCTGATCAATATATTTCTCTCTTTCTTTTTTTGGAACTCGTTTAATATAAGAAAAGAATGGATCGGTTGGGTAACGAGGTGTATTTAATAAAGTTATATATAAGCCTTTTTTCGTAGAATTGAATCCATATTTACTATCATTTACTAATACGATACCGTAATTTTGATCTGAAATAGCTACCCATTTTTGTGCAGGAAATTCCCATTTAGCTTTTTCAAATTCTGTTTTAGGAATGATTTTTCTTTTTAATGCACCATATGGTATTTCAGAAATTAATTCATTCGTGTTTAAGTCAAATGGAAATCTAATTTTGAAAATCATATTTTTATCAAATATTTCCATCTCAGTTCGAAATTCAATATAATCTGCTTCTGCTCGCAAAATAATATATTGAATAATTTTGGAATTTCTAAATACAAATATGAGTTTAACCATAATTTTCCTGTTTTTTTCCTTTATTACTCTTAGACCTTTGACTCTACCTAGTTTTATTGGATGACGTGAATACCTCTTATCGATGTTCCAAACACAATATTTTTTTTGAGGTTTATTGCGAAAAACATGAAAACCAATTCCATCTCCCACCCGTATGAACTCTTTTTTAAATGTTTTTGAAATTAATGATGAAATTTTGCCTGAATTTTTATCTATAGCAAGTTTTATTTTCTTATTTTCCAAAATAATTTGCTTACTAGTTTCTATTATAATTAAACTCTCATTATTTTGCTTAATTTCATTTTTTAAGAGTGATATATCTACTATTTTAAAAGATAATGCTGGGATCCTTTTTACTTGGTATTCAAAATATTTTTTTCCATTTTCCATTTTAATTGTCCCGTTCCTTGTCCAACTTAAAGGATTAAAGATTAGAAATTTATTATCATTTAACCTTGATTTATCATTTATAAGTGCAACAGAGATCATTTGCATTATCATTTTTGAAGAATGTTTTGTGTCATGAATAACATTATGTAATTCTGGTTCTTGTTCATAATAGACATCTTGAATACTCGATCCTGGTAAAATATCATGAAATTGATTGAATAGAGTTATCTTCCATAAATCTTCACTTTTTCTCCTTGGATATTCATATTTCTTAGAAAATAGTGTAAAAAAGGTATTTAATATTTCAAAATTTCTTAAATTAATTTCTGCTAATCGATTTAATTTTTTAATATTTGATTGGCTTGTATAACATGCCCGATGGGTTTCAAGATATAACTCATCATTCCATATTGGGATTAATTCATTGCATTCTTTTTTCAAAATTTTAAAAAAATTTTCAATCGTTGTAAATTTTAATAATCCTAATCTACCAATATCAGAATATAGTGTAATCTCTTCTTCGAAAGGACCCATTGCTCCATCACCAAAACCATAAAAAATCCCGCACGTTTTAACATAATTCTCTTGGAAATTCGAGTTAATTTCATCTAAATTCATAGTTGAATTAAAAATTAAACCTGTCTTTTTTGGAAGTTTCGCTAATTCTTTGTATTTGGAAAGATGCCATAAAACTGAAATATTATAAACAAAACAATGAGAAAAAATTGAGCTTCCATCAATTCCTTGCCATAAAAAGTTAGCAAAAGGAAATCTATTATAATCATTCCAAGTTATCTTTGTAGTCCAAAAATATTCGGCTCCTGATTTAGTTAAAATTTGCGGTAAATTTCCGGAAAATCCAAAACTATCAGGTAACGCTGCTGTTTTACTTAATTTTCCAAAATTTTCTAAGTAAAATAATTGTCCATAAAATCTTTGCCGTACAAAAGATTCTCCAGAAGGTAAATTAGCATCAGGTTCAATCCACATTCCACCAATTAATTCAAATTTTCCTCGTTCTACAAACTTCTTTATTTCATTAAATAATTTTGGTCTTAATCTCTTTATCCAATCATAATATTGAGGTGAAGTTTGACTGAAAATGAAATGAGAGTATTTTTTTAAATTTTTTACTGCTCTTTCAAAAGTAAGAATCGCTCGTCGAATTGATGAAAGTTTTGTCCATTTCCAACAAGCATCAAGGTGGGATTGTCCTAAAGCATAAATATTAAACTCATTAAAATCATAATGGAATATTTTTTCGAAAAATTTCAACAATATTGGCATTCGATAATACCAATATAATTTTTTAAACCTTCTATCCCAAGATTTTCTCCAGCCTTTTCTATAAAGAAATGCATCTAAGGATCTATCCAGTTTAATTTTTAAATTAATTTTATCTTTCTTACTTTTCACAATATTTCCCAATAGTTAAATGGATTCCATTGTAAATAAATAGTTATAAATTGAATGGTTTTTAATTAAAAATATTTGATCTTTTTAGAATATTCATACATTAAAAAAAAAATATAATTTTTACTTATTCAAAATTTATGAATGTTTAGATATAAAAACGTTTAAATTCTTAGAAGTAGAAATAAAATTAAAAAAAATTAGGAAAAAGAGTAAAAATATGGAACAAAAAATTATCGGAGTATTATTAAATCCAACCATCGATGAAGTAATCGAAATTAATAATTTTAAAGTTGGTAGGACATTTAAAGCTCTAAGAAGTCAGAAATTCCCCTTAGGAAAAGGTATTTCTTTCGCATTAAGCGCTAATACGTTGAGTAATGCTCTAATTCAAGAAAAAGATATTGAAATTAAAGTTTTAGCTTGTATAGGAAAAGAAGAAATTCCAATATACAATTCCTTTTTAGATTCAAAACAAATTTCATTTCAATTCAATCCAATAGATGGTTATACAAGATCTAATAAGACGATAATTGACCCTAGAACTCATTCGGCAACCCATATAAGAGAAAAAGGTTTTACTATGAATAAATCTGAATTAGATACTTTTATGGGATTAATTGCTGATACTGTTAATCAAGATGACATTGTTGCTTTTTGTGGATCTATCCCTCCTGGAGTCCCTAATAACATTTATTTTGATATGATAAATATTTGTAAGAAAAAAGGAGCAAGATGTGCATTAGATACTAGTGGACTTGAATTAATTGAAGGATATAAGTCAAGACCTTGGCTACTAAAACCGAATTTGGAAGAATTAGCAACTCTTTTTCCAGATTCACCAGAAATTCAAAAATATATGAAAAATCCTAATGAAAATATTGAAAATATTGCAAAAAAATCAAGAGAATTATTATCTAATGAAACAGAAATAGTTATTACTACTTTAAATCGTTGGGGTGCAATTTGTGTTTCCGCTTTGCAAAAAACTTGTTTATTTGGAAAAATTATTGTAGATAATCCTATAAATACAGTTGGTTCAGGTGATTCTCTGTTAGGTGGTTTTATTGTCGGATACTATTTAGGAAATGATCTTGAACAATGTTTTAGATGGGGAATGGCGTGTGGAGCTGCAAATACCTTAATGTCTGGAGCAGGATTATTCTCTAAAAAAGATGTGAGAGAACTATCTGAAAAAATAAAATTTGAAAAGTTTGTGTTATAGTCAAATAAAATTCAATTTTTTTATTTGCACATACTTTTAAAAAATAAAAACAAAATTACAATCAATAAAAGTTTTTTATTTAAATTTAGGAGAATTTAAAATGGAAAAAAAGGAAAAAGTTTTTAATAAATTTTTACGCAGGCAAGTTCTTATAATCGGAATTCTTTTCGCTGGTGATCAAATATTTGGTTTCTTCGAACAGAATTATTTAAATACATATTTAGATCAAGTTTTGAATTTAGCTCCACTTTTTATATCGGTGATGGTTATTTTATCAGCGATTATGGGGCTTATATGGAACCTTACATGGGGAATTATTAGCGATAATACACGTTCTAAATTTGGTAGGCGAAGACCATATTTACTATCTGGAATTATTGTAGGAATTTCAATGATTATATTTGCCTTTTCTTTAGATCTTAGCGGAGGAGATGTCATGGTTGCTTATACTATTTGTATTATATTGGATGTGGTGATCATTGGTATTGCTTCAAATGCTTATTACGTTTCTGAAAGATCATTAATCCCCGATACAGTAGATTTAGAACTTAGAGGAAGAGCGAATGGGAGAATAAATATAATAGGGTATTTAGGTTTATTGATTGCTATTGCAGCTTTTTTAATCGCAGATCTTATATTTGGGCAAGAGGTGGCTGGAGAAACAGTTATAGGACAAGAAGGGCATTTATTTGTTCTTTCAATAGGAGGAGTTAGTATTATAATTGCTGGTTTGATAGGATTTCTTTTTATAAAAGAAAAACCTGTTTCAGAATTACCTCCAAAAAAGAAATTTTTTGTTGAACTTAAAGAAATAGTTAATATCGAACAACTTAAATCGAATAAAGAGCTTTTTAAATTAATTCTTGCCATTACTATCTTTAGATCAGGAATTTCTACAGTAATGCCTTTCTTGTTTATTTGGATTTTTGCATTGAACTTGTCAACAATAGAGTTACTTCTTGGAGTTGCATTCGGATTTCCAATTTTGTTTATCATAACTGCATACTTAGGAAAACTGGCTGATAAATATGGACGTAGAAAATATATACCAATTTCAATCATCATTATATGTATAGGTTTTTTTTTGGCACCATTTGTAAAGATTGGAACAGAAGTAAATTTTATTTTATTTATAGTTGCACTTCCATTTATTCTAATAGGTGTTTTAGGAATTGTAACACCAATGGATACATGGTCTCAAGATTTATTACCTAAGGATCAAAGAGGGAAATTCTTTGGAGTATTTAATATAGTTTATACAATATCACAAGTAATTGGGGCTTTCGTTGGAGGATTAGTAGCAACTTATTTCGTGATTATAGGATTTGTCCCAGAATCTTTCGTTTTTGTTTTCGGAACGATTTTCTTTATAGGCTCTATTCCATTATTTCTTAGAGTTAAGGAGACTTTAGTGAAAAAATAATCGCGCAAATATAATTAAGAAATGTAATAATTAAGATTCAAGACCATCAAAATCTTCAATTTTTCTAAAAAACATCCCAATCCCTAAAATTTTAAATGTATCTTCAATATTTACATTTGCCTTTACAGAAGTCTCCACGAATGTGCATCTAAATTTCTTCGCTTTTTCCATTCCTTCTTCGGTTGATATTTGCCTTTCATTTTCTAAGTCGATTTTATTTCCAATTAATACAAAAGGCATATCTCCCAATTCTTTTTTAGCATCTTCAAACCAATAATCTGCACCCTCAAAAGTTTCTCTTCTAGTTATATCATATACTATAAAAACTGCTTGTGCTCCTGATAAATACATATGTCTAACACGTTTAAAAAATTCTTGACCAGCTAAATCAAAAATTAAAAACCTCACTTGAGAATCTTCAAAACCTTGAATGTTAAATCGCATAGTTGTTATGGAGATCCCTAGCGTTGGTCTATAATCTGTTGAGAACTTACCTTTTACAAATCGAGAAACCATACTTGTCTTTCCAACTGCAGCATCACCGAGAATAATAAGCTTAAAAAATTGTACTTCTTTTTTTCTACCTATATATATTTCATTATCTTCCGTTTTTACAAAGGAAGTTTTTAAAGTATTATCAAAAGAATTACCAATCATTAATTTTGGTATCATTAATGTGTTATATCTTGAATCAAAACTCTCTTCTATTATCTGGACAACTTTTTCAACAAATAAATAACAATATGGTAAGATTGAACTTATTTCCAAATCATACATTGTTATGATGAGAACTACAGCTTTTGAACCTGCTTCTAGAAAAACTATATGATGATCTGGAGTTTCAAATGTGATTGAACCCAATTCTCCAATTTTATATTCAGAATTAATTTTTTTTAACAAAGGATTGAATATACTTGCGAAGGCACCATAAATTTCTTCTCTCTCATATTCATTTAATCCATCTTTAGATAATTCTGCTCGAGCATATTTGCTAATCAAAAGACCTTCTCGATCATATATCCAAATAGCCTCTATACCATTTATTGCTTCGATAAAATTTCTCATTAAATCTAAAAACAGTTTTTCTTTTTGACCTAATATCATTATTTTTCCATAAGAGAGAGTATTTGTTTTTAATTAATTTTAATATATTAATTCGTAAGATATATTTTAATAAAATATTGTTATTGAGAAGTTAATTTTATGAATTAGGACAAAATAAAAGTTAGAAAAAAATTTTTTCCAATTGAATAGTCTCATTCCTTTCTGGACCAATTGAAATTATTGAGATTTTATGATTTAATAAATCTTCTATAGTTCTAATATATTTTTTCATATTTTTAGGTAAAGCATCATATCCAATTCTAGCAATTTCAGCCCATTCTTTTCTACTTCTTTTTTCCCAACCATCCAATTTTATATAAACTGGCTTACATTTTTCAATAATTTCTGATTGGATTGGCCAACTTTCAAGAGAATTCCCATTAAACTCATAATGAGTGCAAATAAATAAAGGATTTATATCCTCTAGGGCATCCAATAAACTTATAAAAAGATAATCGACGCCGTTAATCATTAATGAATATTTTAAATTAAATAAATCTAACCAGCCAACTCGCCTTGGACGTCCGGTAACTGTCCCGAATTCATGTCCTTGCTCCCTTATCTGCTCTCCAATCTTATCAGTCAATTCTGTAGGTAAAGGACCATCTCCAACCCTAGAAGTATATGCTTTTATAATTCCCACAATTTTGCTAATTTTTTTTGGAGGAACACCTGTCCCAGCAGAGACTCCCAATGCATCTGCATTTGAGGAAGTTCCAAAAGGATACATTCCATGATCTATATCTAAAAGTGCACCTTGAGCACCTTCAAAAATCACCTTTTTTCCCATGTCAATTTGATTGTTTAAATAAAATGCTGTATTAATAACATATTTTTCAATTTTTTTTCCATATTCAATATATTGTCTGTAGATTTTATCAAATTCAAAATCCCAAACACCACCATAAATTTTTACAATTTTCTTTTTAAGTTCAAAGAGATTCCGTAGTTTTTGTTTAAATTTTTCTGAATCTAATAAATCATAAATTCTTATTCCATATCTAGAAGCTTTATCAGAATAAGCAGGTCCTATACCTCTTTTAGTTGTTCCTGCTTTATATTTCTCTTTATACGTTTCTTCAAGACCATCCAGTGTTTTATGAAATGGAAAAACAACATGAGCCGTTGAACTGATTTTTAAATTAATATTTTTACCTAAATTTTTAATGCTATTTATCTCTTCAATAAGAATCTCAGGATCTATAACACATCCATTGCCGATTATGATTTCTTTTTCCATCACTGCACCCGAAGGAATGAGTTTAAATTTAAATTTTTGACCTTCACTTACAATTGTATGACCAGCGTTAGCTCCGCCATTGAAACGGCATACAATATCTGCTTCTTGAGCGAGATAGTCACAAAACTTTCCTTTACCTTCATCGCCCCAACTTAAACCTATGATTACAATTGTATTAAATGTCATTTTTTTCACAGTTCTATTCAATAAGATATGTCCAAAATTCTCTGTGAACCACAGATTAAAAACTTTTTTTGAAAAATTATTAGTCATTTAACCTCTTTAAAAAAAAAGAAAAAAAAATGTATATTAGCTTGAATTACTTACGGAACACCATCAGCGCAACCAGGAATCGCTACTCCTGCCATCGACATATTGATCCCATATGCAACCGCTAATAAGATTGCTAACGCAATTATACTCTTTTTATTCATTCTAAACCCCTTAGGTTCAATTAAATAAACCTATTGCAATCTCTAGAAGTTGATATTTAAACTCCTTTTTTTTCTTTGAATTAAATTATTCCTAGATTAAATAATGTTTTCGTGGCTTTTGGTGTGTCCCATTTAATTTTTACATTTATAACGGAAGTTTTTCCCGAATTGACAGCCCTCTGTAGGGTAGGTTTAATCTCTTCTGGTTTAACGACGGTCTCAGCGTAACAACCGAATCCCTTAGCAATTGCTGCATAATCTATATTTGGTATATCCACATTAAGATATCGTTTTCCTGAAAACATTGATTGTCCAGATTTAATCATACCCCAAGCGTTATCGTTAGCAATAACTACAATAAAGGGCAAGTTGTATCGCATTGCAGTATCAAGCTCTTGAACATTAAATAAAAAGCTTCCATTACCTTGCATGACTACAGTCTGCCTATCTAGATATGCCAACTTAGCACCCAGCGCAAAACCTATACCAGCACCAAGATGTCCCATACCAACTGAAGCTAATGTACTTCTTGGAGGGCGTGGTTTATATTAATCTAAGAAAAGAGGGAATGAGAATTTTAAAAGAAGAAATGAAGATCACGATCATTAGAAATAATGGAAATACTACCGTTGGGGCGACGGGAAGTCACGCCTTTGGAGATAATGTAAGACCTAAAGAAATTCTTAGAAATATCTTTCGGCAGTTGTCGAGGAATGAGGAAACGTCTTTCTCAAGGAAGGAATCACCTTCCTTTAGGAAGGTGTAGTTCAATTTCAGGATTTATCTTAAAATATGCAGTAAGTATATTGGGACTTCCACCTTTTTTTGTGGGGAGTGTTTATTCCTCAATGCTTGTACTATACGCCTTTTTAGGACCGTTCTTTGGTGGATTGAGTGATAAACTCAGTCTTGAATCAAAAATTGGCAAAAAATATGGAAAACGAAAAAAAATAAAATTAAAATTTATTCTATAGTCTTTAACTTGACACGCTTGATTTCTAAAACGAAAATGTAGGCAATGGGTCCGAGAAATAAGCCTCCCAAAACGAAAAGAATAATTTTCTCATCAATGTCAGCTGGTAAGCCAATTATCGTTATTAGCGCTATTAGCGCTATCGTTATTAGCGCTAGCGTTATTAGCGTTAGCTTAGCGTTATGTTTCCCAGAAATTTCCCGGGGTCGTGGCGCTTTCATTAAGAATATTGAAATCCAAGTACAGATGCTAAAGTAGGCAGAGTGCCATATTAGAAAACCAAAACCCCAATCTCTGTACTCTAGCGATGTTCGCGTTATAATTCCAAGGGCATCAATTATCGCTTGTAAGCCAGTTTCAAGAGGAGGTAACCCCGTTTCTAATATATATAACGCCCCGGCCCACATTCCCGGTAAAGTAAAGATCCACCTGTACATACAATAAATCACGCACCAAGCTGCAATTATTATCGCAGAATACTTCATTATTCGTAACCGTTCTTTTGCTTCCTTATCTTTTATCGAGAGAACACGGCGCAGTTGTATAATAGCAAGTGGGAGTACTGACAGGAACCCAATCCCCCATAATGTCTCCACGAATACACCCCTTAATGCAAAATGGGTGACCCCTCCCCATGTGTCAATGAATTGTGATAGAACTAAACATCCTACTAGGATATAGGGAGTCTTTGTTATGAATGACTTGAATTTATTAGCACGTGTGTCGTCGGTAGCATGCAAATAAGTATTAAAACGTAACATCGCATATGCAAATAACCCAGCGAATGAAACTTCCGCTACCGTGTTCGGTAGTCGGAAAGTATATGGTAAAGACCATACACCAATCGCTCGATATGCAGAAACTAACGTAAAGATTACCCCCATAATTCGCATCCATTTCCGATATGTTAAATCCTTTCCATCCCTTGGAATCAGGGATCGTTTGTAAACAATTGCACAATACACCAGGCCCACGACGTTAACAATCACCATAGTCGTATACCAAGGGATTGCCCAAGCTGTGTCAAATTGCAAAATCATATTTTTATCATCTCTTTTTTTTTAATTGCTGTGGATATATGACATCTTTGTAGGTAATTTTAATTACTAAAATAAAAGAGTGGTCATTTTTAAATTTTAATAACATCAAAATTATTTTAATGTCTTTAAAAATTTTAGAGTCTGGAGTCTGGAGTCTGGAAATAGATTGCAATTATACTCCATTTATTCATTCTAAACCCCTTAGATTCAATTAAATAAACCTATTGCAATCTCTAGAAGTTGATATTTAAACTCCTTTTTTTTCTTTGAATTAAATTATTCCTAAATTAAACAATGTTTTAGTGGCTTTTGGTGTGTCCCATTTAATTTTTACATTTATGACGGAAGCTTTTCCCGAATTGACAGCCCTCTGTAGGGCAGGTTTAATCTCTTCTGGTTTAACGACGGTCTCAGCGTAACAACCGAATCCCTTAGCAATTGCTGCATAATCTATATTTGGTATATCCACATTAAGATATCGTTTTCCTGAAAACATTGATTGTCCAGATTTAATCATACCCCAAGCGTTATCGTTAGCAATAACTACAATAAAGGGCAAATTGTATCGCATTGCAGTATCAAGCTCTTGAACATTAAATAAAAAGCTTCCATCACCTTGCATGACTACAGTCTGCCTATCTGGATATGCCAACTTAGCACCCAGCGCAAAACCTATACCAGCACCAAGATGTCCCATACCAACTGAAGCTAATGTACTTCTTGGAGGGCGTGGTTTATATAAATCCATCTGTTCGGCTGCATAAAAAGAAGTATTCCCACTATCCATGATTATAATTGAGTTTGATGGAAAAAATTCAAATATTTCTTTGATAAACCTCTCAGGAAGTATAGGAACGTTTTCTGAATTAAATTTTTTTAATCTTCTTTTTAATGCATCTTCTTTTTTTTCTTGTTGGTCAATATTCCACTCTGAAAAACAATTTTCTGATATTTCTCCTTCTAATTTTTCAAGTAATTGATTTAAAATAGTCTTACAATTTCCCACAATTCCAACATCTACGGGTCTATTTTTTCCAATTTCAGAAGGATCAATATTAATCTGTATTAATTCTTGATTTTTAGGCCATAATGGTGGAAGTCCTAGCCCCATTGTATAATCCCATTTACATCCAACTGAAATTACAACATCCGCATTATTTGCAGCATTCATAACAGCATCAGAAATTGCACCAGCACCTAAATGAGTTGGAGAATCACTTGAAATTCCCCCAATACCCGTACCAGATGTAGCTGCAGGAATTGCATACTTTTCTGATAATTTTTTTAATTCTTCTGACGCATTATAACAATTAACTTCTCCTCCACAAATTATTAAAGGCTTTTTTGCATTTTTTATAAGTTTTATAGCCTCCTCTATTGCTTTAGAATCACCAGCAACACCTAATTGAGGTCGATATTTATCGGGGGATAATATCTCATATTTTGCATCTGAAGGAACTTGCCCATAAAAAGCCTCTTCACGAATATCCACATAAACAGGTCCCATTTGACCTGAAAACGCAATTCTTATCGCTCTTGGAATGATTTTAGGAATCTCTAAAGGATTTTGAATTCTTAATTGAGCTTTGGTAATAGGTTTCATTAAGGTTATTTGATCAAGATCGCCCTGAAGTGTAGATTTACCGTCTAATACTCGTTTTACTTGAGCACCAATTACTAGAAGAGGTGTATTATCAGACCAAGCAGCTCCAACACCAGGAACCATATCGGTTACACCTGGTCCCACGGTTCCAAAACATACACCCAATTCTCCAGTAACACGTGCATACGCATCTGCTGCATGAGCTGCTGCTTGTTCATGTCTTACAAGTATTGTTTGAATTCCTTTCTCCTTACCCCATCTAAATACTGCATCATACATAGGCAAAAGTTGCCCACCAGGTATTCCAAACAAATATTTCACATTTTCCTGAAGAAGACATTCAATTAATAAATCTCCACCAGTTTTAGGAACCTTACTATTTTCACTTTTTTCACTCATTTCTACTCTCAATTTGTTTTTTTCCTAAATTATAGTTTAATTATTTAAAAATTTAAAAGTATATATTTTATTTATATAAATTTTATAGAAAGATGATATGTCATGTCAATGAAAAAAAAGAAAGCAACTGAAGATGAATTAAAAAAATTAAATGTGGATTCTTGGGGAACATGGTCTAAAGAAGTTTCAGAATTTGATTGGTTTTATGATGATACAGAAACTTTTTACGTTTTAGATGGTGAGGTGGAAGTTGCTGGTGAAGATGGTTCAAAAATATCCTTTGAGAAGGGTGATCTAGTTCAATTCAAAAAGGGATTAAAATGCGTCTGGAAGGTAAAAAAACCAATTAGAAAAAGATATTATTTTGGAGATTTAGATATCGATTAATTAAACTTTTTTTTTTTACTTTTATGAAACCACAGATTAAGATAAAATATACAAAAAAGAATTAATGCAAGCTCATGTTAGAAGACTTTTTAAATAATCTAATGATAAAAAAGATTCAGGAATACGGAAAAAGGGAAATTTTTGAAAAAGTTTTAGATATTGGGGGGAAAGATGGTAAATATACATCTAAAATTTCCAGAGAATTAACAGTTTTAGATTTGAACCCTCAGAAAATAAGTTCTAAGATAAAATATATAAAAGCTGACATATTGGAATTTGATACAGCTGAAAAATTTGATTTAATTGTTTGTTCAGCTGTTTTGGAACATTTTAAACGAGAAGATGGATTAAAAGTTGTTAAAAAGATTAACTATTATTTAGAGAAAGATGGTTTAGCTTTTATTACATGCCCTAATGCACGTAGTCTTAATCGAATATTGGGAGAAATTCTCGGAATGGGTAAAGTATTAGAGTTATCAAGGGCAGATATTAAAGTTGGGCATAAATATTTGTATGATCTTCCCAGACTTGAAGATATAACAAAAGATATTTTGAGATTTGTGGATTCAGGATCCTATTTTTTGAAACCATTACCTACTAGTGATATGGATAAATTATTTGACGCTAATGCTTTTAAGGCTTTTGCTTCAATCAACTCAAATACCTATCCTCAACTAAAACAATATCTCGCAGAAATATTTGTTGTTGGTAAAAAATTAGAAGAATAATCTCTACTATGCATTTTCTTATATGCTTTTAGGGAAAGTATATAAATTCACGTAAAATAATTTTAAAATTAATTAAGATGCTTTTCTATGAAATTCCAAATTAAATCATTAATTTTTTCTGCATCTTCAACTAATAAACTTCCGTGTCCAAAGCTTGGAAATTCTTTTAATATTGAATTTGGAATTTTTTCATGTAAGAATTTCGAGTGCTCAAAAGGGATTATTTGATCTTCTGTCCCTGCCATGATTAATGTGGGTTGCATTATTTTATGCAATGACTCACGTGTATCGTGTCCTGATATGGCGGCGGCTCGATTAATATAATCTTGCAACCGTGTAGGATTTTCTAACATCATTTTGTTTTTAAGAGCATCAAATAATATTTTGTCTTCTTTTAATTCTTTTATGAAAGATTTTGAAAACATTGAATCAAGCTTTTTTTGAAATCCTGCATCTAAATCTAATTTTTCAACAATAAATTTGGTTTGTTCAAGGTAAGGATCAGGGTCCAAATATGCTGATGTTGCTAATAATATTAAGGTTTTAACCGTTTCAGGATATTTTAAGGCAAAATTTTGAGCAATCATTCCCCCCATGCTTATCCCCATTAGATGAATCTTATCCTGAATATCTAAAAAATCCAAAAGACCTTTAGTCTCATCCACAAACATATCCATTGTATAAGGATAATTTGGTCTTGAACTATCTCCAACACCTCTGTTATCTAATGCTATGATCATCATCTTCCGTCGAAAATATGGCATTTGAAGGGTCCAACTTGAGATTTTTTGCCCAAGCCCTTGAATCAACACGAGAGGTTCTCCTCTACCTCTCTTAACATAATTTATTTCAACATCTTCAAATTTAAATAAAGGCATTTATATTCCTTCAATTTCTTAATTTTAATGCTTAAATAATGTATTCTTTTATAGGTAATACTTTGGCCTAAAAGAAAGGAGCCAATTTAATTAATTATCCTGCAATTTTTGCACAAATATATGCAAAAATCAATATTCCTCCAGCAACAATTATTAGAATCATTCCCAGTCTCATTGTAAAAATTATTTCAATTCCTAGACCCATTTGTTCTAAAGCATATGAAACTATAAATGTCATACCATAAAAAAATATTAGTTCAGTTATAATATAAGAAAGACCATTTCTCAACCATTTTTTCCTTGCTTTCTTAAGTTCTATATTCCCAGATACAACTCTAATAGCTGATATTATCAAAAATAATGCTCCAAGAATGAAAAAAACCATAAAAACTATTCCTAGCCAATAAAATGTAGTTTGAAGGCTCGCCGCCTCAGGTAAGATTGCTACATATGACTCTAGTTCATCAACGATTCCCCCTCCAAATGGTAATAAATCACCTTCTATTAACAGCGGGATTGCAGGAATATTTATAGCGATATGCATTATTGGATATAATAGAGAAATTAATAATACTATAGCTGCAATTATAGGAAATAAAAAAACCCAATTCTTAGCTTCTGCCATAAAATTTTAACACCTTTTAATTTTTTATAATAATTTTAGGATAACTAAAAGTAATAAATAACTTTTTAAAAATATATATAAAAACCACTTCAATCATTTATTTCAATTAAGTAATATTTTTTTGTTCCAAGTCCCAACAATCACATTGATGAATTATTGCATTAAAAAATAGAGATATTTTGGATTGTCTTTAAATTTTTTTAATAATTAAATTATGTAGAATAATTTTTAGATGATAATTTAAAAATCGCAAGAATTGAACTTTTTACTTAATATTTCCAATAGAATATATTTTACTCTGAATTGGAAATTAAAAAAAAAATATTAATTACTTTAAGAAATAGATAAGTGTGAAAAAATTATGATTAGAGAATTTATTTATTCAGATCGAGGAGAGAGGTTTAAAGATTTTATTTTTGGCTTTCAAGATGGATTGATTTCCACTTATGTTTTAATGATTGCGTTAATTATGTTAGTTTACGATTATCCATTTCTGTTATTAATTGCTTTAATAGCTGAGATGATCTCTGGTTCGATTTCAATGGGTTTTGGAGCATATATTTCGATAAAAACCAAGAATCAATGTCTAAGAAGTTATTCTAAAAATTTTAAGACTAAAGATTTTTTCAGTTCTGAAGATCTTTTAAAATCTTTAAAAGAAGAAGGTAGTTTTTATAATGAAGAATTAGATGATCTAAATAAATTATTAAAAAAACACCCAAAAATTATAAATAAAATACGAAATATAAATTCTAAAGAATTAAATATTAGAGAACCAACAATAAATGCACTATTTATGACTTTATCCTTTATTGTTGGAAGTCTTTTACCACTAGCTCCTTTTATTATTCCTCTGCAATTCTGGTCTTTTATTATAGCAACCATTTTTTCATTTGGTGGTTTATTTATCGTAGGAGTTATGAGAAGTTTGTATTCTGAAAGACATTGGTTAACATTTGGACTCGAAATGGTATTAATTGGACTTTTAGCGACATTAATCATCAGTGTTTTAATTGAATTTATAACCTTAGGTTTTGAGTATATTATTGTTCAAGAACGGTTTGGATGATTTATTTAATTTACAGATTCCACCCAAATTGGCCCCACATAGGAGGTTCTTCCATTTTCACCAACAACTCTAATCAAATAAAAGTCACAACCTCCAGTATTGAGTGTAGTGGGATTAATAGGATTATCACTATAAGTATTAATATAATAGTTATCCCCGATTTTTAAGCAATTATCTTCATAATTAGCTCCAACAATCGGTTCGTCATCATTTTTTGAGATTTTTTGGATGGGAGAATTTACTCTTTCTTTATACCATAATTCCCCGTTTTTAATGATTTCAATTGTTGCATTCCAATTAGGCAACCAATTGGAGGTTGTTTGTGCTGCTTGTGATTTTAAAGCTACTGGAGCGCCATCTTGAGCTAAAAATAGATTAATTTCCCTACTAGAATTTTTATTTGCCACAAAAACTGTTGAGTTATCTCCTACATCAATTCCATTAATTGTAAAGTGTAATATGGGGCGACCATGATCAGAGTTTGCAAAAATTCTTTGATTTTCCAAACCATCAAAAATACCCCCTCTTGTAAGATTATCAGCGTAAACGGCTGTTAATCCTCCAGGATATGGATGCTCATTGCGCGTATGCCATGTAGAAAATGGTCGTTGATGACCAATAAAAGCCCTCGTATGACATAAGCTATGTCCAGGATGACCATCGTGGACATCACTTGCCGCATAAAGGGTCAATTTTTTTCCCATTTTTAAAGCGTCTATAATAGAAGAACCAGGTGTGTATATTGGAGGGGGATCGATAGCTCCACGATAATTAAGCTCATCTCGTTGCTCATATAAAAAATCACCATGAACAGAACAGACTTCAGCAATTTTAACATATTTTGGGTTGATATATGTCCAGTCTTGTGGGTATGATCTCTTAGTGGTGTGATGAGGAAGCGCTAATGCGTTAGAACCTGTACTAGATGTAAAATTGTCAAGAGCATCCCATAATCCATTAGTAGATGGTACTGTTAAATATGATAAAATTGGATTTTTTAATAGTTGATCCCCACTGAAAATGCATGTATAATGACCCGTTCGAGTGTTTGTCCACTCAATTCCTTGAAAGGTTACAAATATATTCGGTTCATTAGCATTATTTGTAGCAAATTCAATTATGTCCAAGGATCCAGGTGAAAATAATAAAATTTCTCCATGATCTGTAAGAGCCATATAATCAATACAGGCGATATATCTTGCATAATAAAAATTATGCTCGGGTGTTCCACTTCCATCAGATAAGTAAGAATGTGTATGTAGATCACCCCAGTAAAGCATTCTTTCCGAGTCAGGAAAATTATCCACAATAATGGGATTACTATAGAATGTATTTTGAGTGATACTATCTTCTACACGAATATAATGAATACCTAGAGTATTAATTGAGATTTCGAATACATGTCTGCCATTATCCTTACCATCGAGAATTTCGTAAGCAATGTCCGAGCCCAGCAATTGACCCGTAAAAATATATTCATTGGGCAATAAAGCATCTACAGAATTGATGGAATTATAATTGGAGAGATCGTAGGACTCAATAGAAAACTTAACTTCTCCGTTATAAACCGCGCTTAAACGTTCAAATTGATCCCATGCCTCAATTGTTATGTTAAAATTTTCGCCAACTTTCACTTTAGAGGGAGCATGTATCCAAAGAATATGTGGGTTATTATCAAGCATTACTTCAAAATCAATACTTATTAAAATCCACGATGTAATGGGAATTAATATTAAGAAAAAATCAATCAAAATTTTCATTTTATTTGAGATCTTCTCTGATTTATGAGAAATCCATTGTGTAAACCTAATACTTAGGAACCTTTTTTTACGCGAAATCCATGCAATTATTATTATTAAATAGGTTATAATAAATCCTGTTCCATACCACAGGACCAAATTAAGAGGGGGAAACCAAATTCCAATTCCATGCAAATTTAGATAAATAAGTGTAGTTATAAAGCCAATATATAGACTTAATACAATTCCATTACGCTTCCAAGCTGGATCATTCAAAAAAATAAAATAAATGATTCCGATTACTAAACCAATAATACACCAGAAATACCAATAAATGGTAATGATTCCAAATATATAAACAATAAAACGTGGAATTCGCCACCATTGCGACCATTTTCCGTCTTTAGTACTAATTTCTGTATTATTTTTATTTTCCATTATCTAATTTATTCTGGTTATTTAATCTTTTTATTCAAATTCAGTTATTTCAATTAAGTTATATTTTTTTGTTCCAAGCCCTAATTTTTCAGCCGCATTTAATTGAATTTTCCAAAAATCTTGATATTCTGCGTTTCTATTCAAATCTGTTTCATTGTTTTCATAGTTAAACCTTGGAATATAAGAAAACCATTCATGAATACCGTTTTTCTCTGGAATCTCTAATCCATCTAAGCATGAATTAGGTAACGCAGGTGATTTATGAGTGAGATCAACACATGCCATATCAACTGCTACCGGATCTCTACTAGCGAGAATTCCGACGTCTTGGACGAAATTTACGTCAGAACCGCCCGAACAATCACATTGGTGAGTTATGTCAATAGCGTAATTAATATAAAATATTTTTTCTTGATTAAAAAATTCAACTACGCCAAGAGCGTTATCAATCATTTGTTCGATAAATTGTTCACGAGCTATTTTCTCTCTTTTGAAGACTTCCTCATTACATGCAGAGACACACATATAACAATTTTTGCATGTATCTTTGTTATATATGATTTTATTATTTGTATCTTTTCTTAAAGAATTAGTAGGGCAGATATCAATACAATCAGTGCATTCACTTACACATTTTTCAAAATTTCTTGTGAGATTTTTTCCAGTGTGAGCTTGAACTTTTCCACCTTTCGATACACACCCAATGCCTATATTTTTTAACGCTCCGCCAAAACCTGTACCTGAATGTCCTTTAAAATGAGCAGCGGATATAAGCAAGTCAAATTCTCTTAATCTTCCAGCGACCAATACTTCATTAAACCATTTACCATTAATTTTTTGGCTTTCATAATCTATTCCTATTGGCCCATCTAGCATTAAAATGGGAGCTCCCATTGTTTCTTTCGTAAAGCCGTGTTTCAATGCAACCCCTAAATATTCTTTCTCACTAGCTCTTCCTCCATATTCACCTCCAGCACCCGGTAATCCCCATCCACAGCTTTCTGCAACTGATGGACTAGCACCAAACTCTTTTACATAATCACAAAGGAACCGCATGTAAGTGGGTCTTAAATACCGCGTATTTTCCAATGCTCCAAAATGTGTTTTAATGCAAACTCTATCATTTTTTTTAACCTCCTTATTGAATCCAAGATATTCAAGACTTAAAGGACCTTTAACTTTTGATAAGGAATCTTTAGATTTTAGAGCAGTTGCACTAAAAAAATATACGTCAGCTTTAACCATTTTAAATTCAATTTTTTTTTTAGTTTAATTATTAATTAAGTGAATATAAGAAAAATCTTTTTTAAAAAAGAGGATACAGAAAAAAATTTTAAGGGAAACCTTTATTTCTCAGTTCTGCAATCCATTCACTTAATTTCTTAAGAAATAATAATCTATTTCTTTGAATATTTTCTGTAAGTAGTGCCGTCATTTTTGACTTCATTTCTAATCCTTGATGACCGCAATCCCAAATTTTAGTAGTGCCAACAATACACATAGTCATATCCGTTTTTCCATTCCAATTTTCATTAATAATAAATCCATATTTTTTTAAAGGCGTATCAAAAGTTGCGTCTGCTATAATCCATTTACCATTAATAAAAATTTTTATAAAGTTGTGAAAATCGTATATTGGACCTTTATTTAGGATTTCCTTCACTTTTGTTGGAATTTGAACGAGTGGGTAAGAATTTGTGGAAAACCAAACTAGATCGTTGAATCTATGTAAGGTTAGCATGTCTTTTGTTTGTAATCCAATTTCATCATACAATTCTCTTAATAATAAATTCTTTCCAGAGCAAGTTCCGATATTTTTCTCATAAACATCTTTTGGGTCTCTTGAACCCGCTCTCCCAAAAGGTATATCTCTTACTTTTTCAAACAATTTTATTACTTTCTGCTCAAATGGTAAATCTCCAACCCATTTTTTTACGATTTTTGATTTTAATTCTTTATCCATTTTTTTCACTACTACTTTCTATTTTAATATAGCCGTATTATTTGCCCGCATGTATAATACGATATATCGGAGAGTAAAAATATAAAAGCATTTAGTATTCTATCATCATCCCTTTTAAGTGTAGGATTGAAAGCTACGCCATTAACCTTTACACCGAGAGGAATGATTTCTCTGGCAATAGAGGTCATCGTTCCAGTTATTGCGCTAGAACAAGCAGAGAAATATAATGAACTTATTCCCGATAGTTGTCCTTCACCTTCTCCCTCACCAGTGTAGCCTGAAGTTAGATTTGTAAAGATAATTTTACCTTTATTTTTATTAAGCATGTGAGGTAAAACTGATTTTATCATCAAAAAATAGCTCCCTGCCCATTTTTCGAGGACATTATCCCATTTTTCCATGCTTAATTTATCTATATGAAATTCATCATTTTCATAGCTAATATCCTCATCAAAATAATAAGCACAAATAAGAAAATCTAAATCTCCTAAATATTCTATTATTCTAGCAACTGCCTTTTCAAAACTAATAGCCTTTCCCGGAATAACTGTTGCACTTATAGATTTAACCCCTATATTTTTAAGGTTGTTCGATAAATTTAATGAATCAAAGTGGTCAAAATCTATTAAACCTAAATTAAGACCAACTTTAGCCAAATTTTTGCATAATTCCCTTCCAAATGAATCGTTTGCGCCTAAAAATATGCAATTTTTTCCTTTTAATTCTCTCATGCTTTCCATTCTATTTCACCTGTTATCTTAAATATGAAATTCCACCATCTGCAAGAATGGTTTGACCGCTCATATGATTTGATATTGGCAAGGCAAAGTATGCGAACATTTTGGCGATTTCTTCTGTAGTAGCCATTCTTCCTGTAAGTGATTTCTTATCCAAGTCTTTTTTAGCATTTTTAATATCAATATTTCTACTTTCTATTACTTTTTTAATCATGGGCGTATAAATATGTCTTAGAACAACCGCAAACGTTCCAATTCCATATTTCTTTAATTTTTCAGAAAAAAATTTAGTTAATCCAATAAATCCGGACTTTCCTGCTAAATAAGGTGCTGGAATTCCTGAAGAACTTAATGGTGCGGCTGTGAACATTATTTTCCCCCAACCTTTTTTAATCATATGCGGAATCGCGGCGATAGTGCAGTAAATAGCTCCGCTTAAATCTACACTAATTATTTTTTTAAAATTTTCATATGAAATTTCTAAAAAATTAAGTGGAGGCTCTCCATACACAGCTGCGTTATTTATTAATATATCCACACCCCCATTTTCATTTAATATTTGTTCAAACATATTTTTAACTTCAGACTTATTAGATATATCAGTTTTTATAGGTATAGCTCGCACATCAGAATACCCGGCATTAATCTCATTTGCGAGACTTTTTGCTTCCTTAATATCGCAAATATAAACAATGGATCCTAAATTCGCTAATTCCTTACAAATTGCTGTACCTATCCCTCCAGCACCGCCCGTTACTAATGAGACTTTTTTCTTTAAAAAATCACTGGACCCTTTATTCACTAAATCAATGTAATCTTTTAAATCCTTATTTAACATTTTTTTCACTTAGAACTAAAATTTATTTGTTATTTCAAAATTTCTTTCTTGCAGAATTCTTATTTATCTACTATAGTATTCTTTTCCTTTCTCATATAAATTATTAATAACCAAATATACTTCAATATTTCTTAAATCAGCAAATTAAGATTTATTATTTACAGTTAAATAATATTTTAATCAATTGATTTTATAATTTTCTACCATTATTACTTAATTAAACCGAGAAAAATAGTAAAATTTTTTTGGAATAGTATTTTTTATTTATAAAAAGGAATCAATAATAAATCATACTAATTATACTCGGAAAAGGTGATTGCATTTACTAGGTGCCCTGAATGTGCTGGTGTGATGGAATGGAATTCAAAGTTAAAAATGGTGGTATGTTTAAGTTGTGGTTTAACTGTGACAAGAACTGAGTTGGATCGAATGTGGAAAGAAATTAGAGAAACTAATTTTGAAGAAATAGACGATTATGACAAGAAAAAAGATCGAAAAAAGGATTGGCTTGATTGGTATCAATCATCAGGAAAGAATAAATGAATGATCCTCACAATTAAATATACTGCAGTTAATTTTAAATCTCCTTCAGAAAAAAAAATTAAAATAATTATAGTCTAATTCTAGTTAAAATTTGCGCTGACTATTAAATCTGCTAATAATCTAACATTATTTAATAAAATTGCAACTTTATCATGTGAATTCAC
This sequence comes from Promethearchaeia archaeon, assembly GCA_029856045.1. Classification (GTDB taxonomy): domain Archaea; phylum Asgardarchaeota; class Lokiarchaeia; order Sigyniarchaeales; family SOKP01; genus 6H3-1. Next base: position 4,293 of record JAHQWG010000008.1, on the reverse strand, counting down.
ATCTAAGTCTCTTGATTTCATTATGATTACAGAAATTATGTATTTAAATATATAAATCTCAATTTCTTTTCCATCATCATTTTTACCTTTAAAGTTAGCAGAATCTGAAGTAAAAATTTTTTCTCGGATATTATTACAAGAATATAGAAAATCTCGTAAATCTTGCCTTAAAATAAACCCACTACCTAAATTTTGAACATTATGAATTAATATATTTCCTAATATATCCGTAATAATTATGTTTGTTTTAATTTCTTGAAGATCTTTTTCCATTTTTTGAATATTTATCTTTAATTTCGCATGGGAAGAGAGTAAAATGTCCCGAAATATTGATCTCAAATCATTTTGTTCAAAAATGCTTGTAAATATGAAATTAAAATCAAATTCTACGAAAAGATCTAAAAAGATATTTCTTGCTTGTCTAATATTTGCATCTATTAACTCTTTCTGATAGTTTTTTGTATCAAATTTATGAAGGAGTAAAAAAATCTTTGGTTTTTTATTACTTTGATTAAAAATATCTAAAATTTCTTTAAAATATTTTTTGGCATTTTTAAAATTCTTAGGGTCGTGTAAATCAACAACTGGAATAAGAATATCTGTTCCAGCAAAGAGTTCAGGGTTTTTTTCATAATCCTTTCTATGATCTTCTTGACCACCAAAATCGAAGATTCCAATTTGAAATCCTAAAAAGGGATAATGCCTAACCTCATAAAATATTGTAGGATTTAAGGATTGAGTATCTTCAGCATTTTTTTGACCGAATACAACCGAGCAGATACTTGTTTTACCACAGTTATTAAGTCCGATTAAACTTACTTTCATTTTTTAAAAATTAATGGAAATTAATCGATTTTATTGTTTCATTTCTTTAAATTCTAATATTTTCTATTTTTTTAAATTTATTTAAATAATTTAAAAGTTAAAAACAATATCGAAAATGATATAATTTCTTATTTTTTTAGATGTTTTAACTTTAAATAATAGATAAATTATTTATCAAATAGCAAATTTTACTTTATTAAGGATAAACTGAGCAATAGTTCTATACATTTTTGGTCCCTAAAAATATGGATAAGGAAAATTTTCGAAAAGAATTAAGCAAAAGATCAGTATTTCGAGATTCTAGTTCTCTTAATTTAAGTTATGTACCGAAAAAATTATACTGCCGAGATGATATAATCAGAGAACTTATACACAATTTTAGGGGTATAATTGAAGGAAAAGGGAAATTTTCTAGTAATTGTTTATTAATTGGCAAAGGTGGTGTTGGGAAAACCGTTTCTGCAAAGTTTTTTGGGAGAAATTTTCGAGAAACAGTGCTTGAAAAGGGTATTAATTTATTCATTGAGCATTTTGATTGTGTTAATTTTAGAACTAAAAGTAAAATTGTTCGAACTTTATTGGGAAAGTATTGTCAAGGTTCAGGAAGAGGTTTTTCCGATGATGAGGCAATGAAACAAATAATTACTAAGGTTAAAAATGATAATGGCTACATTCTGTTGATCTTAGATGAGATTCATTTAATTTCAAAAAATGATATATGGGCTTTACTAGATACTGCTGAAACTTTCGGACATCATAATGTAAGAATGTCGTTATTGTTAATTTCGAGAAAACATGATTGGATTCGAATAGAGTCAGAAAGATTATTATCCCGGATTAACAAAAAAATTGAATTAAAACCATATAATCTCGATGATGCAAAAGAAATATTAAATTATCGAGTAGACTTAGCTTTTAAAGACGGCGTTATGAATGAAGATAGTCTCGAATTAATTGCGAAAATTGTTGAAGATACGAAAAATATGAGACATGGTATTGAAATACTAAGATTAAGTGGGCAATATATGGACAAAGAGGGAATAGATGAGTTCTCTGCTGAAATTATTCGAAATGCTGCTGCAGAAGTTGCATATCCTGAATTTAGAGCTGATATTATTGATCGATTAAAAGATCAAGAACTTTTATCCCTGTATGCGGTTGTAAGAGCTTTATTAAATAGTGAAAAATCGTTTACAACAATTGATGATGCATACGAGGATTACAAAATCATTTGTGAAACTTATGAAATTGAACCTCATGTTAAAATGTCTTTTAGAAAATATATACGACAACTTAATACATTAAAGATTTTGTTGGCAGATTCGATTAGGATTGATGAAGAATCTCGTGGTAGACATTTAAAAATAGCTCTACTTGATGTTCCCGCAGAAAAATTGGAAGAATATTTAGAAGAAATTTTAGAAAGAAAATTATTTGTTGATTCTTAAGTCCTCTTTTGAAGTAAGAGGGTGCATTTTATTATAAGATCTTCTTAGATTACTTATATCATTTTTAGCATAAATTCTAGTTGTGTTTGAACTTGAGTGTCCTAATATGTCCTGTAATTCACTAATATCCATTCCAGCTCTTCTTAAATGGGTGGCTCCAGTATGGCGAAAAATATGTGGAGTAATTTGTTTTAATTGAGAAAAGCCACATTTTTCTTTAATAACCTTTATATCTTCCTGAATTACACGAGGAGAAAGTTTTAAATTACGAGTATTAACAAGCAAGTAATCATCTTCAGCATAAATTAAGCGATTTTTTAAATATTTTTCAATTAAAATTAGAGAATCCTTATCAACGGGAACAATTCTTTCTTTATTACCCTTACCCCTAAGGTGAACAAATCTTTCTTGAAAATTAATGTCTTTAATTTTAATATTTGAAATCTCACTCACTCGAGCCATTGTCGCGTATAGCAATCTTACTAGAAGATAATATCTTTCACTCTTTTTGGTATTAAAAATGCTTTTATCCTTTAATTTTTCAAGAATAAGCTTCATATCATTAATTTCTAAATATTTTGGTATATTTTCTTCTATTTTAATTTTTGGGCTTGAGATTTTTTCCATTGGGTTTTTTGATATGAATTCATTCCTTATGAGAAATTTAAAAAAAGATCTTAAAGTAGCAATCTTTCTTGCAATTCCTCTTTTTGTATAATTTTTATCTTTTAAACTTTTTATGAAAAGTCTAATTTTGGTTGGTGTTACGAGTTCAATGTTCGAATCTCCAACAATCTCAATGTATTTTTCTAAATCATAATTATATGCCTTAATTGTTGATTTAGAATTACCTTCTTCAATTTCTTTTGAAATTAAAAACTCCGGTATCAAATCTGATATAAAAAGATTTTTCACGTATTTTGTGTAAAGATTTAGTAATTAATATGGAGATAATATAGAGGTAATATGTTTTGTCAGTTTAGTTAAATTAGGATAATCGCATAATTTGTTCATAATTAAATCTAATATAATAAAACATTCGTTCTTTAATTATCTAATTCTCTCTTTTTGTGAAATTTAAAATGTTCCATCCTTTAAGACGAAAATCAATGGTTCCTATGGAGAAACTCTTAATGATTTTTTTAAAAATATATTTATGTACAGAATCGATACATTTATATAAGAAAATGTACATATTAAGTACATAATAAAAATAAAATTATAATCTAAAATCATAAAAGATAGATATGATTAAAAAATGAAAGAATTTAAAGATAAAGTTGCAGTCATTACTGGTGGTGCAAGCGGAATAGGTCGTGGTATAGCCGAAAGATGCTGCCAAGAAGGAATGAAAGTAGTTCTAGCTGATATTGAAACTAAAATGCTTTCTAACACCGAGAAATAATTAAAATCAACAGGTGCAACAGTAATATCGGTGCTGACAGATGTTTCAAAAGTTAATGATATTAAAGCACTTGCTAAAAAAACACTCGATACATTTGGAGCTGTGCATTTGTTATTCAATAATGCAGGCGTTGCCGTAAGTACCTACCTCTGGGAATATACTTTTGCAGATTTGGAATGGATTGTAGGAGTTAATTTATGGGGCGTAATTTATGGAGTTCGGATTTTTGTTCCCATAATGCTTAAACAAGATACCAAATGTCATATTATCAATACATCATCCCTAGCGGGATTAATCCCAGGAAATGGTATTTATGGCATAACTAAAAACGGGATTGTTGCTCTTTCTGAGACCCTTGTCGCCGAACTTTCGTATATAAAATCCAAAATCAAAGTTTCCGTTCTTTGTCCAGGATTTGTTAAAACTAGAATTCTTGAATGTGAACGAAATCGTCCATCTGAATTAAGAAATGATCCATCTGAAGTAATAAGTCATCCTGAATTTAAGTCATCTCAGAAATTATTTAACCAAATGGTTAATTCCGGTCTATCTCCTAAAAAAGTAGCAGAGATTGTGTTTCAAGCTATTAGGGACAATAAATTCTATATTTTAACC
>JAHQWG010000007.1 GCA_029856045.1 Promethearchaeia archaeon | reverse complement strand
TTTAATTTGCCTAAAGTAAAGGTCAATGATATAAATATTTATTATGAAATTCACGGAGAAGGTTTTCCTCTCGTGATGATAATGGGATTATCTCTTAGTCTTGAAGAGTGGGATGCCCCGTTCATAAATGAGTTATCAAAAAATTTTAAAACCATAATCTTTGATAACAGAGGAGCAGGGCGAACTGATAAACCTAATGTTGATTATTCAATAAAAATGTTTGCTGCTGATACAATTGGCTTGATGAATGCTTTAAACATTCAAAAGGCACATCTGCTTGGAGTTTCCATGGGAGGAATGATTGCTCAGGAACTTGTTCTTAATTATCCTAAAATGGTTGAAAAACTCATTCTTTGGGGAACAAATTGTGGGGGAACCAAATCAATACCACCATCACTTGTAGCATTTCGATTACTATTAGGAGCAATTGAAGGGTTGACTCCTGAGAAGATTACTAAAGCTTCCATCCCACTGATATTAACCAAGGAGTTCAGGAAAAATAATCCAGATTATGTTGAAGATAAAATTCGAAGATTCCTCAAATTTCCAATCCCATTAAACATTTATAACCGTCAACTTAGGGCGATAATGAATTTTAATTCATATAGAAGACTCAAAAACATCAATACTCCTACTTTAATAATGCAAGGAAAAAAAGATATTCTCAATCCGTATCAAAACGCAAAAATATTAGCCAAGAAAATACCTGGAGCAAAGGTTTCTTTATTCGATAATAGCGGTCATGCAATATACCCCCACGAACCAGAAAAATTTATTAAAACTATTCTTGAGTTTCTCAAATGATTTTCTATATTTTGTATTTAATCTAATTGATTTTCTCAGTTTTTCTTATTCTCTTTTTTTTTTTATTTATTAATAATTTTGATTTATTTAAGTTCAAATTGTTTTTAGAAGAGAAATCAGAATTAATTCAAGTTAGAATAAATCAAGAATTACAATTTCTTAAATGTTGTAAAAGTAAGATGCATGAAGAAAGATAAAATTTAATTAAAAATAAGTATTAAAATATTTACAAATTTAAAAAAAGTCTATACAACACCGGTGAGAAAAACTCGCAAAAAGCAAGGATACGTTTATCTTCTAATGACTTGGATGATTTAAAAAACGTTTGTCAACAAATAGAGGAAGTCTGTAAGCAAACTGGTATAAAAAAGTTTGGTCCAATTCCTCTACCTACTAAAAGACTCGTTGTCCCCGTTCGGAAGAGTCCTTGTGGTGAAGGTACAAGTACTTGGGCGAAATATGAGATGCGTCTTCATAAGAGATTAATAGATATCATCGCGGGCGAGCGGAGTATGCATTTAATTATGAAGATACAGATTCCAGAAACTGTTTTAGTGGAAATAGAATTGATGTAAAGTAATATTAAGATATAGGAAATTTATTTTTCGACTTATTGGGTATAATTTTTTAATTTTTTATTGAAATTTTATTTTGAAAAATGAGTAAATTTTTTTATTATAATGATTTGATTGAGAGAGAAATTATGTCTATTGAATGGATTGATATTCTAAAAAAGGCAGTAAAATTTGCATATAATAAAGTGAATTCTCTTTTAGGAACACTGGAAGGGGCAGAAATTACTAATGAAAAGGGAGCGGGTGGTGATATTACCACTAAGATAGATTCAATTGCAGAGCAAGCCTTAATAGATGAAATTAAAAAAAATAATATAGATTTTCATTTAATAAGTGAAGAAATTGGTGAAAAATATCTTGGAGATAAAAAGAACTATGATAAGTGTATGGATTATATTATTATGGACCCTATTGATGGATCTTTAAATGCAAATCGTGGTATCCCATTTTGTTGTATTTCGGTGGCACATGCGAATGGACCAAACTCTCGGAATATAACCGAAGGAGTAATCCTTAATTTATACACCAAAGATATCTACTGGGCGATTAAAGGAAAAGGAGCTTATTCTAATAACAGGGCAATCTCTGTTTCTAAACTTGATGATATAGATAGAGCAGTAATTGGGGTGGCATTAAATACCTCCGAGCCATTTTCAAGGGTTGTACAGAGGTATAAACCCATCATCGACGAAGTGTATAAAGTTCGTACGATGGGATCTGTTGCCTTAGAATTATGTCAAGTTGCAGAGGGAGCACTTGATTTATTTATAGATGTAAGGGGAACTCTAAGAATATTGGATTGCGCTGCAGGTATTCTAATTGTTCAAGAAGCAGGCGGAACAATTTTTTCAAATGAGGGATTACCGCTGGAATTACCCCTAAAAATTAAATCGAAATGCTCGATTATTGCTTCTAACCGAAATTTAGCAGAATATATCAAAAATAATTTGTCTAAATTAAATAAATTATAGATTGTTAAGATAATTTTAAAATTAACTTAAAATTGTCAACAACAAGAAAAAATTAGTTGATTTACGTAATTTTAACTTGGATTTGAAAGAACAGCAATCAATATCGCCACAATAATAGCGATAAAAAAAATCATAATAAGAAAAAAACTTAACCATTGCCTTTGTCTTTCTTTTTTCCGAATAACTCTTGGTTTTCGTCTTCTATAGCTCATATTATTATTAAAGAGTCCAAAATTTATTGATTTACTTCATTTATTGTTGATATATGAGTATTATCAACATTAGGTTTTTTTTTTAAGAGTTCAGTCAGCACAACATTATTAAAACTAAATAAAAAGCGAGGGATATAATCTTCAGCTAAATAAGGACCATCTGGAACCGCTTCTCTTAAAGGGAATAACTTCTTCTCTTTTATTATAGAACCTAAATAGTCCCTGTCATACTCTCTATAAGCATAAAGCTTATTTTTAACAATTATTAAATCTCTTTCATAGCCCTTTGGAAGTCCTGATTTTTCTAATAACAAAATTATCTTCTCATGAGATAATTCTTCAAGTAATTCAAGATCTTCTTTTTTCCCTTCATAAGCAGGGCCCAATTCCTCAGCTTCAAAATCTTCCTCCTTTTCTAAACCTATAAAAATTTTAAAGGCTTTAACTTCATCACCCTCATCAACGGATGTTATTTTGTACGATAATCCATACTGATCTCTTAAACCTGGAGCAGTTTTTGCTGAAATAAATTTCATTCTGGTTGTCGTTTCAAGTCCTTGCCAAATCCAAACTCGGAAATGATCTGGGTCTATAAATAATAATATAAACTCTGGATTAAGTAATTCATACAATTCTATATTTTCTTCAATTTCTAATTCTTCATATTCCCCTAATTCATCATTAAATTGGAATACTTTTATTTCTTCTTTTATAATCGGAGGAATTCCTTCATCTTCTTTTTTAACTTCTTCCTGTTGATTTTGTTGTTTGTCAGACATTTAACTTAACTCTTAATTAATGATTCAAATCAATTATTATAATATAATATAGAATATAGTCAATAAAATAATTTCATATTCAACTATGAATTTATGTTAGAAAATATTAAAAAAAGAAAAAATCGAATTTTTTCAATATATTTGGAATGATTTCAGTAATTTACATAGTAGATTATTTTAAGTTGCTTTTTAGAATTTTATAGGAGAAGTGCGGGAAGAGAGATTTGAACTCTCGAAGGCCTTCGCCACTGGATTCTGAGTCCAGCACCTTTGACCAGACTTGGCGATTCCCGCAACTTTTTATATATAATAATATAAAAAATTTTCAATGTAATAAATAATCTAAGAAATAATAATTTTTGAAATTAATTCAAGTTAAAATGGTGTTTTTAAATTTTAGAATAGAGTTGCCTCACTAACATCGCACTAAGATCCTCCTTAGGCATAAACCCAATAATATCTTTTCCACCATTTATTCTTATGGTGGGCAATTTAAAAATATCTTTTGTTGGAATTTTATCTACATCCACTTTTTTTATACGGAAATTATAAAATTTTTGTAAATCTAATAAAATTCCTTCCATTATTCCGCAAAAATAGCAATTCTCTGAAGTAAATAACTCAACTTGAGGGATTCTTTTTTGTTTTTTAAAAGCTTCGCTTTCCAATCTAATTCCTTAAATTAAGAACAAAATAACCTGCTTAATATGGGTATCTTAAGGGAAATTGACAATAAATAAATGAAAAAATAGTGTGTTATGGAGATAATATTCTATTGAATTTAAAAAGAAAAATATTTGATTAAAAAAAGGTATCAATAGTTTTTTGAGTTTTAATAAAATCTATTAATTTACTATATTTTTTCCAGTATTTTAAATCAACCATTAATCCTTCAGACATTTTCTTTAAAGCCGTATCGAAATTATCTATAATTAAAGGCTTTTCCAAATCCATTGCATTTTTAACGGTTTCTCTAATGACCCAGACTCCCAATGGGACAGTATAACCTGCTGAAACTTCGCGAAATACTAAAACCCTTGCTTGTCTTTTTATTTTATAAAGATATTCGCATATTGATTTACGTGCTGAGTAATAGGCACCAGTTATATTACTTGCGTAATTTTTCCTCCCATGATAAAATTCCATATCACTTGCAATTTGGGGTTGTAGAGGGGTTTTTTTCCCCGAAAGTGAGATATTCCATAGAGAATTTGGAGCCCAAACTTCATTCATTTCATATAAAAATTTTCCAGGAAATAATAAAATTTTGAAGTGGTTATCAAGATAGGTTGATTCAAAAATCTGAAAATTATTAATTTCAGGGAATTTTTTAATCTCTTTAATCAATCTTTTAGATATAATATCATCAATCGCTGTTATAGACCATCTTGTCGGAACTAACCTACGTTTTTTTTCTTCACCTAGCAATCCAGCTGAAAATATTCTTTGAATTGTTGAAAATGGAACGCGCCCCTTCAAGAACAAATAATCCCCTATTGCCTCACTTGCTTTCAAATCCGTATCCGAAACGCAGTATTCAACTTTAGGATGAACTCTAACATTTTCTGTAATACGTATCTTTTTCGTAATTCCAGAAGGGCCCAGTGGTAAAGCGTGATTATCCATAATAATATTAAGGTTTAACTTCTCTAGGTGCGTTTCGGTGTCAACTGGTCTTGCAGCCATCGAAAGTTCTTGTGAAGTTTCTAATAATCTTTGAGTATGTAAAGATGGTGTTGTTTTTTTATCCTTGGCTGCTGACTTTACATTTATTTTGAAATTACTTCGAACCAAACTACTTCTATAACTTATAATATCATCAGATTGCTTTCCATACCATAACTCTGGGGCATCAAGAATATGAAAATCACTGAGATTTAGTCTTTCTACATATTCTTTAAATGGGACTAAAGGACCAACAAATACTTTTGGATAATTATACCTACCAACAAAAAAGCCTGGAGGGCTGGGACCAAATACATTAATGTTATGTAAAGATTTACCCAATTCAAAAGGTAAAACAGATTTTAAAATTGAAGTTTTCTTTAAAATCGGACAAGTTTTTTTTCCACATAAGAGTCTTGCTCCTTTACATTGTATACAGATACTTTTTTCTGTCGGAGGAGGGTGAACCAATATATTTTATCTCGAAATAAGTTAATACTATTATGAAAAGATCTTCTTTTAATTTATAAAAAAAGAATAGGTGTAAAAAATTTTCCTAAATAAAATTTAAACTTTTTGAACAAAAGAAATTTTTTAAGAGAATGATATAATTAAATTTTTTCATTAGAATATTTTTCAATTATATAATTTTGCAAACTCCACGCGTATTTTTTCATATTTAAAGTTAAAACTTTTTGATGTACTTCTCTCAAGAAATTCACATCTAATTTCTTTAAAAGCAATTCAAAATAATCAATTGTATCAAATATTTCAACAATTAATTTCCAATCTTCAGCCCATTCCTCATCTTGGGCATTAATACATTCCATATTATATTAACCTCTAATATTTTTTTATTCTTCCTAAATTTCGTATAGAATCGTGTATATAAATAATCTTATATTTTAGATAATTTAAAACTAATATCACACTATGTTTATTATAAAAATATAAATAAATTGCAATTTTTTAATATTTAAATTATGGGAAACGGATTTTTTGGTAAAATTTTATGGATCGACCTTTCTGATGAGACATTTAAGGAAGAAAACTTATCTGAAAGTATTTATCGGCAATATCTTGGCGGTTATGGATTGGGTTGTAAATTAATTTATGATAATACCCCAAAAAGATATGATGCTTTAGGTCCAGATTCAATATTCGGTTTTTTTCCAGGTTTATTAACTGGAACTACAGCTCCTTGCTCTGGTCGATATATGGTCGCCGGGAAGTCTCCTCTAACGGGAACATGGGGAGATGCCAATTCGGGAGGGACATTTGGTCCAGAGATTAAAAAATGTGGGTATGATGCAATTTTGTTTAAAGAAATTGCTGAAAGTCCAAAATATGTTACAATTATTGAAGATGAAATGAAAATTCATGATGCTAATGATATTTGGGGCCTTGATATCATCAAAGCAGAGGAAAAATTAAAGAAAAGGCATGGGAAATTTATTAAAACGGCGGGAATAGGCAAAGCAGGAGAAAATATTTCCTTAATTTCAGGAATTGTGAATGATAGAGGTCGAATCGCAGCAAGATCTGGAATAGGAGCAATAATGGGCTCAAAAAAGGTTAAAATGTTAGTTCTTAAAGGAAATAAACAAATTCCTTTAGTAAATAAAAGGGATTTATTAAAATATACTAAATCATATAATAGTGAAAAAACCCCATCACCAGGAAAACTTAGAAAATCTATATTAAAGATGATCCCTGGGATCCCTAAGTTATTAAGAAGGTTACATATTCCATTTAAAGGTCCCGGAAAAATAATAACTCAAATTTATCGAGTTTTTGGAACTTCTTTAGGAAATACATTATTAGCTGAAATTGGAGATTCTCCAGTTAAAAATTGGGGTGGTATTGGACAATTTGATTTTCCGCCAGATTTATCTACAGAAATATCCACAGTAAGTATAAATAACTACAAACAAAGAGATTATGGATGTTTCAGTTGTCCAATTCAGTGTGGAGCAATTTTAAAAGTTCCAGAACTTGGACTAGAAGAAACACATCTCCCAGAATATGAAACTTGTTGTGCTTTTGGAACTCTTCTACTAAATAATGATCTCATGTCATTATTTATACTTAATGATTTATGCAACCGTGAAGGATTAGATTCTATCTCAGCGGGAGCGACTGTAGCTTTTGCAATTGAATGTTTTGAGAATGGAATTATAACAATAGATGATACAAATGGACTTGAATTAGGGTGGGGAAAGTCAGACTCAATAATAGAATTAATAAATATGATGATAAAACGTAAGGGCTTTGGAGATATATTAGCTGATGGTGTAAAAAAGGCTTCAGAAAAAATTGGTAGGGGGAGTGAAAAGTTTGCCATGCATTCATTCGGACAAGAAATTGCAATGCATGATCCGAAATTCATCGAATCTCTTGGTTATACTTATGCATTTGACCCAACACCCGGAAGACATACAGCGGCAAGTATAGATTATATGAATCTGGGACCTATCAATAAATATATAAAAGATTTTTCTTTACCAAAAAATTGGAAAAAGAATGAGGAAGCGAAATATAAAGGGCAAATGCTTGTCAGTGGTTTACAGCAAGTTATAAATTGCCTAGGTTTATGCACATTTACTACATTGTTTGGCTCGTATCCCTTAAAAGAGATAATAGAATCAATTACTGGTTGGGATATATCTACTGATGAATTAATTAAAACGGGTTTAAGAATTCAAAATTTAAGACAATCCTTTACAATTCGAGAGGGAGTTATAATTGCTGAAAATGATTTACCATCAAGGGTAATTGGAGATCCGCCTTTTGAAAAAGGACCCAATAAAGGGGTAACTATAAAGTATAGAGATTTTTACAAAGGTGTTTGCAAAGAAATGGGCTGGAATCCGGAAAATGGATATCCATTAAGAGAAACTTTAAGAGAATTGAATTTGGATTATGTAATAAAAGATATATATTAACTTATTCTGTTAATTCAAAAAATAAAGAAAAAAATTTATGTTTACACACCCCAATAAACTGTTCTACCAACTTTTCCCGTTCTTTTAATTTGATCTGCACTCTCAAGATCATTCATGATCTTCCATATTTGACTATTACTTAAATTGAAATATTTCCTTAAATCAGTAGTTGCCATTTCCATTTCTTTTAAAAGTACATTAATAAGTCTTTTAATTTCATCGATATCTTCATATTTCGGCTTTTCCTCAAGATCAGTAGAATCTTCTTCATCCTCAGATTCCATTTTTATAATTATTTTATCAGCAATTTTATTTAATTCTTTGATGTTTTTCTCAATACCTTGAGGTTTCATAAATAAACAACATAATTCTAACCCTCTTGGAAAAGCAACAATATAGAAATCATCATATAATATTGCTCGAGGTTTTTTCCCAGCATTACCTCCACGAAATGCTAGATAGAAATTCGTTGCAAAATCTTCTAAATTAATATTTGGGGTTCCTTTGCTGATACTTGCTTTCCATTTTAAGAATGGTCCATTTATCATGTCAAAACCGACTAATGCGGCACTAACTATTTCATTTTCTTCAAACTTCATTTATTCTCTTTTCCTCCTTCTAATTGAAGCTTTTTCTAATTCATTTTTAATTATATCTATTAGCTTAGCTCTTTCGCTATAATTAATAGCGGTACAAGCAAAAGTTTTAACTTTAAGTACTTTTTCAACTTTATTCACTTCTATATGTTCTGGTAAATCTTGTTTATTTGCGAGAGCAATGATTTGGCTTTCACTTCCTATATTTTTATTAGCTAATTTTATTAGTTTTTGCGAATTTAGAACATTTTGTGGAGTAGAATCAGTCACTATAAAGATGAGATCACTCCCAAATATGAAATTTTTTAAATTCATTTTCAGATATGCTTTTTGACCTCCAAAATCCCATAAACTAATAATATTTTCTCCAAATTTAACAGTTTTAAAATCAAGTCCTTGGGTTGGCAAATATAATTTATTTATTGTTTTTTCAGTTAAGAGTTTAAGAATTGTTGTTTTGCCGACAGCTGGATATCCAATAAATGAGATTTTTATTGGCATCTCATTTAATTTTCGAACTCTTTGAGCTTTAAAAGAATTAAAGTTTATCATACAAAAGCCTTAAAATATTTTAAATAAATTAATTAAGATCAAAACTATTAATTTGCGTAACATCCAAGTAATATAATGAGTATAAAGAAGATTTTTTCAATTGTATAAATTTCATAAAATACATTCTTCCAAATCCTTATATAAAATAAAAAGAAAGAAGATATTGAGATTATAGATAAAAAATCGGAGTATTTATAAAACACAAATTAAAAAACGGTATTGTAATGAAAAACATTGAAAATTTATTAAATATTGCGTTGAAAAAAGGAGAAGGCATTCTCCGTTTGTTTCCCAACTGGGTTCCTCGTGCATTTTGTATACCTGGAAGAAGGTTAAAATTACATCCAAAAGATTATTATTCATTTGGGACTCATCGGGGAGGTATAGATGAAAGATGGTTTGCATCAACAATAAAAGCCGATAATGGACCTGAAACCCTACCGGACGAAGGATTAAGTTATATTTATATAGAAGAGGGCACTCAAAAACAAAAAATCCTTTTAAAAGATGCAATTGAATGTATGGGGAATAGAATTCTAGGAAAAAAAGTAATGGAAAAATTCGGTGGATTGACAATGTTTTCAAAATTCTTTGACAATATGGACCCAATACCATTTCACTTACATCAGAGTGATGAACTTGCTGCTCTTGTTGGACAAAAAGGAAAACCAGAAAGTTATTATTATCCTAAACAACTAAAT
>JAHQWG010000006.1 GCA_029856045.1 Promethearchaeia archaeon | reverse complement strand
CCCATCTTTTTTGCTAACTTTGCTCTACTCTCTTCAGGTTCTGAAACAATACAAACTGCTGCTCCTGCTGTCTTTAGAATTTTAGTAGCAGCAATTCCAATTGGGCCCGCTCCTAAAATAATTACGTTTTCACCTGGACGAATTCCCCCTCCCCTTTCTATAACTGCATTATAAGCTACTGAGGTAGGTTCAGTCAAACTTCCTAATTTATAGATATCGTCGTATTTATCTTCTAATTTTTTCAAACTCCAACATAGCTTAGCGGGTACGGCAATATATTCTGCATAAGCTCCATCAATAGAAAATCCAATTTCTTGTAATCTTTCACAGTGATTTGGATAACCATCACAACACGGTTTACACTCACCACACCATACCATCTCTTCAACAGTAACTGGCTCTCCAGCTGTAAATTTTTTTCCTGTTCTTTTAGATATTGCTTGCTCTCCAATCTCAACTATTTCTCCTGAAAATTCATGACCCAGCGTACATGGAAAAGCTGTTAATCCGGGATAATAAATATATCCATCTTCATCTTTTTGAGCCATATGAACATCAGAACCACATATACCACATCGTTTAACTTTTATCAGGACTTCATTTGGCTTAATTTTCGGTTTTTCTTTATCGATAACTTTCACTTCAGGATTCCGCCAGACTTGAGAACCTAAATAAGTTAATTCCCCATCAATATCTTTTGATCCCAATTTAAATTCTTCCTTGGGATCCCATCTTGCAAATAATGTAACTGTTTTCATTTTAACCATAATAAAAATATATTTCTTTATGTAATAACTATTTTTGATTAATTATTTAGAATTCATTAAATTGTATAATATTTATTAAAATAATTTAAAGTTGATTTATATGGGAAAAATGTTAGCTGCAGTATTTCATAAAAAAGGTGAAAGTGGAGGAGAAATCACCTTAGAGCAAGTAGATATTCCAGAAATAAAAAAGCCTGATGATGTTTTAATTGAAATAAAAGCTTGCGGGATTTGTGGAACTGATTTAAAAATCATGGAAGGAGCTCATCCGGCTAATGATAATGTAATTTTAGGACATGAGTTTTGTGGGATTGTAGATGATATGGGAGAAGATGTCATAGATTTAAAAAAAGGCGATAAAGTTGTTGTTGATCCAAATTTAAAATGCGGGATTTGCCCAGCTTGTAGGCGAGGGTATGATAATCAATGTGAATTTCTTGCAACTGGTCAAACGTTTGGGATTTTTCAAAACGGAGGATTTACAAAATATTGTGTTATCCCACGTAGAGCACTTTATCAACTCCCAATAGACATAGATTTAACAAAAGCAGCATTAATTGAACCTCTTTCTTGTGCGGTACATTGTCATAATATAGCGGATGTGAAAGAGTGTGATAATGTTGTAATTCTTGGAGCAGGACCTATGGGCTTGATTATTGAGTCAGTAATTCGAAAACATCCAATAAATCAATTATTTGTTGTTGAGCCAATGGAATTTAGAAGAAAAAAAGCTCTTGAATTGGGTGCAAACTATGTGATTAATCCAGAGATCGATGATGTTGAGAAAGAAATAAAAAAATTAACAAATAACTATGGAGCAGATGTGGTAATTGATGCCGTAGGTATATCCTCGACTTTCGAGATTGCTCAAAAGATATGGGCTAATAGAGGAAGGTTAATCTTATTTGGACAAGATTCAAGAGCGAGGGGGATAATTAAACCTAATGATATTTCTCGCTGGGAGAGATCAATTTTCGGTTCATATATATCTAGCGGTGCGGATTACTTGGATGCGATAAGTTTAATTAGCAATAATATAATCGATACTGACAAACTCATTTCTCACAAAATTCCTCTGGAAAATTTACTCTCAGAAGGAATGAAAATCATGAAAGAAAGGACAGGTTTAAAAATTATTGTAATTCCTTAAATTCTTTTATTTTTAGATTATATATTATAGATTTAATTAAGAGTAAGAAATATCCAATTTTTAAAAAATGCTAGATACATACTTTTTTTTAATTTATATTATAATGGTTATGTGTTATTTATTAATTCTTTTTATGTATCTACATCATTCAAGTAAAAAATATCCACTAGATAACTTTTTAGGCTTCTCAATTTTGTTTATTCTCTTTTTTCATTACTCAATTTTAATGATTTTAATGTATAATGGTGCATTTTGGGAGCGATTTTTTCTGCCTATTCTATTTTTTACACCACTTCTAATAATATTAAGCGTGGTTATTATATTCTCGATTATCGTTAAAATTTATTACATTTTAAAGAAAAAATCTGAAAAAATGGATAAAAATGAAAATGAAATAAGAAAGAGAAGAAAATTAAATATTAAGGAATGGAAACCTGTGAATAGAGATATAATTCGGAAATTGCCACATATTATTATATTTATCTCGTTTTTTATAATTTGGAGTATTGGCTGTTCATTAGTTTATTCACAAACTGGAAACCTATATGGAATGTATCCTATGGAATCTGATCTATTATTTCTCTTCTCGTCTATTTATTCTGATGTAAATAATATTCTTTTTTACATGTATACCTTGGGATGGTTTTATTTTTTTTTAATTGTAGTTCTATATTGTTTTGCAATAATTGGTATTTTTATGGAATTTACCAGAAAGTCAAAAAATTTTTCATTTCCATTTAATTTGATCTCCGTACGTCTATTAAAGGAAGAGGAAAAAGAATCATACGGAACTTTTTTGTATTTTTTTATTGGGCATTTATTCGCGGCAACATTTTTACCCCCTTTACCCTTTTTTGCAGTTATTTCAATGAGTTCAATTGGAGATTTAGTTGCAAGTCAAGTTGGAATGAGAACAAAACATTACCCAATTAAATGGAATAAGAATAAATGTTGGGAAGGCACTATTAGTTCAACAATAGTTAGTTTCTTCTTGAGTTACTTTTTTCTTGGCTTCATTTGGGCATTTTTTTTTGCCATTTTATTTTTAATAATTGATATTGTTATAAAAAAACCAATGAATGCTTCTGATAATCTTTTAATCCCTTTTTGTTCAACTCTATTATTTCTATTTCTAAGATTTTCTGGTTTAATTTATTATCAATTTCTATATTAAAATAATCCAAACGTAATTATTTCCATGTTAAATTCAATTTTTTCATTTTTCTATAAAGATATCTTTCAAATCATCTTTTTAAGATAAGAAAATAATATAAAATTATGTTTTATTTGCCTATTACTTTGATATTCATTGGGCACGCTATCGTATTCTTAATATATACTCTCAAAAATCACAAACAGAAAAGACAAAAGAAAATTTTTGCAAATGAATTAATTATTTCAATGTTATTTTTCGCAGCTGGGCTTCTTTTTCCTTTTATGTATCAGTCTCACAATCCGACTCTAGATCCAAATATACTGAACTTTCTATGGTTAACCTCTTCAATATTCATAATAATTGAAGAAATAGTTTGGTTTTTTGTGATTTCTTATGTTTTTATAGCATGCAAGAAAAATCCATCATTAAAAATCGAGAAAAATCATGAAAACTTTAAGAAATATTTTACTCAAAATTGGAATTATGATTTTCGAAAAGACATTGAAAGAAAAATAATTCATATAATTCCTATTGGAGTCATATTTATAATTTGGACTATTGGGAACATTCTTGATATATTTGGGGTATTAACTCAATGGAATATTGATATTTATTCATATTGTTATTGGATTATTATTACAATTGGATTAGGTTTTGTTTTGATGGTTGCCATCGCTGACATTTTAAAGTTAAATAAAACTTATTTATTGCCTAAATGGGCAATACGTTGGTATAGGAAATCTATGATAGCTGATGAATTGGAAACATATGTATCATCAACACCGTTAGTTCTCTGCTTTGTGCCATTTATATTTGCACCCTTTCCAATTTTTGCAAGTGTTGCACTAATAACTACTGTATCAGATGCTACTGCTTCATTAATTGGAAAAAAATACGGCAAACATAAAATTTTCGAGCAATCTAAAAAAACTATTGAAGGATTTATTGCAGGATTTACCTCAACTTTTTTGATTGTGGTTTTAATAACTATTATTTATCACTCTTTTATGTCTGTAAGTTTAGGAACGATTCTTATTATGGCTACTGTGGCAGCATTTTTATTTTTAATAATCGATATTTTTTCAAAACATATAAGTGATAATATTCTTAATCCAATTTTAATAGGATTAGGCATGTGGATAATTTTTATTTTGATCTAGATCTGATCGTAATCTTATATTTGTTGAAAAACATTAAAAAATAATAATAAAAAAAGGATATTAATCTTTTTAATGCTTTTTAATTGTGTTATTATTAGAATTATCCTCATCTTAGAATATTTTTTTCAATGCAAGTAATAGGAAATAATAAGAAAATGATTTAAAATGGAAAATTTAAAAATAATTCTTGCCTCTGGGTCGAGAGATAGAGCAAAAAGTTTTGAGAGGGCTCAACTGGATTTTGAAATCATCATAAGCGATTTCAGTGAAGAAGAATTTAAAGGTAAAGAATTGTCCCCAATTGAATTATCTATAAAATTGGCTAAAATGAAAGTATTAGATGTTAAAAAAAAAATGGAATTCAAGGGAATTGATGCAATAATAATCGCTGCTGATACGCTTGTAGAATTTAAAGGGAATATAATCGGAAAACCTATGGATGAAAATCACGCACTAGAAATTCTTAAGAAATTAAATAATAATACACACAAACTCATCTCAGCAATTGCAGTAACCAGAACATTTAATGATAAAATAATTTCTGATTATGATATCACAAGTGTTAGCTTTCTAGATTTATCTATAGATGAAATTAAATTATATATTAAAACAGGAGAATGGAAGGAGAGAGCCGGAGCTTATTCTATACGAAATAAAGCGTCATTATTTATTGATAAAATAGAAGGATCCCCCTCTAATGTAATAGGCATTCCTATGCATAAACTGTTTTTAATCTTAAAAAATGAGTTTAATTATAATTTATTAGGACAGAAAATTTGAACTTCTATCATCTTAAAATTTAAATGAAAAAGGTTTTTCTTTTTATAAAAACTCTTAATAAAAAAATAAAGTAAAGTGAATTCAATTGGCTAAAAAAGATTATAAAAATTACAAATTGATAAGCTTCATTTGTATAATTGGGGCACTTGTTGGTGTAGTCTTTGCAATAATAGATATGATTAATGGTGTCCAAGCTGCTAATATTGAGGGAATACTATTGAGCCTTTTAGGAATTGTATTTTCGATAGTAGTATTATTTCAATGTTTAAAACCGGATGATCCAATCCCTTATCACTGGTTATTATTTATTATATTTGGAATTCTCATTGCTATTTTCGCTAATTTAGTTGGTGGCATTGTTGTTATAATAGGTGGGCTTGTAGCGTTGATTGATGTGTTATAAATTTAACTAAGATTTTTTTTCTTTTTTCTCTTATTTTATCTGATCTAAATAGTATTCAACAATTTTTTCAGCCAAATTAATTTTTGTTACTTTTTGAAGTGCTGTAAAACCAGGAATTGAATTTACCTCTATAACTTTTAATCCATTATCTGTCTCTAATATATCCACTCCTGCAATTTCTGTTTTAGTTGCTTTAGCAGCCTTAACTGCTAATTCTTTCAACTCATCACTTAAATTTATTGGTTTTGGCTGCGCTCCAGCATAAATATTTGTTTTCCAACTATCGCTAATACGATACATACCTGCAACTGCTTCATTCCCTAAAACTAGAATTCTAATGTCTCGGTTATTGTGTTCAACGAATTCTTGGAGATAAAAAATCTCATTTAACTGGGATAATTTATAAATAACATTTTCTGCAAAACCTCTATCATTTATTCTAGTGAGACCAATACCCTTCGAGCCAAAAACAGGCTTCAAAACAACATTCTCACCTAGGATCTCAAAAGCTTCTAAAGCATCGTTGAAATCCTCACATATTATTGTTTTTAACGTTGGAATATTTGCCTTTTCAAATAGGAAGGAGGTTAAAAGTTTATCTGTAGCGAGTTCTAAAGATTCTCGAGAATTAATTAATTTTATCTCCATATTTTCTAGAATTCTTAAAATATCCAATCGAAAAAATATTTTTTGTGTAACATTTATCCCAAAACCTCTTACTAAGGCTCCTCTTGGCTCTATATCTTCAAAAATATTGCATAGAAATTTTTCTGAATTTGGTTCATTCTTAACATTTAAACCAACAGAAACATTCATTTCCCCGGGAATTATTATTTTAACATCGAATTCTTTCTTTTGAAATTCCTTGGTAATAATTTTAACCTCCATATCAGATGGATTTGGAGTTATAATCGCAGTCTTCATTCTAATTACCTTTTATCACTTATTTTAATCAGTATAATAATTTAATATAGTAGAAACACTTTAAATTAAATATATGAATTTCAAGGAAGAAGATGGTAAAAACGAAATTGAAAAATTAGTAAATATTCACAGAACACTTAATAAACAATATCTTGAAAAAAAAGAGCTAATCAAAAAACTTACTGAGGAGGTTAATGAACTTAAGTTAGTAATAAATCAATTAAATAAAGTGATCTCAGGAAAAAGTTTTACTACTGCTAGTAATTTATTGAGTGCTGAAGATTTATTTAAAGAGAGTATAGGAAATAAAGGTAGTGGGACTTTAATAAAAAGAAAATTATTCTCTAAAAATAACGATCTTCTCTGTATTTTAAAATTTTTTGACTTTAAAAAAGTAGAAATTCAATTTGTTGAACCAGAGAAGATTAACGTTAGAGAAAAATCTGAAATCTTTATTAATGATTTTATTCAACAAATTCTAATAAAAATTAAAGAAAAAGAACCTCTCCTCGAAATGAAAATAGAAAAATGCAAAAATCTTGATTCTATTAAAAGAATTGAATTAAATAATGTAAATAAATTGGAATATTTTGATTTAATTGAATTAGGCGTGAGAAAAGTTATAGATTCAATATAAAATTTTCCCAAATTAAAAAAAAAAGAAAATTTATTAGTCAATTCTTGTGTATTATTTTTAAGAGTTCAAAAATTTTAATAATATTATTAATGAAGGGGCTTTGATCTATGGCAAAAAAGAAATATAAATGGCTGATAATGCCACAACTACATTCTGGCTATAAAGAGATAAATCTTGAAGTAGCCTTATTAAATAAGACCAGAGAATTACTCACGGATGAGGAAGGAGACCTTCCGCAATTCATAATACTTTCCGGGAATTTTTTTGATGTTCAAGGATTTGCATATTCAGCAGTAAGAAGCTGGCGTGGTGCAATAAAACCTAGCGAAGATAGTAAAAAGCAGCCCGTATTAGAAGCAACTTTTGCCTCTCTATCTGTCTATCTAAGTTCTCTTCTTAGTTTTCAACAAGATTTTTACTATGCTTTCGATGAAGTTAAACAAATTTTAGATGATGCAGACCGATGGGATTTATGGGCTATTATCGAAGAAAAAATTCCTTTTGTCTGTTTGCCTCCTCAAGAAATGTTTGGTTTGAGAAAATCCCCTATTAGTCCCTATTACCTCATAACTCAAGATGGAACTATGACACTGGGAGAATTATATCCGAGTGTGTATTTAACAAGGATTATACAAACAATAAAATCTCGCTTTTTTTGCTATTATACTTTTGAAGGATATTCTGCATTTGGATTTTTCGACTCCTTGCCTCCGAGTGAAAATTTCGGTTTTGATACTGAACCAAGATCGCTAAGATCAGGAATAGACACTGAAGGAATTATTAAATATATCAAAAATTCTAAAAATATAAAAGAAGTTTTTGTAGGATTAATTAATGCTCATAATAATGCTCTCCTTGAGCAATATTTAATACCTGATTACGAGACCTTATTAAATAAATTATTAAAGGAGGAGGAAGAATAAGATGGTGAATTTAGGACTACTCGGTGCAGTTTCCGTAGGAAAAACAACCCTCTTAAGATTGTTTGTAAGTTATATTAATAAACAAAAACTCGAGACACTGGAAGGAGGAAGAAAATGTGTAATTGTAAAGACCGATTTCTCTGGAGAGGCAACCTTACCTCGAGAAGCTACAGAAAAAAAGGAAACTAAAACGATTCATCCCAATCGTGTAATTTTTAGAGATGAGACTGCAAAAAAAGCACATACGATTTTTGCCCCGGGAGGTGATAAAGCGAGAGCTGTAGTTCGTATGGGAATTATTACAATTAGCCGGATCGCTTCACAAATTATCGTGGTATTTGCTTTAGATCGCTCTATTAATGAGCAATTTGATTTTTTCAATGATGTCCGTTTCTTTCCTAAACATATCTATGTGTGTCTTAATAAATGTGATCTAATAAAAGGAAATAAAGCTCAACAAGATAAAAAACTTAAAGAAGCAAGAGTAAAAATTCAGGCTTTCTTTGATAAACGAAAGATAGAAATTGTGGATTTCTTCAACACTGTAGGAGAACATTTAGAAGGTATGGAAGATTATAATGACAACTTGGCTGCCATGATATTAAAAATTATCACTTCCCATTAATTCTAGCCATCTCTTCAGCTCGTTGATTGAGTATTGAGTAAATTTTTTCGATATCTTTATCAATCCATTTTATTGCTAGTAACCAAAAGAGTACACCAATAATTCCAATAATCATTGAAATTACCACTGTAATTTGATAATTTCTATTATATGACTCTAAAATCATACCAGCTATTATTGGTCCTATTCCGAGGCCTATATAATATAAAGATTGACTAGATGAACTGATTATTCCTTGACTTTCAGGTAAATTAATTTTTTGTATAAGTGGTGGCTGATTAATATTATATATACTTATAATGGAACGAAAAATAAATGCACCAATGCCAAGTAACCAAAAAAGATTCCCGAGAAAGCTATTATTATTGTTGCGGTTCCTAATAAAATCCCGATTTCTCCAGCATGAAAGTCTTCACCTGGTCATATTAAATTTGAGACGATTAATATATTTATATATAAAGTTGAAATAGATAAAGCAAAAGAATTATAAACTAGGAAATTTGGCCACAACTTTTTAAACAGAACTGAAAACTTAGTTAATTCTCTATCTTTTTGAGTTGTTGAGGAAGACATTATTATCTATCAAAAAAATTCACAGTTTTTAAGGATTAATGTATTTAATGGATCTCTTCATTAAAATTTATTTAAAAAATCACATATTAGCTCCAATCTTGATCAAACATTTAATTTTAATGATAATTTCATAAATAATTTTTCGAGATTTAGTTGATATCCAATAAGTGGGGTTAAATTAATTTCATTATGATTTTTTAAAAATTTTATAAAACCTAGCTTTTCTAAATCTCTTAAGTCGTCCCGGATATCTTTTTTATTTCTTAATCGCTTTATTTCTTCTATTTTTGCTATACCATTACTTTTTAAGCATAAAATTATTGCACAAAATAAAGTTGCAGCCAATCGTGGTTTATCTTGAAATGGGTTTGCTAAAATCAGATCGCTCATGCTTGATTTAAAGGTTAAGAACCAATGGGTGCTTATAGGATTATATTGGATTTCGAGTCCTAAGGGAGATATATATCTGGAAAGTTCAATTAATAGTTTCTTAAATATAAATCCTTTCTCTCGCCCAGAAATTTGCAATTTCTCTAATATCTCTTCTTTGGTTGAACCCATCTCATCCAATTGGTCTTTTTTACTTAATAAATACATCAATAAGGATATTTCATTCATCTTTTCCACCTTTTGGTATATAAATAAAATTTGTTTGTTTTTGATACCTGATAAGACCATTTTGAAGTAAATGTAAAATCATAATAAATTTTTCAAATTTATCTTCCTGTTTCTCGATATCTTCGAAGAGATCTTCCATATTACATGGTAACTTTTCAGATATTTTATTAAAATAGTTTTCAATTATTTCTTGAAATGAACTTGAAGGCATTTCTAATAAAAAATTTTCATCTTTTTGTGGGATTTCAAGATTTTCAATAATATAACCTTCTCTAATTCTACTTTCCAGTGAATCTTTAGACCCCTCTAAAAAATCAAGAGATAATGCATCTAAATTAAAGGGTTTATACCAACATCCTTTAAATAAATTGAATATTTCAATATCAGAAGGATTTGATTCTAAAAATCCCAGGAATTTCTTTTCTTGACCAAACAGGGCCAAATATATTTGTAATTCATTAAATTTTGTTTCAATAATATTACATAACTTACTAAATGCAGAGGAAGATTCGTTCAGATTTTGTGTATTTATGGATCGCTTAAATTTTTGAAAAATTGGATTTAAATCTACACTTAGAGCATGTTTGGATCCTCTATGAATTAT
>JAHQWG010000005.1 GCA_029856045.1 Promethearchaeia archaeon | reverse complement strand
ATATCTCTAAATAATATTCCATAAAGAGCATCATTAAGCATCACATCAAGTCTCTCAAATGCTCCCATAGCGGCTATTTCAGGCATGCAAAGTCCAGAACAATAATTAGTTAATCTTATATATCTTCCCAATTCTTCTCCAACTTCATCTAAAGCTTTTCTCATAAGCCTAAAATTTTCTTGGGTTGCATAAGTACCACCAAATCCTTCTGTTGTTGCACCATAAGGCACATAATCAAGAAGACTCTGTCCAGTAGATCTTATAACCGCAATGATATCTGCTCCTTGTTTTGCGGCAGCTTTTGCTTGAGTGATATCTTCATAAATATTTCCCGTTGCGACAATTATATAGAGAAGAGGACCTTCCTTATCGCCAAATTTTTCAAGATAAGCTTCTCTCTTTTCTTTATTATTTATAATTTTTTTAATAGTTAGTTTAGTAAATTTGGTGATATTCTCCTTTATTTCAGATAAATCATTCATAGGAAGTTTTGTTAAATCAAGTTCATCTTTCGATATTTTTTCAGCAATCTCTTGAGGGGATAATTTTGTATGGAGAATTGCATTTCCAATAAAGATAGCAACACCTTTTCCAAGCTTCTTGGCTTTATTAATATTATCCACAACTAAATTCGGTAAAGGAACACCAAATTCATTTAACCCATCTATACCAAGTAATCTACAGACAGTTCTTTCAATTGACGTTGTAGTGTGTTTATCTATGAATTTTTGGGTGTCTAAAGCAATTTTTTTTGCTGCCTCTCTTGCCTTTTTTACTATTGAGAAATCTAAATTCAATTTGCTATTTACTGCTTTATCATTCAATTTTTTCACTTTAAATATGATATTTTTTTATATTTTTGATTATATTTACAATTTTTTATTTACGTCTAAAACCCCCAATCTTTTCATTTTTTAATCAAAACGGTTTTAGTTAATCATTAGATCCAAGATCATAAATAGGGATATTAATATTTTCTTTTAATAATTTTAGAAATTCATTTTTATCAAACTCATATTCAAATGGAGAAGTTGGATTTGCAGTTACAGCAATTAATTTTATTGGGTTTAATACTTTTAAAATACCGCCTTTCTTTTGGAATTTTTCCATTATACCTTTACTTAAAAATAATTTTGTACCATCCTCTACCAAAAATGTAACTCCTTTATATTTATCAGTAGAATCCATTAAATCGCTTAATAATTTATCAGAAATTGGTCCTTTTATTACAACGTATTTTGAGTTACTATTTAAATTTTCATTTATCTCTGTAGCTGCGTCCAATGATGTTATTATATCTAACATTTTTATAGAATTTTTTGAATCAATAATCCCAATTTTTGAGTTTTTAAAAATTTCATTAGCCAATTTGAGTATTTCTTCTTCTTTTTCATTTTCTATGGTTAATAATTTAACTGTATGAGCGGTTAAATCAACAACTTTATGCATATTTTCTGAAATAGATGCCCCCGTTGAAAGAATTGTAGCATCAGATATTAAAGGAGCCGCATATGATCTTCTATCAAATGCACCATCCACTAAAATAATATCACATCCTAAATTGATTAATTCTAAACAGATATTAGATAGATATTTATTTATCGATGGACCTGCTAGTTCAATATAGCCACTGCTCATTGCCTTTAATATTTTAACTACTCCTAATGGCGTGTTAAATCCTGTAGTTTTAATAAGTTCTATCTTAATATTACTATTATCGAGACTCTTTTCTGCTGTTGCTACATAAGTTCCTTTCTCAATATAAATTCGTGGTTTTGGTAAACGAGTAATAACATCATACTTTTCTCCATCTCTCCCTATTGAAGTAAGAGATAACTTTTTTCCCATTAAGGTTAAATTTTTTATCAGATGGTTAAGGGTTGTCGTTTTTCCTGTATTTTTACCCAATCCAATAATTGATATAATTTTATATTCTTTAATCATATCAAGAAGTTGCATCGGATTCTCCCACTATTTAAAGAATAGATATTATTATAATAATTATTTTCAATGCTTATACTTTTATTTACTTAAACTCCTTTTCCTTATATTACGTTCTAGATCTTCTGGTTCTATCGTAACCTTTTGTCCACTTAATAATCCCGCAACTCCAATTAGTTTTTCTCGATCTTCACAATTACATGTTGCTTGATAATCTGATGGTTCTGCATAAGTTGTAATAACTCCTTCAAAATTTCTTAATACAACTCGAGTATTTCCCTGTGAAATAACATAATTTGGCATAACAGGTATTTTCCCACCACCACCTGGTGCATCAACTACAAATGTAGGCACACATAAACCGGAAGTATGACCCCTTAGACCCTCGATAATTTCAATACCTTGAGCGATACTTGTTCTAAAATGCTTAAGTCCCATAGATAAATCACATTGGTAAAGATAATATGGTCTAACTCTTATTTTTACCAGTTCATGGACTAGTTTTTTCATTACATGAATACAGTCATTTACTCCTCTTAATAATACTGATTGATTCCCGAGAGGTATTCCCGCATCAGCAATCATTTCACAAGCTCTTTTAGACTCCTCAGTAATCTCATTTGGATGATTAAAGTGAGTATTAAACCAAATCGGATGGTATTTTTTAAGCATATCAACTAATTCTTGATTAATCCTTTGGGGCATTACAACGGGAGCTCTTGAACCTATACGAATAATTTCAACATGGGGTATCTCTTTTAACTTTTTTATTATATACTCCAATTCTTTATTAGAAACTAACAAAGCATCTCCTCCAGACAATAAAACGTCCCTTATAGCTGGAGTTTTGGCAATATATTCAATTGCATTATTGATTTGCGACTTTGGGGGAGCTTTATCATGATGTCCAGCAAATCTTCTCCTTGTACAATGTCTACAATACATTGAGCAATTCTCTGTGATTAAAAAAAGTACTCTATCTGGATATCTATGAGTTAAACCCTTAACTGGTGCATCTTCTTCTTCATGAAGAGGATCATGGAGATCATCTTCACACTTTTCTAATTCAAATACTGTAGGGATTGCTTGTTTTCTTACGGGATCATCTTTATCATTGATATCTATCAATGATAAATAATAGGGAGTCACTGCCATCCTCAAAGATTCTAAACATTTCTTTATTCCTTCCTCTTCCTCTCTACTTAAAGGAATGTATTTTTTTAGCTCATCTAAAGTTGTTATTCTATTTTTAAACTGCCATTTCCAATCATTCCATTGTTCATCTGGAACGTCCTTAAAGAGTTCAAATCTTCTATATACCTTCATTTGTTCTGCCTTTTTTTCATCATTTTATATACTTATTTATATTAAATGAACTTTTCCTCAAAAATTTTCCTTAATTTATCAGATTCTCTTAACTCATCTAAAGCTATTTGAGCGTGACCTTTTGTATATCCATTTCCAATTATCATAACAACATCTTTCCCCACACCTTCGGCCCCTAATGCTGCCTTTGTAAAGCTTGTTGCCATAGAAAAGAAGTAGACCACTCCATTTTCCTTAACCGGAAGAATACTAGACATCTCTGTAT
Organism: Promethearchaeia archaeon; assembly: GCA_029856045.1. Classification (GTDB taxonomy): domain Archaea; phylum Asgardarchaeota; class Lokiarchaeia; order Sigyniarchaeales; family SOKP01; genus 6H3-1. Next base: position 6,844 of record JAHQWG010000005.1, on the reverse strand, counting down.
TAGGAATACTTAAACAATTAATCGAAATATCAACTTCTTTTCCATTATTGGCTTTTAAAGCTTCACTTAAAACTTCTATAGGTTTAAGAACATCCGCAATAATAACTTCATGACAAAATTCTGTGCTTTTAAGAAAATTGGCACGTTTTTCATTTCGTGCTTGTCCTATTACTTTACCCTGCGGTCCAACTTTTTTTTTAGCCATATAAGAGCACATTAATCCGGATTTTCCAGTTGCTCCAAGTATTAAGACATGATCTCCCGGTTTTACAAGTTTAGTAGTTTGAGCTGGAGCACCTGCCACGTCAAAAATAGCTAATGCTAATGTGTCTTCCATATCCTCTGGAATTTTTGCGTATATTCCACTTTCAAAAAGTATCGCCTTCCCATTAATATCAACTCGGTCAATATCAGGTTTTATATCAAGGATTTTATCGATTCTAAGCGGTGTTAGTGTAAGTGAGACTAATGTAGCAATTTTATCTCCAACTTTCAAATTAATTTTTTCCTTTAAAGAGGTTCCAATTTTCTCTACTTTTCCAATTAACATTCCTCCAGAACCAGTGACAGGGTTCTGCATTTTACCCTTATCATTTACAATTTTCAAAATTTTTTTTTTAATTTTTTCTACATTTCCACCTGCTTCATCCTTAAGTTGAGAAAAACTTGCAGAATCAATATTTAGAGAAATAACATCGATTAAAATTTCATTATCATATAGCTCCATATCATTTGATATCTTATTTGCAGCCTGAGGAAGAACACCTTGCGGCTCAACTACTCTGTGTGTTCCATATTTATTTCCTTTTTTCATAATATCATCCAAATTAATATAAGATAAGATAATAAATTAAAATATTTCACATACACTAACCTAAGTAAAAAATATCTATTCTTTAACTCCTATATAAAGTCCTCTATCTTTCATTAACCCATTTTTCAAAAATTTTGATTGTAAACCAACTTCTTTCATAAATACTAAAGTTCTATCCACCTCAAAAAGACCCAATTCATGTCTATCCTTATAATATTTAATTTCTTTATTTCTCTCCGCAATTAAGTAGTGCATATCCAGAACTGAGAGATTTCCTTCAATTTTTGAAATATTTAATCTTGCGATTTTTATATCTTCACCATCATAAGTATCCATATGTGGATAACCTTCTATATAAGTGGATTTTGTAAGCCATGGTTCAAATATTACAACACCACCTTTTTTTAAATGGTATGCAAAATTTTGAATACATTTTTTTAAATTTGAATAAGTTTTTACATAACCAATTGAACTAAATAAGCAAATAATTACATCAAATTTCTTTTTGAGATTTAATGTAAGCATGTCTGCTTTTTTAAAACTAACTCCCCTAGCATTTTTTTTTGCAATATACAGCATTTCTTCATTAATATCGACACCCATACAAGAAAAAATATCCTTAAGATACTCTAAGTGCTTTCCAGTACCACAAGCAACATCAAGAAGCTCATTCCCATCTGATTTTTTAAATTTAAAAATTAATTTTTTAACTTTTTTAGCTTCTTTCTTATAATCTTTCCATGAATAAATCAAATCATAATATAAGGCAATTTCTCTATACATAATTCAATCTTATTTTAATATTTAATTAATTTAATTCAATCCCAATATTTTCCTGGCATCTATAGGAGTAGCAATTTCTCTTCCTAATTCCCTTGAGATTCTTACAATCTTCTCGACTAATTCTCCATTAGATTTTGCTAAAACCCCTTTGGATAAGTATATATTATCTTCAAATCCAACTCTTGCATGACCACCCATTATTATTGATAAAGTTACCATTGGAAACTCGTGTCTTCCTATAGCACATACTGAATATGTCGAATCATTAGGAATACTTTCAACTAAAAAAATTAAATCTCTTGCGCTTGCCTTTATACCACCATTAACACCTAATACAAAATTAAAATGCATCGGATCTTTGATATGTCCTTTATCATGCAATTTTAATGCCATATCAAGCATGCCCTTATCAAAACATTCTAATTCCGGCTTAATACCCCGTTCATTCATTTTTTTAGCAAATTCTATAATAGTATTTTCAGTATTTATAAAAATCTCATCTCCCCCAAAATTACAAGTACCACAGTCAAGAGTAGCCATTTCAGGAGGAGGTTCTAGATAAATTGGTTGGAGTCTTTCTTTATTACTCATACCTACAGCACCCCCAGTAGAAGGTTGAATTATAACATCCGGACATCGATTTTGTATCTCTTCTATACATACTTTGAATCTGTCTAGATTTTGAGTAGGAGTACCATTATCTTCTCTCACATGTAAATGGATGATGCTTGCTCCAGCTTTATATGCAGATTCAGCTTCTTTTGCTATTTCATCAATAGTATATGGAACATTTGGATTTAGTTCTTTAGTAACCTCTGCCCCACATATTGCTGTAGTAATAATAAGTTTCTCCATAATATTTCTTCTCTATTTTCTTTGTTTTTCTTTTGGAACAACACAAGTTCCACTTGCTTTACATACTATTATAGGTTTGTCCAAAATATCAGCTGCAGAATCACTGATCTCAGGTTTTTGAGTAATCACTTTTGTTGCTTTAAATTTTATTTTCCTAGATGTATTTCCTGATTCAACTATTTTTCCTTCTGCTTCAATAAAATCTCCTGCATATACTGGGGCTAAAAATTCAATAGTATCATATGCTCTGAAAAGTCCTTCATCACCGTCATTTCTAATTAAAAGCTCTGTAGCTACATCCCCAAAAAGTTGGAGTATTTTGGCTCCATCCACCAAATTCCCACCATAATGAGCATCATGCAGACTCATTCTAACTCTTATTAAAGCACTCATTATTTATCTCCTAATAATTAATTTTTTTTGATTCTCTTATTGTTTAACTTATAATAATTTAAGTAAAAATAAAAGATATATATATTTAAAGCATTATTAAGTTAGGTTCGATTAGCAATTTCAACAATTTATTTAGATTTTCTATTTAATACTTATTATTTTAAAATTGTTAATGATTTTTATTAGAATTAAGTTTATAACCATATCATAATTGCTAACAGAGAAAAAATAAAATATTATTGATTTTATTAGTGGCATAATTGTAAAGTTTAAAAAATAAGTAAATTAAATTAAGCCAATTCTTTAAGAATTAATAGAAATTTTAAATATAGACTCAATAAGTGTTTAAAGAGATTTAAAATGAACATCAATATGCAAAAAGAAAAAATTATAGATGGAAAAAAATTAGCAGAAGAATTAAATCAAAAACTGAAGCAGCAGATCGAGAAAGATATCAAGAAATTTGGAATTAAACCAAAATTAGCTACTATCCTTGTAGGAGATAATCCGGCTTCCAAAGTATATATCAATATTAAGAAAAAAATATGTGACAAAGTTAATATTGAAAGTGTATCCATAGAATTAGATAAAAATATTAATAAAAATCAATTATTAAGTGAAATAAATCGATTAAATACTGATCCTTCCATTCATGGAATTTTATTGCAATTACCACTCCCACAAAATCTGATAGAAAATACAAATCAATTTTTAGCTACAATTGATCCAAAAAAAGATGTTGATGGATTAAATCCTATAAATTCAGGAAATTTATTCAATTATAATGAATATTTAAGTCCTTGTACTCCAAAAGGCATTATTAAGTTATTGGAATATTATAATATTGAGCTCTCTGGAAAAGATGTAACAATTATCAATAGAAGTAGGCTTGTTGGAAAACCTTTGATTTTTATGCTATTAAAAAGAAATGCTACTATTAGTGTTTGCCATACTAAAACTAATGATATAAATAAATATATTAAGAACGCCGATATTTTAATTGTTGCAGTAGGAAAACCGAAATTTATAAAGGCTGATCAAATTAAAGAAGGCGTTGTAATTATTGACGTGGGAATTACGCGCGTCGATGGACATTTGTATGGTGATGCAGATTTTGAAAATATTCTTCCAAAAGTTTCAAGAATAACACCAGTTCCCGGAGGAGTGGGACCAATGACGACTCATATGCTTATGCAAAATACTTATAATGCTTATAAAAACCTAATTAAATTATAATATGGTTAAAAAAGAATCAGAATGGAAATATTTTATAACACCATAATTTATTTATTATTTGATTATTTTAATTATAATTTTAAAATATTCAATAAAATAGACCCTTATGCCGATATATGAAACTGGAATTAATTTAGGAAATAGAAATTTAATTCAAATTCAATATTATAGCTCCCCCGAACAACTTGATCCAAATTTAAGAGCAGGATTTCTCCAAGCACTTGATGGATTTAGTCACGAAGTCATGGGCGACGATATCGATACGATCTCACTTGCTTCATTTAAACTAGTTTGTGTTTCTATTCCATTAGCACTACCAGGAGTTGCAACTCCTGAAGATACCCTACCTCTAATTTCCTATGCAATTATTGATAAAAAACTTGCCGTAGAAAGTGTACAAGAACAATTAAATTTAGTTTCTAATAGATTTATCAACAGATATTCAATAAATGATATTTTTTCAAAAAAGCCTAAATATTTCAAAAAATTTATATCTTTATTCGATGAGATCCTTGGCGATTTGAAGCTAAAAGAAGAAGATCGATTTAAATCAATATTATAAATATTCAATTAAAAATAATTAAATTATATAGGGAAAAATACTCTGAGTTCCAATATCGGTCCCGAGGCTAAAGCTAAATATGCAGAATATTTGGATGCAAAATCACTTGAAGAAAAAATCAAAAAATTAGAAGAATTCATATCTTTAGTTCCAAAACATAAGGCAACGGAAAAAATTGTTGCTTTAAATAGAACAAGATTAGCGAAATTAAAAGATGAATTGGAGTCTGATAAGAAAAGACAAAAGAAACTTAGCTCCAGAATTAGTCCATTCTCAATAAAATCAGAAGGAATTCAAGTATTATTAATTAGCGACTATAATACGCCGGGAGCGGGAAAAACAACAATCTTCCATTATTTAACAGGAGCAAAATGTGAAAATATCGGTAAATTTACTCCTATTCCCCAGATAGGAATCTACAAATTTGAGAACATTAAATTTCAAATAGTAGATATGCCTGCTTTAATGAAAGGTGCCTCAAAAGGCGTTGGTCATGGTTTAGAGATATTATCAGCTATCCGTTCCGCGGATTTAATATGTATCTGCATAGATTTAGGTAGAAATATTAAAAAACAAATGAAATTAATATTAACTGAATTAAATAATGCAAATATCCGAATTAATACAACACCACCGCCAATTGATATTGAAAAAACGGGCTCTAATAAAATTCAAGTGCTTTATTTAACTGAAGAAGCAAAAAAATACTTGAATCAGGATGAAGATATTAAACTAGTGGTAAAAGAAAGTGGCATCCATAATGCATTAGTAAAAATCTATGGAAAAATTAATTTAGAAATGGTTTCAGATGCATTAAATCCTTCAATTGCCTATAAAAAAATAATACTTTTAGGGACTAAAGGAGATTTGCCAAATACCCAAAATCAATTCGATTTATTAAAAAAGAAATATGAAAATAAATTTCCATTAATTATTGGTGTTAGTGGCATAAAAGATGAAGGGCTCATAGATTTCGGTAAAAAAATTTTAAACTTTCTTAATAAGATTAAAATATTTACAAAATCGGGAAATATAATAGCAGAACCTCCTTTAATTGTAGATAATGACTCATCTGTTAAAGATATCGCATTAAAAATACATAAAAGCTTTTATAAATACTTTAAATATGCCGTAGTCTACAGAAAAGATTCACAGATGAAAAAAAAAAGAGTAGGAATTAATTATTTGTTACAAAATGAAGATGTTGTTGAGATATTTACTACGGTATAAATATAAGGTAGGCTTTATTCATAAATAATCTTCAATATCCTCTTCCTTTAAATTTAATATATCCTTTATGATCTGAGATAATTCTGATTCTCGGTTCGCGTCTTTTTCAAGTAACATTTTTGCCATTTCTTTAAATTTCAGATAATCATTTCCGGAAGAGATTTTTTGAACTTTTGAACCAAAAGAATATAGATTTAAGTAAGTATCTTTATAATTTCCCTCAATAAGAGATTTCTGGCCTATAATTTTTAAAGAATCACTTAAAGATTCTTTTGTTTTTTGTAAATAATATTTAATTTTAAATTTTGTATCATCGATCTCTCTTTTTACCTGCTGGAGCATTTTCTGATACTGTCTATATCCATCATCATCCTTCAATTGATTAGAAATTTCTAAAATGTTATCAATTATCTCTTGTTTTCTTAATAAATTTTCGGTTTGATTTAATCGATCTTCTAAAAATTGCTTTTCTTTTAATAAATTCTCAACTTTTTGGGGAGAGAGTGCTCCTTTTTGCTCCCAAATTGATTTTAAAACTTCCATTTGATTATCCGTAAGAGTTTTCTCATCTATTAATGATTTTTCAGAACCAATTAACTGGGTAACTGGATAATCCAAAATATCAAATAGATTTATATTTCCATTCCACTCCATAAAAATTTCTTGATGATTAAGTAAAACTTTAATTATCTTAGGAATAAGTTTATTAGCTTTTTTATTATCTTCTTGGTCTATAATTAAAACAAGATCGACATTAAGTCCAGGAATTGTAGTAATTTTTACGACATAATTTCCTAGCTCAATATTTTTCAAATCCTTTGAGCCCTCTAATAACATTTCTTGAATAAAGCTTTTAATCGCCGAGAAAAACGACGAGAATAACTCCATTTTTCCATGACTTATCCTTTGAAAACTCTTATCAAACATCAATAATCCGGAGTTTGTTTGATAAAGGAAAATACTATAAAGCA
>JAHQWG010000004.1 GCA_029856045.1 Promethearchaeia archaeon | reverse complement strand
TAATAATGTCTCTATAATTCTATGGAATACAACTTTGAGTAATTGGGATACACAAATTACAAAATCAGTAGGAACTTCCCCTACAAGTGTGTTTATAGGAGATGCCAATAATGATGGATATAACGATATCGTAACTACAAATGGTTTTAGTCAAGATGTTTCAATACTATTATGGAATAATGGTGCTGGTGATTGGGATGCACAAATTACAAAATCAGTAGGATTTAATCCTGTAGGCGTGTTTGTAGGGGATGCGGATAATGATGGATATAACGATATTATAACTGCAAATACTGAAGATGATAATGTTTCAATACTATTATGGAATAATGGTGCTGGAGATTGGGATTCACAAATTACAAGATCAGTTGGAGATGAACCTAAAATTGTATTCGTAGGAGATGCCAATAATGACGGATTCAATGATATTGTGACTTCAAATTATGGTGATAATAATATTTCAATACTATTATGGAACAGCGGTGCTAGTGATTGGGATACACAAATTAAGAGATCTGTAGGGTCTATGCCTTGGGGTATTTTCATAGGAGATGCCAATAACGATGGTAAAAATGATATTGCGATTACAAATTCTGGTCACAATAATATTTCAATTTTTCTTTGGAACACAAGTTCCTCTAATTGGGATCCTCAAATTAAAAAAGAAGTTGGAAGTATGCCTTATGGTCTTTTTATAGGAGATACAAACAATGATGGACTCAAAGATATTGTAACTGCAAATACTGGGGGTACTGATGTGTCAATAATTATGTGGAACGCAACTTCCGCTAATTGGAATCCTCAAATCAAAAAATCAGTTGGAAATAATCCTGGAGATGTGTTTGTAGGAGATGCCAATAATGATGGACTCAACGATATTGTAACTGCAAATTATTTGGGTAATGACGTGTCAATACTATTAGGTTTAGATAAAATATCACCTTCTATCCAGATAAACTCACCAAGTCAAAATGAAATTATTGGAAGAATAGCCCCAACTTTTAATATAGAGATAACAGACCTTAAATCAGATATAAATACAACTTGGTATACTATTGATGGAGGAAATACTAATTTTACCTTTCTTTCGAATAATACAATAAATCAAGCTGCATGGGATTATTTTGGAAATGTATCAGTAACAATAACATTTTACGCAAATGATACAGCAGGTAATATTGGCTTTGCAGAAGTAATAGTTAGAAAAGACATTTATTTACCTATTATTAATTTATTAGATATAGATATTATAAACCAATCATTTTCAAAAGATACATTCAATATAACGTTTTATGTATATAATGCAAGTGCGAGTGGTCAAGGAATTGAGGGTGCAACAATTCAAATATGGTGGGATGGAACCGATGTCTCGTTGAGCGTTGTTGAAGTTGGAAACGGACAGTATAAAATCTCTTTAGATCCCATATTTGTGGTTCATGGTGGAGATCCAATATTATTGAACATGACAATTAATGCAGCAGGTTTCACTGGGAAATATTTTGAAACACATATTGCTGAGGAACCATGTGAACCATGTGAGACATCAAATTTGATTTATTTAAAGTTTTTAGACCAAACCTTCTCAACAGAGGTTTTTAATATAACATTTTCTGTGTATAATGCGAGTGGTCAAGGAATTGAGGGTGCAACAATTCAAATATGGTGGGATGGTACTGATGTCTCATCGAACGTTATAGAAATTGGAAATGGACTATATAAAATCTCTCTAACTCCGATTTTAGTATCTCTTGGTGATGATCCAATATTATTAAAAGTTACTGTTTCAGCTACAGGATATGAAAATGTAGATTACGAATTAGAACTTGCAGTAGATCCTGCTACTGTAGAAAAAATTGGTGAAGATTTTCCTTTTGATTCAATCATATTGACCATTGTTATTTCAGCCCTAGTTGCGGGTGCAGGAGTTATTATAGCAATAGTAATTATAAAAAAGTTAAAAGCTGTCAGTAAATAGTTAAATATAATTATTTCTTTTTTTTTTCTAATTATTCTTTTTCTTTTGAAAATATAAAATGATTGATTATAATATTTGCCCGCATTGCGGTTTGGAAATAGAAAAGGGTGCAAAATTCTGTTATAATTGTGGAAAACCGCTAATTTCAGGTTTAGATCATATTTCAGACTCAAACAATTTTAATTTTGAGTTAGATAAAATTGAGATGGATTATTTATACGAATCATTAGATTTCGCCCAATTATTGTCAATTTCTGAGGAAAAAGAGAGATCTTTTACAAATTTAGAGTTCGAGCAAAAGATTGCTGATATTGATATAGAAATAAACAATAAACAACAATTTGGAGAAGATGTTAACGAATTATTGATTGAAAAGGCAACCTTCTATTATTTAAATAGAGATCTAAGTAATGCATCAAAATTATTTGAAATAGTATTAGAAATATTCAAAAATGAAGGAAATCAAGAAAAAGTTGCCCAAATTTACAATGATTTAGGTTTAATTTATGAGGATCTTGGCTATTTAGATGATTCTTTAAACAATTATGAAAATTCTCTTGAGATATTTAATAAAATTGGAGATAATTTAAATTATGTAAAGGTGCTCAATAATGTGGGAAATGTCCATATAACATTGCAAAATATCGAATTGGCTTATGAATATTATAGTAAAGCTCATAATATATGTAAAGAAAATAAATTTCATAATGAATATAGGCAAACTACAAGTAATTTAATTGAAATATATTTTAAATTAAATAATTTTCCTCAATCGTATAAGGCTTTAACTGAAAATATGCAATATTTTAGAGATCACAATGATATTATTGGAGAAATTATTGCAAATTCAAAATTTGGGAAACTTTATTTTCTTTTAGGAAAGAACTATTATAAGCTGGCCACAAGTTATATTGAAATCTCCCAAAATCTTATCGGTACAATTGAAAATGAGATTGGGGAATTTAAAAAAGCCAAATTAAATTGGGAAAATTATAGATTCTTAGGATTGATTAATCTAGTATGGAATCAAAATGATTTAGCAAAAAAAAATTTAGAATTATCCTTAAATTCAATTAATGTATTCAAATTGGGGCCGAAAGCAGAAGAAGCTGTTATCTTAGAAGATATAGCTAACTTCTATTTCCTTAATGGTGAAGACAATAATTCTTTGTTATATTATCAAAAAGCTGAAAAAACTTATGGCAATATTGGTAATGAAATTAAACAAGCAGAAATTAAAACTAAAGTTGCTGATATACTTTTCCAAATTTGCGATGCTAATGATTCGGCGATTAATTATCTCGAGCAATCATTAGATTTATACATAGCGAATAATTATTTAAAAGAATCAGCTGAGGTGTATGAAAAATTAGCTATTATTTATGAAAAACTTGGATCAAATGATAGTGCTGTTTTTCACTTGGAAAATGCATTAAAGATATATATAAATCTAAATAATGATGATAAGCAAAATCTATTAAAAGAAAAATTAGAAAAAATGCAATTTTAAAAAAAAGCAATTACTCATTTGGGTTTTTTTTATGTTCTATTTTATACTTTTCAATTGCTTCTTTTGATTTATCTTCAACTCTCGTACCAATCCGCCCCATTTGAATAATGATCCATTCTGGGCTCCCTACACCATTACCAAATTCGATCCACAAATACATAGTAAAACCCAACAATGCTACGTATCCTAAAATTAAAAAAACACCCCAAATTATATTCAAACTTGCGGGAAATAAAAAGAAACAAAGGTAATGTATTAAAAACAGACTCAGAGATGTTTTGCCATAATATATTAACATTATAAAAAAATTATTACTTGATCTTTTAATATCTACCAAGTAAAAAAATATCGCTAGAATTAACAAAGCCATACCCATTAGGTAAATAGTATTACTGGCTTGACCATGAATTAAAAATCGAAATACTCCAGGAAAATAAGTAATAGGTTGTTGGTTCGCAATTTCCCAAAGTGGTATATTAATATATTCAACTCTTGCTGATTCTACATTCATCAATTCATATCCAAAAAAGATCCCAATTAACACGAAAAAAAATCCCCATTCGATAATTCTTTTTAAGAAGTTTTTATATGCTTTTGCAGTAGATTTTTGCATAGCCTCAGCTAACCATTCACCCCAAATTGAAGAGATAAAACATATTGAAATCCAAGGAAATGGTGGAGCATGAGGTGTTGGAGAATAAAGTAAAAAATAAACAATACTTGCGAAAGAATTTAGATCCGCATTAGCTGTTATTAATTGAGGGGCTGTAGTCATAGGATCAACACCCATTTGAATCCACCAAATGGCAGGATCTATGCCTCTCTCCAATAAGATTAATTCAGTAAAAATTATATTTAATTGTGGGGAGAATGTAAGTATTATAAAACCGATGAATATTCTTCCTGGTTGAGATATTTTCAAGGCATAATATGCAAAAATTTGCGAAGCTCCGATGAAAACAAGTATATTCCATCCCCATAAGTTAAAAGGAAATGTTAAACCCGGTAAAAAAATCATATTGGATGCGATAGTATAGAGACTACCAACTAACATTATCAAGAGTCCTCGACTAATAATTCTATTTCTAATTACGCTTTGTGGCAATTTGCTTTTCTTTTTTGTTAAAGAAAATACTACTGAGAGAGAACTTAGAAAAATAAACAAAGATGGTCCAAAGACATCAAGCCACATATACAAAATTCCATGTAAAAATATCCAATCTGAATCAAACCAATGACCAGAAGTATGACATAAAACAATTAAAATAATTGCAAGACCTTTAACCAAATCGATTGATTGAATTCTTTTGATGCTGCTATAATCTCGAATTTCTTCTTTAGGGATTGTTTCTTTCAAATAATCTGGAATTATTGAGATATTTCAACACTTCCTTTCTAAAAATATTTATAATTGATAAATATATGATAGATTTCTATATAATAATTTATAAAAACTAGATTTTATTTAAGATTTATACTAATTTTCTTTTTTTTTATTGTCTACTTCAAAATCTTTGGGTCCATAAGTTATTCTATCGTATTCTTCGAATCCAAGACCTTTAATAAGTTTATAAGATGCCACGTTATCAACATAGACTTCGCATCTTAATTCTTTTATATTTTTTTTTTTTAAATACTCCCAACTATGCATTCCCAGTATTGTTCCAAGATATCTTCTTTGAAAGCGTGGTAATATGCCTAAACCTGCAATTACGCCAACTTTATTATCTTCTCCTTCCAAATCCGTAATTATAAACCCTCCATCTTGACCATATACTCTCGCAATAAATATTTTTGTTGAAGGAATTTCAAATACTTGCTTAATCCCTTCTAGGGTAATAGGCGAGAAAGGCGTATTGCTTGTTAACCACGCTCTATTATGGATATATCTAATAGCTTCTAAATCCTCTATAGTTGCTTCTCTAATATTAGCTCGTAATATATTGTGAGATATTTTCTTTTTTAATGATTGTTCAAATTCTTCAGTTATTATTTCTACTGGTAATTTCATCTGTATATATGTTAACCCTTCTTCAATTACACTAGTTTCAGTTTTTTCTTTTTCTTCTTCCTTTATGCTATCTCGTCTGAAAAAGAAATTCCTAAGTAAAGTTTTTTTATAATTCAAATATCCCTTCTTATCTTTTATCTCCTTTTTTGCCATTTTAATCTGAAAATTCTATTATTTTTAATAAAATCTATTTATAGATAATAAAAAAGGGCAAAATATATTAAATCTTATATTTCTAATTGAGTAAGATTTAATAAAATTAAAAAGAATCTTTCAAGAGATAAAATTTAACTTTTCTTCCATCTCTTTAGCTAGAACATCATTAATTATAGCAGAACTTATTAAAGATGAAATTCCATTTTGAATCTGCTTTTTAATATTTGAATCTTCTAATAAATTATTATTTTCTCCAGAGAACTCAAAATTACTTCGAATCTTCATATCTTCTTCGATTTTCATCAATAAATTTTGTAAATATGCAGTATAAGAAGGATTTAATTCTTCTTTTAATGATTTTGCATTTAATGCATTTCGATTTATGAAGCCAGGTAAAATAATTTTAATTTTTTCTTCAAATTCTTTTTCATCTTCTATTAGGCCCATATATAATGGAAAAAAGGTCCAAATTACAGGCATCGATAAATTTAGTGCTTCATTATCCTTTATATTCTGGTTTTCCAGAATTCTTGCTTCTCTTAAGCAATCTTCACTCTTTCTCAATATTATATCTTTAATTTCTTGAGCTTTATTTTTTATATTATTTTTTAAATTTTTTATTTCACCAGATTCAAACTCTTTTTCTCTCTGATAAGTTGATATCATTTCATCTTTCTTAGAAAGTTGTTCCCCTAAGTTTTTGTTTTTATCTTCTAATCTTTTTGTAGCTTTCTGATTGATTTCTTCACTTCTTTTAACAAAGTCATCAACTTGAGTCGAAATATTTTTTACTAGATCTGATAAATATTGTATGTTTTCGTTCAAACCACCTATATGGTTTCTGCATTTAGAAATTACCTCCTGTAATCTAAAAGCCTTTAGAGCATCATAATTAGTAAAAAATTTATTTTTACTGGCTAATTCCAATATTTTTCGATCTACAGTCATAAATTGTTGAGATAATGCTTCAATAAGTCTCTTTTTTTGTATTTGAACCCATAAATCAATTTTATCTTTCTCTTCTTTAATTCTCTCGTTGATAATTGAAGAATCAATAACCTTGTTCATTTTTCCAATTTCCGAATCGTATCGTCCTTTAACATCTATTCTCTTCACTTTTAAATCTAATAGCCATTTATTTATTTCTTTGTCGATTAACTTGATTAAATTCTGCCATCGCATAGCATTCCCTTTTAATAACTTAATAGTATTTCTATAATATTCTGCTAAATCTAATGCTAATTCGGTTATCAATGAACTATCTAAAACAGTATAATCCCTTATAGGCATATACTTTAATCTTGGTAAGATCTTCTTTAAACCTTCTATTAATCCAGGATTTAATAGATATTTGATATTAACTTTTTTAAATTCCGCTTCTTCTTCCTCTTCTTTTAATGATGATAATTGCTTCGCATCCTCATCTTTATAGGTGATTATAGCAATAATTTTCTCAAGAAGCTCAACTTGAGATCTATTCTCGATATTTCTTAAAATATGACCAATAAGTGCTTGTCTTGGGGGGTTAGTAATTTTTTCATCAAATGATGCAATTGACAATCCTTCTAAAACAATATGAGTTGAGATTAATCCTTGGATAAAGACCATTGGAACTAAAAGACGTGAAAATGATTTTATTTTTTCATTTTCTTTTAGGTCATGTGTCAATAAATAAAAAGAAATAGATAATTCTTCATTTAAAGAAATTGCCTTAGATAAATCTTCTTTTAAATAAAACATTGGAAATATGTTTTGCTGACCGTGAAACGACATAATTTATTTCTTAAATCTTTTTTTTAAAAAAAATGGACTTACTTTAAGAGCTATTATAAAGGATTATTATAAATAATTTTTTGAATTTTAGATTTTATCTTAATTGCTCATAATTATTGGCAATAACAATCAACAATAGCGCTAATAAGATTATAAATGGAGGAATTAATGCTTGAGACATAGAAGAAAGGGTGGTAAATTGAAGTGCTCCTTGAAGTATCCTTCCTGTGTAATATAAGAGAAAACCTATAGCATTAAGTAAATAGGAACGTCGCAAAACCCCGAATGTCTTGATAGCAAGATATAGAAATAAAAATGGAATTATAAAAGTAAAAATCGGTGATAATACTAAAGTAAAAATGAATCTTCCCATCGGATATTGCCACGAGCCCATTGTAAAAAAAACGGAATCAACAGTTAAATTATATTCGTTTATAACATCTTGTGTTAAAAAATATCCATCAGGTAATATTAAAGCCATGATACTTACAATTACCGGTCCGGTAATTAATAAAATTCTTAAAATTAATGATTTTTTATCCTTTTCAGTAAATAATAAAATTCCTAAAATTCCCATTAGGCAACTTATACCTAGCCAAGAAAAAAACGTCGCTAATTTCCATCCCAATCCTGGTAGATATGCTAACGAACGATTTATTGTCCCGTCTATAAAATCTTTGAACTGCGGTAAAAAAAAGTCATTAATAATAAAAAACAGTCTTGCAAAAGCAAAACATAAAAATAACAATGAAAAAAATAGCCAATACTCCTTCTTTGTTAATCTAAATCGCATAAAGAGAAAAAATGCAAATAATAAAAAATAATATCCAATAATTACAAAGTAGAGGCCAGACTCCAGAGCTTGTTCGAAGTTTAAGATATTATCTTGAAAAATCATACTCTAATCATTTTTTTGTTTTTTAATTTTAATATTGTTATAAAAAACTAATTATTTAATTATTTATCTTTATTGTTATTTTATTATTATTTTGTTATTAATCTTAATGGTTGATTTAGAGAAATTATGAAAATTCAGGATAATATAGACACATTTAATTCTCTAGTAAAGAGGAGGGGTTTTATATGGGGCCCATCACCGGAAATATATGGGGGGTTTGCTGGTTTTTATACATATGGACCAGCTGGTTCAGCATTAAAAAATAAAATTCTCTCATTATTTAGGAAAGAACTCTCTTATTTTGGTTTTCTAGAGGTTGAATGTCCAACAATCATGCCTGAGATTGTTTGGGAAGCTTCTGGACATCTGGAGAGATTTATTGATTACATAACTCGATGTACTAAATGTAAATCATTATATAGAGCAGATAAAATTCTAAAAGAATTATTACCAGATACGTTGATTGATGGGTTATCTAAGAAAGAACTAAATAAACTTATCAAAACTAAAAATCTTAAATGCCCCAGTTGTGATAGTTTGCTTGGAGAAATTGAAGAATATAACTTAATGTTAAAGACTAACGTGGGGGATAATAATATTGCGTATTTGCGTCCAGAAACTGCAACCACTACATACTTATTATTTAATCGATTAGATAATTATGCCCGAAAAAAATATCCAATCAAAGTCTTTCAATATGGTAAAGCTCATAGGAATGAGATATCCCCTAGGCAAGGAATTATCCGGATGAGAACATTTGATCAATTGGAATTACAACTATTCATAGGAAAGGAACAAGAAATGACGCTTGAGGAGTATTTTGATGTAAAAAATGAAGAACTTCCCTTCTTAGATTGGAAAACTCAAACAAAAAATATTTACAAGCCAAATATTATTTCCCTTGAAGAAGCCATAAACTCCGGAGTTATAAAAAAACCGGCTTTTGCTTATTGTCTCTATATTTCATATTTCTTGACTAAAAGGTTTGGATATGAAAATGGACTTATACGTTTAAGACAACATTCACCTGCAGAAAGAGCTCATTATGCCGATGATGCATGGGATTTAGAAATTGAAACAAGACAGTATGGATGGATTGAAATCTGTGGAATTCATGATCGAACAGATTATGATTTAAGACGGCATCAAGAATTTTCAAAACAGAATTTCGAAATCTCTATGGATACAAGTTCGAATAAAAAAGAAATACCTCAAGTACTCGAGATTGCCTTTGGAATTGATCGTATATTATATACTCTTTTAGAAAGTTGCTTTGATGTTAAGGAACAACGAATAAACTTAAAGCTAAAACCATTTCTTGCACCTTATTCCGTTGCAGTTTTTCCTTTAATTAAAAATAAAAAAGAAATTAGGGATTTGGCAAAAAAAGTTCAAAAAAAATTATTGAATAATCGGATTGCTTCTTTTTATGATGAAACTGGCTCAATTGGAAAGCGATATAGACGACAAGACGAATTAGGAACTCCATTTTGCATTACAATAGATTATGAATCTTTAGAAGATCAATCAGTCACAATAAGATATAGAGATTCTATGGAACAAGAAAGAATAAAAATTAATAAGATTCCAGACATAATTTCGAGAAATTTGATCTCAATTTAATCTTAATGTTTTAGTTTCTTCTATCCAAAATTAATTCAAAAAAAAATTTAAATGAAGGAATTTTTCAAAAGTAAACACATTTATATAACGAAGGAATTTTTCAAAAGTAAACACATTTTTAAAACGAATAGATGTATTTTATGATAAAGAAAATATCAAGACGCAATAAATATCAATATAAAGTACTAATCATTCTTTTTATCAGTTTTTTTGTTTTTAATTTGTTTTATTATAGTAATTTTTCATTTTATCAAAAAGATAGTTCAAATTCTAATTTTCAAAATAAAGATAATCTCCCTAACATATTTGATAACTATTTTAATGATCATTCACTTAGTCCCACGCTCTCAAAAATTCCATTATTAGAAAATCCTTTTTTAAATCACTTAGATAATACTACTTTATTTTTTCTTAATCATTTATACCAAAATGAATCTGTTTCATCAATTATGAATGGAACTTTTTTTCGAAGTAGTAATAAAACAGGGGATGCTTTAGTAGATAACAGAACTTATTCATTAGATAAC
>JAHQWG010000003.1 GCA_029856045.1 Promethearchaeia archaeon | reverse complement strand
TCACATGAGCAGAAGTTTTCCAAAAGTCGACTTCAATACGCTTGTAAACCTTATCTGAAGATTTTTTGGTTTCGACCTTTTCTTCTTTTTGTTCTTTTTTCTCTTTCTTCTCTTTTTTCTCTTTCTTTCCTTCTTTCTTGGTTTCTTTTTCTTTTTTATTCTTAGTCATAGAATTTCAACTTATAAATTTTAATTTAAAAAATTTACTAAGGATATTATTAAAAATTAATCTATTAAATTCTTTATCTTATTAAAGAGAATATAAATCCATTTATAAAATATTTTCCAAAATTTTTAATCTTAAAAAACGTTTTCGTTAAATAGAGAAAATGCCACAACTAAACTTTATGGATATTTACAAATTATTGCCAAAAACTAATTGTAAGGAATGTGGTTTGCCTACATGCATGGCATTTGCATTAGCATTGGTTAAGGGTGATAAAAACCCAAAAGATTGCCCTCCACTTTTGAAACCTAAATATAAACAAAAGTTGGATAAATTAAATGAGCTATTTGAGGGGGGAGATGCGGAGAAAAAAGACTTGCATATTGATATTGATACCGAAAAATGTGATGGATGCGGCGTATGTGTAATTATTTGTCCTGTTAATGCTCGATATTGTATTAATTCTTTAAGCGGGAAATCACCGGATTTTCCACCCAATGAATATCAATTATTTCAAATAAAAAATGGAAAGTCTGAGCTCTTAAATTTAGAGCAATGTAGACGATTAATAGCAGAAGATCGAGAACGTGAGTGTAGAGTATGCGAAGTATATTGTCCACGGGATGCGATTGAAATTGGCTATTATACTGCAAAATGAAATATTTTAAAAATTAATATAAATTCATAATTAAGAGAATTTAAAATGACTCAAACTATTAATAATAAAAAGAATATAAACAGATTTATATGTCCTGGATGCTCATTATATTGCGATGATATTCAAATCATATTATCCGAAAATAATGAAATTGTCGAGACTTATGGTTTATGCTTAAAGGGCTATAAAAAAGTAAATGAAATCACTTCAAAGAATCGCATTAAAAAACCATTGATTCGTGAGAATGGTGAGTTAAAAAAAGTTTCTTTTGATGAGGCACTTAATAAAGTTAAGGAAATTATTATTTCTTCTCAAAAACCACTTTTATACGGTTTTGTTAATACAACTTGTGAAGCTCAAATAAATGGAATACGTCTTGCTAAAAAGATAAATGGTTTTATTGATTCTAATGCATCGATTTGTCATGGTCAAACTTATTCGAATGTTATCGAGAGTGGACTCAATTCTACCACATTAAATGAATGTATTAATAAAGCTGATGTATTTATATTTTGGGGATCTAACGCTGCAGAATCCCATCCAAAATTTTTAACAAGAACAATTTTTTCACGAGGTAAATTTAGAATAACAGGGAGAGAAATAAAAACGTTAATTTTAATTGATCCTAGAGAGACCGCCACTTATGGAGTTGCTGGAGCCCGAGATTTGTATATACCATTAAAACCCGGTAAAGATTTAGAGTTAATTCAATTTTTAAAAGATATGATTTTAAAAGAAAAATCCGAAGTACCCGCTGATGGTTTTGTTGGTATTGATAAACAGGATTTAAATCGTCTCATACTAAATTTGAAAGGTTCAGAAAATGGAGTAATACTTTTTGGGCAAGGAGTAATTAATTCCAATCCAAATGGAAATGTTATAAAGGCATTAATTGAATTAGTTGAACTAATTAATAAAACTTCAAAGAGAAGTCGTTTTTCAATTATTCCTATGACCGGGCATAATATGAATGGTTTTATCCAAGTTTCTTTATCTTTATTGGGCAAAATGGGACAAATAGAATTTTCAAATAACCAACTAGTCGAACCAAAAAAAGATCTAATTTCCAAAATAAAGGATGATGAATTTGATTTGTCTATTATCGTCGCTTCCGATCCAATATCTAATTTACCGATAACTTTGAGCTCTAAATTAGCAAAGAAGCCCATAATTGCAATTGATTGTTTTATTTCCCCTACAACAAGATTGGCTGATGTTGTATTGCCCGTGGCAATTGCAGGAATAGAAACTGATGGACTTGTATATAGAATGGATAATATACCTATGAATTTGCAAAAATTAATTGCTCCACCAGCTAATTTGTCTTCTGATGAGCAAATCCTAGAAAAGATAATACAAAAAATGGAGGAATAAAGAATGAAATTATTGTTAAGTACGATTCGCGAAATAAAATATGATCAAAAAACCCTTATTAATGAATTATCTGAGAAAGAGCTCAAAGAAAATGTCGCTCTTTGTTTAATTCACCCTGAAACATTTAAAAAAATTGTATCAAAATCTGGAGTAAATTTAAAATTAACAACCAATTATGGTTCAGTTGTTTTAAAGCCAGTTCAGGATGAATCTATTCCATTAGAAATGATTTACATAAATAAATCAATTTGGGCAAATCAAATCATTGGAGATTTTAAAAATAAAATGCTTTTTAAAAATTTAGAGGTTGAAGTTGAGCCAACGGAAGAGACTGTCCCAGAAATCTCTAATATATTAGAAAAATTAAAAAATTTATAAAAGAGAGATTAAAATAATGTCCAATTTAATTATAAAAAATGGGATTGTTTTTGATCCGATAAATAATATTTCTGGTGAAAAGAAGGATTTATTAATTGAAGCAGGAAAAATTGTTGATAAATTCAAACACAATAATTCAAAAGATGTAAAATCTATAGATGCCAGTGGTAAAACAGTTATCCCTGGTGCGATAGATATTCATACACACATCGCATCACAACAAACTAATAATATCAGATTATTAGGCTCAAAAAATAAAGAATTTTTACAATTTTGGAATGGGCTTACGCTGGATTATTTAACAAAAGAATATATTTCAAAGGGATATACTTTTATTGTTGAGGCAAATGTATTTCCATCCTTAGCCAAACAAACTATTTTCAATTTTGATCAAATTCCAATTTTAGATAAAGCAATGCTGATTAATGCCAGTAATTTATGGTCGCTTGAATTGGAATATCAAAAGGGAGATATTGAAAAATTATCTGTATTTATCTCTGACTTACTGGATCTAATCAAGGGTTTTGGATTAAAGATATATAATCCCTTCGAAGCAGAGGAATGGGATTTTAAAGAAATCAGAGATGATCTATCAACAAGTGGTCGGCTTTATAATCTCAGTGCAATGGATGTTTTCAGAAATATGACAAAAACTGTTGAGAATATTGGATTACCCCACTCTATACATGCTCATATTGATGGATATGAATCAGAGATAGGGCAATCAAATGCTTTTAAGGTATTAGAAGATATTAAAACTCAAGGACTCGCACCAAGTCAATCAGGTCAAACAAAAATTAAACGTTCTCAAATATTCCATTTAGCTCATGCATCTGCTTATTCTTTTAACGACAATACTAAATTAATTAATTTTTTCAATTCAAATGATAATTTTGATTTAGATTTAGGGTTTATGAATTTTTGCCCAATTAATCCTCTAATTACTTCTGATCGAAGGTTAATTAACCAATTATATGACGGAACTTCTTCTAAATCACACCCAATAATTAAGGGTGCAATTGAATCTGAAGGAGACCATTTTGAAACTTTTAGAATCTTAAAAAAAGATAATTTACACTATTGCACCATATGGGCAAACGCCTTAAGTCTAGCCTTAGGGATAAAAGATAAGTGGAAAATGCAATTTTCAATTAATTTCCCTAATTATGCACATTTAACTGATATTCCGGAAATCATCTCATGGTTATTAAATAAGAATATACGGGATAAATTTACCGATGATATGAATCATGATTTTAAACAAGACAATCCACTCTTAAATATTGAAGATACTTTCTCCATTAATGATTTAATAATCATAACACGAGCAAGTCCGGCTAAATCTTTGGGCTTGGGGGATATTAAAGGAAATTTAGGCTCCGGTGCAGATGCAGATATTAATATTTTAAATATAAATCTTCAAGAAAAAGACTCTGCTTCTCAAATAGATGAGATTAAGAAAGCTTTTTCTGATATAGATACCGTGATTAAGAATGGAATTATTGTAAAACAGGGTGAAACGATAAATCTAAATCATAAAGGTGCACTTTTTTGGTCAAAAGGTATAGTTAATACACAAAATTATGAAAAAATTATGGATAAGAAAAAGGAATTTTATAAAAAATATAGCTCAATCTTCTATGAATCATTGAAACCAAATACTGATAAAATTAAGTTAATTAAAATATAAAACTGTTTAATTTTTGATAAACTTACTCAAAAAGAAAAGATAGCATCTGTTCTACATCTTGAGGAGATAAATAAGCATATAATTCTTTATTTATTTTAAGATTATACACTATTTTTTTATTAGGAAAAAATTTGCTAAAACAAATACAGCAGTATTAAATTAATGATATAATAATAAAAAGATAATAAAAAAGAAAACTACTTTGCTACAAATAATCTTCCTTTGGTTTTTGCACTTGTTGCATGATCTCCACTATATTCAATAAACTTATCTGAGATCTTTTCACCGTCTGGCAGTTCGATTTCCGAAACTTCTCCAATTTTTTTAAAAGACGGCATCATCCTCCCGATTTTTCCTTTTACTACAACGAATCCACGGGCTTGATCGGCAGCAACTCGAGCTTCTGCATCACCTTCGCATATAATTATACCTCCGTGATTATGAAGGCCTAAAAATTGACCTGCTGAACCACAGATTAATTTGGGAAATCTTTTTTTTGGAGTTGAGCCTCGAGCCCAAATCATTGATTCATATCCAACACTTCCTTTAACTTTTATTACACCATTTGTCATACCTTCCCAATTCCCTCTATATGCAGCACCTACATAATTTCCTGCATTCTCCGTAATTTCTAATTCACCTCCTTCCATCATTGCTCCTGCCCAATCCGCAGCATTACCATTCACTACAATTTTACCTCCACTCATTGTATTTCCTACGTGCATTCCCACATCTCCATTAATTGTAATTGCCCCACCAGACATTTTTTCCCCGATTCTTTTCACTTTTGACAAATTTCCATTTACCACAATTTCAATATCATCTAAATTATTACCAGCCGTGCCTTTAATATCAAAAAAATCTTTAAGTGAAAGTTTTTCATTACCATGGAATACTCTCAAAGCCCCAATATCCTTTTGTGTTTTTCCTTTAAAGTTATCTGGAGATATTGATTCTGCTTCAAGGGAAAAAGTAGGTTCCTTCTTTAACGTTAATTCAATTTTACTCATTCTTTTACTCACCTTTTAACTCCTTTACTTTTTCAATTAATTTTTCAACTATTTCTGCATCTGCCATACAACCTTCGGGAGCATTTTTTACCTTACGTAGCCTTAATGGAATTTTATCCATTCGATAGGCCGTTCCTTCGCATTCAATCCCTGCAATTGCTGGGGGCAATACTATATCAGCCATTTCAGAGGTCGGAGTTTTATGAGGTTCAATGGAAATTAAAGGTTTTTTTAACATATTAATTACAGCATCTTTCGGAAAATTACTTGCTGGGTCGCTAGCAATGACTAAAGTAACATCAAAATCATTTGTTTTTAATATATCGACTGCTGAAAATTCGCCGGGATTATAACGCGGATAATCTTTTGAAAAATCTATAGAATATGGATAACCCGTTGACCATGTAAATACAATATTTGCTCCCGAAACGTTATAATGACCTCTCATTGGAGTTAAATTAAATTTAGTGTGGTCATTCAATTCCCTAACAAGACTTATTCCTGCATCTACATTTCTATGCTTACCTTTAGTCATAGTCAAACCTAAACCAAAAAATAATACTCCAAATTTACAGGATTTTAAAATTTCAACAAGTTCTTTAATTTGTTTAACAGGAACACCCGCTACTTTTTTAACATCTAATTCTGCCCCTCGAAGAATTGCTCTTATTGCATTAAATAACTCATAATCTTCACCAGGATTTATTTTAATATGCATATCTGCTATTTGAGCAGTATGTGTGTTCCTAGGATCTACAACAATTATTGTTCGGTCAAGACGCCCATCTACTCTGAAATACCCTCTAATAAAGTCACTATAGCGCGACATATGCCTAGGATGAGCATGTACTGGATTGCTCCCCCAGAATAATACTAAATCTGCTCGATTTTTATATTCTCCTAATGTACTTGTTGGGCAACCAACATCTTGGATGGCAAGTATTGAAGGTCCGTGACAAACTGAGGCAGTATTATCAAGAATACCTCCGCAAATTTCTATTAATTCAACCGCTTTTCTCTGTGCATCACATTCCGTAGAGCTCCATCCATAAGACAATGGTCTTTTTGCATTTGCTAATAACTCAGCAGCTTTATTTAGAGCTTCATCCCAAGAAGCTTCTTCTAATTTACCATTATTTCTTATCATAGGTTTTGTGTATCTGTGCTCTGATACATTCGATGAGTAAAATTTTGCAGTTCCTATAGCACAAGCATTATCTACTTCAATAATCTCATTATCTTCAATAATAATTTTTATATCATCACAAAGTGTCCCACAGAAAGGACAGACTACATCTTCTTTAACAACTTTAGCCATTTATTTTGCCTCTTTTTATTTATAACTTTTAACTATTTCTAATGCTGAAAGAATCTTCCCACTTTTTACTACTTCTACTTCCGCATCGGTTCCCTTGTATGAGGGCATTCCTGTGCCATAAGTTTCAGGATCAATAATAGCATTCGCCCAAGGACCCATTGGAATAAAGATTAAGCCAGGGTGGGGTCCTTGTTCTGTAATTTGAGAATATACAACCACTTCCCCAAATTTTGTAGTGACCTTGACAGGCGTTCCAATCATGCAATCTAATTTTTTAAAATCATCTTTATCAAATTCACAAATTGCACAAGCTTTTATATTTTCCCTTCCTAGTTTTTGACCTTCAAGGGCAACTCCCTGGTCTATGGTTCGACCGCTGGTGAGAAAAAACTTCATTTTATTCCTTTCCACCCCTTCTCATCATTTTCAATCGTTCAACCATATCTGGCCAAAACGGCTCGTTATAATCACCAGAATATTTTACTTCAGTAATTTCAAGCTTTATTGCACCCGTTGGGCAAGCATTATCACAAGTTCCACAATATATACATTTTTTATCGTCGAGTTCAATTTTGGGTGATTTTTCCCAACCAGGTGTTTCTTTTTGTTTTTCTGGAAGTGTTATAGCTCCCGTGGGGCAAACATCAACGCAAGTAGAACAACCACCTGCACATTCTTCTGTAACAATGCTGATCTTCCCTTCAACATACTGTTTAGCTTGACGACCAATTTTTTCACAATCTTTCAATTCAAATTCTAATTTAGGTAGTGCTTTCTTTTGAACTAATGGTAAATCAATAGATTCTACTTTCTCACCATTATAATAAATTGAGAGCGCAAAGAATGGGCACATATAGACACAGACTCCACAAAAACTGCATTTATTTGGATCATATATATTTGGAACAAGATCTTCGGTGGATAATCTTTTTGTTGCACCTACTGGACCTCTAGATACTGCTTCCTTGGGACAAACCTTAGAACATACTCCACAACCCACACATTTCGTCTTATCTAAATCAAGTTGAGTACTCTCAATTAGATATTTTACTCGAACACTTTCCATTTCTTTGGTTATTGTCCTTGATATTTTTGGAAATGACATCTTTATTTCTCAACTACTAATTATTAATAATCTTTTTATTTTCTTTAATTAAAATTATTTGATTTATTCTAACATTTCAACTATCTTTATATTAATTGCTTTTTGCGGGCAAATCTCAACACAAATTCCACAGCCGGTACAATTTGTAGTTCTATTTTCATCATATACTTCATTTGCATAGCCGTTTTTAACTAAAATAACTGCGTTTTCATTAGTTAAATAACCTTTTTCTTTTAACTGATCAAAATTTACCGGACAACTTACAACACAATCATTACAACCTGTACATAAAACTTTATTAACTTCAATGCTATAAACTTTCATTTCTTATTCCTCCATTTTTAATGGATTTGGTCCAATTTCTTTTAATTCTTTAACAAATTCCTTTACAATTTCTGTTAATTCAGCTCCTTCACTTGCGGAAACTTGCGTGTATTTTACTCTCTTTGGATTAATTCCAAATTGTCCAAGCATTTTTATAAATAATGGCATTTTTCGAAATGTTTTAAGATTCCCTTCTACATAATGGCAATCACCGGCATGACAATGACTTACAAGAACGCCATCCGCGCCATTTTTCAATGCTTGAAGTACCATTATCGGTTCCATTCTCCCACCACACATAACTCTTAAAATTCTTAAATTTGCGGGCCTTTGCATACGTGAAGTCCCTGCTTGGTCTGCACCAGCATATGTACACCAATTGCAGCAAATTCCTAAAATATAAGGGTCATAATCTTCCTTTACTTTGGCCATATTATTTACCTCCATTTTCTGTTTTTGCTAGTGGTGGAATGGCTGTATTGATCATAGCAAAAATTTGATCGTCTGAAAAGTGATTCTGGACAATAGCATCTGATGGACAAGCCGCAACGCATGTTCCGCAGCCTTTACAAAGAGCTTTATTGATTACTGCAATATTTTTAAACACATCAAAACTTATTGCATTAAATGGACACAGGCTTTGACAACTTTTACAGCCGCTACATTTTTCTTCTAAAACTATGGAGTAATAGGGCTCAATTTCAAATTCACCCTTAGCCATTAATGTAGCAGCACTGGATGCTGCTCCTTTTGCCTGAGCTACAGTATCAGGGATATCCTTTGGCCCTTGGGCAACACCCGCAATGAAAATTCCACTTGTTAGTGTATCAACCGGACGAAGTTTTGGATGAGCTTCCATGAAAAACCCATCAGATGATTTTTGAATAGTAAGTAGTGATGCAAGCTGATCGGAATCATGCCTTGGTTCTAAACCACATGATAACACTAACATATCTAACTTTATCTCAATTTGTTTTTGAAGGAAAGTATCTTCAGCTCGAACAATAAGGCTGTGATCTTTATTTTCATACAGTTCTCCAATTCTTCCGCGAATAAATTTAATATTAAAATTTTCTCCTGCGGATTCATAAAATTCTTCATATCCCTTACCAAAGGCTCGTATATCCGTGTAAAAGATATAAACGGACGCTTCTGGATGTTTTTCTTTATACTGTCTGGCTTGTTTCGTTGCATACATACAACAAACACGGGAACAATATTTATTCTTTCCTGGACGGAAATCCCTACTACCTACACATTGTAGAAATCCTAAGACATGTGGTGGTTTTAAATCAGAAGGTCTTACAGGTTTCCCCTCAAGAGGCCCATATGAACTTAATAACCTTTCCATTTCAAGGCCAGTTATCACGTTTGGATACTTTCCGTAACCATATTGCTTTAATTCTGTTGGATCATATAAATCCCATCCTGTAGCAACAATAATTGTTCCTACTTTCACGTCTATATATTCCGGTTTCTGATCTAATCTTATAGCATCTGGTTCACAAACATCGGGACTTGCGCATATACCACATTTAATACATTTAATCATATCAATCGTATATTTCCCAGGAATTGCTTGCGGAAATGGAATATAAGCTGCTTTTCTAGTTCCTATACTTAACTCAAATTCATTCCCGCAAATAACTGGACACTCTATAGCGCATGCTCCGCATCCTGTACATGCTTCTTGATCAATATAATGAGGTTTTTTCTTTATGGTAACATCAAAATTTCCTACATATCCATCTACATTATCAACTTCGGAATATGTCATAAGATGAATTTTTTCCTCTCTCTCAACATCTACCATTTTTGGCGTTAAGATACATGCCGAGCAATCCATTGTTGGAAAGGTCTTATCTAATTGTGCCATATGTCCCCCTATGGTCGGTTCTTTTTCTACCAAATAAACATCATATCCTTCTTGTGCTAAATCTAAGGATGCATACATCCCGGCAATTCCGGCACCAATTATTAAACAAGTCGGCTCAACTTTTACAAGCTCAACTTCTAATGGTTTTAATTCATTTAATTTTGCAACAGCCATTCTCACATGGTCTTTTGCAATCTTTAATGCTCCTTCAGAATCATTTAAATTTACCCATGATGCATGCTCACGAATATTTGCTTGTTCAAATAAAAATTCATTCAAACCCGCTTCTCTAACCACTGTTCTAAATGTAGGCTCATGCATTCGTGGGCTACATGCTGCAACAACCACGCGATTTATTAAACCTTTATTAATATCTTCTTTAATCATTTCCTGCCCTATACTACTACACATAAATGTATATTCTTTTGAAAGACTAACATTTGGTAAAGTCTTTGCGTATTCAGTAAGTGTAGTTGTATCAATAACTCCAGCAATATTAATACCGCAGTGGCATACATATATTCCGATTTTTATTTCTTCATCAGTATTTATAGTATTAGACATCTTCTCAACATTCTTTTATATGTGTTCCTTGATTTTATCCATAAATGATTTAATTGGAATAAATGGGGGAACGCCCGCTAATTTATGAGTGGCTACTAATCCTAACTCTCGAGGATTCATTCCCATTGATAATCCTAATAATTGCGTGTAATAAATAATGGGAATCTTATAAGGTTCCCCAATAATATCTTTAAATGTCTCATTCACCTGCACTTGACCCAAATCAAGTTGTAAATGACAAAATGGACAACAAACCATACAACAATCAACCCCAACATTTCGCATATTTTCAAGCTTTTCTCTAGTGTAATCAAGAGATACCTCTAATGATGCTGTTCGGACAGCCCCTCCTGCTCCACAACACATTAACCGATCTTTGTAATCTATGCATTTTGCCCCGGTTATTTCAATTAATTCCTCGAAAAACCTCGGATCTTCAGATTCTCCATGCCATGGTCGATGCGTAGAATCTTTCAATATATGACATCCATAATGCACACCAACTCTTAAATTAGGGAACTTGATGTTGGTATAATCTTTAAGTTTATCAAGTCCAAAATCATAATATAAAACATCAATTATGTGTTTTACTTCGATTGTCCCTTTGAATTCCCTACCTATTTTTGCAAGATGCTCATTTACCATATCCCGCTTTTTTTTATCATGTTTTAGCATAACATTCACTTCAAGCAAAGTAGCATAACATCCATTACACATAAGGACAATATCGGCACCATTCTCTTCTGCTATAGAAATATTTCGCGCTCCCACCACAAGCCAAAGAGGTATGCTAAATCCTCTGAATACTCCAGGAGCTGGACAACAGGACGCTCCCTGCATATCTATCAGCCCTATTCCTAATTCCTTAAACACATTTCGCACAGATTGCTCAATAAAAGGGTATCTATTGGGAATAACACATCCTAGATAGAATGAATATTTTAACTTTTTTTCAGGCATAATGGTCTTTCTTTCTTTTATTAAATTGGGGTAAAACACGTTCTCTGAACTTAAGTAATTAATTATTCAATTTGTTTTAAAATTTTAGATTTAAAGATATACAAAATTGTGGAGGAAAGGTTATAATTCAAAAACTAGTTCATTTTTTTTCCGTTTTAGAAGATAAATTAAATATCTTAAAAAAAAAATACAGGAAAAATTATTTAAAAACTGAAATAGAAAAAAATAAAAAAATAAAAGTTTGTATTAATTCTTAAAAATATTATTCAATCAACCGACCAACTTCTGCTAATTTTTCGGCTACATCGGATAGTCCCAAAGATTCTAAAGTTTTACGGGTTTGCCAACTCGTTTCTTTATCCCATCCATGAAGTTCATAAAATGCATCTAACATAGAATTATATTTTTCTTTATTTAAGGTTTCTCCTTTATGTGGCCCTGATAATATAGGATCTTCAAAGAATCTTCGATGTGGAAGGTCATCTTCGCGTTTAAATCCAACATGAATGGTATTAAATGCTTTCTCTAAGTTATAACCTTTTTGCCCTAAGAGCATGAAATCCTCTTCCGTTAGGTTAATTCCTAATGCTAAATTAGTTAATTCGACATAATCTGAAGGTTCAAGTGCATATACACCAGACCAAGTTCCTACATAAACACAGATTCCAGTAATGTCTTCAATTTCTTTAGCTCGTAATTCCCAAAATACTATTGGTGGTTGGTCTTCATAAGAATATGGATTAAATTTTACACCTTTTGGCCCAAATGCAATCGGTATATTGATGCTTCCCCTCATATGACGCCCTGCAATTGGAGATGTGGCACACGCGAGAGACCATCCCTTACAAACACGATATGGATCAAGTGAATCTTGTCCTTTTTGATTAATAGCAAATTTTTCTGAACCTTTTCCAAGTTTTTTTGCTGCAGCAACTACACCATCTGCAAGAAAATCACCAAAACCATCACGTGAAGCTATTTTTTCCTGTAATTCAAGCATTGCATCAGAATTACCCCATGTTAAAATTAAGCCATCAACATCTTCTTTTGTTAACAATCCTTTTTCATATGCCTCGAATGCCCAAGACATAACGACGGATGAGTCATCTCCATCCAAGCCCAATTGATTAGCACGAAGATGATATCTTAATGAAGCTTCTGGATCAGTAACATCCATCTTTCCAGACCACATAACTGAATTAATCCAATAACCTAATCCCTTGGAACCCTTAAATTTTCCTTCATTAATTTCAGAATATGGCTGACAACCTACAGGACATGCATAACACGCTTGAACTTTTTTAAAGAATTTTCCAACACCTTCCTTACCCATTATTCTTGAACGTTGTTCACGAGACCAATGTACATCTTGAGAATTTTTAGTAGAATGCATCATTTCCCATAGATCATCAAATTGTTCAGAGTCATTATATACCATTCCTGCAAGAGTTTTTTTACGGAATACTTTAGCTGTAGGACGTTTTATTATTTTCTGATATGCTTCATAAGCTCTTTGTAAAAATTCTTCTGGATGAGCAACTTTCACTGAGTTGTGTCCTCGAACTACAATAGCTTTTAATTTTTTATCTCCCATAACACATCCAACCCCAGACCCACCAGCAGCCCTACCACAATCTATAATTATTGCGGATCCATGAACTAAATTTTCTCCAGCAGGACCAATAGAAGCTATCTCAATTTTATTATCTCTTAATTCTTTCTTAAGTATATCTTCAGTTTCATAAGTACTTTTGCCCCAAAGATGTGATGCATCACGAATTTCAGCTTTACCATCAGAGATAAATAAATAGACAGGCTTTTCAGCCTTACCTTTTATGATTATTTGATCAAACCCTGCAAATTTCATCTCTGGGCTAAAATGCCCACCAACATTAGAGGATCCTTTTCCATTATTAAATACATTTATCGTATCGATGTTTGTCCGGCAGCTAGCAGGAGCGATCGTACCAATTAATGCACCAGCACCAAAAATAAGATAATTTTCAGGATCAGACCATTTAGTTGTGGGGTCCATTTCATTCAAGAGAATCCAGCTACTCAAAGCCCTTCCTGCAATCCATCTTTCAGCATATTTATTTTCCTCAACTCTTACTTTCTCTGCACTTAAATCAACACGTAAAATCTTCCCCGTAATTCCTCCTTTAATTTTAAATCTATTCATATTAATCTTCCTCCTCCTTAATTACAATAGCATTATATAAACAAAATTTAACACACAATGGCTCCTCTTCGTTTTCACAATTATCGCAACTATCATCTAATGTCCATGTCCAAATACCATTTAAATGGTCTCTTTCTACGGATATACTCGATTTTGATGGCTGAAATACTTTATTATGGTGAAAAGAACAAACTAATTCACACGTTTTGCAAGCATAACATCTATCATCTATATGCTTTATTATTTTTGTTGACATTTTTTTATACTTTTTTTAATTTATTTAAAATTTTTAAAATAATATTTTAATTGTTTTATAAATTATTAGTGATTTTCATAATCTTGGCAACACGATCTGTTGTAACAACACCCTTCCTCCGATCATTATTACTACACGCAGCACCTCTAAATCCTACAATATCAGCGCCTAATTGTTTAATAATAGATAAATCTTCAGTACGAAGAGATCCTGCGAGCGCTACCAATAAATTTTGATTATGAGCATTATCTACAAAATTTTTTAATTCCTTTAAATTTAAAAAATCAAATAACCTTCTACCATCTTTTACAGCGGTATCTAACATTGCAATTTCAGCACCTGCTGATTTCACAATATTAGGAATTATCAACGGATCAACACCGCCAAAAGATCTTGAATCTGCATAACCAGCCCCAACTACTACAACATCTGAGTTGGCCTCTTTCACAGCATTAACTACTTCAGTCATCAATTTTATTCCTTCTTCCTCATTAGTTACTCCAAAAAGTCCTACTTTTACATAATCTGCTCCTGATTTTGCAGCTCCAAATGCGGCTAATGCTGCAGTTCCTGGAAGGTTTGGCATATCTCCGATTGCCGCACTTACTAAATTATTTAATGCTAATTTTTTAACTTTTTTAATAAATGAAGGAACGGCTGCACCTAATGAACCTTCGTCTGGATTCTTTAGATCTATAATATCAGCTTTTCCTTCTAAGGCAGGTTGCAATTCTTCAAGTGAACGTATACTTATAAGAACTCTCATCTTAAATCCTTATTTATATATAAAAAAAAAAATATTTGATTATTTTTACTAATGAACTGGAGTTCCGATTCCTGCTCCCCCTAATGGTAAATCTTCACCAAGTGCCTTTTGTACGAGCATTATTATATGATAAGGTTCCATTTCCATTTTTCTAGCTGTACCTCGCATTACTGCAGTACAGATAGGACAGAATGTAATATAATTATCTGCTCCAGCATCTTTAGCATCTTGCAGGTTCTTTCTTACATAACTCATAGCACGTTCTTTCTGGGTTGGAAAAATACCGGAACAACAGCACATGGTATTTTCCTTTTGATATGTTCGCTCTACAAGCTCACAACCGAGTAATTCAAAAGTTTGTTCAACCCAATCATAGAAACCTTCTTTTAAATCTCCATGAGGATTATATCTTGTAGTACAAGGTCGTTGATATGCAACTTTAATATTTAATGGAGTGATTAAATCTTTATGCTCTCTTAGCCAATCTCGAATATATTCCATAAGATGAATTGGTTTAAAAGGAACTTCAATCATTTTAGCAAGTGCTTCAGATGTTACAAAACCCCAACATGCATCATGATAAAAAATTATTTCCTTATATCCTGTATCAGCAAGATTTTTTACTAATGATGGAAGGGTATCTAAGGCAGAATTAGCATCACACATATGTGTTTCTGGTGCTCTGCAGCAATATGATCCACCCATTATTAGTGGTAATCCTTCAAATAACTTTCCTTTAAAAACTTTCTCCCATGGAAGTGCATCAGGAAAACCACCTATAGAAACAGCAGGTTTATCAGGATCTCCTTTAACGATCTTATCTTCTTTTTCTGCCCATCCTAAAGCAGTTTTTTTAGCTTCTTTTGGATATATATAAAGACCTGTCTTTTCCTGCATTTGATTTATCAAATCCCATGGATTTGCTCCTTGAGGACAATATTCATTACACCCATAACAAGTAACACATTTAGCAAGAATATCAGCAGGTTCTTGAGCTATTAATTTGGCCATATCCGCTTTAGCTTTTTGCTCATCATAATCAACAAATAAGCACATTGCAAGACATTCTCCTTTACATTTCGAAAAATCACATCTTCTTAAATCAAATACCATTTATTTCCTCCTCTTTTACTTTTTTTTTGCTTTTTTTTACTTTTTTTTTTACTTTTAATTTTGTTATGAATTAAATTTGTTATGAATTAAAAAAAATTAATTGCTATTTATTCAAATTTATTCAAACGGTTTTTTTGTTTTATATCGCTCGATTGCTTTATCCACGTATTTAGTCATTTGAACGGCATCAACTATACACATATTTGCGCAATTTCCACATCCCAAACAATAATCTGGATAAATTAGCCATGCCACTGGGACTTTTCGATTTAATCCCATTAATTCAATACACGAATTTGGACATGCTTCTACACAATCTCCACACCCTTCACACATAAATGGCATAAACCAAGGAAATTGTTCGGGTTTTTTTTTAGGTTTCTTTCTATCTATTTTTTTACTATCCATCTGCTTAACTGATTTCAATTGTTATTTAACCATGTATATATTATTTTTATTATGTATCTCTTTCTAATCTTTTTTGATATTAGAAAAAAAAAAAAATTAAAATTTTATTTTTTTTTTGGCATATCTTTCCATAAATTTCGTTCCCACTCATCAAATTCTTTAGGAGTTTTAAGATCAAGTCGCAACCCAGCATAACATCCAGGTTTAGTGCAATAAACTTCCGAGAGCTTAACAGTCAAATGTACATTATCCCCTTTCTGTTTCGCTATTCCTTTACCTTTAAATTGATAACAAAACCGAATACTACCAATTCCAAGAATTCCAAAAGCAACCCAGGAATTATCTGATAAAGGTTTTTTAATCACTGAATATTCGTCTTTAGTAAGGGCAAATACGACTTCATCATCTGAAACTGAATCTATTTTTCTAGCGGTGGTAATACAAGGTACTCCATTTTTATCAGCTACATTTAAAAGACATCCTGTCTTTATCCATTCTCTCATTCTATTCGTTAAAACTATTGCCATTTTTATATACCTCTTATAAAATTTTTTCTCCTACTTTTCCTTTTTCAATTGAATATACTTCTTCGATATGTAATACAACAACTCCACGCTGAGCGGGATGTGAATATACAACATCAGGAGGCACTTCATCTGGAGGTTCTTTATTATGCCAATCTCCCCATTCAGCTAAAACTTCTTTAGCAGTTATCCCATACCAATCAAAATCAGGCGGAAAGCCATATTCTATATCTATTGCTTTTCCTTTAAATACCCAATCTCTTCCCGAATCAATAGGGTGTCCTATAATTATGGAACATTCGGGATTTTCCTTTAGGTTCCTCTTTGTTTTCAGTAAAAACATATCAGCGACCAAAGCCTTGTCATCTTTCATACTTGCTATATATCTCATAGCAGCAATATTAGGTTTACCATCTATAGTTGATGTAGCTAAATAGATTACAGATCCTCCTTTTCCAGGAACTATCAACGCTTCTTTCATTTCAGGTGTTAATTTTACCATTTTTTTCTCCTATTTTTATAATTTTATATTTTTGAAATAAATTTTTTTAAATAAAGAAACAACAATCTTTATATAAAACTTACTTCAATTTATTTATAAGTTTTACTGTATTAATAGTTTTTTAAACTGATAAATTAGTTAGAATAGAAAAATGGAAAAAATATCTTTAAAATTTATATTAAAGCAAAAATCATCTGTTAAATTAATTAAACCTTCCTTTCTATTTTATCTAATTCAATATTAACATATTTCGATCTATATCGAAAAATTTTTCCTTAAAGCAATTTTTTTTTTTAATAATATTAAGAATGTTAGAATGAAAGCTTGGATATAGTTAATATTAAACGCTTGGATATAGTTAATATTAAACAGATATTTTTTAATGAAAATTCCAATATTATAATTAAAGAAATTTCTTAAAATATTAAAGTTAATAAAAATAGAAAATTTAGAGTAGTGCATGAATTTTGAGTGAAAAATTTGATATATTATTCATTTCTGATTCTAAAGATTCAGTATCCTCAATAATTCAAAAGTTAAAAGCTTATAACTTCAAAGTGCAATTGGAATTTATCGAAAATTATGTTACTTTAAATTTAGTGTTATCTAAAAAAACATGGGATATTATATTATCCGACTATAAAGCATGGACACGATACGGAATAGAAATATTAAGAATTATCAAAGAAAAAGAATTAATAATTCCCTATATTGTTATTGGACAAGAAATAGATGAAAAAGCGATGATTTCCTTGATAAAAACCGGAATAAATGATTATATCAAAGAAGATGATCTAAATCGCTTAATTCCTACTATTAAACGAGAGATAAAAAATACAAAACACTTCAATAAACTAAAAAATTCTTATTTTTCTCAATGTTTAGCTGAAGAGAAATTTCAAACATTGCTTAAAATTTCTAAATTTATGATTTATAAATTAGATCTAAACATAAATTTTCTTGATATAAATAATGTTTTTACTGATATTCTAGGATATAACAAAGAAGAAATCCTTGATTCATTAAGCATTTATAAATTAATTCATCCAAATGATAAAATGATTTTTACCAAAGGAATTAAGAAAGTATTGGAAGGTAAATTTGTTACAAATATTAAATATCGATTAAAAAAAAAGAATGGAAGTGATATACAATTTTCATCTAATATGGGACCAATTTTCAATAACCAAAATAAAATTGTCGGAATTCTCTGTGTTTCCGAAGACTTAACGAGATACAGAACAATCCGACAGTTCATTGATAATCGTATCCATAGACAAGCAATGATTGCAAAATTTGGCTTAGAAGCTATTACGGAAAAACAAATTGATAAATTGTTTAAAAAAGCATCATCTTTACTTGCAAAAATATTGGATATTGAGTTTACGAAAGTACTTGAACTTCTTCCGAATAACAAATTTTTAAAATTAAGGGCAGGGTCTGGTTGGCATAAAGGATTAGTTGGAAATGCAACTGTTGAAAATAATATAAATTCGCAAGCAGGTTTTACATTACTAAAAACTACGCCAGTAATTGTGGAAAACTTGAAAAATGAAACGAGATTTTGTGCACCAAAACTTCTTGCGGATCATGATGTCATTAGTGGAATGAGTGTTATTATTCAAGGAATAAACGCACCATTTGGTATTTTAGGAGCTCATACA
Organism: Promethearchaeia archaeon; assembly: GCA_029856045.1. Taxonomy (GTDB): domain Archaea; phylum Asgardarchaeota; class Lokiarchaeia; order Sigyniarchaeales; family SOKP01; genus 6H3-1. Next base: position 46,080 of record JAHQWG010000003.1, on the reverse strand, counting down.
AAAAAATATCGGAAATTTTCAAAAGATGATATCAATTTTTTACAATCTATAGCAAATATTCTTGCAAGTGTTATTGTTCGTGATTATACTGAAAAAGAGTTAAGAGAAAGTGAAGAAAAATATCGAATACTCACAGAACAATCCTTGTTGGGTACTCTTATCATTGCTAATGAACGCATAATTTTTGCAAACAAAGGTATATCTGATATTTTAGGATTTTCGATAAATGAACTACTATCTTGGGATCTAAACACTATAAGCCAGCATATTCATCCTGAAGACTTAAAAATGACTTTAGAAAAATATAATAAAATTTTAAACGAAGATATATCCTCATTTCAATCCGAAATACGAATGAAGAAAAAAAATGAAAATTATTTGTATATCCGACAATATTCAAAAAGGATTCAATTTCAAGGAACCTGTGCTCTACATATAAATATAATTGATATAAACGAGCAAAAAAAGAATGAATCACTATTGGAATCTTCCCTAGCAGAAAAAGAAATACTCCTAAAAGAAATCCATCATAGAGTAAAAAATAATTTACAAATAATTTCAAGTTTAATAGTACTACAAGATCAATATGTAAAAGATGAAAGAGTTCTTCATATTTTTAAGGATTTCCAAAATCGTATTAAAGCTATGGCGCTAATACACGAAATATTATACAAATCCGAAAACTTAAATAAGATAGATCTTTCAAAATACATGAAAACCCTTGTTAATAATCTATTTAAAGCTTATTCAGCAAATTCCAAACAAATTAAATTACAATTGAAAATTGAAAATATTGATTTAAACCTAAATAAAGCCATTTCTTGTGGTTTAATTGTAAATGAACTTGTATCTAACTCATTAATACATGCATTTTCTAAAAATGATGTTGGAAAAATTATTGTTACACTGAAAAAAACCAAAAACAATAGAATATTATTAGATGTGTATGATAATGGAATAGGTTTTCCCAAAGATGTAAATTATAGAAATTCAGATACAATTGGGTTAAAACTTATATACACTATAACCAAACAAATGGATGGAAATATTACTATTGAAAGAAATAATGGAACTCATTTCATAATCACCTGGAAATTATAAAAATTATTATGAGAATTAGTAAAATGTCGCAAATAAAAGTCATGATTGTTGAAGATGAATTAATTACCGCTGAAGCAATAGCGATTCTTTTAAAAAAATTAAACTATAATCCAATAGCCATTGTTTCTTCTGGAGAAAAAGCAATTTCCAAAATCAAGAATTTAAATCTTGATTTGATATTAATGGATATAATTCTCGCTGGGTCTATGGATGGAATTGAAACAGCGAAAATTATTAATGCAAAATATAATATTCCTATTATATTTATAACTGCATACGGAGATAAAAAAACATTAAATAGAGCCAAATTATCGGAACCTTATGGATATATAGTAAAACCTATAACGAGTGAAGATGAGCTTCTACCTACAATAGAACTCGCAATGTATAATCATCAAGTGAAAAATAAACTTAAGAAAGATAATGAAAAATTTAAACAGATTAAACATTTAATCCAATCAGATAAAAGTGTTTTACCCTCCCAAATTAATAATTCTTTAGAAAAAGGAAATTATCTTGAACAAGGAAATGACGACATAGAACCTATACTTGAAATAGCCGTTATTAATGAAAAAATTAACTTAATTGAATGGTTAAAATCGTTTTCAAATCCTGAAAGATTTTTAATGCTGGAAGTAATAAAATCTCAACCATTAAAGTTGGAAGAAATAGAGATGTTGATTGGTAAATCTCAATCTACATCTTCACATCATATTAAGAAATTAGAGGAAACAGGATTCATTAAAGGATGTAAAAATGGAAAATATATTTATTATTCATTAAATAAGCCAAAAATAATGGAATTTGTGCATTTATGGGAGAATTGGATTAAAAATCTCTCATCTTAATTTTTTAGAAAATAGTAGAAAAAAGAGAATATTAAGAAAAACATGGAAGAATTCTCAAAGAATAAAAGTAAAACTATAAAAAAAGAAATCAAGAAGAAGAACTCCAATAAGTTCTTACGAGAATGTATGGAAATCATAGGGAATAAAGACAGATTTTTAATTTTAAATCTATTAAATAATAAACCATGTTTACTATCTGATATTGAAAAAAGCTTGAATAAAAGTCAACCTTCTATCTCCCATCATATTAGAATTTTGGAGAAACATAAATTTATTCATAGTTCTAAGAAAGGTAAATTCAAAGAATACTCAATTTCCAGAGAACAATTTGCAAAATTATTAAATGTTTGGAATCAATGGTTTCATGTAATTCGATCCAAGGATTATTGAATTGAAAGAAATACTTACCAACAAATTTTCAATAGTAAAACTAGAGATAAGGGAACAAACTGGTATTTTCCTCGATTTTCTCAGGGTCTGAATCCCCAATAAACACAAATCCGTCAGCTCCGTCAATTACGTATTCTCTAGTAGATAAAAATCTTTCCTGAACTGTGCAGGTAACTATCTGTACGATAATTCTATATTTTTTACCTTCTAATTCGCATCCCAACATTAAAAACACGGAATCTTGCCAGAGCGTCCTTCCATTGGTCGTCTCGATCGAATATCCCTGAGTTATTTTGACCTTACTGAACCTTTCTTTTAACCTATTAAAATTTATTGTTTTTCCCGACTCACCTGGACCCCAGTACGACCTTAAACGGAATTAAGAACTCGTCCTTCTTTAAATCAAGAAGTTTTTCCGTTTATTCGGAACCAATTTCGGATTTAATCATCAATTACAAATGCCTCTCTAAGAAATTATGCTAATTTTATTTAAAAAAGTATTAAAAATTTCTGATTTATTCAAAAAAAATAATTTCGATTATCAACTTTTTGCATTTTTATGAATATTATCGGAATAATTGAACTCAGAGTAAGTATTCCTACGATAACAAGTAGAATTCCCGTATCTATAAATCCAGAAAGAAAAGTGCCTAATGGTCCGAAAATAAGCATAGAAATAATTACCATTAATGCAAGTATCTGATATTTATAACTAAACTTATTTCCTGCAAACTCCATCATTAAAGAAACAAATGCAATATAGGCTATTGCATTCGGAATTAATACAAACATTCCTAATATGATTAAAGTCCAAAGATCCATAAATGGAATACACATATCAAAAATACCAACGACAATTATTGAAAAATAAAGAATTTTCTTTCTATCACTATATTTGAGCGCGATATTAATTAAGAGGTATCCAATAATGTTGATAAAAGGAGCAAAAATCAGAAAGAATGAAAATATTTCAAAACCTTCCTGACCAAATCTTCCCACTAACCAAGGTTCATAAGGGACCTGCACTAGTGCTTCTGAGAAAAAAAGGATCAAAAATGCACTTATACAAATGAAACTAAGCTTTAGATGTGATTGATCTAAAGTTTTTATACTTATCTTTTTATATATTTTTTGTTTTACACCTTCTTCTTCAAGGCTTTCTTGTCTATTTCCTTCATTAATAGTTTTATTATATATAAAATAAGAAAGAATTATTAATGGAAATAGTGTGATTAATTGGAAAGTAAAGAGATTATTCCAATCGTTTATGTTATAAATATTATTAATAATTAAAATATAGGATAAATAAGCTAAAACATTACCCAATGAATTTCCAATTTGTATTAAGACAATTTTTCTTTTTTTCGTTTGAATATTAGGTGAAGTATCGATAATATTTCCATCAATTGCAACATCAATTATTGATATGAAGAAATAGTTTATACTCCAAAAAATACCAAAAAGAATCATAATTTGAATTGAAATAATCATTAACAGAAAACTGATAAATAAGCCAATACTGCCCAAAAATATGTAAGTTTTCCTTTTAGGATGTTGACCAGTTTTTTCATAAGTTTTGTCGGATAACAATGCAAATATCGGTTTAATTAAAAACGCAGCATATGAAATTAATTGAGCAAAAGCAATTTCTGATTCAGGAATTCCCAAAACCGTAATTAGTAGAACGGGTAAGAAAGTATTAAAAAATACTAGCAGTAATCCTTGAACTAAATATCCAAAAAGATATATTAGATTATTTAATCTTTTCATTTTACTCACTCATATTGGTATGTGTGGTTTGGTTATATAATATTAATATTTAAAAGAAAAAATTTTTTACTTTTACAGGAGATAAGAATTCCATTAAAAAGAAAATTTGAAGTAAAAATTACTTTTTTTCCGCTTTTTCTTCTTTTTTGGCGTATTTACCCCAAGCAATAGTTTTATCGAAACCTACACAACTAATTAATTCTTGCACTTCTTTCACGGCTTTAGGGTGTGCATGAACTGTAGGTGGAACTCGGCTTACTCCGTAAGATTCTCTCATGATGTTCCATTTTTCGTCATTTATTGGTACACCATGTCCTGTATCATAGAACATCCTACATAAATTGAGATGATTTGGTAGAATATGCCCTCTTTGAACTGCTAAATTTCTTAGGAATATAATGATATCTGTAATCGGTATATTACGCGGACATCTTTCGAAACAAGTATAACAAGTTGTGCAAAGCCAGAGCTCTTTATCTGAGAGAACCTCATCAAGCCCTAAAAGTGCTTCTCTAACTATAGAGCGCGTTCGCATTGCCGTCCTTCTTCCGGAAGGACAGCTAGCTGTGCAATTTCCGCACTGAATGCAAGCACCAATTTCTGCATAGCCCGCTTTTCTAAGTTCATCAGAAATATCATCTTTAATCTCTAAAATTCGATCAGATTTTAAATCTTCCATTTTAATCCTCCTTAACTGTTTGTAGTAATAATTTTTTGTTTAGGTAGATATACTTCTTGAACGGGATAATTATTAAAATTAATTGAATAATGATCTCTCCATTTGGCTTTAATATCTTGTATCACAGCATCCATTAGATTTTCTTTAACATTTGCTTTAGTCCAAATAGTATCACCCAATGGTGTGGCTATAACCTTTCCGTCCTTGACGACAATTTCTCCATCTTTTATGGTATATGCTGCATTTGTAAATGCCTTTTCAATCTCAATTCCCTTATATCCATTATCAGGATTAAATTTATACATAGAGATATCTGCTTGAGCATCAACTCCAAGATGCCCTTTATCTGTTAAACCTAAACATTTTGCCGTTCCAGAACGAGTACATTGGACGAATTCGTAGAGTGTGAGTTCTGTATCAATAGCTTCTAATCCAGTGGCTGAACTTGCTTTAGGTGAAAGTTCCTCTTTAAGTAAAACATTTCTAGATTTTTTATCCATAAGCCATTTTATAACTCTTGGATAGAATGTAAAAGGACCACCATTAGGATGATCAGTAGTTAAAAAGCATTGTTCTTTATTTTTAATAGATAACAGAAGTTCTAATCCTATTGCCCATTGAATAGCATTTACAGCCACTTTTGGACTAAATATATATGGTACAAGTCCCCCACCACATTCTGCTTCTACTTGACTATTTATCCATTTTACACCTGGCTTTGCCCCCCATCCTGATACTCCTGAGAGATGATGTAGTGCATATTCCCATGGTCCATCACTGGTCATAGTTGTTGTATTTGTAAATATTACTTGACCAACATCAGTTGTAACATGTTGATGAGAATCAAGATATTCTACAATTTTATCTGCTCCAGATTCAAAATCTTTCCAGCTAGTACCTCCATAAGCATTAAATTGACAATGAGTTAAATGTATTACATTCTCTCTTCCTGATGCAGCATTAATTTTTTCTAGAGTTTTAAAAGTTTCTATAGTATGGGCATAATTTCCAGGGTGTCCTAAATTATTACCATGCACATGTATGGTATGTGGCAATCCTAATTTTTCATTGGCAGCTGATAATCCTTCAAGAATTTGTCTGGGTGTGACATCAAAATATAGAACATGATCATCTAAAGATTCACAATTTTTACCCCAAGCCCAAGATTCAACACCTCCAGGATTTACAATTTTTACAGCATAACCTTTAACTGTTTCTAATAACCACGCAATATATGCGGATAACTTATCAATATCATTATTTTTAACATATTGAAGCACAAACCAATTATTTCCGAATACTGGAAAAGCCAATTTATCAATAATTGGCATATCTAAAAATTCTTCATGTGTATGTTTAGCTTCAAGCGGTGCCATTGCAGGTTCTACAACTGTTGTATAACCTAATTGTGCATAGCGGTAAGCTGTAACAAATGTTGAGGGACATGAATATCCAGAACCACCTCTTGTAAATTTAGTTTTAAGAACCGGATCTTTTGCATGGTCTTCCGGTCTAAAGGCTCTACCACTATTTATTTTGGGTCCAGCAATATGGGCATGAATATCTACTCCACCTGGAAGTATAATCATTCCAGATGCATCGATAACTTTTGCGTCTTTTTCATTAACTTTTTCTACAATTTTTCCATTTTGAATGTGAATTTGGATTTTATCTCCATCGATCCCATTTTTGGGGTCATATACACGACCGTTTTTTATTATTATTGATTTTGACATTTTTTTATTCATTATCGGGTTTTTAATAGTAATATTTAATATATCTTTTTATCTTATTTTTTATAAGATTATTTATCCTCCTTAAAATCATCACGTTTTCGACTTAAAATGCTACTTGGGAGCGTGAATCTATAAAAGAGTCCAGCAGGGTCCTTTATTTTCTCATTAATTTCCTCAGGGTCATTTTGTGAGATAGAACAATAAGTAGATAAAAATTTTGCTCCTGCATCTTTTATATTTTCAGGAGGTCCATAGCAGCCCAAGCATGGAGCATTTGCTTTATTTGGACAGATTGTTCCACATCCAGCCTTAGTTACAGGTCCTAAACAAACATATCCTTGTTCTAAAAAACAAGTATCCATTGTAGGTAAGCCTTCATAATCCCTTTTTATTTCAGTAAAAACTTTATCAACAACTTCTCTGTCGCATGTACTACAAACGGTTTTTTGGCTAAATTTAAATTCTGGGCTATCTCTTAATTTGTAGAGAAGTAATCCAATAATATTATCAATTAATTCATTTCCCGTCTGTTTAACTTCTAAAACTTTTTGTTTTCCATTAAAGGTTGAAATTAATTTTTCAGAAAAGGTCTCAGGTTCTTTAGCTAATCGTTGCAATAAATCTCCTTTGAAATACATATGTTCCAAATTAGATAATCCTAAATATAATTCAAGAAATTTTTTGATATTTAGTCCGGTGGGCGTATCGATTTCATCAATTGAACCTAGCAAATTCAATAGTTTTTTTCCCTTATCATCAACTTTCGAACTAGCTTTAAAGCAACCAACACAAGGACTACCGTTTTCTGGGCATTTTAAATCACAACCACTAGCTGTGATAGGTCCAAAACATAACTCTCCTTTTTCAAGGAGACACCCATCTTTATATAATGAACATTGTTCACATACAGATTTATCAACATCTTTCTTTTCTGGATCGGGGGACAATAAACTTAATAAATATGAAATTGAAGCAATAATATTATCAGTGGTTGGGGGGCAACCAGGGATAAAAATATCAACATTAATAATTTCTTTAACATTAACAATATAGTCTTCAATAGGTGGAACATGCTGGTCAGGAATTCTAGACTCTGTAATTGATTCCGCTTCAATAAATTTCCTTTGTAAAAGATCATCTTTTTTATAAAGATTGCTTAGTCCAGGAATGCCTCCATAGCAAGCACATGCACCAAAAGCAATTATAATTTGACATTTCTTTCTCATTAATTTAGTATTTTCTAAATCTTCATGGGTTCGGATTAACCCCTCAAGAAATCCCACGACAATTGAACTATCTTCTCTTGCTTCAAGCGAATCATGTTTGAAATCCACAACAGCTGGCCAATATACAATTTCTAACTCGGGGAGAATACCCAATAATCCTAAGTGCGCATTAAGGAGACTCTGGTGGCAACCCCAACAACTAGAAAGTTGCATGAATGCTACTTGAACGGGCATTTTCTTGTTTTTTTTTATTCTCTATTCTATTGAATCTTAATTAGTTAAAAATTATATATATTAAAAAAGTTTAGATTTAATTCTATTAACAAGAATGTCTGAAGGCTTTATCTTAATAACTCTTTTTTTTAAGAAAGTTTAGTCTTTAATTTTTCTAGATCTTCTTCTTTATTGATGTTATAAAAAGTCGCTAACTTATTATCATAATTTTTAATTTTATCTTCAATCGATACGAAATTTATTTTCCAATCTTTATTTAGAAGTTCTCTTAATCTAAATTTCTTAAGATTTAAATTTTTCTTTGCCATACGATATCCTTTTTCTATAGGATATATAGCGAAAAGTGGTTCTAGGAATCCATTTTTCCATCGAGGGATACAACAATCGAAATTTAAGGATTCTTTTAACATCAAGATGAGAACTTCGTATTTTATTAGCGGTGAATCGCAAGAGATTACAAAAATTTTTTTAAAATTGGTTTTTAACAAATACTTAAAAGATGAATATATTCCAAGTAGAGGGCTTCGTAATTTTTTTCCCTCCAAAATTGAATAATCATCTAAAATATAGGATAAAAAATCAAATTTAGTTAATGCTTTTTGGTAAGTTTGAATTTGAAATTTATCATGCACAGAAAGAAAAATATTTTTACTAATTTTTTTTAATGTTTCAATTTGCTGAACAATAAATGATTTACCGGATACTTTTATCAAACCTTTATCCAAGCCAAATCTTTTACTCTTTCCACCGATTAAAATTACAAAGGGAATTTCAGTGTTCAATTTATTTTATTTTATGGTGAATTATTAATCGATCATATAAATTAATTAATTTAATGCTAAAATGAATTTTATTTGTTCTCAATTTATTAAATGTATCTATTTGAATATAATATTAAAAAGCAATTCAACTTATCATATATTATAAAAAATTCAAAAATAAATAACGTAATAAGAAATGATTGGAATTCAAAATGATATTATAGCAGAATCAATTGCTGAAGTTGGTATTTCGGCAATGGATTATTTCACTTGGGGCCATATTGCAATGGGATTAGGATTTTTTGCCTTATTATCATTTCTTCATGTCTATTTTAAATATATAAAGCAGAGCGATGCGTTCCCCATTTGGTTAGCACTTTTAATTACAGTAATAATAGGGATTTTCTGGGAATTCTTTGAAAATTTTGTATTATGGAGTTGGGGCTTGAAATTTGAGAATAGACAAGATTCATTATTAAATGCTTCTATGGACATTATTTTTGTTACTCTAGCTGCAGCATTTTATTTATTATTATGGAAGCTTCTGATTAAACCGGGAGAGATGAAAAGCGCTTACATTACCTACACAGTTTATCTCATTGGATTTATTCTAATGATAATATTTTATTTTGTTGGAAAAATGATGACTCCATAAAATAAGGCAAGAAAAGGATTTTCATGGCATGGGGAGGTTTTATAGATAAAGACGGAAGTCAATATCTTAAAAATATGGCAAGGGCAGAGAAAACTCTAAAATATTTAGAGTTTCTCAAAATTGAATTAAATAGCGAAGAAAAAATTATCGTTGAGAAAACTATTCAAATTATCTGTGATTACATTAATAACCTAAGAGAAGAACAAAAATAGAAATTGAATTATTTAACTATTTTTTTTCCCATAAAAAGATAATCTTTCTCTTTATAGTGCAAATTAATTAAAATAAAAAAAATGAGGACTTAAAAAATTTGTATTTCTAAGATTTTATCTCCTGTAACAATTGAATTAACAATTCCTTGATCAGTATCCGATTTTACTTGTCCGAAAATTGTATGCTTGTTAGTTAACCAATCAGTTACTATATGAGTTATGAAAAACTGAGAACCATTTGTATTTGGTCCTGCGTTCGCCATAGCTAATAAACCAGGTTTATCAAAAACCCTACCGCTCTGAAATTCATCCTTAAATGGATAAGAAACCATGTGTCCTTGATATTCAAATCCGTTAATTCCTACGTTACTGGGGCCACCAGTACCAGTTCCTAATGGGCAACCTCCTTGAACCATGAAATTTTCAATAACTCGATGAAATGTAAGTCCGGTATAGAAACCTTTTCTTATTAGGTCCAAAAAAGATGTGACGGTTAAAGGTGCATCCTCGTCAAAAAGCTGTAAATTAATGTCCCCCTTATTTGTTTTAATCACGATATTAGTCATATTTAATAAGAAATAATTGACATATATAAAAGGATTTAATTATTTCATAATATTATACAGAAAAAACAATTAATTAATAAGAAATTTAAATTAGTTAAATAACAATATAGTTTTATCAATATAAATCGATAAGTAATGGCGGAAAGTGATTTAGGTTATTTTTTTAATCCTGATAGTATTGCAGTTATAGGAGCAAGCGTAAATGAAGCTAAAATTGGAAATAGTGTGGTAAAAAATATAAAAAATTCAGGATATAAAGGAAAATTATATCCAATTAATCCATCAGCCAGTGAAATTCTTGGATATAAATGTTATAAAAGCGTATTAGATGTAAAGGAAGATATTGACATTGGCGTTATTGTTATTCCTGCAAAGTATGTTGTTGATGTAGTAAAAGAATGCGCACAAAAAAAAATTAAGGGATTAATAGTAATTACTGCAGGATTTAAAGAAGTTGGTGGAGAGGGGGTTAAAAGAGAGTTAGAATTGGCTAAAATATGCAGAGAAAATAGCATTCGTATCTTAGGCCCTAATTGTTTGGGCTTTATGGGTCTTAATTATAATGCAACCTTTGCAGCTGATCAACCCAGAAAAGGAAATATAGCAATTATATCACAGTCAGGTGCGATGCTTACAGGGATGTTAGATTATTCAATGGGTCGAACTTTTGGCTTTTCTTGTTGTATATCTTTGGGTAATAAAGCGGATTTAACATTTGTCGATTTTTTAAAATATTTAACAGATGATGACAATACAAAAGTCATTATAGCTTATTTAGAAAATATAATTGATGGAGATAGGTTTTTAGAGGTTGTATCTGAAATTACAAGAAAGAAACCGGTTGTAATTCTGAAATCTGGTATATCTGAGCAAGGTGCAAAAGCAGCATCAAGTCATACTGGAGCCTTAGCAGGTTCTGATAAGGCATATGATTTATCATTTGATAAGACAGGTGTAATTAGAGCAAAAACTATTGAGGATCTTTTTGATTTTGGGGAGATTTTTGCATTTCAACCTTTACCAAAAAAAAATTCTTTTGTTATTATAAGTAATGCTGGAGGCCCTGGAATTGTAGCAGCCGATGCTTTTTCCCGGGAAGGTTTAAAATTTGCAAAATTTCCAGAAGATATACTTCATAAATTGAGAGAAAATTTACCTGCAGAGGCAAGTATATTTAATCCTGTTGATATAGTAGGAGATGCCACTCCAGAAAGATATAGATTTGCACTTAATACTATTTTTAGATTAGACTCCAATTTTGATAAAAATACTATTAATGAATCTACTAAAGAAGATTCGCTAAATCAAGACCTTCCTAATGGATGTTGTCTTATTCTTGCACCTCAAGCTTTAACAAGACCAACTGATGTTGCAAATTTGGTTCTTGAAACATCAAAAAAGATTCCTTATATACCAATGGTTTGTTCTTTTATTGGTGGAAAAAATATTGCGGAAGGTCAAAAATTATTAAATGACAATCATATACCATGTTATTATTTTCCAAGCCAAGCTGCTCAGACTTTAAAAGTGTTGGTAAAGTATTCTGAAAATAAGAAAAGACAATCTTTAAAGAGTATTAATATTGAGAAATTTAATATAAATAAGAATAGGGTTAATGAGATTTTTGAAGAAGTACGTAAAGATAATCGCTCAGTATTATTGAGCTTTGAAACTAATGAAATATTTCAAATTTATGGAATTCCATCGCCAAAATCAAGATTAGTTCGATCTCCAATCCAAGCTTTTGAAACAAGTAATGAAATGGGTTTTCCCTTAGTGGCGAAAGTTGTAAGCCCTCAGATTTTACATAAAACTGATGTGGGAGGTGTTTTATTGAATATTATTGACCAAAAACAAGCAAGAGAAGCTTATACTCAAATTATGACAAAAGTAAAAAAATTTGGACCTAGAAATGCAAAGATTTATGGTATAGAAATTCAAGAAATGATAGATTTTAAAACCCAACCAAAAGTAAATGAATTAATTTTGGGGATGAGTAGAGATTCTACTTTCGGACCGATGATTATGGTAGGTAGTGGCGGTATTTATGCTAACTTCATTAAAGATATTGCATTTGCATTAACTTATAGATTTACAAGAGAAGATGCAGTTAATTTATTATCTCAGACTAAAATTTTTGCTTTACTCCAAGGAGTTCGTGGCGAACCTCCATCAGATATCGATGCAATTATTGATGTACTTTTAAAACTCTCTCAATTAGTAAATGATTTTCCTGAGATAGTAGAATTGGATATAAATCCTCTGTTATCCTTTGTTAAAGGATGTTCCGCTGTTGATATTAAAATTACAATTAAATCTTAAAATAATAAACAGAAAAAGAAAAAAATTAAAATTTATTTGAATAAAAAAATTAAAAATGTATGTGAGAGAAAAATTGGTAAAAACAATATATTTGAGTTCATTTAATGAAAGAGCTGGTAAAACTCTAATTGCCATAGGATTGCTCCAAAAATTCAAGAAAGAAGGTTATAAAGTTAAATATTTCAAACCTGTAGGCAAACCAATTGGAGCATTAACCAACAAATCTGATCGCGATGTTTCGTTTATTTTAATGAATATAATTGCATCAGTGCATGATATGGAAACGGTTTGTCCTGTATCAATTTCACCTACCTATTATATTGATAATATAGATATTGGACAAAGAACTGAATATACAGAGAAAATAAAAAAGGCTTATGAGAAAATTAAACAAGATTGCGATATAGTTATTATTGAGGGGACACCTAATTTTAGCTATTTTTGCCGAGTTGGATTAGATGATGTTACAATTGCAAAAGAATTAGGAATCGATGGAATATATTTTATATTAGACATATCTACTGATAATTTTATAGATACATTACTTTTTACAAAGAAGTATCTCGATTTTAGAGAAATGAAAATAAATGGGCTTATTATGAACCAAATCGATTTTGACTATGTAGAAAGAGTCAAAGAATTACAGAAAAAACATATCGAAAAATATGAGATCCCTTTGGTAGGTATAATTCAAAAAGATCCCTCATTATCAGAACCTACAGTTTTAGAAATTATGGAAGGCATTGGTGCTGAATTAATAAACAATCCGCCTGATGAATCTATGAATAAAAATGTTAAATCAATATTAGTTGGAGCTATGGATGTTCCCAGCGCTATGAAGTATGTGAGACAGAGTGTAAACGCTGCTTGTATTACTGGTGGAGATAGAAGTGAGTTAATTTTAGCCACTCTCGAATCTAATGTTTCTGTAATCATCCTAACTGGCTATATCCAACCAGACATCTCAGTTAAAGTAAAAGCAGATGAATTAGGGATTCCGCTCCTGTTAAGCCCCAGCGATACCTACACGACCTTATATAATATAGAAAGAATTAAACCGGGAATTCAACCAGAAGAAAAACAGATTGCATTAGAAATTATAGAAAAATATATCAATTGGGAATTATTAAAACCTTAAATTTTTATTAAATTTACTTTTATTTCATTTTATCTTAGAATTTTTTATATTAATTCCTAAAATTCTTACTCCACCTCTAAGATCGATCTACAAGCTTCAAGTTCTTTCTCTAATACAGAAATTATTGAATCGTACCCTTTTTTATTTACAAATAACTCTCTTTTTCCCTTCAAAATACTTAAAATTCTTATCAATTCTTTTATATGGTTCTCTATTTCATTCATTTATATCATTACACTTTTGTTAAAGTTAATTTTTATGTTTGGCTTTTTATAGGTTTAAGATACGCTATTCCAACTACAATTAAAATTTCAGTCTTCTTCAATAAATGTATTTTTTTTGATGTTTAATATTAGCACGTGTTTTTTATTGTAATATTAGAATTTAATTTTTTAATTAATTAAAATTTACTTATTTGTAAAAAGCCAAAAACATATTTGAGATCTGTTGTTAAGGTGATAGAAATAAGTTTTCTAAACTTAGCTGTTTAATTCAAGAGTATGCAAAACAATTAAAAGAAATTCAGAATTCTAAAAAATAAATATAAAACTAAAGTGATTTATTCTATGGGAAAATTAAATATTGGAGATAAAGCACCACTTTTTAAAATCGATTCATATAATGCTGGAATTATTGATTTATCTGATCTTATTGGAAAGCAAAAAATTATTCTTATTTTCTCAAGGTATTTTGGTTGCCCCATATGTCATTTAGATCTAAAAAATTTATTAGAACGTAAGTCAGAAATAGAAGCGAAAGATGCTAAGATTTTATATATTTCACAATCTGGTGAAAAAATAGCAAAACAATTTATCGAGGAGAAAAAAATTACATTTCCAGTTATTCCAAGTTCAAAAAATGAACTATATAATGATTATGGATTAGGAATAATGGGGATGGAAGCAGTTAAACAAGTTCGTGATAAGTTTAAGGAAGCAACAAAATTTGGAATTAAACATGGAGAGTATGAAGGTTGGGAAAAACAATCACCCGGGCAGTTTATTATAAACTCTGAGGGCATAATTATTCATGAAAAATTAGGTTGGTTAGATATAGATGCTTTACTCAAGGTTCTATAATTGAAACTGAATTTAAATTTTTAACTAATAATTAAATTTAATTTTCCTTTATCAAACCTAATTTATCCATTCTTTTTACAATCATCTGAAATATTTCTTTAGCATGAGGAATATCTATCGTTGATTCTACAGATATTCTTAAAACGGGAGTAGTTCCAGATCTTCTAATCATTACCCACCCTTCTTCATAATCAAATCTAACACCATCTAATTTATTTATTTTAACATGGTCTTTGCCTAAATCTTGAAATAAAATATTCATTTCTGTTATTATTTCTTCATTTACTTCTTTAGTAAAAGGAATATCTTCGTTTAATTGAAAACTCTCTCGTACAAATGGAAAATCTGGAATCTCTTTTAATAATTCTTCTAATGTTTTTCCTTTTCTATTTACCATTTCTAAAACATATGCTATCGTTAAAAGAGAGTCTGGTCCGTAGTGGTATTTAGGCCAAATATATGTACCACTGGTTTCACCACCAAGAATGCCCCCCTTTTCCTTCAATGCTGTTGCAACTTTAATGTCTCCAACTTCAGTTCTAATTACCTCATAACCTAATGGTTCAAGAAATCTTTCAAGCAAACTTGAACTATTAATTGGTGTTGCGATTTTTCGATCTCTTTCTGGTATTCCGCCATTTTCTGTCAGTATGTCTTTAGCACATAAAGCAAGTAATCTAATTGGGTCAACTAATTTACCATCTTCAGCAATAAAAATAACTCTGTCCGCATCACCATCAAGAGCAATTCCTATGTCTTGGACATCTGAAATTTTAATAAATTTACTTAATTGGTTTAAATTTTCTTTATTAGGTTCAGATAATCTTCCTGGAAATGATCCATCCATTTGCGAATTAATTGTCATATATTTAATATTATAATTATTAAGAATTATTGGGAGAATATCACATGAGGAACCATGTCCAGGGTCTACGATTAAATGGAGTTGATTATCTCTTGGAATTTTAATTTTTTCTAAGATATCATTTACATGAAACTCGTTAAGATCATATATTGGAGTGGCG
Organism: Promethearchaeia archaeon; assembly: GCA_029856045.1. Classification (GTDB taxonomy): domain Archaea; phylum Asgardarchaeota; class Lokiarchaeia; order Sigyniarchaeales; family SOKP01; genus 6H3-1. The sequence continues at coordinate 30,338 of JAHQWG010000003.1, read as the reverse complement.
CTTCCGATTCCAGTCCAATCAGTTTTATTAAACTTTTTTTTATTATATATCTCTTCAATTGTTTCTTCCTGTTCGGCTGAAAACCCTAAGCCAGATGGGTTCCATAGCTTGACACCAATATATTCAGGAGTGTTATGTGATGCAGTAATCATGATTCCGCAATCTCCATTAAGCATTTTACAAGACATTGCAAGAGTTGGTGTTGTAACTATGCCAACGGCTTTAACCTTACATCCTGTGCTAATAAGACCAGCGATTAATGCGTGTTCAATAGGTAATGCGGCAGTGCGGATATCTTTGCCGATTATTGCAACACCCCCATTAATATACGAACCTATAGCTAATCCTAACTTTAACGCCATTTCTGGAGTAAAATGAGCTTCAGTTCCCCCGTAATTTTTGAAAACCTTTCTAATTCCAGAAGTACCGAACAATGTCGGTTTTGTCAATTTATGAACCCATTAAAATTTTAAATAAACAGTTATTTGTATAATCAAATAATTTATATTATAACATATAGTTTTCATTATTTTTAATTGTTTATTAAAAATTTTAATTTTTTTTAATAAATTCAGTAAATAAAAGAAAGGCTAAAATAAAATGACGAATCACCGTATTGTATTAATTGGAGCGGGCAGTACTTCATTTGGACCCTCAATGCTCGCTGATATTTTTTTAAGCAATATTTTACAAGGTTCAACTATTTTATTGCATGACATTGATAAAAAGAAATTAGAAATAATTTATGAATTAACTGTTAATGAAAGTGAAAAATTAGGGAAGAATTTCACGATCGAGCGCACTACAAATCGTCAAAAAGCCCTTGAAAATGCTAATTTCGTTATAAATTCTATAGAGGTTGGTGATCGAATGGAATTATGGAGGCAAGATTATGAAATACCGAGAAAACATGGCTCAATGCAGATTCTGGGGGAATGTGGAGGTCCTGGAGGAACTTTTCATGCATTCAGAATAATTCCACCAATTATAGAAATCGTGAAAGATGTTGAAAGGATTTGTCCAAATGCATTTTTAATTAATTTTTCAAATCCTATGTCCCGTGTTTGCTTAGCAATTAAAAGAAGCACGAAAAATTTAAAATTTATTGGTCTTTGCCATCAAATTGGTTATTTAAATAAATTTCTTCCAAAGATATTTAATAGAAAACTCGAGGATTTCAAAATAACTGCTTTTGGATTAAATCACTTTGGATTTTTAATTGGGTTAGAGGATTTTAAAACAGGTAAAACTTTAATGCCGGAATTTAATAATATAGCGTTAAAATATCTTAATAAAGTTAAAGATCGATTTGAATATTCTGAATTAACATTTGAGGTTTTTAAGAGATTTGGATATTTCTCTTATGCATGTGATAATCATCTAGGTGAATATCTGCAATTTGGAGAGGAATTTACAGAAACTCAAGACATGATCGATTGGATTAACCGGACTGACCAAGAAGGAAAGGCAATTTATGATCGCATTATGAGATTTCATAGACGTTTTAAAAAAGGAACATTTAAAGGGTTGAGGTTATTACCAAAACATTCTACTGGCGAGCGTGCGATTCCGATAATTGAAGCAATTATTACAGGTAAAAAGAGTTATGAAAGTTCAGTAAATATACCGAATGATGGATTTGTAGATAATTTACCTCAAGATTTAATAATCGAAGGATCTGTGTGGGTTGATGGTGATGGGGTTCATGGTATAAAAATCGGTAATTTGCCTAAAGGTATAGCAGCATTACTTCGCATCGAAGCAAGTGTGCAGGATTTATGTATTGAAGCTGTTATAAAAAGATCCCGTGAGATAGCATTACAATGTTTAACCGTTGATCCAAATGTTGGAAATGCCGAAATGGCTGAAGCAATATTTAACGAAATGGTTGAGCTGCAAAAAGATTATCTTCCAAAATTTAAATAATCACAATAATCACAAAATAAAGAAATACTTTTTGCAGCCTCTTTTAAAGAAAAGAAGTAAAGAACACGGTTTTTATGTAAATTTTTCTTAACACCATTAAATTTTTTTGCCAATTCAATAGAATCTGCAATGCTAGGCAAGCAAAAAGCAAATGGTTTTGAAATCCTTTTTTGAATTTTAATCATTCTATTGAAAACATGTCGATACAAATGATCTGGCCATAATGGGACGATAACTATATCAATATTTGGGTCATCAACTACAATCTCTATACAATCTGCAAAGATATCCAATATAAACCCGGAAGCCCCTAAGTCTATCGGATTCTTGATATTCACATTAATATCTGGCAAAATATTTGCAATTTTTTCTTGAGAATTTAGTGTTAATAAAGGAATTTTTAGATTGTGAAATGCAAATAAATCTGTAACATTTACCGATGATCCACCACCAGGGGTGATAATTCCTACATTTCTTCCATTAGGAAGATGATTTGAGGATAATAATTCTAAAGTTTTTATTATATTCCAAAATTCATCATTATTTTTTACTAATATGGCCCCTGTTTGCTTTACCATTGATTCCCATAATTTTTGATTTGAAGCCATAGCTCCTGTGTGTGAAAAGGCCGCACGAGAACCATCTTCTGTAAATCCACCTTTCCAAATTATAACTGGTTTAGTTTTAGTTGTCTTTTTCAATTCCAAATAAAATTCATGACCATTTGCGGATCCAAAAGATTCTAAATATATAGCAATTATTTTTGTTTTAATATCTCTACGGAAATGCCTTAAGAAATCTAAACAATTTAAATCTATCTGATTACCGAATGAAATACCATATCGAAATCTAAGATCACGTTTGAAACCCACATCAACTAATTGAGTGAGGTGCCCTCCAGATTGGCTCATAAAAGAAACTGAGCCAGGAACTCCAAATGGAGTAGAAAAAGTAAAAGCCATCCCCGTTTCTCCATTAAAAGGTCCTAAACAATTGGGACCGATAACTCTTGTATCAGTTCTTTTAATTATCTCCACTATTTCCCCTTCTAATTTTTTTCTCTCAGGATCTCCTGTCTCAGAAAATCCAGAGGAAAAAATTATCACCCAAGGAATTCTTTTATCAACGCATTCCTTCATTATTTTTGGGATATATTTTGTCTTTGTGGAAATGTAAGCCGTGTCAACAGGATATGGAACATCTAGAACAGAGGGATAACATTTCCAATCAAGAATTTTTTCACTTCTTGGATTAACTGGATAAAATGTTTCTGACCATTGAGAGTTTTTAAAAGATCTCAAAAAAAGCATAGAACCGAGAGCTGATTTTTCTGAAGCTCCAATAAAAGCTATATGTTTAGGATGGAATAAAGTATCAAATTTGTCAAAGTCTTGTTGATCATCAACCATTAAGTAAGAAAAAATTAGAAATCTTTTATGTTTTTTGATTTTGCATTAAATAGTGCACATATGTATTTCAACAACAATTTTAAGATCAATTTTTAATATTAGCATATTTAATTAAGAAATATAGTATGACTAAGAAAAAAATTCTTGTTTTGGGATCTATTGCATATGATTATATTATGGATTTCGATAAAAACTTCTTAGATGCTGTTAGTATTGATATAGAGAATCGTAAATATCAATCAGTGGTTACTGCTAGTTCTAGAGTTTGTCAATTTGGAGGGACGGCAGGTAACATTTCTTATCATATTGGTAAATTGGGTGTTCATTGTGATATTTGTGGTTCAGTCGGGAAGGATTTTATAAGCCTTGGTTATAAGGAGCATATAGATAAATTTGATAAGATAAATCAAATTATTGAAATATATGATGATTTATACACCGCAGCATGTTTTGTCATAAATGATAATTCAAAAAATCAAATGATAACTTTCCATGGTGGAGCATTGGACAAAAACGTTGAATTTTCACTAAAATCAAAAATTAAAGATCCCAGTGAATATTTTTATGCTATCAATTCAGTTCAGAGTGTTCCTGCTATGGTTCATTTTGCAGAAGAGTTGAAAGAACTTGGAATACCTTTCATTTTTGACCCCGGACAAGTGCTCCCATTATTTCAACGTCAAGAATTGATTAATGTTATTGAAAAAGCTCAAGTATTAATATGCAATGAAAATGAGATTGAGATTATTAAACAGAAAATTAACCTCTCTGATGAGGAGCTTTACAAATTGGTTCCAATTGTTATAATAACAAAGGGTGAAAAGGGTTCGATTTTATATTCTAAGGAACAAAATATTAAGTGTGAAATTCCCTGCTGTAAAGTTGATGATGTCGTTGACCCAACGGGAGCAGGAGATGGTTATCGTTCTGGTTTCTTAACGGGGTTAATTAAAGGAATGTCATTAGAAGATGCTTGTAAATTAGGATCCGTTATTGGTTCTTTTGTTGTTCAATCAATGGGGGGTCAATCTCAAGAATATACTTTTAAAGCTGTTAAAAATAAATTTAAAGAAACTTATGGATATATTCCAAAGGAATTAGATTAATTTACGGAGAATTTCTTTTAAATTTAATTTATTCTAATATTTTCTTATTTTGAAGTGATACCTTCTCTTTTTTCAATAAAATTATCCCATTTTTCTGATACACTTAATTTCTTTTTAATCTTTAACTCTTTTTCAGCCTTTATGAATTTATTTTCTCTATATTTTTTTGCTGGAATCCCAATATAGACCCAACTTTCTTCTAATTCTTGGTCAACCATAGTATAAGAAAATGCAGAAAGGATACAATTTTTTCCAATAATTGTTCCAGGTGAAATAACTGAATGCGAGCCAATGATTACATTGTCTCCTATTTTAACTTTTTTAATGATTAAATAATCGCCAATAATCATTGAAGATAATATTATCGCAGCTTGACCAACCGATATATTACTTCCAAATTCAATAAATTCACAATTTACCCATCCATCAAAAGTTGAATTTGAAAAATTAGTTTTTACTCCAAATACTTTCATTAAAATTACATCGTGCCAAGGAACGGGGAATGAATGACTTATCCATGCTGGCCATTTTATAATCATTGATCGAAGACTCCAATAACAATAATCTCTATTTTTCGGATCTCTTTTGAATACACCTTCTCGAGGTTTATGAAATAAATTTACAAAAATTAAGATTATTTTTGCAAAAAATATTGAACTAAAAACTAAAATTAAATAAAAAAGAAGAAATTCTAATGGCAAAAGAGCAAAAAATAATAATTCATTAATATTTAGAATTTTCCAAAAAAACCAAAATTGTAAAATGGGAGGAATGCAACTTCCCCATATTAAAATGAAATATATAATAAAATATCTCTTTTTAGCTATAACACTTGCAGTAAAAGGAGCTATTTTTAAAGATACAGGAGTCGCCGTTATTTTTCACCTTCTTTATTTTCTATTTTTTCATATTTAACTATAGATGTCTCTTTTAATTCGACGTCCTTTTTTATAATAATCTCTCTATTACTCTCAGCATATTTATTTAGTTTAAGTTTTCTTGCTGGAATCCCCATATATACCCAATCTTTTTCTAATTCTTGATTAAAGCTAGTAATTGATGCAGCACCCAATATTGTGTTTTTTCGGATAATTGTTCCTGGAGAAACAACAGAATGACCCCCAACTATAGCGAGATCTTCAAATATTATCCTTTTGATTATTAAATAATTTCCAACAACGATGCCACTACAAACCGTTGAACCTTGCCCAATAAAAACCTTTTTTCCAGCTTCAATAAATTCTAAATCTAACCAGCTGTCTAATATTGAATTTGAAAAATTCACTTTCACTCCCAAACATCTAAAAGCTATAATATCAACATATGGGAGAGGGGTATTTCTTGCAAACCATATTACAAATTTTTTTAGTAATTTTCTGATGCACCAAAAAATATAAACTCTTCTATCTTCTCTAATGTGAAAAATTCCTTCTTTTGGTTTATGAATAAGATTTATAAAAATTAATAATAGTTTAGTAAAAAACAATGAAAGACCAAGAAAAATATAAATATCTCCAAATATCACAAATGGTAATAGTAAGTAAAAAAGTATAGGAATATTAATATAATCCTTCCAAAAGGATGTGAATTGAAATAAAGTTACTGTTCCTGCAAACCAAATAATCGGAATATAAAGCCATAAAAATTTTAAAGCATCCTTAGGCATTCCACTTCCTGTAAGAACATCGATAGTTAGTTCCATAGATTCAGTTGATTCATTCATATCATTACATATCTTTTTTTTTTTTTTTTTTTTTATGATTTGGTTTTCGGTTAATCCTGTGCATTCTTTTATTTTTTTAGTGAATATTTTTCTTACTGGGATTCCAAAATAATAGTTATTTCCTTTCAATTGATTATGTTTTGCAGCAGCTGATAATGGGAGTAAAACAACATTATCACCAATCTCCGTACCTGGAGTTGCCATTCCAAATGCTGGAAACGTAACATTATTTCCCACTTTAATGGTAAATAGATTCACATTTCCATAAATTCCTTCTACTAAATGGCTAGCTAAAACACTATTTACTCCAAAATAACAATTTTTTCCCGTTTTGATTAATTTCTCACCAACGACTTGTTCTTCAAGTGTTGTACCTTTTCCCATCTGGTTTGTACCAATAAAATTAAATAATTTAACAGTAAGCCAAGGGAATGGACTTTTTGAAAAAGCCCATTTTGGATATTTCATAATAAATGATCTTACATGATAAAATTGCAATTCTTTATTGGGAAAATCTCTTGGAATTATACCATCTTTAGTAGGAACTTTTTTCTCTGTATAATGATAGATTAACTTTAAATTTATGGCTATTATGAGTAAATGCAATAAATAACATACAATTATAATAATTGGAGATAATATTAAACAAATAAGTGAATTTTGATCTGTAAAAAGATCCAGAAAATTTGAAACATTTAACACATGTGGAATAAAAAAAAAATTAATAAACACAATGAATAGAATTCCTGGAATACCAAATGAAACAAAATAAATTAAAAGATAACTAATTAAATAAAGAAGAATATTATGATTTTTTATTTTTTTCTTATTAGTTTCTGATGCCATTTTTTAAAAAATTAGCTTAGAAATTAATTAAAGGTTACTATTTTAGTAAAAAAAAAGTTCTTTTAGTGATAAATCAAGATATGCAAATTAGAGTAATTTTGTGTTTTATTTTTCGACAAAAATAATAAATATTCAAGGAGTAATAATAATATACGACAAAATTGGTTATCGGTTCATATTATGCGCATATTATGCGCATTTTTTAGGAGTTTTAAAAATTTGAAATATAAGAACTATTATTAAAAATTTTTTGATATAATAAAAAAATATTAAAAAGGTTTGAGTACTATTAGCGGCGGCGGTAAAGAATTGGAAGCCTATGACCAAATTCTAAAATTTTTTAACAAAAAAAATAGAACCGATGAAGAAACAGAAATTTGGGAAGATCAAACTTATATAAATTTAATGGGCTTCTTGAAAAAAAAGAAAGAAATCGAAAATTTATATAATAATTATAAACTTGTTGAAAATGCAATAATCCTAATTCTATCTCTTTTTCATGAAGTCCCCCCTGATAAATTCAACTCAATGGGTAAAGATGCAAAAGATATTGATAATTCAGATCGTGATGACATTATTAGTATGTTAAAAAAGGAATTTCTCTAGATTAATTAAAAACTATTCTTTCTTATTTTAATATATTAAAATGCAAAAGGATCGTTTCAAATTTCGATGTGTTTATTGCGCGAATTGCTGTTCCGATAAAAAAACAATAGTTAATGTAACTTATCTTGATATATTAAGAATAACTAAAGGATTAAATTTATCTTTTAATGAAATTTTAGAAATTTTGGGTTTTTATATATATGAAAAAAATATTTCAAATGATTTTTTTAAAAAGATGGTAATTCCGTCGATAATCACCGAAAAAGGAAACGCTTTTGTTGGGCTATTAAAAAAATCTACTGGGGAATGTATTTTCCTAGATGAAAAAAAGTGTAAAATTTATAATTTACGCCCTATGTTTTGTCGAACATTTCCTTTTACGTTTAAAGTATTAAATATAAAAAGTTCTAGTTCAAAAATCAATATTCAGATGTTCTATACAACAAAAGCAAAAGAATATTGTAAAGGCATTTCAGCTAATGCTCCATATATTAGTAATAAAAAATGGGTAAAAATTGGTAAGAGAGTTGTAGAAGAATTAAAGGAAAATAGTAAATTTATTGAAATTTGGAATAATAATGTGGAGAAAGGAAGAATCAAACCTACAGCGCGAAATTTTATAAAAACCATCTTAAAGTATGATAATAAGATGAAAAGATTAATAATTGAAAATTAAGGATTTGGGAATTGAGATAATGCTAATAATATCCAATATAACATCCTAATTTCTATTTTAAATCCAAGATTATCAAGATTCCAATTTAAATTTTTGAGATCTTTTGGATTATTAAAGAGTGTTGTTCCATTTTGTATGTAATTTTTCATTTGATTTATTTCTTCTTTTATTTCATTATTTAAATTTAATAGAGATGCCATTAACAAAAATTTTGCAGTGTCAGTAAGATTGTAACTAATAGACCCATTTATTGTTATATTTTGTTTAAGTTGTCTGAGAAATTCTTGAGAAAAATCGCTTAAATCACCAAAATTATTTAATAATTTAAGAGAAAGAATTTTATCAAATAAATCTATATTTGGATAATAGTCTTCGGCTGTTTTTATATCATATTTTAATAAATTGGATTCTAATTGGGAAAATTTTTGGGAAGAAACTCCATTTTTTTCTAAAACTTTAAGAGTTAATAAAGAATATGTATTTAGATGTAATTTCCAGGGATTAAAATCAGAAAGCTCTCCATAAATAAAATTTTTTATCTTTCCGATGTCAATACTTTTATGCGATAATAAACTAAACTCGGAAAAAATTGCAGTTCCAAAAAAAACATTTAAAGGATCAGGGACAGAATCAATTCCTGTGCAAAAAATTTTATTAGAGATAAAATTTTGCAATCTATTAACGATTTCATCTCTAGAATAAGGAAAATCTAACCCCATCATCTTTAAAGAACAAATAAAATAATAGAATGTCTCTAAATCTTGAAACTCTTTAAAATTATATTGTTGTAAATTTTCATTATTAATTTTAATATTATTTCTAACAATTGGAGATAATTGAGGAAAATTACCAAAAAATTCAATAAATATTTCACTTCTAATATCTACTGATTCTTTTATTTTTATTTCCTCAATTGATTGTTTAGCTTCAGTTGATTCAATAAGAGAGAGATCTTCATCTCGAATTCTTCTAATTTTTTTTAAAATCTCCACGGCTTCATCTTTGTTTTCGATAGGAATCTTTTTTTCAAGAATTTTTTCACTATCGATTCTTTGTTGTTTTAGTTTTTCTAAAAGGTCCATTATAGCTTTTTCTGCAGGTTTAATAAATCTTGTCGGTATTTTCTCAATTTCAACTGGAATTGGAGAAGGTTCTTTCTTAATTTTATCACCTTTTAAAAAAACAAGAATTGGAGGTGAGACATAAGATTCTTTAAAATTCTCAACTTTCTCAATAAAACCTCTTGGAAGTAAATTGAAAACATTGAGATTTAAAAGTTGGGTTTTATCTTCACTTATAAGATATTGAATAATAATTTCTATGAGAGAAGCTTCTATTATTGGTTTCAAGATTAAATCTAATATTTGACTATATTTCTCAATATTTTCATATTTATCTTTAATCGAATTAAGAAAATCATTTTTAAATGAGGTAATCTCATCTCTTGAAACACCAACTGTTCTTAATCCTAATGAAATGACCTCAAAAATACTTTCAATATTTTTTTTATAAGTTATAAAATCATCATTTTTAGTCTTATTTTCTAATTTAATATAAGCTTCTACAAATAAATCAGATAAATAATTATAAAATTTTCCAAAATAAGTTAAAAGATCTTCTCCAAGCACTTGATTAAAAGTTTGAAAGAAATTATCAACATTTTCCATATTTTATAGAAGTATCTATATTTTTTTATATTTTAGTATATTTTCAAACTTGATTAAGAGTTTGAAAAAAAATTTTTATGATTGTTTTGCAAAAGATTTTGATTTGAAAAGGAAGAAGCCCTGGAGAGCGTTTAAAGAATTTTATGAATCTATAATAGATAATCTTGACGTTAGTGGAATAGTCTTAGATGCTGGATGTGGAAATGGTAGGAATATGTCAATTATTGGAAGTAAACAAAATGATTTTCGAATAATCGGATTAGATAATTCGATCGAATTATTGAAAATTATTAAAAATCAAAGAGATGAATTAATTAGAAATAGGAATAGTCGCTTAAAAACAAGAGAAATCGAAATAATATTGTCTGATCTAATTTTCCTTCCTTTTAGAAAAGAAGTATTTGACCATATCTTTGCAATCGCTTCGATTCACCACTTATACAACAAAAAAATTCGTTCAGATTTTATGCTTAAACTCCCAAACTTAATGATAGAAAATGGTTCATTTATCCTATCTGTATGGCGAAAATGGCAAAAGAGGTTTCGAAAATATTTCATAAAAGATTGGTTAAAAAGGATATTCTCCGCTAAATATAGGAAATCTCAATACGGTAAGGGATTACAAGAATTTGGTGATATAATTATACCTTGGAAAAAATCGAATAATAAAGGATCTTACACTCGCTATTATCACTTATTTTCAGAAAAAGAAGTTAAAAAATTAACTAAACACTTTAAAATCCGAAAATTCTCAATCTTAGGGGGACCCACAAATAATGACAATTTTTTTATTTGGCTACAAAAAGAAAAATCAGAAAAATAAGAATTTATTTATTATTTAATGACATATAATCGATTGAAGCATTTCAATTATATATTTCTCATAATTTAAGTAATATTTTCTAATCACTTCAAAATGAATAGTTATAACACGCCCAGTAATTTCACAAAAAAATATTGAGTGAATGATTTTTGAAGGATAATAACCTTTTCGTATCATCTTAATCCTTGCTCCAAACCAATATGTACATTCATGACTTAAGAGCCAAATAGTCTCTTTTTTTGTAACTACAATATTAATGCTATTATAAGTATCAATAGAATCTTGTACTTCTCTAGCATGATAATATTCTTCTCTTTCCTTAGGGTACCATGATAATTCAATTTTTACACTTTTACCAAAATTTTCGTCAAATTCTTCATGAGATTCGAAAAATATTGTTCCTTTTTCATGATTCCCTTCTACTTTTACTTCTTCGAACCAGATGGGAGTTTTATTTATAACTATTTTACATTTATCATTTGAATAAATATAATAATTTTTTTGCAAAATAATAGCACTAATTTTTCTTTATTTAGTATAATTATTCAACTAATCTTTTACCTTCTTCAATCCATTTAATCACTCGCTCTTCCGAACACCCTGAGACTAAGCTAGCCACTTCCTTAGGATCTTCTTTAATTAATGTTTGAACATCAGGAATTCCAATTTCAATCATTTTTTTTTCAGTAGATGGGCCTAATTTATTTAATAAAGTTAATTTTATTGGGGGTTTCTTAATTACTTTCTTTTTTATTATTTTTTTAGGTTTTTCTTCCTTTTTCCTATAAGGCTCACGTTTTGGTTTTTTCTTCAAATCTAATTTTAAATTATTTAAGTATTCAATATTTTGTTGATATTCTGATTTTCGGCGAAAATCAATCTTTATTTTTGCACTTTTCAAATCTTGCAATGTTTTATTTGATTTGTTTACCTCTCTAAGTGAAAAACCGGTTCCTTTTTTAAAATCCTTTTTTCTACTTGGTGATATAACTATTGGTTTTTGTACCATGATAATTCGATTTTTACAGTTTTTCAAAAATTATTAATTGTGAGTTTATTAATTAAGATGAATTTTTGAAATTTTCTTTTTTTTTTGTCAATATGAGTTTTTATAATTTAATAATTTCTAAATTTTCCAATTTTTTAAGACTCTCTCTTATTTTGCTCTCGACTATACTTAAATTCCTTGAAATTTTAAGAAGGGACTTTTTTCCATTACATTCTAGAGCAATTTTTAGTTCCTTATCATTTATTATACCCATATTTTTGATACGTTCAAGAACATTTTTTGCTATAATCAGTTTTGGTAATATTTCTGCCCCACGACCTCTAACTGATAATATATCTATTTCATCAATAAAACTTAAAAAATATTTTTTTTCTGAGGTTTTTCTAAATTTCTTTAAATCCTTTTCATATTTTTCATAAAATTTTAACCCAAAATTTTGTAGTATTTCTATTAGTTTTTCTTTATCATCATCATCATCAGATATTGAGCAAAATAGCACATGAGACAATGAATGGTAATACATTATTATCGTGGAGTAATCTCCAGAAATAATCCTATTTGTATCACCTAATCTACTTCCCTTGGTCATGGCATCTTGTAAATCATCAATCATCTTATTTACTTCTTTAAAGAAATCAGTTAATAATTCTGTTTTTAAGTTTTTACTTTTATTAAATTCCTTAAAAGATTTTTCTAAAATAAGAATACCATCACTCCCATCTATCAAAAATACTTTATAAATCAAACATAAGCCTCTTTTAGATTAATGATTTTTTTGAATGGAATTTACCGATTTAAAATAGTCAATTTTATATTTTTTAACTTTATTAGATCGATAAAAATAAGAATTATAATATTATGCAAAAAAAAACAATTATATTAACATTTATTTTATTTGAATTAACTTTCTGTCATCTCTCATTTATTCACTTTAATTTTGTGAAAGGTTTAGAACAAGTTTCGATTAAATCAGAATACCCAGGAATAACACATTATAATATGATTCAAAATGTTACTTACGAAATTACGATTAATTGGACTTTAACTCGTTTAGGTACAAATTCTTATACTTTTTATTTAAAAAACTCTTTTTTTGATAATCGTATTCCTAGCGAATATGTATTTACTCCCCCGATACAAGTATCGTCATTAGAAACTCATTCAATTGAAGGTAATGGAACTGAAATAATTACTCAAACAGATAAATTCGGTAATCATTACTATTTATTTAATAGAACAATTAATAATATGAATAGTGCTCCTATTTCGATTAATCAGAAATACGTTATAACATTGAATGAAATTTCTTTTGATGAGGGAGTTCCTGGGGGAGATATTGGTGCGTATAACACTTCAGATATAATTCATGACCTTTATTGTCAAGCAGAACCACTCTTTGAAATGAATGACCCCACTTTAATAGCTCTTTCTAATAGCCTTACTGAAGGATTAAGCAACCCAATTGATAAAGCTAAAGCAATTTACGATTATGTTTCTGAAAATATAGAATATGTAGGACAACCCGTAGAATGGGGGGCCCTGTGGGCATATCAAAATAAAGAGGGAGATTGTAGTGAATTCTCTGATTTGATGATTACTTTACTAAGAATCCAAGGAATTCCAGCTAGAAAATGCACGGGCATGATTTTAAGCAATGTTACTGCTTCTGGTCAAGCTACACCAAACTATAATCCAATAGTTGGCACAGAATGGAGTTATTATAGCAATTTTTTAAAAAATTCACAACTTTCTGCAGGAGAACCTGATTCTAATGCTTTATTACATGCTTGGTTAGAATATTACGTCCCGAATCTAGGATGGATACCATGTGATCCAACTTGGGGTAGCGCTGGATTTAACTATTTTAATTATATGGACTTTATTCATTTAACCGCGAACATTGGAGCATGGTTCGAAGTTCCATCTTTATCAATATTTAGTGAATATTCGGTTCTTCCAAGTCCTGTATTTCAATCTAATGCAATTTTCAAGTATGATACATTAATAAACGTTAAAGTGCTTGAAGTAAATTTAATAGAAGATAATACTATGATGTATATTATAGTCGGATTAATTTTACTAATAACTCTATTAGTTATAATTTACATTTTTATAAAAACTAGTAAAAATAAGAAGAAAAAGGAAGCAATGTATCAAAACTATTCTTATTCTAACAATTATTGAATTTTAAAAATAGGAGTTAAATTTTCTTTTCCTAAATATATGTTTGTATCAATACTTCAATTCTTGAAATAAACTCTTCCAAATTTTCATCAATTTTCTCAATATAATCTTCACTACTAATGAATAGGAGAAGATATAAATTAAATTTCCCAATACTAAGTTTCTTAAATAATATCTTTTTAGTTTGAGAAATTCCAGAAGATACAAGGAAATCTTTTTTCAAAATCTTAAATTCTTTAAATGTCTTATATAATGTTTGAAAATGAGGGGCGGAAATCTCGAAAACTTTTCCTGAGACATCATCTCTTGAAAAATTTGATAAAATTATTGCTTTTTCATTTAAGAGTAAAATAGCTTCAGAATCTGTTTTATTAGCAAACCACTCCAATTGCTTTTTAAAAATCTCTCTATTTGGAGATAATCTACTAATACCGTAGGAAAAGGCAGAGACTAATGACCAGTGGTCAAATATTGATGTTTCAAATATTTTAATATAATAATTTTGGGTAAATTCTTGAATTCTCATAATTAAGAATTCAATGTTTTCACGAATTTTTTCTTCATTTTTTATGTCTGGGTCTGTCTTATGGAAACATAATACAATAGGAGGGAAATCATCAATGTTTTCAAGAGATTCAATTAATTTTTTAAAATATTTTAATCCTTCTTCCCTTCTTTTTAAATCTTGAACATCTATCAAGAAAAATAATAAATCAACGTTATATAAATAAACTTCGCTTTCCTTAAGATACTGATCTCGGTAGCTTTTCTGACCACCAAGTTCCCAGCGTATGAGTTGAGCACCAAATAACTCACTTATCTCTCTTGATACACCTTTAGTTGGTAAGACTTTTATTATTTCAGAATATTTTTTCTGTATTCCAAGAACAAATGAACTTTTACCGGACCTATCCAATCCCGCAAATAAAATTTTTATTTGTCTGGTTTGAGAAAATGGGTGTTTTAAATCTTTGATAAAATTTAATAATTGCATACGTAGAGAATTTAAAATGTTTTTCATTTCATTTGAGTCCTGAGCAGTTTGGATCTGAGAAGCAGCTTTGTCAATAATAACTCGTAAATATTTAATATTATCATAGAAAAATGATTTGTTTTCCTCGTCAACTAAAATAGTAATTGTAGATGCTTTTGCTTGACCTCTTGCTTCAGGGTCATATATAAGAAAAAAATAGGTCAATCCATTTAATTTTATATCTGGGAAAGGTAAAATGCCAAAATAATTAACGCCTTCTATTGCATTGCCATCTTGATATGTTGCCTCCCCCATAAGCAAACTTATGGTTTTCATTGCTATTAAAAGCCGTGATTCTTCATTTAAATTTTCTGGATAATAATATTTAGGTGTTGGCCCTTCCGCATCAAAAATGGATACAACAATAGCTTTAATAATAGAAGACTCTTCTATATTCTTTACGTTATTTGAATTCTGACTATTAGCCAACTTATACCCTTTCCTATCAATTATTTCAATAAATAGATTTTTACTAGTTTCATCTATTTAACTTATTTAAATCTTCAATTATTTTTAATTGGTTCCAAAAAATAAATTTAATTTAATTAAAGAATCGTTAGAAATCATTAACTCTTTAAAAAATAAGATTAACTTTCCTTAATCTATTATAACGCAACTTATGATTTGTCCTTAAATTCTCTATTTTTTAATTTATTTATTAATTTTTTTACTTCCACATATTCGGTTTTTAAATGATTAAAAATATCTTCGCTACTAATATTTTGAGATTCTAATTTCTTACCAAAATCATAAAAAGGTAATCCTAGTCTAGTATATTGATATCGATATAATTCAAGCCCTTTTGATAATAATGTAGCATTGACTAATTCCCTGATTAAGGGTGCAGTTAAAATTTTTAGATTTGCAGAGATAATCTTTCTTATTACCTCTAGAGTTACAAGATTTGCTTCATCTCTTGTTGCATCAGTTTCAAGTGATAAAGAATTAATAATCGCTTCGGGTTTAAATTTGACAACCTCTAATTTACTGTTTATAACATTTGGCAACATATGTTTAACTAAATTAAACTCTTCTTCCAATTTTTTGCTTTTCACTCTATATTCACATATTATCTATTGAAATTTTATACTTATTGAATTGTCTCGTTGTATTATAAATTATCTTAGGATTAAAAAAATTGATTAATAAAAATTTTATATGAAATTTCAACCTTGAAATTTAATGATTTCTAAATTTTCTGATAAATATAAAACCATTTCTTTATTTTTTCGAAAAATTTATTACAATATAAGTAAATTGGACCAATATAGAACTCAAAATACTTATATTAATATCTCTCTTGAAGAAAATTTTTTTGAGAATTTCTCACAATATGATATTGAACTAATAAAAGATTTTTCGGTATCAATTGAATGTGGTCTTACATTTTATAATGAGTACATTAAAGTTCAAAAATCTCTTTTTGTTTTGGAGGCTGCTAAATATTTAGATATAGATATAATGAAATTGTCAAAATTATTGAATTGGAAAGAATTTGAAGATTTAATTTCAAAGATTTTTGAAAAAAATGAATTTAAAGTAATAAAAAATTTTAGATTTACTGATCACTCAAATTATTATCGTAAAACTGATCAAAAACGGTATGAAATAGATGTAATAGCCATATTGGGAAGACTGATTCTTTTAATTGATGCAAAACATTGGAATTGTAGGACAAATAATTTATCAGCAATTAATAGAGCAGCAAAACTTCAATCAAGAAGAATGCGTGCCTTAATAAAAAATCCTGATGTTATATCAAAATTAATTACTATACTTTTAAATCAAAATGAGCTTCAAAAAATAAAAGCATTTATGCCCTTTAAACTTATTCCAATGATTGTAACATTAATTGAGAATAAAGTTAAATTAAGTTACATTCAAGTTCCTATTGTATCTATTTTTCATTTAAACAGATTCATCCAAGAATTTGATTACAACGAGAAATTTTTTATTTATGAAATAATAACTAATATAACAATTCAAAAAAATTTAACAAATATTTTTTAAAATTCAGCAATTAGTGATTATTATTTTCTCTTTTCCGTATATGATTTAAATTGCTTTTTAAATAAGCTAACAGCTAAATGTATGATTCCTGCTTTTCCTCTCGGACCAGTTAAAATTAGAAGAAGAACATCACTGACTATTGGCGCTAAACTAAATTTTCCATGAGTTCCATTAATTGTAACGGATTTTAAGGCTCCTGTATTTAATGCATTAACTATATCATTACCAATGACCGATAAAGTTTTTCCAATTGAGACAAATAATGAGTCATTTACTCTTCCTGAAAGTGCGGAAGATAATATCACTCCATCAGGGTTAATAATTGCCGAAGCTTCTATATTCTTGTCTAATCTTGATATGTTTCTTAATATTTCATCCAAATTATTAGAGATGATCTCTTCATATTTTGTATCCGGTTGAGTTTCAAGAGATTCTTGTGAAGTTCTCATCGGTTTCTTTTTAGTTGTAAGATTTTTTGTAAGGGTTTGCATTGCATTCGTCATTGATGAAGATATTTCTTCTCTTTTTGGAGGCTGAATATTTTGAACTTGGGAAGATTGCTTTTTACTATTAGTTAATGGAATACTTTGAAGTGAAAAGGGTTGTGGGGGTATTTCTTGTAATATTGAAGCAGGTCTCCCTTTTCTTGTAGTAGGTTCATCAATTTCTGAAACCTTTGGTATTTTTCTGAGATTAAAATCATATTTATTATTAATTGAAACATCTGGAGTCCATGTATTTTCTTGCTCTTTTTGTTTTGGGGGTACTTTAGTATCTCTCTGAATGGGTTGTAAATCATTTCTAACCTCTCGTTTATCCCCAATAATTTCTTCATTTTCAGAATTAAAGATTGGAATTTTTACTTTTGGAGGGGAAAAAACATTCGAAATTGCGGTACCACATTTTCGGCAGTATTGGGATTGATTATCGTTGGTAAAACCACAATTCGGACAAATTATCAATCAATCTTCACTTCGGACAAATTTTTACTGATTTTTAATTTAGAAAATTTCTCTAACTGAAATATAATAATTAAAAGTTAAATATTTTTCTTCTATAAACTAATAAAAGAGCAAGTATATTCGAATTTATAGAACAAATGAGTTTTTCCTGTTTTAAATTGTAAAAATATCTTGGAAAATTTCTACGAATTCGTTTATTAAATTTATATCAAATTCATAAGTATCTTTCGCAATCAATAAATAATATCGTCCCCCAGGATCAGAACGGAACTTAATTTCTTTAAATTGAAAATATTTTCCAAATCTTTGTACAACCATTCCCTCATCCTCTTTTTTTGGAGAACCTTCCATATCTGCCTCATTAAACCTATCATGTAATGTTAAGAAATATGGAGAACTTGCACTTAAAATCTGCTTAATTTCATCATTCGAGTAATATCTACCTACAAGTAATGAATTATCATCTATGATCATAAGTCCTTCAGCTTCAATTTTTTTCCCGAATTCGGAAAGAGTCTTATCAATAAGGTTAGATTTCGGATAAAGATTAAGTAAAATTTCCGAAATAGCTGCCATGATGGAAAATAAATCATAAATAGATGTCTCATAAAAATTAATTTTTTCATATTCTATGGCATTATTAATTTTTTCAGTAAGATCTAATATTAAATTGTTTAAATCTGTCTTTGATTCTTTAATTAATGCTGGATCAACTTTATGGAAAAAGACATAGAGTGGAGGTTCAATTTCAAGTTCTTTAAATTGCTTAATAACATCCGCTAAATATCCAATTGCATCATCAAAGCGTGCTGGATCTTGAATATCAATTACATAAATTGCAATCTCAGTCTTATCAAAATATTTAGTCGGATTTCGTAAATAATTAATTCTGTAAGCCTGCTGACCGCCGAGGTCCCAAGTACTAAATTCATATCCTAAAAAAGAGAATACGCTCCTGTCTGCGCCTCGAGTAGGTTTGAGTATAGCTATCTTTGAAAATTCTTTCTGTAGAGCAAGAATAATTGAGCTCTTTCCTGCGAAGTCTAAACCTGTAAACAAAATCTTTTTTGCTAATTCTTCACTTTTGAGATATTGCATTTCTTATTATTTTATAATTTTTAACTATATATCTTTAAAAAAACATTTCGCCATATATTTATATTACGATAATAAAATAAAAAAACTAATTTAAATTATTGACTGATATTTCTTAAAAAAAAAATTATTGATCAATAACTTTATAAATCCATAAATGATAATAATTTAATTATCAGTTTAATAGATTTTTGGGATTGTTAAAAATGGTTTCTAAATATATTCTTACTGATTCTAAACGTACAGTATTTTTACAAAAAGTAATGCCAACTATATTTATTGGATCCTTAATTTGGTTAATTAGTGAAATCCTTTTTGGCATAATTTTCACAGAAATAGCGTCATTATTGGATATTGGCGCCATATATGTTATAATGATTATCCTAAATGCTATTTTATTCGTTATATTTTACATTGTTTCCCGAAAAGGAAAAAATATTTCAGGACTCATTATTTATTTTATGTTCGCTTTTACTGCCGGAGTCCTCAGCGTTCCTATATTTATATGGCTTTCGGATTTTTCGATATATGTTCATGTTTTTGTTAGTTTGTCGGTATGGGGAACTGCAATTATATTAATAATGGGGCTTATCTTAAAGGATAAATTTCTTGCAGCTGGATATTTTTGGCTTCAATTCCTTTTAATAGCAATAGGTATAATTATGGTGTTATTATTTTATATTTTTGTCATGGCAATCACTAATTGGATTGTAATTCTAGTTTCTATGATATATTTAATTAGTATATCCTTAATCATTATGTTGTATGGTACAATAATGACAAAAAAAATAAAAGATGATTTCTGGATATTTATTGCATTCAGAATCTTATGTTTTTTATTGATATTTCTTGTTATAGTTCTAATTGTTGTTCTCATTATTGTTGCAGCAATTGCTGGTGCTGATTCTATTGATGGTTCTGGTGGGTGGTCTTCGTCAGGTAAAAAGAAGAAAAAGAAGGAATATCATGACTAGGACTTTACAAATTTATTTTTGAAATATTTCATTCATTAGTTTCAATTAGTTCAATAATCTTTTTTACTGCCTCTTCTGGTGTATTAGCTCCATGAATTTTTTCTTTTCTTCTATAATCTAATTTTTGATTTGCCATTTTAGATGACCATCCCTTTACACTAGTCAATACACAAATTGGTTTATTATATACCCATGCAAAACAGATTTCACTTAAAGTACCAGCATTTCCAGCTACAGCTATAATTCCATCACCTGTTAAAGCAACTATTGTATTTCTCGCATGCCCAAGCGCTGTTGGAACTTTAATATCTACATATGGATTGGCGTTATTTTTATTTCCTGTCGGCAAAATTCCGATAGTTAAACCATTTTCTTCTTTACACCCCTTACATGCAGCTTCCATTACTCCTCCCATTCCACCACATGCTAGAATATAATTATTCTTAGCTATTAATTTTCCAATTTTTCGAGCCTTTTCAGCGGTTTCAGAATCTATTTCGCTAGAACCTATTACTGAGATTATTCCTTTATAATTAAAATTCATTTTTGATTCACGTCACAAATTCTTTAAAATTTTAAATTAAAAAAAATATTATTAATTCAATTTGTATAGACAGCTAACTAGGAACAGTAGTTTCCGGACGATATCTAAGGAATTCAGGAATCCGTTTTCCGCATTCCGGACAAAATATAAGTCCTTCATCGATGACTTTTTTGCATTCTGGACATTTAATCTTACCTTGAGGTGCATCCAAAGCATCTTCAATTTGTTTTTCTGGCTCATAGGCTAAAATCTCTTCTTTTATGGTTTCTTTTTTGGTAAGAATTAATGTAAATGATATTCCAAATATAATAATCAGCACTATCAGCATTGGAAGCCCTAATCCAACATTAATCTGCAATTGGCTAGATAATATAGTAGTTTCATCAGTTGAATTTATTAATGGAATATAATTAATAATAAATGATAAATTATACACTCCGGGAAACAGATACATTTGAGGGATTATTGGAATTTCAGAAATCTCATTTTCTGAAGTATTGGAAATTGGAATTATTTGCTGTAAATTCTGAAAATAACTTCCTCCTAAACCGTCTGATAAACCAATTTTTAAATATCCTGAAATATTACTGGATGTTTCTATTACAACATTGCCACTAAACCAAATTAATTGACTATAACTTTTAATTTCCACACTTAGATTTTCACTCGCTTCAGATTGAGAAATTTTCGGTATTTTCTGATTTTCATAATTAATTTCAAATGAATTAGTATTATCAAAATTGAGAAATAATAGATTTATTAAATTAAATGAGAAAAGTAGAATAATAAATATTGATAAATCTCTTTTTGAGATATTAAATTTCATACGAATTTTCACAAATAACTTTATACCTATAGATCAAATAAAATAGTTTCATCCTTATTATTATATATTTTTACAATAGGTTTTTTAATTACTTTACCAATTTTATGTGCTTCTAGATTATATCGTTTAAACAAATTAATTACCTCTTCTGTATTTATCTCCTTGCATGTAGTTATAAAAGAAGTAGTTAAATACATTTTAGAATAATCAAAAATAGAATAATTTAAATCTCTCAGAAGCTCTGGAAGAATAATTAAATCTATGTCGATTTTAGCACCTACTTTAGAATATGTTAGTAATTGATACAATGTACCAAAAATTCCAGCGTTTGAGATATCTTTAGAAGAATTTAATAAATGCTTAGTAGCAATTTCATTCATACTTTTTCTTGAATACAATATTTGTTCAGAAGTTTTAAACGTAGCCGTATCCCAATAATATTTGCTAGCATTCCCAGGTTTTCCATCAAAGTCTACAATTAATATTATATCATCATCAATTTGAGCATTTCCTGCGGAAATATAATCTTCCTTTTTTATTTCTCCAACCATGCTAATAGCTAGACAACAAATCGCTGAGTTTTGATTTGTATGTCCCCTAATAATTGGAACTTTAAATTTCCTGGAACTTTCGCAAGCTCCTCTAAATATTTCGTTACCAATTTTTTCTTTATTATAATTGACCACTAAACTTGCTGCTAGAGGAATTCCTCCGCATGCATAAATATCGTCAACGCTTACCATTATTGCACTAAATCCTGCTCCATATGGAAAATTTTCAACAAATTCGGAACGAAGTCCATCAGTTGTGAATAATAATAACTTCTCATTTTCTTTAATAGAAGCACTGTCTTCACCGTAATCGCTGTAAATCCTTTCACTTTTATATGATTTAGTCCTAACAAAATCTATAATAGGATCTAATGATTGTTTTTGGATTATTTCAACATTGTTTCTTATATTTTCAGCTAATTTCTCAATCATACCTATGTTTGATATAATTATTCAATATTTTTATGCTTATTAGAAAACAAATTTTTTTTAGCCATTGTTTGTATAATATTAACTAATGAGAGAGATACCCAAAGAAAGTTGTATAAAAGGAGTTATATTTTCTATTTATGGTGACCGTGGTCCTGAACCTAAATATATTTTCCCTGAATCAATCTTGTCCAATTTAGATGAATGTAATACTAACCAAAATGTGGATGGGGCGTTTAGGCAGAGTTTAAGAGATATTTATCAAATTTCGATTAAAAGTCTTTCTTTATTATTTACTGATAATGAAATTTCCGATTATAATTATTTCGGAATTATACCCTTTCCTGATTTTGGAGTTTCCAGTTTAGTGTTTTTTCATTTTATTAAAACTACCTTTTCAGAGAGACCAATTGCCTCAACCTTATCAATATTAATTGATGAAAATAAAAGGAGTTTTATTTATAATAATATTGAGAGGTTAAAACCATTTATTTTGGAAATTGAAACCGAAATTGACGAAAAAATTAATAATGGTTATGTAGAAAACAATATATTAGAACCAACATTTTCAAAATTAACCAATAATTTGCTTGAAATTGAGGAAAACCCCACTTTACCTCTAACATCTTCAAGAAAGTTAAAAATCGTTCTTGCTGGACTAGATAATTCTGGAAAAACATCCTTTTTGTTAACTATTGATCGAAAATATTCCAAATTATTAGGTTTAAAACCTACATTAGGAGCAGAAATTAAACATCTTGAAACATTCGGCAGCCATGTTTTCACGTGGGACTTATCTGGCCAAGAAAAATCAAGAGATAAATTTCTTAAAAAGGCTCCAATCTATTTGTATGATGCGGATTTAATTTATTACTTCATAGATGTCAGAGATCCCAAAAGAATTGGTGAAAGTCTTCATTATTTTAACCAAATTCTCGAAAATGTCAAAACATATGTACAAGAAATTCCTGTGTTAATCATAATTTCCAAAGTTGATCCAGATATAAAAGAAACAACTGAAATAAAAAATTTAGTTTATCAAATTGTCAAAAAAATTGAAGAGATAAATCAAGAAAAGCAATTAAATATTGAATATTTCTTAACAAGTATTTTTTCAGTATATACGATACTGGCTTCGTATTCTCATGGATTATCATTATTGTCTCCAAACAGAGAATTAATTAACTTTAATTTAAGTAGGTTTTCAGAAGACATTGGAATTGAGATTTCTATGTTGATGAATGAACAAGGGCTAGTACTTGCTGATTTTTATAGTCCTTCATTACTTGGCGAAATAAAATATATCTTCTCTGAATCACAACCTTTAAAAGCCTCTGTTAAGAGTTTTTTTGAAATTCTGGCGCCTCAAATAGCCAATTTGTATAAAATTTTGGAAAAATTCAGAGAAACTGATATAAATGAAGCAATTTATAAAATAAGTCCTGATGATATAATAATAATAAAAAAGACAATAATTGAAAATAATCCAATGTTCTTTCTTTTTTTCGTGAATAATGAAGAAAAAAATGAAAAAATTGATGAGTTCTTACCTTTACTTTTAGAAAAAACTCAAGATTTAATTATTCGATATATTTCCTGAATCTTTTTAGAATCATAATTATCTTTTTTTTATTTTAAATAAATTTATTAATAAATCCCACTTAGGTACACTTAGTGGTTTATTATGAATTCAGAATCAATTATTGATAAAAAGGGGAGAGTATGTATTCCTGTGGAATTAAGAAAAAAACTTAACCTTAGAGCTGGTGAGAAATTGTTATTTCAAGTAAAAGAGGGAACAATAATTATGATAAAGGCTACAAAACCAGAGGAATTTATAGAAAGGTCTAAAATATTTAGAAAGCATTTACAAGAAGTAACAGATGAACCCATTCCTGTAAAAAAGATTTTTGATTAGAATTAAATTGTTGTCGATTGATTCCCAAATTTGGATTTATTACTATGATACAACAGCCAGAGAACATAGTAATGTGCTCAAATGGTTAGATAAAATCTTATTAAAAGAAGTTATTATTCTTAGTTCTATTATCCCCATCGAGATTGCTCATAATCTTTTTAGTATTCATGAAAAAAATAAAGAATTAAATAAAACACAAGTAGAAGAAATACTTCTATCATTAATATTATTAGAAAATTGCCAATTAATTGATATTGATCAAAATTTAATTATTGAAGTAATAGATATATTAAAGAAATATAGAACAATAGGAATCGGAGGGCGTGATGCTTTAATAATAGCAACAATGGAGCGAATGGAAATTCAAACCATAGCGACCCATGATAAAAACATATTATCTCTTAAAAAATTTCGACGAATAGACCCCGTGTTTGATCCTCCGTTGATTCTTGAAAGTGGGGAAGTTTTTGATTATCTTGATTTCAAGCAAAAAATTGAGCAAATAAAATAAAAATAGTAATTAATTTTGGCCTATTTCAACATTAGTTTTAGAAAATAATTATTTTACTCTCTAAAGATTTTATATAATGGATTATTTTCTGCTATCTCTTTTCGTAAAACTCTTTTTCTATAATAAGAATTCATTGATACTATTAAAGCAATTGATGGAACTATGTATTTTCCAAATTTAATTGGTCCAAATAAAATAAAATCACTTCCTGAAACTATACAATATATAGAAGCGGATGTAATTGCGCTTATCCTTGCTTCGTTCCCGAATTGTTTAATTGATTTCCATGCATAAATAGCATTTGCTGGAGCGCATCCAGTGGGCAATCCGAGTTCATTTTTTATCATAAATGAAGTATTTGCATTTATGGAGATTGAAGGCAAATCTAATACTCCAGTATCAATAATACAATTATCTATACCCGCTTTATTTGCTTTTGGTAATAAAGTTTCTCTTAAAAATTTTAATTTCTGCTTTGGAAAAACATAACGACTCCCAAATGTTAGAATAACTGCATTTTTTACTCCAATCTCTTTAAATTTTTCAAGGGATTCATCTTTAGTACTTTCATCTATACTGTTCAAAATCGCCCGATCTAACAGTCCATTCTCAGCCAATTTCTCCATAACTGGAATTCTTGATGAATCATTTAATCCATCCACTAAAAATGGACAATCCACCAAATCCGCTATATACATACATTCTTTATATAACGGATCCTCATAAGAACCAACAACATCTATGATAAATGGAATTGAATTTTTTTCACAAACATCAACAAATTCATTAAGTTCTTGTTCAACTAATTTTTTATCAATTTTTCCGGTTTTTTCATCAAGAAGAGCAGAGTGTCCTGCATAAAAAACAGAACCGATACATACATTTGGATTTTCTCCCGGTTGACCACCAATTTTAATATTTCCAATCGTTAATACTTTTTGTTCTTTTTCAAATTCTATCATATTAGCAATTCACAGAGTTTAAATCTTTTCAATTTTATTTTGTTCATTTGATAAAGTATTTAATTCAACCTCTTTGGAACCTTTAATTCTTCTTTTAATTAATATTCCCGCATAAATAATTGATATGATAAATTCTGGAATCCACTTATGAAGTAATAGGATTATAATCGCTGCAATAAACGAACTGGCAGCAGAAATTGAATAATGTATATCATCCCAAGCATATCCAATATAATATAAATAGAGTTGTATAACCATCCTAATAATATTTACAATATAAAATATTAAAGAAGAGATAATTAGAGCTTTAAGTTTTCTCCACCAAATATTTTTACTTGTGATTGGATCTTTTGAGTGTGGAATAGTGATAATAATTCCTGCAAATATAGCGATTGCTTGAATTCCGGTGCAGAACGTTTCGAAGCCAATATTAGGCTTTCCGGGGATATCAAAATACCAATAGTGAGGTCCATAAGGGTTATAAACGGCTTCAGCCCCCATCCCTGTCAAAAGGTTCATGACGAAGACTGTTTGGTGGATTACTACATCATGAAGCCAAACCCAGTCATGGCTGAAATAAATTAAAAATGAAATTAATGGAATTCCTACTGCAAAAATAATTAAAGATTTTAAAGAAAAAATATATTTTTTACCTTCAAATTCAATTTCTGGTGGCTTCATGAATGGATAATTCTGTTTTTATTTAATTTATTTAAGATTGATTTTTCTAATTAAAAATTTTTTAACTTATTTATTTTTAATGATAAAATTTTTTAAATCAATTTAGTAAATAAATTATAGTATTTTTTCTTTTTGAGATATATTAAAATGAAAAATGTATTTATACGTGGTATATATTCAACTGCTTTAACCGACCTCTTTTTAAAGGCTGGATACAATATAATCTATCCATCTCCTCTAATTCAAAAAAGATTTAATTTATTATCTGATAAAGAAAATAAAATAAAGGAAATATCTATTCAAAATCGCAATGATAATCAAGGGATTATTGTTTATATTTTTTTATTTAAAAAACACATTGAAAATCCTATAGAATTGATCTCACAATTACCTTTAAATCAAAAAGATTTTCCAAATTTGGTTACTCTCATTTCAAAATATTCACGTAATTCAATATATAAAGGAAAGGTTATAAGAACGTATGAAAATCGGGGTTATTCAATTGTAGATTTAATAACAGAAAATGATTACGGTAAAGATAATCAACATCTCTCAACAACTGATTATAAACCAGATTATGGAATTATTTATTCCTATTACGAAAAAAATTTCGAAGGTTTTTTTCAAATAATTCAGGAAGATTCTGGAAGAAATCCTGCTATTTTAATGCCGTTTAACTCATTAAGCGGAAATTATCTTGTATTATTATTAAAAGGTAATTCAAGAATCTTATTTAGCAAAAAGATCCAATCATCAAATCTTAAATCAAAATTGTTTAATTTAGGAAAATCATTTGAATTAACAGGAATTGATATCATTTTTCGGACTGCTGCTATGCAGGCTAATGAGGAAGACCTTCGAGATGAATTTGATGAAATATTAGAATTAAAGAAATCAATAGATTTAAAAATGAAGCAAAAGCAAGATATTGGACTTGTATATCGAGATACAATTTCATGTCATTATTTATTTTCTGGAAATATAAAACTAAAAATGGATGAAATTAGGCGAAATACATGTAAAACTATTCAATTTCATCATTCATTTAAATCTGGCTTTAACCCCCCATCTCAAAAATTTGAAATGATTATTGATTTCAATGAATATTTATTAGAAAAATTTCCTGAAGAAGAACAAAGAATAAATTCTTCATTTATTGAATTTATTTATAAGAAATATTTTCAAAAAGACACATATATTCCAATAAATCATCAAAAAATTTTACTTAAGGTTGAATCTTTATCGCCAGGGAAAATAATTGAAAAAAGTGAGAAAACTCCATTCGAACTCAAGGTAAAAAGGGGATTTAAATCGGAAGGACATTATGATGGTTTAAATATTCCAATTGAAAGAGGAGATTATGCTTTAGTTCATTTCATTGAAGGAGAATGGAGTTATAAGAATGAGTATTTTGATCGTCATGATTCCTTTAAGGGTGCATATTATAATATTAATACACCTATTGAAATTCGACCTACGGAAATTCATTATTTAGATTTAGAAGTCGATGTTGTTGAATTCAATGATGGTAGAAAAGAGGTTATTGATAAGGAGTTGTTTAATACTTTATATGAGCACCAAATTATATCAAAAGAAACTTTTAAAAGAGCTAATCAAGAAATCTCAAGAATTTTAAAGGAATAATTTTATTTTTAGTTTCTAAAAATTTATGAATTGTTATCCTAATTACAAGATTAATACCCCTGTTAGATCACTTAATAGAAAAGATTTCAATAAATTCACTGTATGAATTATATCTGAATATTGAATCGTTTCTACATTTGTATGCATATATCTTAGTGGGACTCCAACTAGCGCACATGGAACACCAGATTTAGTCATTTGAATTACTCGTGCATTTGTAGGGGTTATACCTGGCTCTGCTCTTAAAGTAAAGGGAATATTTTCTTTTTTAGCTAGATCAATTAACGTTTTACTTAATTTTGAATGCATATTTGGCCCTACTCTTATTGCTACTCCAGATCCTAATGAACATTCAAAATATTTTTCCTTATCAATTCCGGGAAAATCAATTGCGTGATTTACCTCAACCGCCAATCCTATATCAGGAGAAATATTATATGATCCAACAGTTGCCCCTCTTGTTCCAATTTCTTCCTGGCTGGAAAATAAAAATATTAAATTATGAGGTAATTTATCGGAAATCTGAGAAATTTCCATAATTAATTTCATAAGGACAAAGCAGCCTGCTCGGTCATCAAATGATTTTGCAAAGATTCTCTGATTTTTTATCAATCTTGAACACTCTTGCTTGAATGTAATGTAATCCCCTACAGAAACCAATTCTTTACATTCCTGTTCATCTTTAGTGCCGATATCAATAAATAGGTCTTCTATCTTACTTGTTTTTTTTCTTTCTTCTTGTTTAAGAAGATGTAACGGTTTTTCTCCAATAATTCCAATAATATCTTGTCCCGAACTCGAATGAACAGTAACTATTTGTCCAGGAAGAATTCGTGGATTTTGACCACCTACTTGGGAAAATCTGATAAAACCTTTTTTATCAATGTATCTTACCATAAACCCAATCTCATCCGCGTGTGCATCTAATAAAATATTTAATTTTGCTTTAGTGTCTCCTATTTTTTCTCCATTAATAAAACCAAATAAATTACCAATAGAATCGATCTCTACTTTCGAACAATAGGGTGTTATTATTTTTTTAATATATTCTCTTATTTTTCCTTCATTTCCTGAGCATCCTTGGATCTCAGTAAGATTTTTTATAATTTTAAAATCTTCTTCAAAACTCATTTTACTAACTTCAAATAGTATTACTTTATAGAAATTAACATAGTATTTATTTTTAAAAATAAATCTAAAGGTAAAAATTTTTTTTTGATGTTATGTTTAACTAATTTATAACAATTGAGGAGTTTTTTAATATGTCTGAAGGTTCAAATAATGAAAAAAAAGAAGAAAATGAAGAAGTAAATTTAAATGAAAGTAAAGATACTGAAGTGAAAAAGGAAGAAAAGAAGAAAGCGAAATTTACGTTTAATTGCACAAGATGTAATAAGTGTTGCGCTGCTAGGGGTCCTATCCCACTAACATTTTGGGATTTAGAAATGTGGGCAAGAAATGGTGTTTTGATGAATTTTATGCCATATTTAGAATTGTATAAAAATCCCACTGGAAATTTGGATCTTATACTAAAACCAATCCCAATCCCAAAAGATGATGCAGATCAAAAAGTGACTCCATCAGATCCGTTCTCATCTACTCCAATTGAAGAATTACTGGAAGAGAAATGTCCTTTATATAATCTAGAGAAAAAAGAATGTTTAATTTATGAGAATAGACCTCTCAGTTGCAGGACTTATCCATTGGAATTTGACGGAAAAAACTATTCTAATGTCGATGTGGATTGCCCCGGAGTAGGTCAAGAGGGTATGACTAAAGAAGAATTAGAAAAAATGAGAGAAACTGCCAAACTGATGTTTACTGAACTTACAAGGATAAGGATTAATATTGCCGTATTGCATCAAATCATACAAAAAGATGTAATGATGGAATTAATCAAACAAAATAAAGAAGCAATGGAAAGTATGAGCGAAGAAGATAAAAAGAAAATTAGTGAAATATTTAGCAAACCTCGGGATGTTTCTGAAAAATAACCATTTTCACAAAAAGTATTCAAAACCTAATTGAATATTAGCTGGTAATCAATATAACCTTAAAATTTTTTAGAGAAAATAAAGATATGGACAGTTTAAAGATAAAAAATTCGGTTATTGAATTAAAACAAGGCGATATTACAGAATGTAATACTGATGCAATAGTAAATGCAGCTAATTCTCAATTAATACTTGGTGGTGGTGTTGCTGGAGCTATACGTCGCAAAGG
>JAHQWG010000002.1 GCA_029856045.1 Promethearchaeia archaeon | reverse complement strand
AATTTGAAATTTTCATAAGTGCGTTTATTGGATACGCCACAAAGTGCTAGATTTAAAGTTTCATGATAACTCTTTAAATCAAATTTTATATTCCCACCACTTCTAAGTGCAATTTGCATGCATTTCTCAACCTGTTTTGGATTTCCACTCCCATTCCATTCCCAACATATGCGCATTTTTCTTTTGGGATCTGTTTGTTTCAATTTTTCTAAAATTTTTTCTGAGGCAGCAATTGTAAATAGAAATTGGCATTCTGGAGTTCCTCCAAAGTAGCATACACATGAAATTTTTTTATTTTTAATGAATTCATTCACATAATCATCAATTCTTTTAATATTATTTTTAGAAAAGTGTTTATGAGACGCATTTTGACAAAATAAGCAATCGAAAGAGCATCCATACATAAACGCAGCATAACTATATGTTCCAATCTCTGGACCTGGAAAATCTGAATATTTTGGATAGCCGCTAGCCGTTCCAGCTGGACAAAACCATGCATTACAACAATTGGTTGGATTCATATCTAAATATCCATGCATATATGATAAGGCTCTTGAAGGTATAGGAATCTCTTTAGATTTATTTATTTTAATCATTCTTAAACCACAATAACTAATATCCCCTTCCTCTAGAGAACATTCATTTATACATAAATTACAGGAAAATTTTTTATTGAAATCATCAATATTTGGGGCTATTTCAGGTAAACCCTCTGTTTTTCTAATTTGTTTATGAACTTGTAATACATGATCCTCTACTTTTTTTCTCTCTTTATTTAAAATGCAATCTCTGCATATTTCTAATACATCTGATATCAGCGTATCCGTTTTTCCACAAAATTTACATGTTCCCAAAAGATTCTTACTCCATTTAATTGTAATTAATTTTCCTCTTTTTCTAAAATTAAAAAATTCTGTTCTTTACGTAAACCTGGATTATCTTGGACTAGAAAGCCATTAAAATCTGCTAATTTGAAATATTTCATAAGTAATTTAATATCAACCTCTGTTTCTGGATAAAATTCTAAAATTACTCTTCCATTATTATTTAAAACTTCTTTAAAAATTTTAACAGTTTGTTGTAAAATCTTATTTTTTTCATTATTATCTAAAATATCTTCATAAATAAAGTTAAAAGAAGAGACAGAAATAATATGATCAATTTTATTTTCTCTTATCGGTAAATTTCGAATATCGGCTAAGATCAAGTTAAAATTTTCAAGTTTTTTTTTATGAAGTAAATATATCATATCTGATAGAATATCAATACTAATAACATTGAATCCCTCTTCAAGTAAGATTTCTGTCGAGAAACCAGTTCCACAGCCTAAATCTAATAGTAATAATTCATTATTATTAAAATCTGGGAAGACACCTAAGTTAGAATCAAATAATAATTCTAAACATCTATTCGTAGTAATTCTTTGATTTCTCTCCATCCATTTAGATGTATCATACTCTATTGCTTGATCCCCGATATAAGAATCAGGAAATTTTGGGCGCTCTTTTTTTACCATATGTATTATCTATATAAAGAAAGCATATAAAAATATTAAATTATTCTTTCTATTATCTTCTTTTATATAATCCAATAAGCTCTGCCGATTCAATAGTATGTTCTTTTACCTTTTCTCTAAAATTTTTTTTCTTTACACCTTCTAGTTTTTCCACATCAAGAGCGTAAACTCTAAAAAAATATTTATGTGTTCCGCTTGGAGGGCAAGGACCACCATAAGATGTTTTTCCAAAATCATTCTTAACTTCAATTCCTGGGACTGGACCGCCTTGTGTAATTTCATTCACATCAGAAGGAATTGTATGAACATACCAATGTATCCAATCTCCTATTGGAGCATCAGGATCATTACAAGAAAGAGCAAAACTTTTTGTGCCGCTAGGTACTTCCTCCCACTTTAAATGTGGAGATATATCCTTACCATCGCAGGTAAATCTACTATCAATTATTCCATTATTTTCAAAATCATTACTAACAAGTTTCATAAATATTTTCTAGAATGATCAAATATTTAACGATTATGCCTTTCTAATTAAAAAAAATTTATTGTATACTTTTTAGATCAAAATTCCGAGATCTCGTTAATTTCATAGGGATTTATTATTATTTACTCTTTTTCTTCAGACTCATCGGTATCTAAATTAACATTAACTTTTTTAACCTCATCTTCATTTTATTTCGGAATTTCTGTTAAAATTTTCTTTTCTTCTTCAATATTTTGCTCCTTCTCATCAGGTAAAATATTTGGGGTTTTTTTTTAAAGTACAAGGGATAAAATTAAACAACTTTTAAATTAATGTAAGCAAGAGCTTAGATTAATCGAGAGATTTTGTTAAAAAAAAAATATTGTCAAAAAAATTAAAGAAAAGGAAAGAATGGCAAAATATTTACGTTAAAAAGAAACCACCAAATCAAAAAGAACAAAATTAGAAGACAAGAAGTCTTTCTTAATATATGCGTAAGATGAGATCGTGGTTTTCTTCCATCACGATCTAATAATTTTGGAAAAATACTATGATCATGAGGTTCTTTTTGATACCAATAAGCGGTAGAGGACCAGTCATCACTACGGTGGTTATCATGCCCATGTTCTATAGTTACCTTAATTTCCTTGTTGAAATAGACGGGATCTTCTATATGATAACGATAGTAGGAGATTTTACCCCACCAATTAAATCCTCCAGGCATAATTGTTCCATGATAGGGCGCGGATTGTTTCTCTCTGGGGCAGAAGGCTTGATTTACATAATCTTCAGTACCTGTTCCATATAAGGTAGGTGTCCCTTTTTTAACATCCTCATCTATAAAGATCATATCATCACCTTCACCTGGCCAGTTTAAATAATAAGGCAAAAAAGTGGTGTTATCAATGTCTAAATGGCAACCACAATAATGTCCCTTTCCTTTAGCTTCAAGGATCACATAGTTCTCTTTTAATGGATCTGTATTTTTTCCACCAAACATGAATTCACTTGGTCTTAATGGCGTATATTTTTTACCAGTTTTTGGATTTATTCTTTTTGCCATTGTTGGATTTTCTCGTCTCCATTGAGCATGAAATCGTCCATAATCATCTTCATTTTCAAATCCGTTCTCGTAAATTTCATAATCTATATAATAGTATATTCGAAAAGTTTTAGGATTATCATTTTCGAGAGTAATTCTAAACCCTTTTGAAAAAGGCATTGGCCACCAGCAATTAAAGCCTTTTCCTCCTTGAGGTGACATTTGAAGTGGTAATGATACAAAATTCCTTTTTTTACCATGACCCACACCAAAAAAATCACCAATTGGAACTTCTACACTGGGTTCATCATCTGGTTCACCATCCCAATACATTCTTAATATTGCATTTCTAGGGGAATATTTTATAAACAGACATGCGGTTGTACACCAAATATGCTTAATACATCCCGCCCCTTGAAATTGAGCTATAGTATAGATTTCTCCAGGGTTTATATCTACCCAATCTTTATTACCACCAGTTCGATCATAACTTGATATTCGTGCTCTTTTAATTGAATCGGGTCGGAGTTTTGCAATATCATTTAGACTAGATTTTCCCAAATTCATAATTTTAAATCATCACTTAATTTTAAAAACATTTTTAACATTTAAAAATATAATCTCTTGGATTATTGAATATAATTATATATTTCTAAATGTTTAAATAATTTTAGAACATTATCCAATTCAATAATGTCTAAAAAGCAAACAGCTATTTTGGTTTTTATTGGCATTTTAATACTATTAAATTCATTTCTATTAGCTACAGCTTTTATTCTATTCCCAGAAAACTGGGGTTTTACTCGCAATATAATTTTTATACATTCAGATGAAGAGGAGAATAATAATGGGTATTTCATAATTGTTGATGAACTTATGCCTAAAACTCAACTATTTGACATCGATTGGGTTTTACACGGGAGAGGTAATCTTACTGTTAGCGAAGATTTTCAAACTCTGAGTTATTCCACTCAAAGCTATATTTCAAATGATATAATCTCATTAAATGTTTCATTTTTAAGTCCTATTCAGAAACTCACTGATCATGAAGGAAAGTTTTTTCCGATTCAAAACTATGAAGGAGAAGATAAGAACCCAATATATATTAAAGCTAAATATTCGGGTATGACTAACCCACTAATGGGAACCGTCTTATATCCTAATAATGAATCAGATTTATCTACTTCTGTTCCCTTTATATCTTCCGTAGATGTTAATACTATTGGCCAAATTGGTTTATCAGATTTGATATATTATCAAGATCAAAGAATTACAAGAACTTTTTCCAATCCTAATGATTTAGAATCGGATGCTAAAATATTTTTCATTCATAAAAACGAACTTAATCTAATTGACTATTTTTTTGTCCAAGATTCTTCGAAATTGTCATTTGAGAATAAAAATTATTTTGAAAGCTCTAAACCTGTCATCAATCTTTTAATCAATTATGAGAATTGCCCAAATGAAATTACAGGTATTATTAATATTGATCTTCATCGCTCGTTAATTGAAGAGGAATTAATTGAACCCGAACAATTTTCAATTTATGTACCTTTTGAGGTATCAAGCTTGATAGTAGATGGTGTTAATACTTCATTTAAATCAGAAAATTCATTAATAAAGTT
Organism: Promethearchaeia archaeon; assembly: GCA_029856045.1. GTDB lineage: Archaea > Asgardarchaeota > Lokiarchaeia > Sigyniarchaeales > SOKP01 > 6H3-1. The sequence goes on along the minus strand of JAHQWG010000002.1, from coordinate 6,785 downwards.
TAACCTTATAGATAGTTGCTCTTTTATAATAAGTAAAGATACATTAAGCGAAGATGTTGAATATATAGAAAAAAATCCTCTAAAAATATCAGAAAGTTATGATTCTTTCCCAGAGGACACAATATGGCAATTTAATTCTTCGGAAATAACTGAATTAGAACATTTAGATCATCCATATCTTCTTTTTAATGCGGCAGAATTAGAGAATCTAAAAGATAAAATCCATAATTCTAAAAACCCTTGGAATTATTCATATTCTTCATACATATCAGATGTAGATACACTAGTCAATACTGATATAAATACATGGGATGAAGATCAAAGAGTTGAACCTATAAGAAAAATATCTTTAAAGTATGCAATCCAGGGTGGTCACAATTATTTAGAAAAAATAAAAGAGATTTTATTGGATATGGGTAACATAGAAAACAATTATACAATGGATCTCAAGCGATCATATGCTGTTCAAGCATATGCAATAGCTTATGATATTATCTACAAGAATATATCTGCATCTGAGAGAGTTAAAATTGAAGATCTTTTAGAAAATCATGCTCAACCATTATCTAATATGGATTTATATCCAGAAAATAATCATCGAGTTATTAATGCAGGTGGTTTGGGATTAGCGGGTCTTATCTTAAAAAATGAAGAATTTATTGATATTGCAACTGAAGCCATTTTAACATATTTATATGAAAAAAATCGACCGGATGGTGGTTCTTATGAAGGTCAAAGTTATCTAGCATTTGCCTATCTTAATTCAATTGAGTTCATGTATGCTCTAAATAGATTAAATGCATATAATTTCTTTAATAATTCGAGATTTCAAAATAGCTTGGATTTTATGGCTCATTGCCTAAGTCCGCTTGCAACAACTCCTCTATTTGAAGATGCAACTACTTCAGGATATACCAACGAAGTCTTATTGATTTCAGCAGCTCAAATTTCTAATCTACAACGCGCGAAAGAATACCAATGGCTATGGGAACACAGAAAAAACAATAATAACTTAGTAGGATTAAATGAATATAATTATTTATTAAGCTCTTTACCAAATTTTCGTAGTATAGTATGTTATGATGTTAATGAGAAAATTGAACCAGTTAAACCAGTGTATGCAAGTGATGTTTATCAAGATTCTAATATAGCCCTCTTGCGTTCAGGTTATTCAACTGATTCTATATTTTTATCGTTTTCAAGTAAAAACTATATACAAAGTCATCCCCATTATGATGAAAATTCTTTTGAATTGTGGGCTTATGGCGCATGGTTAGCAATAAATCCTGGATATCCCGGATGGGGTAATGAAGGCCATGATTATACAATTAGTACTGAAGCATCAAATACCCTATTAATAAATAATAAAGGACAATTAAATAGAATGGCCGGTGGGTTTAAATCTGCTATTACTTCACCATATTTTGATATGGTTCAAGCAGATGCAACTCGTGCATATAATTCCCCTGGTTCAATGGCTGAATCAGTTCAGATTTATTTATTAATGATATTAATTTTTTCTTTTCTTGGAATTAGTGTAATTTTAATTTTAGATACAAAAATTTCAATTAGAAAAAGACTTGAAAGAGGTGATGAGCATCCGGAGCTATTTGAATTACAAAATATCTCTATAATAAAAGATAGAGTTTTGAAATCTAATAAATACACATTAGTAAATTTTCTTGGAGATATTTTCTTGGCTCCAAAGGCTGTTCAAAAAAGAATTTTCTTCAGAGAACAAAAATCCAATCTCAGAATTTTAAATCTGATTATAAGTGGAGTATTTACTTTTTTTATGTTTTTATATCTTCTATACATTGCTAGTAAAATTAATTTTCATTTGCTTTATTATGAAGAGCAGTATGATTTCTTTTTGAAATTTATGCCACTTGCAGAATTAATTCTGATTCCATTCATTTTAATTTTTACTTTTATTGCTTACTATGCATTTATTAGACTTTTTGCAAGAATTTGTAATTACATATGCTCTAATTGCGATCCACAATTTCCAAACTATCGAAAACAACTAAAAAATACGATATCAGTTAGCTTAGCTTGGCAATTATTAATCTTAGGAGTAGGATCAATATTCATTTGGTTCACTATTATGTGGGGTATTGGATTCTTTATCCATGACTTATTTCAGAGTATTGAGGGAATTAATGAAGTCATCTATAATCTTTTTAAATTAATGAGTCAAGCAGTATTGGTATTAGGAATAATAGTTGCATTTGAAATGTTATTTTTTACAATAACAGTTCAATCGATAGGTTATTCCATCTCAATAATGTCTGAGGCTAGAATTAAACAAAGAGATGGAGTAAAGATTACCTTAGTAACTATTTTAATTATTCTATGCATAATTTTTATGATCGTTTTAATTGTATTTTTATTAATTACTTATTTTACTTCAACTTTAGGTATTGAAGAATTAACCGGAGGCTAAAGAAAAAATATTATAATTAAAAGTCTATAACTGAAGTTTTAAAGATTTATACTTAATAGTTAGAGTATTTTCATATTAGATTATTCCTGCCTTAGTTTTTCTAAATCGAATAGTCTTTTCCTTTTATTCAAATAAATCTTAATTGTAAATATTAAAGAGAATATTAAAAAAACACTCCAAAAAATGAATGCTGGAAGATATCTTAAAGGTTCCCTATAATTGGTTATTATTAATGTATAAATTAAGCTAAATAACGATATTATTGAACAAGTAACACTGCAAATTCCATCAAATAAATCATCTTTATCAGACATTATTAATAATTCATCTTATTGTAATTTATTAAAAAAAAAATAATCAAAAACCATTTAAAATTTTATTTCTAAATATGAAATCATTTTTAATTAATAGAAAGAATTAATTATGCTAATAAGATGTCTAATGAAAAACTAAATAATACAGATAGGATACTTAATTTTCCTATATTGTTTTTTCTTTAACGACTCTTTTTTTTTTATAATACACAATATACAGAATAATTAATGATACTCCAAAAATAATTGAAAACATTAGCCATAGATAAACTTCAATCATATCGTTATTCAATAAAGATTCTATGGTTTTATAAATGGGGAATATCAAAATTAAAGTCAATAATAGAATTCTTTTCTTAAACTTACTTCTATAACTCATTTTATTATATAATAATAACTCTTTAAATAAATTTTAATTTAATATAAAAATATAGAATTTTAAATAATCAAACTTTATTAAAATTTAATTAAATTTCAGAATACAAAGTGCAAAATAAATGTCGGAAGAAAAAATATTAAAAATCGGAATTTTGAAGAATGGGACAATAGGCTCATCACTTCTTCTTGCATTTCTAATGGATGAAAGAGCTGAAGGCACTAAAATTGATGTTAGAGAAGTAACATCTGGAGCTAAAATGCATCCCCCTGAACATTGTATAGAAACTATGAAAAAATTACTTGAATTTGAACCTGAATTAATTATAATGTCAAGTCCAAATGCTGCTCTCAAAGGTCCACAAGCTGCGAGAGAATTAGCGAAGGGAATTCCTACAATTATTATTTCAGATGCCCCGGCAAAAAAAGCAATAGATGAAATTAAAGAAAAGAATATGGGATATATTTTAGTTAGCGCGGATAGCATGATCGGTGCACGTCGCCCGTTCTTAGACCCAATTGAAATGAGTTCTTTTAATGCAGATCTTTTAAAAGTTTTAGCCATAACAGGAGTTTTAACAATAATTACAAAAGAACTTAATAAAGTAATCATGGACATGTTAGAAGGAAGGTACCCAACATTACCTCAAATGATAATAGATAGCGCAATGGCTACAGAGGCAGCCGAATTTTCAAATCCATATGCTAAAGCAAAAGCTATAGCAGCCTTCGAATTAGCAAGTCAAGTTTCTAGATTAACAGGTAGGGCATGTTTTGTATTAAAAGAACGAACAGAATATATGCCTTTATTAGCTGCCGCCCATGAAATGATGAGGACTGCCGCACAACTTTGTGATGAAGTTAGAGAAATAGAAAAATCAAATGACTCTGTAGTAAGAATTCCACATAATGCCAAGCAATACCTGATGAAGAAGGTTAAATTAATGGAAAAAGAAATCCAACTTGAATAATTCATAACTACATATCTTTCTTCAAAAATACACAAAATTTTTAAAATAAAATTAAACTAATGCTTTTTTAAAGGCCAGTAAATAAAGAACTTTTTTTTTTACATTTTTTATTCCATTAAAAAAATAAAATAAAAATAAAAAATACATAATATTAAGTTTTTATAACATCTAGTGTTATTATATTATTAATAAAATTATGTCGTTCTTTTATGAGTGCGCCCAATAGCCCTATTACTACTAAAAAGAATATATGTTTTTTATGTAAAAAAAAATTTGGTTTGGATATGTTATATTACTGTTTATGTGATATTGTTATATGTTTAGATTGTATATCTAAACATTGCCAGAAAGAGGATTATTGGGTCTGTCCAAACTGCCAAAACACATTAAAAATAGCGGATTCTAAGTTAATTCGTACAGATTGAAATTAAAATTAAAAAAGTTAAAATATATTTTCTAAAAGCTAGTAAAAGAATAAGGCTATGATGAGATTTAGAGAAACAAGACATATTAATTTTGAATGATTGAATCTGAGGAAGTCTGAGCCAATGTCTAAAACTTTAGAAAAAGATCTTTTTGAAAAAATGGGAGACAAAGTTCCCGGAGCTTTTACAACATTAGCAATGGGTTTTGGAATATACCTTTTAATTTCGATTACTCTCTTAATAATTATTTTTTTGTTGGTGTTTATTGGAACTTTTTTTAATCTAGGCTTAAATTTAATTACTTTTAAATTTACTACTGTTCTTTTAATTTGTTTGATATTTTCTGCCATACCAATCGGAGGGATTTACATTGCATTAACTGTTTTAATAAAAAATATTCCAGAATTAATACTTGCTATGTCTATTGAAATAAATATTTGGATTTGGATAATATATATTCTCTGTTTTATTATAGGTTTAGGGGTTTTTTTATTCAATACAATCTCTCAATTTTATGTGATTTTTATTGTAGATTATCCTACACCTCAATTAAAGAGAAAAAATCAGATATATTCAATTTTAATATTAGTTTTTTCAGCTCTAATTGGAATAATAATAGGAATCAATTTCGATATGATATTTTTATCCATTTCTACGTTAATTACTAATATATAAAAAACAAGTATCTATTTTTTTTTATCATACGTGAATATTTAATTAAGCTGCTAGAAATAGTAATAACTATTATGTTTCGAAAAAAAAATGAACATTCAGGAAAACAATTAAAGATCTGGTATTAATTTTAATAAGGTAATAATTAATTCTCCATTTTCAGTCATTGTGTTAAGGAGTGTGACTAAACCAAATGATATCAACTTATCCAAACATTCATTTAAATTTTTCTCACACTTCATAGATTCCTTTTTTAAGAAGTCTAAAATATCAGATTGTGTTTGATTCCCCTCATATATTGCAAATAAAATATGTTTATCATCAAGATCTAACTTCTTTATAATTGGCTCAACTTTTTCTATTAAGTAACTTGTTCTAGGATTGATAGCAAAACAGATATGGTCATTTTTTATATTTTCAAGAGCTTCAAATGATTGAACTTCGTCTATTCCCATAGTTTTTAATGTCGAAATCATCTCTGGCACATAGAAGGAATGCTCTAATTGTTCTCTTATAATGATATCCAATATTATATTTCTGATATCACTTTTTTTAAGATCTTTTATATATTTTATAGCTCTATCTTTTATTAGATAATTTGGATATAATAAATCAACTTCAAATACATTTTCAATTAACGATAATACTTGTATTTCTTTAAACATTTGTCCATCATACCTTACTAATTTATCTTTAAATTTTTCTTCAAATTTACTATTAAAAAGTCTAAGTGTCTCTTTTAAATTCTCACTTGCCTTTTTTAATAATAATATTGCACATCTAACATACTTTCCTTCACTTAGAATGATTTTAAATTGTTGATATGATAATTCCTCTAAAAATCCATCACCTTTTTCCATTTTCTTTCCAATTTCTGTCCCAAATGAAGAAATGGCCGATAAAAATCCAGAAATTAGACCATCATCAATTGGAATCTCCGTCATAGATTTTGAGAATACCGGAACACCATGTTTAGTCAAAATCAAGAAATATTGTATGTTTTCAACATCAGATAATTTTTGATACATTATTTTTAATAATTCTCGATATCTCTTTCTCTTAGGAATTAAATATGCTCTTTGATAAATTAAGAACCCGGCAACTGTTGATCCTGTGATTAATAAAATAAGTGGTAAATAATCAAAGAACAGAATTATATAGTCAATTATACGAATATTTGTTGTTAAAGTTTCTGTACTTAAATAAATATCCTTTTCTATAAATCTTACTCGAATTCGATAATCTACACCAGTTCTCAAAAAATCTAGAGAAGTGGAAGCTATTCCGTTAAAATTTGTTATTGAAGTAGCATTAAATATTACCATATCATTTTTATCAAGAATTTCAAAAAGAACCTCGTAGTCAACCATTGCTTGACCTAATTCATTAGTTAAATTTACTGAAATATAATAATTTCCGATTAAAATTTGAGTTGGAAGAGTGGTAAGAATTGTTATTGTTGAACTTAATTTATTTGCTATTTGTAGAGATTTATTTTCATTTACAAAATTAATTTGGTTTGTTCCTTCAAAAATAATAGAAATATTCAAATTTCCATTAAAATAGTCGGCAATTGGGTAAT
>JAHQWG010000001.1 GCA_029856045.1 Promethearchaeia archaeon | reverse complement strand
TAAAACATATTTCTTTAAGAATAAATTAACTATAGCCATAATTTTGGGCAAATTTATTGATATCTCTTTTACCAATGAAATTACAAATCCTGTTGAATTCATTATTGAAAATTTAGAGGGAAATATTAAAGAAAAAATTAACCCTTCTTTCTATAGTTCAGTTGAATTTCAAATAGATGGAAAATATTTTTTTGAAAAGGAAAATCCCATATCTCTTACTAAAGTTGATTTATTAGAAGACCATATGGAGGGAAATTTTGTATTTAAGTCAAAACCCAATGATACAATTCATAAGAATATAAATAAAACCAAACTCCCAAAATCTATAGAAATAATTGAAAATCTTAGAGGAAAAGAAGTCTTCTTTACCACGAAAGGCACTATATCAATAAGGGAATGTACTGATATAATACCCTCTGAGATATATGGTGATTATAAGATTTCACTTCAGGAATATGCTGATTCTGACGATAATTTAAAGCCAATAGTATATAATTTGAAAGATTTAATTATTAAAACATCTGAAAATGGTATCGGAATAATTTTTTATCGTGATTTAAATACTAAACCATATGAATTAAAAATTCTAGAATGGCTAAAAGATAAACAGATTAGGACTTCAATCTTTCTAAAAAAACCGGTCAATAATGAGGAAGTCGGTTATATCCAAAAAAATATCGTCAATTTCAGAAATCAAGATGAAATTGAAAAAAGCAAAGTTATAATTAAAAATATATTTGGAGAAGAAATTGAAATTCCTTATAAAAAAATTGAACTAGTTCTTTTTAATTATGATTCAGTTGTAATTCTGCAGAAAAATAAAACAAGTATTTTTAGCAAATTCGCATATAAAATTTTAAAAAAAATTGCACCACAAAAAATATTTATATAAATTTTAAATTGAAAAAAAAATAATTGCTTTTAATTCATTTCTATAATTAATTTATCTATTCTTTTTTTCAACTTATCTCTTGTTTTCCTAAAAATCTCAATTTTTTCCTCCTCAGTTCCTTTAAAATCTGCTGGATCTTTTATATCCCAATGAATTTTTTTTCCATTACCTAAATATACTGGGCATTGTCCTTTTAATTCATCACATAAAGTTATAATATAATCAAAATATTGCCCTTTGAATTCTTCCATATGTTTTGAATAAAGATTTTTCGTATCAATTTTCCATTCTTTTAAAACTTTTATTGCATAAGGGTTTACTTCAGATGGATTAATCCCAGCACTTTTTGCAGCTAATCTTTCATTGTAATAGTGATTAACTATAGCTTCAGATATTTGACTTCTACAAGAATTTTGATGGCATAGAAAAATAATTCTCTTCATATCTTTTCTAATAAATATGATAAAAATATTGAAATAATTAATATTTCGTAAATGAGTATATTTTTTTAAGCTATTGCCTATATAATATATACTCAAATATGTTATATGTATTTAATAGAATAAAATAACCAGAATAAATCTCAGAAAAAAATTTGAATGAACATATTTAAAAAATCTTACTTCGATGTTTTATCTTTTATTAAATTATTAATTACTATTTCAGCAATATTTCCAGCGTATTCTGCAGTTCTTCTGATACTTTCTGAAATATAATTTAATCTTAATGATATTTCTTTAGAATCAGTTGGATATTTACTAATATCTTCACAAAATACTAGTAAATCTGAAATAGCCTCGATACCTTCATTAGCCATTTTTATATTTCGTCTTTCCAATGCCTCTAAACTTTTGGTGAGTATATCTAAAGAAAAATCACTTGCTTTAGATATCTTATTAATAATCTCTATTTCTATTTTTTTTTCAATAAGATTAGAAATATTTTTTGCAATTCGCACTGCATGGTCTCCTATTCTTTCAAGATGTCTACTAATAAGAAAATAATGATTTGCTTCTTCAAGTGAAACATCCATCTTTCGAGCTAAGATAATATCTTGCAATACCATATTAGATTGACGTGCAATAAGCCAGTGTCGACGATTAATCTCCCTATCTCGATATATTACATCTTTAGCTAAATTTTTGTCTCTTTTTTTAAGAGCTGTAATAACATCTTCATGCATTGTCCTCACAAGAATATTAATTCGCTTTATACTTTTATTGAATGGCATTTCAATTGGATTTACTAAATCTTTAATTGTAATTGTATTTAAGGTTTCTTCAACTATTTCTGGTCCAATTGCCGTCTGTGTAAAAGATATTACACAATCTCTGAATTGAGGATTAAGTTTATTATTTGCTAAGATTTTAATGTAATTAAACCCCATTATATATGCTCCTAATAATAATCGGAATAAATAATTTACATCTTGAATTTCGTCTATATGAAATTCTTTGACACGCTTTATTTTTTCTTTAGAGGGATTAGGACTAATTAAAAGAGTTCCATCTGATTGAGGAATTAAACCTAAAGTATCATTTTTCTTGATTTTCATTTGTATAATCCACTCCTTTGGAAGAGTTATCGTAAATGATGACCCTCCTGTGATTTGAACTTTTCGCATTTCCATATTAATTACTTTACTTTAGACTTATTCTATTCTTTTTCAATATAATTTATATATATAAATTAAAAATATCTTTTATATATTTCTATATATAGATTACATATTCTATATATAAAATCAAGAAATTATATATTTATTTAAGAAATTTAAAATTAAGATTTTCTATCAGAAAAATAAAATAATTGGATTTGGTATCCATTATTAACTTCAACTATATATTATATATTGCCATCAATATTCTCTTTTAAAATCCATATTTTATGTCGAAACCGAATAAATATCATAAAAAATTCCTACTTTCAAGATTTAATAAAAAATATTTAAATAAGAAATAAGGAATACAAAAATGGAAAAAAAAGGAATAGCATATTTAGCTATAATTGCAATAATTACTACTTTTTTTGCAACATGGGGAATCACAGCTCTCTATTATAATGCGGATGGAACACAATCATACACGATAAATATTGATGGATCAACGACTTGTTTTCCAATTATAGATAAAGCGGCAGAGGAATTTATGGGACTCTATCCTGACTATGTTATTACAGTTGGTGCTGGTGGTTCGGGTACAGGAGTAGCTCATGTGACTGATGGAATTACAGATATTGGTATGGCTTCACGTCCAGTGAAATCACCCCCAGATGAAAATGTAACTGGTTCTTTAAGAGATTATTCATTTGCTTTAGATGGAATAGCAGTTATTTTTGATGCTGATAATACTCATGGTTTAACTGATCTTACAAGGGAACAACTAGTAGGAATTTATAATGGAACATACGATAGCTGGGATGAAGTTGGTAGCATAACTTCAACAGCATTAATTGTAATTTGGAATAGAGTTGAAGGTTCGGGAACAAGATCAAGTTTTGAAGAACTCACACAATTAGATGAAGATTTAGATTATGAAAATTATGTTGCTAACCACCAAAAAGCACAGTCTAATGGTGTAATGAGAACAGAAGTTTCCAATAATCCAAATGCAATTGGATTTGTTGGATTAGGTTATCTTGATAATAATGTAATTGGTGTAGAAATAGATGGTATAGCCCCAACCATTGCTAATGTAAAGGATGGGTCTTATGGAATATCACGATATTTACACTTAATAACTAACGGGGAACCTAATGCAGCATCAAAAGCATTTATAAGCTTTATTTTTGGACCTTTCGGACAACAAATCGTCGAAGATGAAGGTTTCGTACGTTTATGGAGTTAATTTAGAAATAAATTTTAGATTATTTTTTAAAAATTTTTTTTCAATTGTTTTAATACTTACTCAATATCTTTTTTGTTTGAAATAATAATTTATATAATTATTTTTGATTAAAAATCACCCAAATTCTCATTCCTATAATATTATGAAATTTCTATATAAAATACATTCATATATAGAGAATATGGCGATATAAATTTTATTTAATCATAATTTTTCTTACCTAAATAGATTAAAATATACTAGAATAGGAAAGAATTTCGTATGCAACTTTGGCTCTTTAAACAATGTGGTTATTAAACTATTTCTAATAAAGAAGAACTATGAATTTATAATGTCTATATCATTATCTTATCAAGAAGAAGGGTTAGAAACAGTTATAAAAAGATTTTCAAAAAAAGCATTTTCTAGAGATTGTTTAATAAAATCATCTCTTTTCATATTTGCTTCTATAGCAACAATTTTTATATTTTTTATAATTATATTTTTGTTTGCCTTAGGAGGGGGTTTTTTTCAAAAAGTTTCCTTATTTGACTTCCTATCTGGAACAAAATGGCTACCTAGCCGGAATTATTTTGGAGCTGCTCCATTAATATTGGGAACTTTATTAGTAACAATTGGAGCAATGGTCATTGCTATTCCCTTAGGTCTTGGCACTGCAATTTTTATTGCTGAGATTGCTCCCCCAAAAATTAGTAGATTTCTTAAAGGAGCTGTAGAGATTCTCTCAGGGATACCTTCTGTTGTTTACGGATTTTTTGGAATAATTGTTTTGAATCAATTTATAAGGATTTCCTTTGATATTCCTTCTGGTAATACTTGGTTTTCAGGTTCTATAATATTAGCAATTATGACATTACCAACAATCGTAAGTGTATCTGAAGATGCGATTAGTGCAGTGCCTAATTATTATAAAGAAGCCTCACTTGCTGTAGGTGCAACAAAATGGCAAACAATAAGTAAAGTTGTTTTACCTTCTGGTCTTTCTGGTATTACTGCGGGAATTATTTTGGGAATTGGCAGAGCATTGGGTGAAACTATGGCAGTTTTAATGGTATGCGGTAATTGTGCAATTATACCTGATCCAATAACAAACATCTTTTCATGTATTAGAACTATAACTGCTAGTATTGGACTGGAAATGGGAGAAACTCCAGCTGGAAGTATTCATCGGGAATCATTATTTGCATTAGCAATTATATTATTTCTTATGACTTTGGCAGTAAATACTATTGCAAACATAATTTTGTCAAGAATAAATAAGAAATTTCAAGGTATTCCTAAGAGAAAAATTTTTAAAAATTTAGCATTTGCTCAAAAACTAAATGAAAATAATTTTTATTTGAAATTAAAACACAAATTAAAAAAAAATAAAAGATTATTAGTGTATTCTTTAGCCTTAATAATAATTACTTTTATATTAAGTACTTTAGTGGGATGGCTAAATGCAACTTTATTTTGCCTTGTTTTTGTTTGTATAATAATCACAATGAATTCTATCTCAGCAAAAAATAAACAAAAAGTTTGGTACTGTTTAATAACCATTGCTTCGTTAATAGTATTATTTTTTGTTGGTCTTATTATTTATTATGTAATAATTAAAGGTCTTCCCGCTATAACATTAGAATTTGTTATTGGTTTTCCAAGTAATTTGGGAAGAGAGGGGGGTATTTTGCCGGCAATATTAGGAACGCTTTATCTTGTGGGAATTTCTGTATTATTTGCAGTTCCCATAGGTATAATGGCAGGTATTTACCTATCAGAATATTCTTCTAAAAATAGTAAAATATCAAAAATTGTACGAGCAGGCATAGATAATTTAAATGGTACACCATCTATTGTATTTGGCTTGTTTGGTTTTGCATTTTTCGTCGTGTTTTGTGATTTTGGCATTTCAATGCTTGCAGGTGGATTGAGTTTAGGATTAATGATTCTTCCAACAATTATTAAAACAACAGAAGAAGCTGTTAAAAGTATTCCTCAATCTTTTAGAGAGGGAAGTTTGGCATTAGGTTCAACTAAATGGCAAAGTATAAGTAAAATTGTCTTACCTGCAGCTATACCTGGAATAGTCACGGGAATAGTTCTCGGAATGGGAAGAGCAGCTGGAGAAACAGCTCCAATATTATTCACTGCTGTAATTTTCTCTCAAAGAAAATTACCTAATTCACCTCTCGAACCGGTAATGGCTTTAACCTTTCATTTATTTATTCTCTCTACAGATGTACCAAACGCTGATCTACAAGCCGCTGGAACTGCTCTTGTATTATTAATCTTGGTTTCCATTTTATATAGTTTTGCCTTTATAATAAGAAATCGTTATAAAAAGAAAAAAACATGGTGATTTGAATGAATATAAAATTTTCAATAAAGAATAAAAGATTAACCAGTAGTGATTTTGAAACAAATAGTGATTTAAATGAAAATAATATAATAATCAAATGTAAAAATTTGAACCTTTGGTATGAGAATAATTGTGCATTAAAAAATATTAATATGAAGGTCAAAAAATACAAAGTAACTGCAATTATCGGTCCATCTGGTTGTGGAAAGAGTACCTTAATAAGATCTTTTAACCGAATGAACGATGTTATTGAATGTTGTAAGATTAAAGGCGAAGTTAGATTTCATGGAGAAAATATTTACGCATCAAACAATAACGTTATGGAATATAGGAAGAGGATAGGTATGATTTTTCAAAAACCTAATCCATTTCCAATGTCAGTTTATGATAATGTAGCATATGGTCCAAGAATTCATAAAATAAATGATATTGATAAATTAGACAAGATTGTTGAAAAAAGTCTTAAAAAAGCTGTACTTTGGGATGAAGTCTGTGATAGATTAAAAGATTCTGCTATGGGGTTATCTGGAGGTCAACAGCAAAGGTTATGTATCGCAAGAGCTTTAGCTGTGGAACCTGAAGTAATTTTAATGGATGAACCCACATCTTCTCTTGATCCTATAGCAACAGGTAAAATTGAAGATTTAATCCATGAATTAAAACAAAAATATACTGTTATAATTGTAACCCATAATATGCAACAAGCAGCAAGAATAAGCGATTATACAGGTTTTATGTATCTTGGAGAATTAATTGAATTTGGTGAAACGGAGCAAATTTTTGAAAGACCAAATAAAAAATTAACCGAAAATTACATTACTGGAAGATTTGGTTAAGAGGTAAAAAAAATGGAAAAATTTCATAATGAATTAGAAAATCTAAAAAAAGATGTCATTGATATGGGCTTTTATGCATTGAATATGCTCAATAATTCAATAGACGCGTTAAAAAACTTGGATATGAGTCTTTCAGAAGAAATTTATTCAAGAAAAGAGAAATTGATGGAATATGATGATTGTATTGAAAAAAAAGGATTACAATTAATAACTCTCTATCAACCTATGGCAAGTGATTTACGAACAATTGCATGTATTCTTAAAATGATTACATACTTGACGCGAATAGGTCGTTATGGGAAAGATATTACCAATATTATTACAAAGGAATTAAAGGGAAAGATTCACATTAAAAAAATTGTCAGCATACCCCAAATGATGTCCATTGTAGAAAAGATGATAATAGATGCATTGAATGCGTTTGAGAAATCAGATATATCATCAATAAAGGATTTTGAAGAACGAGATGATGAAGTAGATGAATTAAGATTATCAATTTTCAGAGAGTGTCTTACATATATGATGGAATCTCCAGTAAATATTTCTATATGTATAGCTTACATAATGATTGCACGTTATCTTGAAAGATGCGGAGATCATACATGTAAAATGGCTGAAAAAATTCACTATATGATTACTGGCGAACGCATTGAGATAAAATAATAACTAAATAATTTCTTACTATATACTTTAATATTTGATAATTTATTGAATTATGATTAATTATTTTCGAATAACAATTTAATAGATATTCAAGAATATGCCTTAAATATTTATAAAATTTTAATATTTACAATTTTTTATTCGTTTATAGAAGTAAAATTCAAAATTAAAACAGAAAAACAAAAAAAGAAGTGATTATTCTATCACCAATATTTTATTCTAAAAAAATTGATATTAATGGCAAGAAAGTTAATTTCTATTTTAAGATTATTACGTGTAAAGCAATATTATAAAAATCTTTTAATATTCATAGCCGCATTTTTTGGAGAAATGATTTTGAATGCTTCTTTATGGTTTATTTTATTATTGGGATTTATTCTGGCATGTTGCACGTCATCTATAAATTATATTGCGAATGACATTATTGATATTGAAAAAGATAAATCGCATCCAGAAAAAATTAAGAAACGCCCCCTTGCATCGGGTGATATATCAAAAGATTTTGCATTCTTTCTATTGTTAATTTTAATATTTTTCGTTATTTTATGCCTTATTTTTTTAATTCCAAATTTATTTTTTGGGTTAGCGTTATTATCAATTTTAATTGTAGGGCAATTGTATAATTTTATTTTTAAAAAATATGCTTTCGTTGATATTATCTCCCTATCTATTCTTTACATTATTCGAGCTATTGCAGGATGTTTTTTAATTGAAATTTTCATATCTCCATGGTTATTTCTAGCGATTTTTCTAGTAGCATTATTTTTAGTTATTTGCAAAAGAAATGCCGATTTAATATTAATGGGAGAGGAAGAAGCATCTAAACACAAAAATGTATACGATCAATACTCAATAAAGCTATTAGAACAGTTTCATATTTTGGTTGCAAGTTCATTATTTATGACATACTCATTATATATAATTTTAGGGCCATTTAATTTACTAAATGTAGAAAATATTAAATTACATCAATATTTTTCGGTTTTTACTATTCCAGTTGCATTATATTTAATATTGAAATATATGTATTTATTAAGAGCAAATCCAAAAATCGCTAGAAATCCTTCAAGGGCTTTTATTGATAAAGGAATAATAATTTCAGGAGTATTTATTTTTATTTTTATGTTTATTGCCTTTTATTGGGACACTGTATTAGAAATTTTTGGACTAAATTAAATGATGTATATATCCCACCCACCCATTATTTTATTTGATTTTGATGGTGTAGTTATAACACACACAAGTTTAGAACTTGCTGCCTTAAGACAAGTTAAAAATAAGTGGTATAAGTGGCAAAATATCGAAAATATGAGACCTATAGATTATGTTCGAATCCTCGAGCAATCTGATTCTAAGAATAAAGTTAAGGCTTATAGAAACCTTCTCAGAAATTATAAGAGCATTATTCCTAATTATTTAAAAATAATAATATTCTTTCTTCGATTTAGATTTAGCTTCCCTAAATTAGAGAAAAACTATGAAACACTCAAACCAAATTTAGAAAATATTTTGAAAATCTTAAAAGATAATAATATTCCCACTGGAATTGTCTCAAATACTCAAAAGAAACGATTATCTTATTTTACTGAGAAGTTTAATTTAAATCAATATTTTGATGTTTTAATGTCTCGAAGCGATGCTCCTATAAGGAAACCACATCCTGTTCCTATTTTAATAGCATTGAAATCTATTAAAAACATATTTAGTTTCCCAAAAATTGAAAAAAATAGAGTTTATTTCATAGGTGATTTACCGACAGATATTCTATGTGCAAAAAATGCGGGGGTAAATAGTATTGCTATTCTATCGGGACATGGATTAAAAAAAGATTTAGAAAGCGAAAATCCAACATTTATAATAAAAAATATTAAAAAATTATTAGAAATTGAACCAATTAAAAAATATTTAAATAAATAGAATTTAACGTTCAATTTTTTCAGGAAGGTAAAAATCATATTTCTTTCGAAATAATTTTGTCTTGAGAAATCGGTCAAACTTCCGAAAAGCTTGAAATACTACCCAGATCATTTTATCATTTTTATAATAAGAATAAACCTCCTCAAAAGTAATTGGCTCAATATTGAATTCATTAGCCTCATCAGCAAAGAATTTATTAACTACTTTTAATAATCCTGGTATTATTTCGGGCTTCTGCTCCTTGAAAAAGTTTGCAATTAAATCAATTGTTACTAGACGCCAATCATAGTAACGATCCATCACTTCTTGAAGAAATAAGGCTTTAAGAAGCCATCTTATAAACGACGGGGCACTTTTTAGGAATAGAATAGCTTCCATTGCTTCAACTTCATTTATTCTATACATAGGCGTGCTTGTATCTACATAAAGCAATTTTGCATTTTCAGATATTTTTGGATTAGAAGGATCATATCCCAAAAGTGAAAAATTGGAGATTTGTCCATCGAGACCAACATTAATATTCACATTATCTTTATTAAACGCCCAAACTTTTTTTAATTCTCTCATAACTAACAGAACTAGTTTTTTTACGTCATTATTATTGAGTTCGTGAATAATTCTATTTCCAATTGATTCGGGAGGAATTTTTTCTTGAGCACAATATAATACAATCCCTCCTGTTGGACCTTTTAACCATAAAGCACCATAATCTGGAACATTTAAACCAATATCTTCTTTTAAGATTCTATTATACTCATTATATGCATTAATATGTCTTTTTACTTGTTTCTCATTGTCAAAGATTGGAAGCCTTTTATAAGCAACTTTTTCAGGATCATCCACGAGTTCAAATACCAAACTTATTTCTCCAAAACCAAGGATTTTTATTGGAATCTCCCCTCGTTCTGGATGTATAGTATCAATCGTCTCCTCTAATTTCACAATTAGATCTGTATTTATTTTCATTTATATTTACACCTCTTGTTTTTTTTTAGGATATTCACTTAACGCAATATCTAAACGTTTTAAAACTTCATCAATATCTTCAGATTCAATAATTAATGAGGGCATTAACTTATTTGTTGCTTTATTATTCCCACAGTAATCTGCAAATATACCATTCTTAATCATATAAACCGTAAATACTTGCCCATAAACCTCATTAATAAACTCAATCCCCCACATCAGCCCCCTTCCTCGTACATCTACAATGATATTAGAATATTTTTCTTTAAGCTCGTTCAAACCATCTCTAAATTCCCTTCCCATCTTTCTAACATGTTCTAAAAATTTAGGTTGAGAAATTATATCAAGCATCCTCCTACAAACATAACAACCAAGCTCTGAACCCCCAGTAGAGCTTATATGTAGGAAAGGATCATCTTTAAATACTTCTTCAATAAAAGGTTTATAACTACAAGTGGCTATGGGATAATAACCAGCGCTCATTCCTTTTGCAAGTACAATTATATCAGGAACAACTTTTTCATGTTCATATAATCCCCCAAAAATTGCCCAGAGCTCTCCCGTTCGACCTAAACCTGTTTGAACTTCATCAGAAATCATTATGACTCCCTTATCATCACATAACTCTCTTACTCTAGCAAAATATCCTTCGGGAGCAATTAAAATTCCTCCAGTAGCCGGAATGGTTTCAAAAATCACTGCGGCAGTATCTTCATCTATTACTTTAGTTATTGCATCAATATCCCCAAAAGGAACTTGTACAAAATCAGATGGTCCCCATAGAAAAATGTCTTTAAAATTTGAAGCACAGGCCCCTAAAGCAAACCCTGTTACTCCATGATAAGCTCTATTTGCAGAAATAATCTTTTTCCTTTGTGTAATTGCTCTGGCTAATTTTAAGGCTAAATCTATTGCTTCCCCACCTCCAACACAGTACTGAGTTTTGGAAATATCTCCGGGAAGAAGTTCCGCCAATCTTTTTGCGAGTAAAGATCTTTGCTCACTTATTAAATGATGATCTCCTATATCTAGACCTGCATCAATACCATCTTTTAATGCCTTTATTATTTCTGGATGTCTATGCCCTAAGTTAAAAACTCCTCCAGTCGTTCTGCAATCGATTAAATCTAATGGAGGTTGCCCCTTCCTTGTTCCTTCTAGCATCTTCACGTGAAAGCGATCTCTCTCACCTTGAACGATTCCAAAACCCAATTTTTTAAAAAAAGATGCTTTATATTTGTTTACATAAGTGGAATACATTTTTACTATATCTTTTTGACTTTCTGAGCCAATAATCTTTCTTTTTTGAGACATTAAATTCACACTCTTCTTGAATTTAGATAATTCTATTTTTATTTTCTTAATATATTAAATTTTATCATTAGATTCTTGAATTTAATAGTATTTAATTTCTCTCTCTCTAATAAGAAAGAAATAATTTTCCCCAATCTGACTTCAAAAATTTATTAATTCTATTCCTCCCTGTCCAATTATACCAAAACAAGTCGTGGAATAGCTTAGAAGCCATTATCGGCCCCATAAAAAATAATTCATTATGAAGAAGGGGCTCCAAGAATCTTAAAAAACCCTTCCGGGTCATTTGATCACCCCATATGACCAAGCTTCTTTTTACATGAAAATTCCAGTTAATTTTAGAAACGTCTTCTCCCACAATATCAATCTGATCGAAATCACCACAACCTAACCCTTCATCATGAGCCATTTTAATTGCTGGCAGGGAAAGTGGTTCAAATCCCAACATATGAGATACTACGGCATCGACTGCTACTTGATCATATCCTGCAAGCAAATAATTCTTTATTCGAGGTATCATTGTTCTCGGTCCAGCTCCATCACCGCATACTGTTCCATCTACAACAGCAAGTATGTTAGGATGAATTTGTTTTTGAATTATTAGTAAATCTACAAGAACTTCAGACAAATATTGATGACTAAAATGTCTTCTTTTTGTAAGTAAGCCTCCAAAGGCATTTTTCATAGCACAAGTTATTCCTCCATGCTTTAAAGTACCCATAGTATGCTTTAAAGACCCTCCTCTTTGTCCAGTGTGTCCGTGAGTTTTCATAGTAGGTAAATGAATAATTGACTTGCCAACATAAAATTTAGGGATTCTAAAACCTTCTGGAAAAATTTTTGAATCTAATACATGTAATTTTTTATTTTTTAAATTAATAAATTTAGGTCTTAGAGATTCATAGAGAACAAATTTTACTCTCGTTAATGGAACAAACCATGTATTATATCTCTCTATTATTTTGTCCCATTTATTACCTTTAAGACCGAGCTCAATATTTGTGACAACGGTTCTGTTCTCGCAAGGAAAAAGATTCTTTGGATTATATCCATCATCAATCATGGTTTTAAGCGTACCATCTACTTGCCATGGCGGAGAACTGCATGCAGGAAAAAATTTACTCCATGAAAGATTTAATTTAATGATTATTTTTTCATTTTTTTTATAATAATCTTGATATTTCGCAATATGCAATAATTTCTTATAATCATCTAATACCGTCTTCGGTGAAGTCTTAACTACATATATTTTGCTATCCATAATAAATTTAAGATTAGTTCTTTAATAAAAAATGTCTTTTTATATTCAGACCATAAGTTTAACTCTTTTTTTTTTTGATAAATAAACAGCTACCTTTGAAATTGCATATTTTAATGAAAATTTTGGTCCAATTTTCTTATATATCGTTTTTAACATAAACCATAATAGAATTATAATAAGAATGAGTGGTATCCAGACACTATACTTATTAAAAAAATGCCAAAAAAATAAAGCAACGATATTATGTATTAAATAAATTGTTAATGAATAAAATGAGAAATAATACAAAAAACGATGTTTCCATTCAGATGAAAATTTAAATTCATGTAAATATGTCAAAATCCCCATTATAATCAAATTCCAACCAAGTGCATATATTATCCATGAAAATGAACCTCTAATTAATACTGAAATCGGGTCGTTAAATACAAATATTGCACCTACTATTGAAATCAAGATTATGATTATCCCATAAATTAAAAAATTTCTTATAATTCTCTTTTTTACAAGTGTATTTTTTAAATTTTCATCTTTAATTGAATAAATTTCATAGAAAATCTCACCTATTACTGTACCAAAACAGAAATAAGCAAACATTGGTAAAATTGGGTCTTCCCAATATGGATTAAACAATAAATGATATAATATCTCCGAAACTCCATCAGTATACCTTAAACTTTCTAGTACAGCAAACAGTGGATAAGTAATAAAAATTATAAAAAATGTTAAAACTATACGGACGATTTTAGGTAACTTTATTAGAGGGTAACCAATGGCAAGACAAACAGGAATTGTTAATAGGATATACCAACTCCATAGTCCCCTCAATCCCCAAATTCCAACAACTGTAAACGCATTATAGATTAAACCTATAGATAAAAATAATAAATCACGATAATAATACTCTTTTATTAATACTGAATTTGAATAGTTTGGATCAGAATTTACTTTTTCCTTTCTTAACCTTATCGATAATGTAGTACTTATTCCAGAAATAAAGAGAAAAGCAGATGCTCCTATAAACTCTATCATCATTCTGCCAGCTGTGTGCACCCAAATATCTGCAGGTATTATCCACCATTCAAAAAAGTGCATAAAAATCATATATAACATGCACAAACCTCTGAAAGCATCAATAGATTTTATACGGCGCATAATATCATTTCAGCCCTTATTCTGATTTTTAAAAAAATTTAAAATAATGAATTAAATAATAAATAAAAAATTTATTTCTTTTATTTAAAAATTTAAAGCATCGGAAATTGACAAATTTCCAAAATAAATATTTTTAGCAAAATTTTCATCAAATTTGATCTCGCTATTCAAATTTTTTGGGAGCTCACTTGTAGTATTTTCTTCATTGCTTTCTAAAATTTTCATAGATTTTATTGCCTTAATTCCGCGAATAGCTATCCAAATTGCCGAAATTTCATGTTTTGAAATTTTAAATATGTGTTTATTATATTTCATTTTAGAAGTATTTCTTTCATCAACAAGATAAAAGATTGGAATAAATTCTTTAAATTTGCGAGATAAAACTTCCAATAAAGACTCAACTAAACTCGGAACTCCTATTCCAAAGAAAATCTTTATCATAATTGGCTTTAACTTATCAGAATTAAAATAAGAGATGAATTTTCCAATATTATCTACAAAATCTTTTTGGTTATATAAGATTTTAGAAATCAAAAAATACTCATCTAAAAAAATTGCCATCCCACTTTTATTTTTGCCTGGATCAATTGAAAATATTAATTTTAAATATTGCTTTTTAAAACCAAATTTATGAGTTGCAAGAACGTGCATTAAATATTCTTCAAAATCTTGGGTATTTGAATAAACTAAAAATCGATCTGTTTGATTCTCAGGAGATATTGCATTATTATATTCTTTTTCGGTTGTAAGAATAATTCCATTGATATTTCTTAATTTTACACCATAATTTAAAACATAAAAGGGGATTCTAAGTTTATTTAAACTATTATTAATTTTATAAAAAAAACGAGGATTTTTAGTGTAAATATATAATTTTATTCTCAATCTAATTTTATAAATAATAAATTTATATATCAATTTTCCTAATTATTGTTTGAAAAAAACATGCTAATACCGAATGAAAATTCTTTTTTAACTCAATTATTTAAAAATATTGATTTTTCTGAAGGAATTCTCTCAATTTGGTGCGATATTGGGGTAGGGAAAACAATATTAGCACTTCAGATTGCTTTAAATTTTTCACAACAAAATGAAAAAGTAATTTTTATCTACACAAAGGATGAATTTCCTTCACTGAAATTTGAAAATCTAAAGAGTAAAATGAATAAGGAAAAATCAAATAATATAATTTCCATTAAAATAGAGGATTTTGATGATTTATTAGAATACGTTCTTAATTTGGAATTTATATTATTAGATCTAAAGAGAGTTGAAAATAAAAATATTTCCCAAATTCAATTAATTTTAATTGATTCCCTATTTGATCTTTATTCGTTAAAAACAGATAAGACAAAGAAGAAGAAAAACGTCGAATTAAATCATAAATTAAATCAGATATTAGCAACTTTAACTCATTTAAATCAAAAATTTGGAATAAATGTAATAATTACTGACTATGAAGCAACAATTAAAGAAAATGAAAATTATTTAATAAAAGAAAAGGGTGGAAAGGTAACAGAATATTGGGTACCTAATACCATTCAAATTCTAAGAACCGAGAATATGTCAGAAAGAATTCTATTATTAAAAAATCGACCACAATCAATAATATATGAAATTAATGTAAAACTTGATGATTCTGGATTTAATGAGATTAAATAAAATTTTTTAGAGATTATTCTTTAAAGATGAATGAAAACAATCAAAAATTTAAGAATGACAAATTTATTGTAGAAAAAGAAGGGTTGGCTAATTTTTTCTTACATTCGGTTGATAAGAATAATATTCCTTCGAAATCTATGGTTGTTTTTTATAATAAAAAAATGGAAATCAATCGAGACATTACTAATTTAGCTATAATAGCTTATAATAAATTATTTAATCAAAATAAACTTGTTATTGTAGATTCTATGGCGGCTTCTGGAATTGGCTCAATTAGAATGTTAAAAGAATGTAAAAATATAAAAAAAATATATATTAATGACATCAATCCTATGGCTATAGACTTAATTAAGAAAAATATTCAAATAAACAATTTAAAAGACATAGAATCACTAATTAAAATTTCAAAAAAGAGTGCAAATTTATTATTTTCAGAACTCGCTTTAATGAAACAAGATGAAAAACCTGATATAATTTCAATAGATCCATTTGGAACGCCAAACTTATACATTGATTCTGCTTTTAAAGCAATTAAGAAAAAAAATAGTTTAATCTGCATAACAGCTACAGATACTCCTGTTTTATTTGGAATTAGAAAGAAAGCTTGTCTAAGAAAATATATGTCAATGCCACTCCATACAGAATATTGTAAGGAAATTGGCGCAAGGATTTTAATCTATTTTATCTCAAGAATCGCCAACATTAATAATTTGGGAATTTCACCCCTCTTAACTTTTTATTCCAATCATTTTATTAGATTTTTTGCACTTACATACAAAAATAAGGAAAGAATTTTTGAAAATATAAATAAATTCGGTTATATTATCCATTGCAGTCATTGTGGTCATCGCATGAGTTTTACAGATGATATTTTAAAGATCCTTGGAAAATGTCCGTTGTGTAATAAAAGCCAAAAAATTGTTTCTGCAGGCCCACTCTGGCTCGGAAATATGCATAGAACTAATTTTATTGAAGAACTTATTAACTTAAATGAAGATTGTAATTATAATAACAAGAATAGAATTAAGAAAATTTTGAATTTAATTGTTGAGGAAAATGATATGCCTATTACTTACTATAATTTACATAGACTTTCTAAGGAATTAAGACTTTCAAACATTCCTAAAATTGAAAAAATTATTAATGAAATTAAAAAAAAAAAAAATTATAAGGCTTCAAGAACGCATTTTGATTTTTTATCAATAAAGACTAGTATGAATATAAAAGCTCTTAAAAAACTTCTCTTATCGCTCTAAAAATTTAGTTGATTTTATATGGGAAAAAATTGGATAAAGGAATACAAAAAAGAGCATTATTATAGATTTGCGAAAAAAGAAGGTTATAGAGCTAGATCTGCGTTTAAATTAATACAAATAAATAAAAAATTTAAGATTTTTAAAAATGTGTTTTCTTTATTAGATTTAGGTTGCGCTCCTGGCTCATGGTTGCAAGTATCAAAAGAATTTATTGAAATCAATTTAAAAAATTCTAAAAAAAAAATTAAACCCAAAATAATTGGAGTAGATTTAAAAAAAATTACATCAATTGAAGATATTGATTTTTTGAAAATGGATATTCATGATGAAATATTAGAAGAGAAGCTAAATGAGTTTTTTGACAATATAAAAATTGATCTCATAATATCCGATTGTTCAATAAAAAAAACTGGTAATAAAACTCTTGACCAAGTAAGCCAGATCAAAATTTGTGATCGAATACTGGAGATTGCGATTGGTTTGCTTAAAAAAGATAGGTTTCTCATTTTTAAATGTTTTGAAGGATCAGAACTACCTAAATTCTTAAAATCAGTAAAAGAAAAATTTCATAAAGTTAGAATATTTATACCAGAGGCAACGCGTTCTAGAAGTAATGAAGTATTTTTAGTTTGTCAGTCAATAATACATTAATATTTAATTCAATACTTTAAATATCATCATCAAAAAAATTGTCTCCCATTCCTTCAAAGGGATTTAGAAAATTTTTTTTTTCAAAACAATGCCAGATCCAATCAGTAAACCAGGTACAAAACATAGGATTAAATTTTACTTGAGCATTGTCACATCTGTCTATGAAAGGACAAATAAAACAAGGTACACGCCAAACCATGTCCCAAACAAAATCCTCCTTTCGTTTATCAAGTTTTTCTGACTTTTTAACAGTTTCTTTTCTTAAATCCTCGATATATGAAATACGTTTCGTCCAATTCGCAGCGTTTAACTCTCTCTGAACCATTATCTTTGATTTTAATTCTAAAGTTTCTAAAATACTTTCAATCCTGTCGCTGGAAATATTTCCCTTCTCTTTTAATTCTTCTATGAACAACTCGCCTTCTTGTCTAATTATTTCGAGAATTGCAGATTCATCTTTTTTTAATTTTCTACCTATTTCTTTTCTTAAAAATTCTAATCTTGTTTGTCTTCGATCTTGTTCCGTTTCCTCATCTTCACTCTCTAGTCGTTGCTTAACTTTACACTTGTGCCTGGAGAGGTATATAAATTCTTGATTACAATATGGACACAATTCTTTGCGCTTTTTACTTATGTTTCCTCATCTCGATTAGGTTCTTCTTACTCAAAAAATTATAAGCCAGATTTTTAATAGAAAATAAAAATGGAATAAATTAATAAACTGATTTTTTTATAAATTATTAAAAATTAAATTTTAACTTTACTATTTTGGATTAATGATAAATAAAACCCTTAAAAAAAAAGTGAAAAACACCAGTCTAAGTAATATTAGCACTTTATATCATCTTAATGATGCAGAAATCCAAAAAATTTTAGATTTAACACCCGAATCAACAATACAATTAAAAAAAGAAATATCAACCGGAAAATACATATTATGGTTAAAAGATGATATAGAAAAAATTTCAAAAAAATCAAACCCATTAAGTTCCGGAAGCACAAATATAGATACTATATTAAATGGTGGTTTTTTTCCAGGTGTTGTTTATTTTATTTTTGGTGAATTTACTACTGGAAAAACTCAATTATGCCTCCAATTGGCTACAAATATTGCTCAAAAATTTAATGAACAACTAATCAAGAAAAATCAATATTTAACATTATTCTTAGATACCGAAAACAATTTCAAACCAGAAAGAATCAACCAATTATCAACAAGTTTAAATCTAGAACCAGAAAGAGTTTTAAAGAGTATAAATGTCCTTAATATTCTTGGAAGTACTGCATTAAATGTTACTTTCGAGAAGATAGAAGATTTAATAATAACTTATGATTATAAGTTGGTTATTATCGATTCCCTAACAAATCATTTTCGAGCTGATCAAAATATTGATAGTATGAATCAAATAACTCAAACAAAAAAATTTTTAAAAATCCTTAAAAAAATAAACGAATTAACAAAAAAATATAATTTAATATCAATTTTAATTGGTCAAGTTTCACCAAACTTCTCGAAAGAGTCGTTCTTCCCAGTTAAGCCCTTCGCAGCTCGATTGCTTAATCATTATTTTTCAGAATTTATTTTATTTAGTTATATTGCAGAAAACAAAAGATCAGCACACATTATTAATTCAGAATTTTTACCCGAAAGAAAGACGATTTTTATGATCACTGAGAAAGGTATTAGAGATTATCGCCTCATATCAAAAAATTAAAATTATAAAATATTAAAGAAGTTTAAATATTGCTTAATTGAAATAATCTGAACATAATTTGATGAAATTTTTGAATTAATGAAATAAAACTCATTTTTTATTTTTTTAATGATCCACTCTGATAATTTTTCAGCATATTGAAGTTTTTTTAATTTATTTGGTTTTGCTTTTTGATTTTCTGAGTACTCTGGTTTAGAATAACGACCAACAACTTCTCCAAAATCCATACCAATAAAAAAAATTTTTTGATTAGGTCGAATGAAATTTTTAAGAAAATAGAGAACTCTATCTCCGTCTGTAAATCCACCTGGATTCAAAATGATAGATCTTGGCTCAACTTGCGTTGTTCCAATAATATTATTCGCCATTTTTACCTCATTTGATATTCTTTTTAAAATATCTACATTATCTCCATGGGCGTGTATAACTATATAATTTG
Source organism: Promethearchaeia archaeon (assembly GCA_029856045.1). Taxonomy (GTDB): domain Archaea; phylum Asgardarchaeota; class Lokiarchaeia; order Sigyniarchaeales; family SOKP01; genus 6H3-1. Next base: position 46,551 of record JAHQWG010000001.1, on the reverse strand, counting down.
AAAGTTTTCTAAAATAAGAAAATTTTTCTGGTAAAAATCCATCAAGATCAGTAAAAATAAGGTTTGGTTTTATTCCTTTTTCATCAAGAAATACGGCAGCACCATCTATAGCAATAATTAATTGATTTATTGGAAACTTACTTTTACCACTTTGAGAGATTTTATCAAAAGTTTTTTCTAAAGAAGGACCGCATCCAAATATGGTTATAAATTTATTTTTTTGGATTAATTTTTTTATATTCTCCAAATTTTGATGAAAATTTTCATAATTTTCACTATCAAGTAAAATATTTAATAATAAATCTCTGCCAAGCTTATCATTCTGTTCATCAAAGTTAAAATCTGTAATTATTTTATAATACCATTCTTTAAATTCAGAAAAAAAATTGATGCTTTTAATAATATTTGGCTTAAAATTCTCTCTCATAAATATACTTCCATAATAAGAATTATAAAAATTTATTTAATTAACAAAAAATTATAAAACTATCTTGGAATTATTACAAAAATAATATTTTAATTTTGAGTTGAAAATAATAGAAAAAAAACAATATATATTACCCCTATTTTTTACATTAGTTACTTTATTTTTTGCTATTTATATTACTCGAAACATCCCACCAACTTTAGATCTTACTAAATTTTATTATGGTGCGGGATTATCCGATGCTATACTACTTATCTTTATGCCATTTATCTTCAATTTAATCGCTATTCCTTTTGGAATCTTATTTATTAGAGTATATTTCTTAATCTCTAAAATATTGAAAAGAAACTACGATTTTAAAATAACCATACTTGAAGGTGAAAAAATTAAAGGCTTTCCTACTTTTACTCGAACATTATTACCTAGTTTTTTATCCCTCTCTATTGGTTTAGTTATTATGAATTTTTATTGGTTAATAAATGTAAGAATTATCGGATATGATCCTACAACAACAATTCTGTTTGCTGCATTATTGACTACACCACTTTGCTCCATTTTAATTATTCCAATTTGGCTTTTTCACGATTGTGGAATCATTGAAATAAAAAGGTTAAGGAAAGACTTCAGACTCTCTCCCGAAGTAAATTCAGTTGGTCAATTTTATAAATATCTCTTAAGAGGATACGCTGGAATAACCACTCCAATTTTTTATTACCTTACTTTCGCGAAAATATTTACTGAAACAGAGCCTCTTCTACAAATAGTAATCTTTTTCTTTCCAATCGCCTTAATCGGTTATTTTATGCCACTAACAATCATATATGAATTACTTTTTAATAAAATAAAAAAATTAACTCTGAGAATAATAAGATTAGAAAAAATTACCTTAGATGAAATCTTCATATAAAAAAAAAAATTATAAATGAATACTGAAATTATTTTTAACCATCCTAATAAAAAAAAACAAAAAATAAATACAAAATGAGATGAAAGAAAATGGTAAAAGCCACAATTAATGATAAAGAATTAGATTTTCCAGATAATTTATTATACTCTAAAGCCCATCAATGGTTGAAAATTGAAGGAAATATTGTAACTGTTGGAATAACTGCCTTTGCTGCTGACCAATTAGGAGAAATTACTTTTGTTGACGTAGAAGGTATAGACGGAGCAGATGTTTCTCAAGATGTTGATGGATCCGGTGATCCTGTGGATTGTACAGTTGAAAGTCAGAAGGGTGTTGGAGATATATTTTCTCCAGTATCAGGTAAGGTAGTTGAAGTAAATCCTGACTTAATGGATGAACCTGAAAAGGTAAATGAAGATCCGTATGGAGCAGCTTGGTTATTTAAGGTTGAAGCGTCAAATCTTGATGCAGAGAAAGGAAATTTAATATCAGCCGCAGATTATGTTGCATCCGTTAAATAATAAATCAAATTAATACAATCGAAAAAACTATTTTTTTTTTACTTTTTATTTTCATTTAATATAATTGAATTAGAATCTGAGTTTTAACCTTAGTAATTAAATCTTCGCACTTTCTTTAACTAGTTCTAGTTCCTTGCAATATATCTCCTTGCTTAACAGCAATAATATATTGCAGACTTATAAACCCTATTAATGCTAAAACAACTCCAATTAAAAGCAACCTCCACGCAAAAGATCTATCGTAAGTGTATTTAGTTGCTTGATATATTGCTATAAATCCTGAGGAACTTATGAATATTAAAATAGAACCCACAATCGATTCAATAATAAAAGCATCGTGCATATCAGGATAAATAAACATAGGGTCTCCAGTACTTGGATCGGCTCCTAACGGTATTGGCTCTCTGTAAATGATATAAATAACTCCAAGCTGTAAAATAAAAAGAAATACGTAAATTCCCATTAAACCTAAATTCTTTGAGGGTGTAGGAAGAGAAAATCTTTTGACTATCTTTATTTTAGGAAAACGAACTTTAGGTTTGCGTATTTTATTTCCACATATCCATGGAACTTTCTTAGCAATTTTTTCCTTAATTGTCTCAGAGCCAGATTGAATTGATTTTGACATATTTTCTTTTAATCCAAACTTAATAGATTTATAAATATAAAATCCTAAAATTAAATATATTTCCAATTTAAAAAATATTTTTATTTGTGGAAAAAAATGGCATCAAATAATTCAACCCACTTGAAAAATAGTTTAGACCAAGTGTTTAAGATCAATTTTAGACGAAAATCGGATGAATCTATAATGTTTGTATCAGATTTTACCGAAGATTATATGCTTAAAACTATTACACAAGCGAAATTTAAACAAATACAAGATAGAAATCTATATACAAAAAAGTTATTCAATCTTACTAAAGAATTATATGGTGAAAAATTTGTGAAATTATGTGAATTTCCCTCAGTTTTACAATCAGGACTTGACGCTCCAGATTTTGTCACTGAAGAGTTGAAAACATGTGATATCTTTTTTATACCTACAAGTTATTCATTGTCTCATACAAATACAAGGATGCAAGCGACAAATGCTGGCGCACGTGGAGCAACATTACCGGAATTTGAGCCCTTTATGTTTGATATAAATGGCTCGATGACCGCAGATTATAATAAAATCGATAAAGAAATAAAAAAAGGCATATCCTTTATTTCTGAAATAAACCCAAATAAAATTAAGAATGTGCATATCACATCCAAACGAGGAACGGAGTTAACTTTCAAGATTATGGAGGGCGGAAGAGAATTAAAGGATGATAACGGACTCTATACTGAACGAGGGTCATTTGGAAACCTTCCCGCGGGAGAAATATTTACAGCACCCATGGAAGGAACAGCAAATGGAACCATGTTGATTGAAAAAGGATGGTCAGTTAGAGCGAAAGAAGGAGAGGATATGATATTCGAATTTAAAGATGGACTTTTAATTTCTTTAACGGGTGCTAATGATGAATTCTTAAATTTAGTCGATTTAAATGCTAAAAAGAAATCAGAAAAAGATCCTAATTTGATTAAGACAAGAAGAAATGTTGCGGAATTAGGAATTGGTACGAACCCAAAAGCAACACACTACGAGTCAGTACTTGAAGGAGAAAAAATAAAAGGAACTTGTCATATCGCCATTGGAACAAATAAATTTTTTGGAGGAAATGTCCTGTCCGATATTCATCTCGATTTTATTATAAATAAACCCACAATTCTAATTGAAGAAATAGCATTTATGGATGAGGGTAAATTTTGTTTTTAATATCCATATAGTGTAAATTCTTTATTAAATTGAAGAAAAACCATTATTTGTCAATAAATTTATTTAATTTAATTTTTTCTTTATTATTATCATCAAATTCAATTTCAAAATATTCTCTTATTTTAAAAATTTAAAGTGATTGTATGAGTAGCTGGAAAGATCTCTATTCTGAGGTAAAAAAACGCAAAATGGAAACTTTAAATAAGAAAGGTGTAGTAGAAGCTGTCGAAAAACATGGAAAAATTCTTGCTGTTAGCGGTAGATATGAAAAACCTGAAAAAATAATTCCACATATGTATGCATCTGAAAAGAAAGTTATTAAACCAAAAGATGTGATGAAAATTGACCTGAATCATTATGACGTAGTTTTGATAGGTTGTCCGGGCAACGAGATCCCTAATGCTGCTCATACAAGAATTTATAAATATGTTGCTGAAAATGGTGGTTGGTTAATAACAACAGATTGGGCAATTCGAAGTATTGTAGAAATTATATTTCCTGGATTTATTAAATGGAACGGCGCAAAAACTGGCGATACAGTTGTACCTTGTCAAATTCTAGAACCAGACCATCCATTTTTAGAGGGTCTGGAAATTGAGCTCCAGACAGCTAAGTGGGGTGGTAAAAAAAAATCTGAGGAATCCTTCCGCTGGTGGTTAGAAGATAAAAGTTTCCCGATAACCATTTTAAATTATACTGCAGTTAAAATATTGATTTCTTCTTTAATATTACAAAAGAAATGGGGTGAAGCGCCCGTTTTAGTCTATTTTGATTATGGGAAATCAGGAGGGCGTGTAATTCATTTGATCTCCCATACACATTTACAAAAAGGTAAGGCAAAAGGAAAATTCGCCTCTGCAATGATTTTAACTAACATCCTTGATGAAAAAGTATCTCACAAAGTTGGATTAAAAAAAGGTATTTCTACTGGGGCTCAATATCAAGACTTTGCTCAAACATATCAAGCTCCCTCTCAAATACAAAGTGGAACTAATTATACAAATATCCCTACAACCCCAATGCCACCCTCTGCTACTGAAACTTCTAATGCAACCGGATTGGATTTAACGGGAACCTCAAAAATTGTAGAAGTCCCAAATAATTTTCCCCCAAGTCAAAATTGTGCTTTTTGTGATTCAAACTTTGAGAATTATACGGGAAAGATTTATATTTGCAAAGAGTGTAGCGTACCATATCATGAACAATGTTTAAATATCCAAATTAACGAAGGAGTTTGTAAGATTTGTGGTCGAATCCTATTATGGTAAAAATAAAAAAGAAAATAAAAATATCAATAAAAAAAATAAATAATAAAATTGAAAATTGAAATTACATTCAGTAATATAACTTAATCTTCTGTTATAACAATTGCCTCTTCGGGGCATTGCGTCTCACAAGCCCTACAGCCTACGCACTCGTCTCTCATATCTTCAAGAACATTTACTTTTCCATCCTCGGGCTCGTCAAAACAACCACTAGGACAGACCTCATAGCAGGTACCACAGCCTGTGCATTTATCCATATCAATATCTATTGAGAAAGACATTTTTTAATACACCATTTCCATTTTAACAATAAATTATATGAAAATAATTTAAATTAGTAAATTTACCATTTAATTTAAAATTATAATAAAATTAATTAATATCTTATATATCAGAAAACAAAATTTTGGTAGGAATTTATAATTGAAAACAGAAAAAATCTTGGAAAAAGATCTTAAAAGTCAATTATTTGATGTTAAGCTAGGGGATTTTAACGGAGATGGAAATTTTGAAATAGTAGTTTGTTCAGAAGATGGGAGAGTTTTAATTCTTTCAAATGAGGGGGAAATTATTCATGAATTATTCATCTCCGAGGATAAGCCAATCTGGGATATCGAGCTTTACGATATAACCAAAAATGGGAAGTTTGAAATAATATCAGGTGGTATGGATGGATTGTTAAATGTTTTTTATTTAAAAAATTCTGAAGTTGAGCTTTTATGGTCTCAACAGTTCCAAAGTTCGGTATCTGGTTTTTTCATTGCTGATATAAATAATGACGTACAATTTGAATTAATTGCTTATGGACTTGATAACTCATTAAGAGTTTTAAACCTGGGGAATGGTAATTTAATCTGGGGTCAATTATTTGAAAGTGGAATTGGAATTGTTAAAGCTTATGATTGTGATGGAGATGGACAAATCGAACTTATTGGAGGTGGAAATGATGGGACAATAAGAATCTTTAATGGAAAAGATGGCTCCATAAAATGGTTCAAGAAATTTCCTCGAAATATTAGATGTTTATGCTGTTTTTCGAATAAACAGATTGTTTTGTGTGGTGGGGATGATAAAAAAATATATTTTCTTAATGGAGTTAATGGAGATATAATTAAATCGCTTCCGATGGAAGAATATGTCTGGGGAAGTATATCCTATTTAAATAAAGATAAACGATCTAAAGCATTAGTTTATTCATATTCTTTCGATTTCCTTGAGGATAATTTTATTAAAAATAAATTAAAATTCAAATCAAAACTCCTTTGCCTTAATGATAACCTTGAGATAGATTGGGAGCAAGCAGGATTTAATATTGAGGATCTCAAAATAATTCAAACCAATTTACAATATATTTTTCTGGGAACGACTAAAGGAAAACTTATTATACTTGATGAAAATAATGGCACTATTGTAGAAGAGATCACTCTTAGCTCTTCAATTAATAGACTTACGTTTTGGAATAAATGTCTTTATTGTGTAACTAGAGATGGAAAACTAATTATAATAAAACTTCAAGATTAATGTTCCAAGAGTATAATTAAGTGATTTAGAGTGCAAGAAAATAACTCTCGTATTTTGCCTAAAAATTTAAATAAGTCTAACTATTCTATTACCCAGTATTAATATTACGCGTTAATAGGTGTGGAATTTATTACTAAAGAAGACCTAAATGAAATAAAAACCCCCTTATATGAAACTCATGTAAAATTAGGGGCGCGAATGGTGAATTTTGCTGGATGGTTGATGCCCGTCCAATATGAAAGCATTTTAAAAGAACATGAAACCGTTCGAACGCTCGCAGGTGTTTTTGATATTTCTCATATGGGAGAATTTATTTTTGAAGGTCCAGATGTGATACCATTCCTTCAATATTTGATGGTGAATGATTTAAAATTATTAGAAAAGTCAAAAGGACAATATTCTTGCATGTGTTATGAAAATGGGACTGTAGTAGACGATTTAGTTTACTATGAGGAGAGTCCGGAACGATTTCGGATGATTGTCAACGCAAGTAATGTAGAGAAAGATTTTCAATGGATTAATAAGCATATAGGAAACTTTCGAGTAAAAGTTAAGGATGTCTCGAAAGAAAGATGTCGATTAGCATTTCAAGGGCCGAAATCTGATGACTTAATTGCGCCACTCGTTGATACAGATTTATCCACTTTGAATCGGTTTTATTTTGTTTTTTGTAATTTATGTGATATTCCTGCATTCATAGCCCGAACTGGTTACACTGGTGAAAGAGGTTTTGAAATTTCTTTTGAAAATAAATACGCTGAAACAATTTGGAATGCTTTTATAAAAACAGGAGCTGGTGCTGCAGGTTTAGGGGCGCGTGATTCTTTGCGTTTAGAAGCTTGTTACTGCTTGTATGGTCATGAACTTACTAATTCAATAACCCCGATTGAAGCGGGGCTTAACTGGCTTGTAAAACCAAAAGAAGGAATTGATTTTATAGGTAAGGAAGTTCTTATTCGCCAAAAAAAAGAGGGGACATCACGAATTCTTGTTGGATTAAATCTCTTGGATAGGGGAATCATTAGAGAAAACTATAAATTATTTAAGAATGGGGTAGAAATCGGATATGTAACTTCTGGGGGATTCTCACCAACGCTTAAAAAGACAATTGGCTTAGCTCTCGTTGAAATACAATATAGCTCCATCGGGACGGAATTTGACGTTGAAATTCGGAATAAACTTCTTAAAGCAAAAGTAGTTCCCACACCATTTTATCGTAATATATAATAAAATTTGAATAAAAATCAAGATTAATGTGAATAAGGATGGATCTTAAATTTCCTGCAGATTTAAAATATGCACCAACTCACGAGTGGGTTAGAATGGATGGAGATATGGCAACTGTTGGAATTTCTGACTACGCACAACATAAACTTGGAGATATTGTATATGTTGAACTTCCTGCAATAGGAGTAGTGTTAGAAAAAGGCAGTGTTGCTGGTGAAATTGAGTCCGTTAAAGCGGTAAGTGAATTATTTTTCCCATTAACGGGAGAAGTTATTGAGATAAATGAAAACATCGCCGATAATCCAGCATTTGTGAATTCTTCACCGTACGGGGAGGGCTGGATAATGAAAATTAAAATATCAAACCCAGATGAAATAAAAAATCTTCTCTCGGTTGAAATATATCAAGAAATGATCGAAAAAGAGGAAGATTAATAGTATTTTTTTTATTTATTAGATTAATCCAACTATTACCATCTAAATGAGATCGATAGAATGGATTTTATACTTCATGATAAAGAAACAATTACCGAGATGTTAACTTCCATCGGTATTAATTCCTTAGAGGAGTTATTTCAAGATATTCCAGCCGATTTATTATTAAAAAAATTAAACCTACCTCATGGTTTGTCTGAACCAGATCTTTTACGGCGATTAGAAGAACTTTCACGTAAAAATAAAATTTATTCAAGTTCTTTTCTAGGAGCCGGTTGCTATTACCATTATATTCCTTCATTGGTGGACTTCGTAATCAACCTTTCGGGATTTTATACTGCCTATACCCCCTACCAAGCAGAAGCCAGTCAAGGGTATTTACAAGCCATTTATGAGTATCAAACAGCAATTACACGGCTTACCCAGATGGATGTTGCTAATGCGAGTATGTATGACGGCTCCACTGCTCTAGCTGAAGCTGCAATTATGGCAACTGTAGCAGCAAAGAAAAAAAAAATTATTTTACTTGAAGGAATTCATCCGGAATATGTAGAAGTTGTTAAGACCTATTGCTGGGGGCAAGACATCCATTTTGAAGTTGTTATGGAGGATGCACTCATCTCAAAATTAGATGAAAGTGTTGCAGCTGTTCTATTCCAGAGTCCAAATTTTTTTGGTGGCATCGAAAATATCACAGAATTAGTTCAAAAAATTAGAGATAAAGCTCCCAAATGTTTAATTATTCAAGTAATGACCGATCCTACTTGCCTAGGCGTGTTAAAACCTCCAGGAAAATCCGATATTGATATTTTTGTTGCTGAAGGACAATCTTTTGGTATTTCACCATCATTTGGTGGTCCAGGGTTAGGAATTTTTGCATCTAAGCAAAAATATTTGCGTAAAATGCCGGGTCGGTTGATTGGTAAAACTAATGAAATCAATGGAGAACGGGAGGGATTCATATTAACTTTACAAACCCGCGAACAACATATACGTCGTGAGAAAGCCACTTCAAATATTTGTACGAACCAAGCACTGTGTGCTTTAGCCTCGTTAATTTATCTCGTTTCATTAGGAAAAACAGGTCTTCAAGAGATTGCTCTTCAAAATTTTCAAAAATCTCATTATGTTAAGCAAAAATTAGCAACCATTCCAGGCTATCAAATATTAAATAAGAAACCAACATATAATGAATTTTTAGTTAAATGTCCAAATGTTCATGAACTAATTGAACAATGCAAACAGGAAAATCTGCTTCCACCTCTAATGATATCGAAGTATTTTCCTGATATGAAAGATATTATACTTGTATGTGTGACTGAGAGCAATTCTCGGGAGGATATAGAAAAATTCATTCATGCAGCTGAAAAAGCTTCTAACAAAAACATAGGAGGGAATTAAACAATGACTTCAAACCTGACTTTGATTTTTAACAAAGGTACTAAACGCTCTCAACATAATTTCATTCCTGAAATGGATATAGATAAAGTTGATTTACTCGAAATAATACCCTCATTTTTTCAACGAGAAGATTTACCCTTACCCGATATTCCAGAGGTAGAAATTGTCCGCCATTATACCGAGTTGAGTAGGAGAAATTATGGGATAGATTCAGGAATTTATCCGCTTGGTTCGTGCACTATGAAATATAATCCAAAGATTAATGAGGTGATCGCTCGACTTCCAGCTTTTTCCCAAATACATCCTCTTCAAGAAGAAAATCAAGGAGCTCTTGAACTAATGCACCATCTCTCAGAGATGCTCAGAGAAATTACCGGTATGGATGGATTTACCTTTCAACCTGCTGCGGGAGCTCATGGAGAATTAACCGGAATTTTAATAATGAAAAAATATTTCGAGAATAAAAATCTTAAAAAAAATAAAATTTTGGTACCAGATTCCGCCCATGGAACTAACCCATCATCTGCAAAAATGGCAGGTTTTTCAATAATCGAAGTACGCTCAAATGATATGGGAGAAGTTCCACTTGATCATATTGAATTTGCAATGCAGCAGGGCGATGTAGCGGGTATAATGTTAACTAATCCCAATACTTTGGGTATATTTGACCGTCAAATTAAGGATATCACGAATATCATACATAAATATGGAGGTTTATGCTACTATGATGGCGCTAATTTGAATCCCATGTTAGGTATCTGCCGTCCGAAGGATATGGGATTTGATATCGTCCATCTGAATTTACATAAAACTTTTTCAACCCCACATGGTGGGGGCGGACCCGGTTCTGGACCTGTGGGAGTTACTAAAGAACTCATTTCATATCTCCCTGACCCCTCCATTATCGCCACAGAACAGGGATTTGTATGTCGAGAAAAAACCAACAATTCTATTGGTCGTATTAAGTGCTTTTGGGGTAATTTTGGAGTTATTATACGAGCTTATGCATATATTCTCGCCTTAGGTGCCGAAGGTCTAAAACGCGTGGGTCAAATTTCTGTTCTAAACGCAAATTATTTGCGAGTTTTTTTAAAAGAAAAATACCACCTTCCATACGATCGAATCTGTCAACATGAATTTGTACTTTCAGACCGGGGAATAGAAAATAATGTAACTACTGAAGATATTGCAAAACGTATTCTTGATTATGGATTATACGCCCCAACAATTTATTTTCCATTAATAGTAAAAGGTGCTATGATGATTGAACCGACCGAAACTGAGTCAAAAGCTTCATTGGATAATTTCATTGATGTGATGAATAATATATATAATGAGGCAAAAACAAATCCCGAGCTTCTTAAAAATGCTCCTCTCAACACTCCAGTAAAACGTCTTGACGCAGTCCTAGCAGCCCGAAATCCAATATTAAAAGAATAATTTCATCATATTATGCATTTAAATTTGTCAGTATAGAAAAATCACCATATTTCCTCATAGATTATTTCTAAATAGGTGTTGAGTACTCTTTACATTCTTTATAACATCTTGTATAGTTGATAAACCTTCCATTGCTTTTCGAATTGCGTTTCAGGAATGCAATCAATCGTAAAAGGATTTTTATCAATAACTTCAAAGCGATTGTGATCGACTTTTATGTTTTTTTATAACAAAAAACAATAATAGAAAGTATTTGTGTAAAAAAGATATATATAAATATTTTCTATTCACAATAATGTACAGAAAAAACTTTTTTTTCTAAAAAATTTACATAAAAAATAATATTACAAAAGGCAAAAAAAAATGAAATTAAATAAATACACAAAGGGAAGTATTTTTTGCACAGTGCTTTTAATAAGTTACTTTCTACCTAGTTTTTCTCTTGCTCAAAGTCCTGGAATTACGGAGTCTAAGTTGAATTGGGATATTATAGATGAAACATATACTAATAATTGGACTTGGGACGACTCATCTTGGGAATTTGGACCCAAAGCACAATTTCGAATAGAACATTTAAATGGAACAGAAATCAATCAAAACGCTGAGTACGTAAATATTAATGAAGAATTTATAGTACGTGGATTTATACCTGAAGCAATTTTTAAAGGTAAATTCAATAGGAGTCTAGGAGCTGTTGAAATTCACTGGCATATGGATAAATATAATGATGAAACAAATAATAATCCGAATTTTTTTGGAGATGCACTTCTTACGGCAGATTTAAACCTAATGTTTTATGTTGTCCATCCAAGCATAATTTGGGATTGGTATTATAGCTCTTCAGAAGAAATTGTATATGAGGAAGGTTGGCAATGGGAAGTTCATTCATGGCAACAGAATAATACTATGGGTGAGGGTTTTGAGGGTACACTTTCTAGTAGTGAAACTAATGAATATGAATCTTTGCCAATAAGATTAAAAATGTCAGCCGAAGAACCAAATTCTGCTCAGAAATGGGAAGAACCTGAAAGTTTTTATACCATTAATTGGAATCAATGTGAAGCTATTTATAATAACTTCACTAAAACTTGGGAAGTTAAATGGAACGGAAAATTCAACGAACGGGTCTATTTAGGAACTTATAGGGTGGAAATGGGCGTATATTCAAATAGAGGTGAAAGAATTAACATGTGGGGCTTTTCTTCATGGGATTTTGAATCAAATGATAGCCCCGAAAAATGGATTGGTGTTGGAGAGCCTACAGAATTTGATCCTTGGTGGGGTTTTGGTGGCAAATGGGGAGTAAAAACGATAGACTCAGCTGGTAAGGAAACAAACACTGTAGGTATCGAAGAACTATTGACTTTTCGTTTTAATATATCTAAGAGCATTTCACCAGGATTTATTTTTGTAAAACTTAACATTCCTAATGGATATACAAACACTTCCATTGTTGAAGGATGGCATGAAGAGAAAGTGACTCATATGGGAGGATGGGTTTACAATGAAAGTTCTGGAACATATCTCTATGATTCTACCGTAAATCTCACAACAACTCAACAAGTTTATGGATTTTATGAAGTAAAAACATGGATAGATTGTTGGCAGCAAAGTTCTCAGATGATAAATAGATCTGGATGGGATTGGAGTAGTGGAAGTCCTGTTTGGGTTGAAAATTTATGGCAAGAATGGGTGAGTAATCAATTCTTTTTGATTTACAATGAAAATACCGATGAGTTTTCCTTAAAAGTCGGTTTTGAATATTGGGCTGAAAATCCAAATGATCCATATATGGGAGGGGCAAGAGTGTTTAATTTAAATAATTTGAATATAAGCAATAAAATTGAAAATTTCTTCAAATTATATAGTACTAATAAATATTTAGATACAGAACAACGTACTATTGTTGAATTTACAGGATATTTCACGGATATTCTGTTAGCATCAGAAACTCAAATTTGGTATGACACTGGATTAATTGATGTTGATGGAAACGAACATTGGAATAGCGATATGACAAGTGGTCAGATTGGGGTCAATCAGCCTCAAGTTAATACATGGATTGTAGATAATTCCAATGTTAAATGGGATAAACCATTCTATAACATGAAACCAGGTGAACCATTCGTAATTCGCAATAAATTAGAAGGTTCAAGTGATTTTTTCAATTCGATTGATGGATTGGGCTTTCGACTTAATTGTTGGGAATCAAAATGGACTACTGAAATAGATATGTGGTCAGAGATAGAAATTTATGTCACCTATAATCTTAAGTCAAAGGAAACTACATTTGAAGCTTATAATCGTACTAATAAACAAGTTTGGGAGAATTCCACTTACCAAGACTGGGTTAAAGTAGAGAAGGAAGGATGGCATTGGGAATATGATGAAACTCTTGGGATCGATATATGGGTTAATGGAACTTATGATTCTTGGGAATGGTGTGAAGTGACAGATTGGCATTGGCAGGAATATCAATTCAATCAAGAAGAAGGCGAATGGGTAAAAGGTTGGCTTCCTTGGAGAGGTAAAGAAACTGAAATTTCTTCAGAAATAGAGTTTCTAGTAATTAATGATGTATCAAATTATACATCATCTCAGGGGACATTTATAGATTTAAATATCACCATCCTAGAAGGAGCACCAGAAGCTTCTTATAATTGGGATGTTGAATTTCTTAAAGAAGCATGGGGATATGATTATGATAAGCCTTGGGGTGAGTACAAATCACTCCAGTGGATCAATAAAGATATCTTTTACTATGAAAATGGTGGAGAAAAAAATTATATTGAGGATCCAAAGTTGGGAAATTTTGTAGTAATCAATGGTTCTTCATATATAATGTATGAAATGCCATATGTGGAAATTGATGGTGAAACCAGACCCTTAGATGTCAGTCAGTATACCGATGGGGATAATAAAATTCATGAGTTAATAATGTACTACGATTGGGATTGGCAAACTAACCAGGAATTTTTCTATTATAAAGATGCCACAACCGATGAGAGGATTATATTTTATGAAGGGGAGAAAGTTAATATTTATACAGTGACCTTAAATGATAGTAGTACGATTGACACATTCCAAACATTTATGAATAAACCAAGTCAATACTGGGATGATGCAGTGTATGATTCGGTTTATTATTTTGTTGATATTGAAGGAACTCTTCATTATATATCGGAATATACCGAATGGAATGAAACTGGAGGAGATATTATACATAGTTATGGAGATCCTAATAATTATTGGCTTGCTGAAAACACCCATCTTAGAACAATTGAAAATGTTGATCAATTAACTCTTTCAGAAGAAGCTCGAGCTTGGGAGAACCGCGTATATTTTGTTGTTTTAGATGGAATTACTCGATTGGAAATATCTTCACAAGGGATTCAATGGTTTAATGGAGAACAGTATATAATTGCTACTGACGGCACCAAATATACTGTGGTTACAAGTGATTGGAATGAACAATATGGAACCAACAACAAGGTTATTATTGATGGAGTAGAGCATTATCTCTCGGATTATATGGAAGCATATAGAGTAAATTATAATGAATCAGAGATTTTAATACCTCTCAGATACAATGGATATCATCATAACTGGGATAATATTATCAGACCATATTATTATACGATTAAAGATAATCAAGAGTATATTTTACCTTATCCAAACGCTAATGTAAATGAACGCTATGAAATGGAAGCGACAGTTAGCGGTTTATCTGAAGGAGATTGGGTGCATTATGGTGTCATTCCTGTTTTATATTTTGTAAATATTAATGGTGAGTTATACTTGATGGAGAATTTAACATTTAGCAATCAAGAACCAATTAATGGAGATATCGTTATAGGTAGCGAAATCATTAAAGATTTAGAAATTCATAAAGGTTTGGTTACAATGATTAATGGAACACCGAATTTTAACCTTACTGTTATCGGTGAATCTATACCTTATGGTGTTCATTCTTATAACTCATTCAAAAAGGAAGGTGCTATAGAAGTTTTATCAGAGCAAATACTTGTAACTCAGAAATATGATTTAGAACATTTTGGAATTGATAACTTTTATGCTGAAAACGGAAGCTTTTTCTTAACACTGATAAACGGTACTCAAATCAATGTCGTTGTAAGCTATTATATTCCAATTTTCAATTTAACAGTAAAAACTTATAATCATGTTACTGGATATGACGAAATCTGGATGAAGGATATCCTGTCAATTAATTGTTGGGAATATTGGAACCATTCAAAGAAAATCCTACTTTTATTAAATGGTAGTTTTCTAGAGATCCCGGATAATGCTTTTATCGAATTGGTTGATGAATATCAAGCTATTTTAGAATATATACCTCAAAACACAGAATATTATTTGAATCTTTATAATGAAACGAGTGGAATGTATTACTCCCACCCAATTAACTGGAGCGAGCCAGATTTTTGGTCAGTTGATGGTCAAAACACAATAAATTTTACATTTAGAAGCGATACTTATTTCTACAATAATTTTACATTTTATAACGAATGGGGGGGCATAGAAAATTTCATGCGTAATAATTATATGGCAATTCTTGAAGCTGAAATCGTACCTGGAACTTGGAAAGTGATCAAGAACCCTAATTATGATTGGACGACAAAGGAAGCTTATAGCTGGAAAAATATATACAATATTACGATTGATTCAGAAAATTATCTTGTTCAAATGGAGAACAGCTTTATACAGTTATATCAAACAATTTGGGGTCATCAATATGGTTTGTTTTTACAAAGACAAGATATCTTACAAATTAAGGATACTTATAATTTAATTTTTGGGACTCCAACAAATAACATGTGGGGATATAGAATGTTTACAACTACAGATGAAGGTGCCCTTGATCTTGATGGAGATTTGTCCACTACAGATGATCAGTATTATATATATCGAACATATGAATCTAAAGATACATTTTCACATACAAGAAATGTTTTAGAGTTAGAAATCGAATATAATCCAATAACATCTGTTTTTGGTAATGAAATGCAAATACATTCTTCAATGGGTATCAATAATATGAATTGGACCTATGAATGGTCAGAAGAGTATACTTGGCTTAAAGCAGATGGTACATACTCGACGTTGACTTCCGCTGAAATGGATGGAATAATTAACACGGTTCTTGATGAGAACGGCTTTGGACGTCCAGGTTATTGGGAACTTGACCGTATGGTAAAGAACCGTACTTGGGAAGATGTTATTGCTGAAGCGGAGAAATACAACTGGGATTGGGTAAATGATAATAGTCATGAATGGACATGGATAGAATTTAACCTAGACCAAAATTACTGGGCGGATTTCTATGCGGATAGCAGTAAGCAAGAAATTAAATCAGCTTATGTTACAAACCGATATGAATACGCTGGTATGATGCTCTATAAAGATGGTGATAATGATGGATTCATGGATATTGGATTGGATTCTGAAATAACACATTTCTTTGTCCCATCAAATGTGGATAACGTTTCATTCATTACACCTGATATTTCCAATGCTACCGATCATTATCAAGAAACAAGAGAATATTGGATATACGATGAACCCATAACTAAATCAGTTGATGTTTATACTTTCATAGGTGCTGCTAATATTGATTGGGGAGTAAAATTCTCTACTATTAATGGGACAACTTATCCCTTCAATAATCAGAATTTTAGGTCAATGTGGGATTGGTATGACGGTGTTGTCGATGGATCAGATTTCAAGGGATTTGCAGATAAACCAGTAGAAGTTACGATTGATAAATTAGATTTTATGGTACATTTCAAAGGAAATGATACTGTTAATGGCTTATATTATAACACAGAGTTTAAAATTGACCAATGGGTTGGAGATTGGACTCCTCATTGTCCCGGGGGCATGAATAATCTTGAGAACTACTCACTTAGTTTAACTTATTATGTGTTTAGTGGAAAAGCTAGTATGTATTATGAAGATAAATACGATAATGGCGAAGAAACGCAAATAATTGATGACAATAATCAAACAATAAATAATGATAATCAGACAATGTCAGAATCATTTTCTATGGTATTAAACGATACTGAAAATACTTTTGCTAAAGCAGAATTAGGATCACCCTATACGTGGAGTTTTAATACATCAAAAAATCTAAAAGTGGCAGTTTTTACGACACCTATAAGTACCTTTTCAGGTGCTTTTATGAGCGACAGTGAACAATCATGTACATCTTTCAATTTCGATGCAGAACTTTATTTTATGAGTGTTGGATTTTCAAAATGGGATGGTTACGAGGTATATAATGATCCTTGTTTTCAGGCATATGTAGGTGCTAGTTCACACGGAGAAGGAGATTTTCCGATGCTATTTATCGTACTGATTGCTGGAGGAATTACTAGTGGAGTCGTTATATCTATTGTTGTAATAAGAATTCGGAAGAAAAGAAAAAAAATAATAAATTAATTTTGGTTAGTTATATCGATTATTGATCGATTATAATTTATCCCTTTTTTTTATTCATTTATAATATAATTAATTCATTTCCTTATGGATCATTTCTAAATGGGTGTCGAGCACTCTCTGCATTCTTTATACCATCATCTGCTGTTGGTAAACCTTCCATCGCCTTTCGAATAGCGTTTCGGGTTGCTTTATAGTTGTTAATAAAAATTCTTTTGCGACTACTTGCACTAGGATGCACAAAAACATTTGCAATAATCACTAAATCTTCTGAAGCATCTTTAGGAAGAATACCATCTTCCACACATTTCATTACCGCTTTCCCTACGGCTGCTTGTGCAGGTCCATAAACGAGACTTGCTTGACGTAGCGACTGGACCTTAACTGTAGGAATCATTACTGTTGCCGGTTTGACTTGCATGTTAGGTTCAAGAATCACTTGAAGACCTTCCCGTCCTTTCGCAGGATGTGTTAGGGAACGAGCATATGCTTCACCAACAGGACCTTTCTTATCACCAATAAGAAGGTCTACATGAGCAAGTTCGGCTCTATTTCCTACGAGTGATTCACCAACCCTTAAACTAAAGTCTGAAATTATTTGAGGAGTAATATCAATAGAATAAAAACGACTCGTAAGTTCTTTCTCGGCAACTTCAATTTTAATTTCCTTCTTTTTGAGCAAACCTAACTTCTCCAATTCTATTCTAAATTCATCCCAAAGCTCATAGGAAAGTGTATCACCCATTATTACCGGCTGTCGAGTAACACCAACAGGAATATTCATCATATTCAAACACTCTTTAGGTCCTAATGCACCAGAACTTACTATCATTCGAGTAAATTTTTGAATCTTTTTCTGAAGAACCTGAGCTTCCTCAAGACGGTTGTTTTTCACATGATTATAAAGTTCGAGCCAAATCTTTGGAATTACATTAGCTGAGGCAAGAATCATCCCTGCAGCTCCACCAGCCAGCGCTGCCAAGACATTCTCATCCCATCCAATAATGACTGAGATTCGATCACTTACTTTTTCCAATAATGCGGAAAAATATTTGTAATCACCACTTGAATCTTTAATAGCTACAATATTGTCAATATCGGCAAGATCCTCTACCACTGTCCAAGGTAAATTAACCCCTGTGCAAGGAGGAATATTATACAACACAAGAGGAATATCTGTCTTTTCAGTTATCGTGAAATAATGATCATATAAACCCTTTGCTTTAGGCTTAAGATAATAAGGTGTAACTATGATAGCTGCATCTGCACCAATATCAGTAGCTGCCCTAGTAGCATCGATGACGAGTTTAGTTCCCGATTCTCCTGTTCCTGCAATAACTGGGACTCTCCCATTCGCCTCATCCACAACAATCTCGATTACTTTCAGTCGCTCTTCAAACGTCATATTCACGAATTCACCGGTTGTGCCACATGGAACGAGACCTGTTACTCCTTGTTCAATCAGATGATCTACTAGATTGCGTAAATTCTCTTCATTAATCGATTCATCCTCCTTATTGAATGGTGTAACTAGCGCAGGAATTACCCCAGAAGGACGGAAATCAAATTTTCCCTTATTTTTACTCATCTATTTTTCCCTCTAATTTTTTTAAGTTGATGAAGATTCTTTGCAGCAAGAAATGTAAGTCCATTCTCAGTAAGAGCCCTGGCAGTTGCATTTACTGCATCATTACGGTCAAGATGGTTAATTCGCATAGATTCCCACAAATTTGCTTCCATAATCTCCTCTTTGCTCATGAAATATTCAAGAATGTCCGAAGGATGCTCTCGTTTCTGTTCAACATCGACATTACCCCCCTCATGCTTGGCGCTCACATTCTTTACTTTTTTGGCAAGTTCAATTAATTCATCTCGACGATCATATGGTTGTCTCACAATGCTTTTCCATGTCTCAACTATGTGATGCTCTAAACGAACAATATCTTCAAACCCAAAAGGTTTCCTAATATATGCCGCCATTTCAATTGTTTGGTTATTAACAGAGTTTGCAAGATTGAAACCGATCAACGGACTTGTACCATCTTCTCGAGCAAATAACTTTGCTGTCATCAAGGTCCAAAGACAAGCATAAGGATTGTCGTTCCCCATATAGACTGAAATTTTGAATTCATTATTAATTCCCAGTTTGTAAAGAAAATAACCAAGAAGCACTGTACCAGGATTTACGTTGAGAACTTGTTTGATTCCATAATTTGTATAATAGTAGAGATACTCATCAACCCATTTCAAGGCAAAGTCATTTGGTTGACCAACGCCTCCGAAATAACCGGTAATGGTTTCAGGGCCACCAAGATGAACATTTACAGGAAATCCATCAGGACCTGGAGCTGTACCCTTAGTATCAAGTGTCTCTACATATGACGCACCAATAATTTGCATAGCAGCAGCCATAGCCAAAAGGTCTCCATCTTCCTCCTGCTCTTTCATTTTTCTAACACGAATTATCCGGCGAGGCATTAATAAATTATGTTCAATAGCTCGTTTTGCAATATCAATTAAAAATGGAAAATACTGACATGCAGATAACTCTAAAGTAACAGCAAAAGTATTATCAAAGTCCATCTTTTCAGCTTTATCACCAAGAATCTTCCGTCTATACTCGGGAATACTAATAAAAGCTTGTTTATCACGCTGCTCAATTAACCAATCGAGATCTTTTACATATGATGGATTTTTCTTTTCTAACTTTTGAATTAAATTTTCTAACTTTCCCGTTTCCTCCGCCTTTTTGTTAATCTCTTCAACCCCACCATACTTGTCTATAATTTTAAAAAGGTCGTTAATAACAAGATTATCCTTATCTAGAAGAAAATCATTTAGAGCTTTTAATGCCTCCTCAGAAATTTTCAATTTACTTCTAAGATCATTCATTTTAACAAATAACTCCTATTTTTTTTTATATTTTAAGATTTTGGATGTTTTGAGCCCACAAAATTCCCAATACTCCAATATCTACAACTACAATCTTCATAAATTTATTACTAAATACATTGTATTTTAAACTTATTATATGTAATTCGGTTCTATCTATCAAAATTAAAATACACTATTTTTTTGTGTTTTTTAATTTTATAGTTTTATGGATATTTTTAAATACATTTTTATCATACTTTATTCTAAATGAATAGCGAATAAAATGAGTCAAGAAGCAGAAAAAAATAAAAAAACTTTAATTGTAATTGGTGGAGGGATCACTGGTTTAAGCACCGCTCTCACTTGGGCACTTAATCATAATATTAAGAAAGAACCTGTTCTTCTGATCGAAAAAGAACCAAAAACAGGTGGTTATGTCACTTCATATGAACGGGAGGGATTTATATTTGATACATGTCAGATGCTTCCGAACATTTCTGAATTAGTGGATTATTTCGGATTAGAATTAGAGTTTAAAGCTTTTAAAGGTTATTATATGCGTATTTTTTTGGTTAATCCTGAAACAGATGAAGTTAAAGTTATTGAACTCCCTTCCGGAACAGAGGTTTTTAAAAATATGTTAATGAAGAAGTACCCACAAAATGCAAAGCAAATTAGAAAATTTTTAGATTATTCAAGGGCGATGTATTTGGAGTTGTTCAAGTTAAAAATTGAACCAACCTTTATAGAAATCCTAAAATTATTGTTTACATGCCCAAAAATCATTAGAAATGCCTCAAAAACCTTTAAAGAATATTTTGATCAATTCGGAATAACTGAACCTGAAGTAAAAGAGATTTTTGATGTTTTTGCTGATTTTAGTGCTCTTCCTCCAAAATATGTTTCTGCTCTCGTTCCTATATCCGCATTGAATTCACTTTTAGATGGTGCATTTCGAACTAAAGAGCCTTTTATAGATTTTCCTAAAAAATTGGAGGAACGATATTTAAATCTGGGTGGTAAATTATTACTCAACACTAAAGTTGAAAAAATAATAGTAGAGAATGATCAAGTAAGGGGAGTTGAAATTGCTGGAGGGAAAAAAATCTATGCAGATTATGTTGTAACAACAATCGACCCTAAGGTTTCAATGAAAAAATTGGTCGGTTTGGATGTTATTCGAAAGTTAGATAAAAAATATGCTCAAAAAATAGATGATGTCAAAATGTCCACTTCCGCATTTAATATTAATCTAGGATTAAGTGAAAATGTTGATCTCGCTGGATTAGGATTAGATTGTGGATTTAACATTATCACTACGGGAGGAAACACTTACGATCGATTGTTTGATGCTTATGAAGCAGGAGAAATCGGATTTTCTGACAATCTATTTCATATTGCGGTTATATGCCCCTCACTTACAACTGGCAGTAAACCAAATATAACAATCCATATGACACCAATGGCATTAGGTGAATGGAAGAAAATGCGGAAAAGCGACCCAGAAAAATACAACGAGATGAAACAGAAATGGGCAGATTTTTTTATAGATAAAGTCGAAAAATATCTTATACCAGATCTAAGAAAAAACGTTCTGGTAACAGATATTTCCACACCTGCTACTTATGCACGTTTTTCTGGCTCACCAACAGGGTCACTTTTTGATATGGCACCATACACTGACAATTTTGGTAGAACTCGTTTGAAAATGAGAACCCCTATAAAGGGATTATTCCAGCCGAAATTTGTGCATGGAGTATTCGGTTGCTTACTTGGGGGTATGCAGGTAAATGATATGATAATTAATCGAAAAATAATGAATGGTAATGCTCGTTTTAAAGCTTAACCTATTAAATAGATTTATTTCCTCGACATTAAATTTTTCAAAATCTTTCAATTTTTATTTTTTCAGTTTCAGGAGATATTCATACTTACAATATTCCCATTTTAATTATAGATTTCTTAAAAGAACGCTTCTGAATACCAGATTTCATAAATCTAATGAAAGATAAAAAAGAAAAAAAGAAATTTTTTTTAATAATACTTTAGTTTTCTATTACTCTTCTTCGGCTTCAGCTTCTTCGGCTTCAAGCTCTTCTTCCAGTTCCTCTAAGGGAACTGGAGCTGGAGTGGTTAACATTGACCAGCCAATCCAAATCGCAATGATAGATACGAGCATTATTATCAACCAGAGCGGTAGAACAACGAACAATCTCCAATCGAAAAGGTCTATCAAACCTGGAATAGGAATGATGAAACCATCAGGATTATTTCCACCAATACTGGATTGCAAATATAGATCGACTACTGAACCCAAAGTGTAAACGATGGCTAATAGAACACCAACAACCATTATAATAAGGCCAATAATTTTATCTTTCGCCATTCTCTTTTCACGTTTTGAGTTTTAATATTTTTTTTTAATGGTTAATATATTGATAATTTTATTTTAAAATAAAAACCATTCTATTTTCCATTTAATTTTGTATTAGGCATGATTTTTTCTACAATAGATAAATTATATAAAAAAGTCAAAATTTAATCTTAGAACTGCTTTTTTTCATGTTTTTAAATGAAATCTATTTAAATATTTATGTATCAAAAAAAAGACATTAAGAAACTCTTTTCGATATAATGTATTTTACTGAATATTTTGGACCGGTCTTGATATATAATAATCTTGAAAGATACCAGAATCCTATTGCTACTAGAATCGCTATTGTAATACACGTTATTATATCTAATTGTTCCCAAAAAATTAAAGCTATTACATTATGTCCGAGATATAATGTTAGCGAATAGTAGGAAAAATAAAATAAAAAACGATATCTCCATTCTGGTGTCAGTATAAATTCATGTAAATATGTTAAAAATCCAATAAGAATTAAGTCCAAACCAATTCCATAGAGCATCCATGTAAATGAAGTTCTGATGATAAATGAAATTAGATCATCAAATATAAAAATCGAGCATAATACTGCAGTTGTGATTAATAACGCTCCATAGATTATAAAATTTCTAATAATTTTCTTTTTAACTGAGATATCTTTTATATCATCTTGTTTAATTGAATAAATCTCATAGAAAATCTCACCAACAACGGTTCCTATAGAAAAAAAAGCAAGATAAGGTAAGATTGGGTACTCTTGAACAGGATTAAATAATATATAGTATAAAATTGTCCAACCGCTTTCAGGAACTCTTGCTATTAAGCTTTCAAGCCCTCCAAATAAAGGATAAGTAATAAAAATTATAAAAAACGCTAAAAAAATGCGAGTAATCTTTTGTAGCTTTAGTAAAGGATATGCAATCAATAAGCAAATTGTTATTGTAAAAAGTATATACCAACTCCATATACCCCATAGCCCCGAAAACCAGATAAGAGTAATTGCATTATATATTAAAGCCAATACTAAAAATAAAAACGAACGTGCATAATGTTCCTTAATGAGGTCTTGCATGGTATATTTCAGATCAGTTTTTACCTTTTCCATTTTTGTTCTTAATGCTAAAACCACACTAATTCCCGAGACAAATAGAAATCCTGTTGCTCCAAGAATTTCGGTTATCCTTCTCAATATTAGAACTGCCTCCTTGTGAGATTCCTTTGTCCACCAAACAACTGCATGACCAATTATCATATAAAAAATACATAAACCACGAAATACATCTATACTTTTTATTCGTCTCATTTTTCCATTTAAAAATTAGTATTAAATCCACGTGAATCTAAATACAATAAAATAATATTGTCTCTTTATTTAAAAAAATTATACAATTTTATAAAAAATATTTTATTCCATAATTTTTAATAAAGAATAAAAAAGAATATAGATCATCGATAAGTATGAAGATAATATTATCTGAATAAATCATATTAAAACCTTGTTGAATTTATGTTGGAGAATAATAATTATGTTCTTATTATTGGCTCATCTAACATGGACTTAAATGTCTATTTAGAAAGTTTACCTAAACCAGGAGAAACCATAACTGGGGGTGTTTATAAGCAATTCTTAGGTGGAAAGGGAGCAAATCAAGCGGTTGCGTCAGTTCGCTCTGGTGCAAAGACTGTTTTTATCGGAAAGATTGGTAAAGATACGTTTGGAGATCAAATGCTCTCTCGTCTGAAAGCGGAAGGTATAGACACCAGTCATATTTTTAGAGATTCCAATGAAGCAAGTGGAGTTGCGTTAATTATGATAGATTCTAATGGTGAAAATATAATTGGGGTTGCTCCTGGAGCTAACTTTAGATTAACTCCTAATGAGGTAAAGATTAAATCTAACCTAATTAAAAATGCTAGAGTAATTATTGTTCAAATGGAAATTTCAATTGAGACTATTGATACAATATTCAGAATTGCTTCACAAGGAACTGCTATTAAAATATTAAATCCAGCACCTTTAAAGCCGATTCCATTAGATATACTGAAGAAAGTTGATATTATCATCCCCAATGAAGGAGAATTGTTAAGATTGCATTCCTTCTCAATTCAAAAAGAACTTTCTGGCTCTAATGAAGAAAAAATTAAGCAAGCGTCTAAAAATTTAACCAAATTAGGTGTTAAAACAATAATAACAACCTTAGGAAAGAAAGGTGCTCTAATTTATTATGAGGATAAAGATAAATTTGAAATTATACCAGTATTTAAAGTGCAAGCAGTTGATACGGTTGGAGCTGGCGATTGCTTCAACGGATGTTTAGCAAGTGCTCTCTCTAAAGGAAAAACCATATCAGAAGCAGCCAAGTTTGCAACAGCAGCCGCTTCAATTGCCGTAACAAGAAAGGGAGCACAAAAATCAATGCCTTATTATGAAGAAATAATGAAAAAGATAAAGAATTAAGAATAACTATTAAAAATTAAATTGTTATTGATTGAATTTATGAAAATGAACTTTAGTGAAACTATTTCCAGAGGATGCAGTTCAATTTTAAGGAAGAATGGTCCTGAAACACTCCAAATGGATATAATGCAAAAAAAAGGAGTTAATTGTTATGTGATAAATGGAGAAGATCTATTGAAATTTGAAGAAAAAGATGTTTTATATTTTACTATGACAATTAACCCTAAAACTTACTACATGATCTATAATATATCTAATTCAGATTTGGCTGTAGCTTACTCCCATGATCCATCTCTTGACGAAATAATTTATGATCCATATAAATACGTACATTCTGATAAAGTTAATATCGATCTGGAGGAAATTAAAAAATTTTATGATATCCCGGATGAATATATCGATACTCTTCCAAAATGGTATAGTTTCAAGTTTACATATGAAAAATATAATCTGATTTTTATCAAACCCAATATGGGCATATCATGGCAACTACATAAAAAACGAAACGAATTCTGGGAGATTTTAGGAGGTAACCCAATTATTATTAATAAAAATAAAATCCATTATTTTGTAAAGGAACATAAAAAATTTGAAATTCCAATAGGTACTATACATTCTGTAATTAATCCAAATAAAAATAAGGATGAGTGGGTAATAATAAGAGAAAATTGGAATGGAGATTTTGATGAGATGGATATCAAAAGGATATTTAATCCAAATCAATATTTTTAAATTTAATTAATGGAAAAATATCACCGATAAAAATTATTATCTCTTCTTTTTAGGGAAATCCGCGAATCGAAAATTTTATAAACTATGATTGAAAGAAGTTTTAATTACAAATTTTGCTTATTTTTGAAAAAAATTTTTTAATTATGTTTGCTTGAATTCAATATCTGAAAAAAGGAAAATATTGGAATAAGAAATAAAAATAAAAAGGTTTGAAGAAATAATGCCTCCACCGGAAAATCAAGAGAAGAATATAGATGATCAAGAGGAATCTAAAGAAAAAAATGAAAAAATTGCTGAAAAGGAAAGTATTATTGAAGAGGATAAGCCAGAGATTGAAGAAGAACTAGATGAAGAAGAGGAATTGGCAAAAAGACAATTTCTTTACAGAGGTAAAACAATTGATGAGCTGAAAAGGATGAACATGGATGAATTTATTCAACTCTTACCAGCAAGACAGCGTCGAAGTCTTAAAAGAGGTCTTCCCAATAGACATAAAAAACTTCTCGAACGATTGAGAAGATCATATAGAGCAAAAAAGAAAGGAAAAGAATTAATAATAAGAACCCACTGCAGAGATATGATAATCTTTCCTGAGATGGTGGGACTTACTGTGGGGGTTTATAATGGACATGAGTTTGTCACATATAAAATTTTTCCGGATATGATTGGGTGCTTTTTAGGAGAATTCTCAATTCCTACAATACACGTATCACATGGAAGCCCGGGCATAGGAGCAACTCGCTCTTCAAAATATGTTCCATTAAAATGAATTTCCTAAGAGATTGAATTAAAAAATATATAAAAAATAAAGGATTAATGAAAAGGGTTAAATGAATGCCGGTATTTGGATATTCTGCAGAAGCGTTAAATCTAGATAAAGACCGTATTGCGAAAGCAAGTGGAAGGGATCTTAGAGTATCCCCCAAAATGTGTCTAGAAGTCTGTAATGCAATTAAGGGTATGAGAATTGAACAAGCAAAGAAATTCCTTGAAGAAGTGATTCTATTAAAACAAGCGGTTCCTTTTAAAAAACATAAAAAAAAGCAGGCTCATAGAAATAATCTTAAACGGTGGAAGTGGTATGCAGGTAGATATCCAATAAAAGCAGCTAGTATGATTTATGATATTATTACGAGCGTGGAATCTAATGCGGAATTTAAAGGTTTAGATGTTGAGGTGTGTAGAATTGTGCATGCTGCTACTCATCGTGCTCGCAAAATAAAGCGATATATAGAACGTGCTCATGGACGCTCTACCCCGAGATTTAAAAATTTAAGTCATATAGAAATTGTTGTGTTTGAAGAATAAATAGAGGATAAAATATGCCGTTAAATAGACATTTTATAGAAAGGGGAATAAAGCAGATGCAAATTAATGAATATCTTCGTAAAGAATTAAATAGATCTGGATTTAGTGGAGTTGATATTCAAAAAACACCCTTAGGTGTTCGCATCACATTGAAAACAAGCAGACCAGGGCTCGTTATTGGAAAAAGCGGTAAGCGAATAAGAGAGTTGACCGATGAGTTGCAACAAAGATTTGATCTAAATCTTCCACAAATCGAGGTGGAGGAAATTACGAATCCGGAATTGAATGCACAGATAATGGCTGAGAGGCTAGCATTCAGTCTTGATAGGGGGCGTCAATATAGACGTGCATCCTATTATATCCTGAGAAAAATAATGGCAGCTGGTGCGAAGGGAGTAGAAATTAAAATTTCTGGGAAAGTTACATCTCAAAGATCTAGAACTCAAATATTTCGAGCAGGTACCATGTCTAAGTGTGGTCAACCAGCTTTGGAATCTGTCGATAAGGGATTAACCCAATGTATTCAAAAGTCGGGCGTGTTGGGAATAACTATTAAAATAATGCCGGCTGAATATAAAACAGGTGATGGTTTTTTTCTAAATAAAGAACTTATTGAGAAGGATAATAAAGATTTAGAAATAAGAAAGTTGGTTAAAGTGGGGGAACTTGAAGTTGAAGAAATAGAAAGGGAGCCAACTGCAGAAGAACTAGAATTAATTGACCAAATAAATGAGGAGGAAACTAAAGAAATCTCGCTCACTACACCTGATGAAAAAACTAAAATTGAAACCGAAGAAGAAACTGGAGAAGTTTCTAAGGAAGAAGAAACAGAGGAAAAAGATATAAAATAAAATTTTTTCAAAAGACAAATTAATTTATAGTGAAATAATATGCCCAAACAAATAAAAGCCGAAGAAATAAGAACTTGGTCAGATGCCGAGAGAAAGAAAAGATTGACTGATCTCAGACATGAACTATTGACATTAAGATCAATTCATACAGGTGGGGGAGTAAGAGATAATCCGGCCAAACCCAAACAACTTAGGCATGCAATTGCACGAATTTTAACAGTTATGAATGAAAAGAAAAATGAAATTGAATCCTAAATATTTAATATATCACGATTTAATTGGACTAGAAAATGTATTAGCATTAAGGAATGATGAAGAAAAGAGAGGAAAGGAATGGAGAAATATTGGAACAGTAATTGATGAGACAAAAAATATGCTAATTACATTAAATATTAATAATAAAAAAAAAATGTATATAAAAAAAAATCATAAGTTTCGGTTCATGCTTCCACAGAATGATGGTGAAGAACCAATTATTCTTGAAGTAGAAGGCCATAAAATCGTTGGACGCCCTGAGAATCGAATAAAAGATATAAAAAAAAGAAGATGGCTTAAAAAATGAGCGTTAGAAATATTGGAATACCAGGTGTGGATGCCCCAAAGGAAATATGTGATGATATAAATTGTCCTTTTCATGGAACTTTAAGAATCAGGGGTAGAATTCTTCAAGGAGTCGTGGCAAAAAAAAATATGAAGAATTCTGTTATAATTAGAAGAGATTTTGTACAATTTATTAGAAAATATCAGCGTTATGAACGCAGAAATTCCAGAATTGCTGCTCATTTACCGCCATGTTTAAAAAACGATATTAATATTGGTGATCTCGTAAAAATTGGAGAAACTCGGCCAATCTCGAAGACTAAGGCTTTTTGTGTTATTCAAAAACTCGAAAGGAAGGGGGAAAGTTAGTGGGTACTCGAAGAAAAATTGGAAAAAAAATTGCTTCAAGACATAAGATTTCAAGGGGTTTGCTTAATGGTTCAAGATTAAAAATTGCTGATAATTCAGGAGCAAAAATTATAGAGATAATTAATGTTGACGGATTACATACTCGACTCAATCGCATTCCAGCAGCTGCAATTGGCAATGTTGTATCGTGCACAGTTAAGAAGGGAAAACCTGAATTAAGAGGTCAAATCATGAAGGCGGTTATTGTTCGACAAAGGAAACTTTATAAAAGAATCGATGGAACACGGTTATGTTTTGAAGATAATGCAGCAGTATTGATTTCTAAAGAAGGAGACCCGAAAGGTACAGAAATTCGTGGTCCGATCGCACGTGAAGTCGCTGAATTATATCCACGTTTAGCATCTATAGCATCTTTAATTGTTTAATTAATGTAAAAGGTGATAAAAATCATGAAAACAAAAAGTAAGAAACCACGCAAACAGCACAAGGCATTAGCAAATTATAAGCCACATCAAAGGTCTAAATTGCTTTCATGTAGAGTAGCTGATTTCTTGCAAGAAGAATATGGAATAAAACGGCTTCCGGTAAGAACGGGTGATTCAGTGAGAGTTGTCCGTGGGGATTTTGTGGATATCGAAGGTGAAATTTTAGAAATTAAGAAAAATTTGAAACTTATTATTAAAGAATGCAAGCTCGAAAAAGTCGACGGTACAACTTATTATGTTCCAATTCATGTTTCTAAATTAATCATCACTAAGTTAAAGGGAGAGGGGAAAAAAATGGATCCTTTAAGAAGGCAAATAATTGAACGGAAGTTAGGGCATGAATTTATCGAGGAAGAATTAAAAGCACCAATTAAAAAATAAGGAGTGAAAAAAAATGGCATCACATGGAAATAAAAGACATACAAAAAGGCTAGCAACGCCAGGACATTTACAAATTAAAAGAAAACATGGAGAATTTTTTGTAAATCCGTCTCCAGGCCCACATCCTAGAAGATTTTGCCTTCCCTTACTTCATATTGTGAGAGATTTATTAGAAATCGTTCCATATTATAGGGATGCAAAAAAATTAATTGGTCAAGGTTATTTTAAAATTGATGGTCGAATCATAAGAGATTTAGGATTTCCATTAGGATTTATGGATGTTCTATCCATTGAAAAGAAAAAAGAATATTATCGAATTATGCCCGATTCACATCATGAATTAATATTATTTAAAATTCCAAAAAAAGAATCTGATTTTAAATTATGTAGGATTAATAGCAAAACAACCTTGAAAGGGGGACATGTTCAACTTAATCTTCATGATGGGAGAAATATAAAAATTGAAGTAAAAGATCCTACAAAACCAGTGGAAGATGTGTATAAAAGAATGGATGTTTTAAAATTATCAATCCCAACTCAAGAAATTTTATCTCATATCAAGTTTAAAGAAAATTCATTAGCAATTATTGTAGCAGGAAAAAATGTTGCTAAAGTTGGAACAATAAATAAAATAATCAGGCGATTTGGCCCTAATGCGAGTACCGTTGAAATTATTCAGAAAGATGGTACTCCGGTCGAAACATTATTTGATTACGTTCTAATGCTGGGAAATAAGGAGTCTGAAATAAAATTACCAAAAATTTAAAGATAAAAGGATGTGAAAAGTGAAGTGTCTGCGGATTCGAAAAAAGTAAAAGCTGCAAAAATTAAAAAAATGGAACAAAATTTTGAAGAAGATTGGAAAAATTCAATGAGACTCCCCTATCTAGAGAAAGTTGTGTTAAATATCGGTGTTGGCACGGGTGGAGAAGAGCTTGAACGCGCTGGAAAAGTTTTGGAAGATATTGCTAAACAAAAGCCGGTGAGAAGACCTGCAAGTAAATCCGTAAAAGAATGGGGAATCCGAAAAGGAACTCCGATCGGGGTGATGGTCACTGTGAGAGGTGATAACGCAATAAAATTATTGAAAAGATTATTAATTGTATATAATAACAGAATTTTACGCAGGAGTTTTGATGACTACGGAAACTTTTCTTTTGGTATTGATGAGCATATTTCAATTCCTGGTGTAGAATATGATAACACAATAGGAATATGGGGATTGAATATCTCAGGGCGAATAGTGAGAAAAGGAATGCGTGTTAGAATTAGACGTAAAAAACGGACAAAAATTAAAAAGTCTCAATATGTTTCAAGAGAGGAAGCACGATATTTTCTTAAAAAGTTTTTCAAAGCTCGAATTGTTAGAAGATTGGAAATAGAATATTAATAATATGAATTAAAAAGTTAAAAGTGAATCAAATTTGCCTAGCAACAAGAAATATGGAAAAGGACAACGGTTTTGTCGTAGGTGTGGTACACATAGAGCAATCATAAGACGTTATGGATTATTTATCTGTCGTCGTTGTTTTCGAGAAATTGCTAAGGATATTGGGTTCAAAAGATTTGAATAAGAAAAAAATAGAGGTAAATATTTAATGCCTAAAACATTAGGAGATGCTTGTATTCAGATAAAAAATGCCGAGATGGCAAGGAAGAAAAGTTTAATAATAACTCCAGCTCCAGATTTACTTCAAAAAATCTTGAGGATCTTCCAAGCCCACGCATACATAGGTGAATTTGAACGCTATGAAGATGGTCGTCAAAATAAATTTAAAGTTAACCTTCTTGGAAAAATAAATGAGTGTAAAGCAATTATTCCGCGCTTGAATATTAAAGTTTCTCAATATGAATATTTTGAAAAACGATTCTTACCCGCAAAAAATTTTGGATTGATTATAATTTCTACCAATGAGGGAGTTCTAACTCATAATGAAGCAAAATCAAAGAATTTAGGAGGAATGTTATTAGCATATATTTATTGATAATTAAAAGAAAGTGAATAAAATAAGATGGTGAAAATTGCCTTTATGGAAGAATCATTGGACATTCCTGAAAAAGTGGAGATATCTTTAAAAGATCCAAATATTATTACGATAAAGGGACCTATGGGGGGACCAATTGTAAAAGATTTTTCTCACGCACGAAAAATCAAAATTGAATTAGAAGGAAAATCTAAATTAAAATTTACATCAAATTTCCCTAGAGGAAATACAGTTGCTCTAGTAAAAACTGTAAAAAATTTAATAAAAAATTTAATTTTAGGAGTTCAAGAAGGTTATACTTATAAATCTAAGATATGTTATTCACATTTTCCGATTACTGTCGAAATTCGAGGGAAAAAAATTCACATAAAAAACTTTAATGGAGAGCGTGCCGATAGAATTGAAAATATTATAGATGGCGTAGATATATTAATTGAGGGTGATGATGTAATAATCAATGGGATAGAAAACCAAGTTGTCGGACAAATGGCAGCTAATCTCCAAAGAGCTTGTAGGTTAAGAAAGAAAGATAAACGAGTCTTTCAAGATGGAATTTATGTATATCAAAAATGGTTAGGAGAGCATCTACTCTGGCAAATAAAATAAAAAAAATGGTGTCTATGAAAATGCATAAAGATAAAAAAAGATTGATGAGTTATAGAACACATTTACAGAAAGTTCGACCGTCTTTTAGGAGAGTTGAATCTTGGCGATATGTCAGAGTTAAAGATTCTTGGCGCAAATCGCGAGGTATTGATTCAAAAACCCGCAGAAAATGGAAAGCTGGTGTAAAATCTCCCAACATTGGCTATAGGACACCGAAAGCAGTAAGAAATCTTCATCCTTCTGGGTTTACTGAAGCTTATATTATAACCCCAAAAGACCTCGAAGGACTAAATCCAAAAATTCATGCATTGAGAATTAGTAGTAGGCTTGGTGCGAAGAAAAGAATAAAACTTCTTGAACTCATTGAAGAAAAAGGATTTAGAATTCTTAATATGGGTGCAGCTCAAAAAGAACTTGAAGCATTAGAGGAAATCGCTGATAGGGGTGTAATTCTTGAAGAAGAAGAAGAGTTAGAGGAAGAAGAAGAAGAAGTTGAGGAAGAAGAAGACGAGGAACTAGCTGAATTAAGAGAATTAGCTTCAAAAACAAAAAAAAGAGATAAGAAGAAATAAGAAAAGGTGATGATATTATGAATCTAGGCGCACAAAAAAGAATGGCGGCTGAAATATTAAAATGCGGTGAGAACCGAGTTTATCTTGATCAATATTTTATTGAAGATATCAAAATGGCAATTACGCGCGAAGATGTAAGGAGTCTAATTAAAGAAGGAATAATAAAGAAGAAATATATAATTGGAATAAGTAAATTTCGAAAGAAAAAACTTCATGAAAGGAAAAAAAAAGGAAGAGGACGAGGTTATGGATCTCGAAAAGGAAAAAAAGGAGCAAGAACACCAAAAAAACAAAAATGGATTTTAAAAATCCGTCCAATTAGAAGAAAGCTAAAAACTTTAAGAGATAGAAAAATTATAACACCATCAACTTATCGCAAACTATACCGAGAAGCAAAGGGTAATATGTTTCATAATGTGGCACATCTTGAGAGGTATATTAAAGAAGAAAATTTAACTAGGAGGGGTAGATAAATGGCTAAAGGACCTACTTATAAATTACCTCCTCGACGTAGAAGAGAAGGAAAAACTAATTATCACAGTAGAAAGAAATTATTAATGTCTAGAAAAAATAGATTGATAATACGTGCTTCGAATAAAAATATTATTGTTCAGTTTATAAAATCCAAATTTGGAGGAGATTCTGTATTAGCCTCTGCATTTTCAAAAGAACTTGTAAAAAGTTATGGGTGGCAATTAAATACCGGAAACTTACCTGCCGCTTATTTAACGGGGTATATTGCTGGTATAAGGGCTAAAAAGGAAAATATTAATGATTCAATTTTAGATTTAGGATTAATGAGTCATTTTCATAGACTACTGGCTGCCTTTAAAGGTGTTTTAGATGCAGGAATAGAAATTCCTCATAAAGAACTTATCTTCCCTGAAGGGTTTGAAGAAAGAATTAATGGTAATCATATTCAAAATTATGCAAAACTACTGGCGGTTGATGATGAGCTATATAAATTAAAGTTTTCAAATTATCTAAAATTAATTAATCCACTAAAAATAACCAGTATCATTGATAAAACCTTAAATGAAATTAAAAGAACAGTATAAAAATTAAAAAAAGATTATGGGTATTTTAAAATAATGTCAGATGCAAGGAGAGATAAACGACAACCAAGAAAAGTGGAAAAAGAATGGGTACCTCAAACTAAGTTAGGCGAAATGGTTCAAAAAGGTGAAATTACAATCGATCAAATTTTTAATGAAAATTTGGTTGTTCGAGAAAAGGAAATTTTTGAGATGCTTTTGCCAAATCTTGAAGAGGACGTCATTACCATAAAAATGGTCCAGCAAATGACAAGATCAGGTCAGAAGTCTAGATTTAAAGCAGTAGTCATCGTCGGATGTGAAGGATATATTGGATTTTCTTCTTCAAAAAGCCCTGAAGTGGGTCCAGCAATAAGAAAAGCAATAACTAAGGCAAAAATGAATATAGTTCCCGTAATGAAAGGGTGTGGTTCATGGGAATGCGATTGTGGTGGGTTTCATTCAATTCCTTTCAAAGTATCAGGAAAATGTGGAAGTATTCGTATAACTTTAATTCCTGCTCCTGCCGGTATCGGTTTAGCATGTGCTGATCATGTGAAAAGTGTATTAAAATTAGTCGGTATTGAAGATATCTGGTCTAAAACTCGAGGAGATACACGCACGTCAGAGAATTTAGTGAAAGCCACAATTGATGCATTAAAAAATGCACATAAAATGATAATGAAATAAAAATAATAAATTGTAGATGGAAAAAATGACCATGTCCGAAATTAAAAATTCAATTGTGGAACAAGAAACCCCTAAACTGTTATTTATTGTAAGAATCCGGGGAGCCCCCGGGATGCGACGTAAAATCCTTGATACTCTTAAAATGTTCAGACTCCATAAGGTAAATCATTCAGTTTTGGTGTTTCCGAATAAAAATTATACTGGAATGCTAAATAAAGTCAAGGATTATGTATGTTATGGTGAGATCAATAAAAAAATGCTCTTAAAATTATTACGAAAAAGAGCCTATGTCGAAGGAAATGAACCTTTAACTGAATCTCACATCAAAATTAAAACTAAATATAAAACTTTAAATGCTCTAGCAGACGGTTTATTAAAAGGGGAAATTCAGTATAAAGATATTTATAAAATAAAACCAATATTTAGAATGCATCCTCCCCGAGGAGGATATCGGGGTACAATTAAACGTACTTATAAAGCTGGTGGTTCTCTTGGCTATGTTGGTGAATATATCAATAAGCTTCTATTTAAAATGTTGTAATTCCTAAATGGTGATTTAAATGACAATGAATTTTAAAAAGAAAATAAGGAAAAAGCGTGGAACACGAACAGTTGGATATGGTAGGGTCGGTCAGCATAGAAAAAAAGGACAACGCGCTGGTGCTGGAAAAACAACACAATGGAAAAAAAGTAAAAAATCTTTATACTATAAACAAAAAAAGTTAGGATTTCCAGATCCTGATTGGCGTATGGGTAAAAAAGGCTTTAAACGACCTCAAAAGATTAACCGTATTGAAAAAGTAAATGCCATTAATGTTAAAGATTTAGAATTCAAATTGGATAAATTTATTGAGAATAATATTGCAGAGAAATCTGGAGAAATATATTCAATTGATTTGTCAAAAATAAACGTTCAAAAATTGATTGGTAAAGGAGAAATAAGTAAGAAAGTTAATATATCTGTTAAAAAAGCAAGTGAAAGAGCAGTCAAAAAGATCGAAACCGCTGGCGGAAAGGTTGTTTTATTAGAAAAATGAATAATATAAGTATTTAATTTATGCAATATTTATTTTTCTCTCTTTTTAATTATTGAAAAATGGCTTTTGCAAAATTTTAACGTATTTTTTTGATTTTCTTAAAAATTTTTTAAATTTTTTCTAAAAATCATTATGAACCTTTATTTTTCTATTCTATACATAACTTAATTAAACGAAACCTTTTTTAATAGCCAAAGTTTCCTAAAGATATCGCTAATGAAATTTGATTCAATAAAAGAGGTTTAATAAAAAATTGAAGCATTTTAAAAAAATAAGTATTCTAATCTTAGTTTTTCTTGGAATTGGCTTTATATTTCAAACATCCAATGGAATATCGGCATTTACAACACCACCTGATCATTATCATTCATTATTGGAAATTGGAAATATATATGAATACGATGTAATTCAATTTGGAAAGTCATCTACATGGTATACGAAATCTAAATCATATTTTTCCAATCCTGGAGGTGAAATTACTGTTACTCTAATAGGATTTGGAAATAAAAAAGTTAATCCGTGGTTTATTCCAGCCAATCCAGATCCCGTTCCTTATTTAAACATTACCTTTAAATATTTAGAGGAAGGAGAGCTCAAGTTAAATACTACAATTTCAAATGCATCGACAACTGAATGCGGTTCGGAACTTTTATTGGGGTATAATGATTATAATCCGGGCTTTATTACATCTATCAACTGGACAAATGAGAAATTAATGGCTGAAAATGCTGTTAATTCATCTGAATTTCTATTAGGCTCAGTTTCAATAGATGAAAGCAGCCCTTCTGAAATAAAAATGACTTTTTTACAAGATAATGGTAATCAAAAAACAATATTGATATATAACAAGGAAAATGGGGTTTTACTTTATGCTAAAACTGAATGTTTGTTCGGTAATCCGATTTTAGAATTTGCTCTAAAAGGTTATACTTTTCCTCAAACTTCTGGAATCTCAATTGAGTTAATTAGTATAATAAGTTTAATATCATTAATTTCGATTGTTTTTATAATAATAGTTCTTAGGAAAAAAGAAGTTATCAGTAGTCGAGTTCTTAAGTTTTTATTTATTGGTCTTATTGGAGCAAGCTCTATTATGGGTTTAGTTCTTGTTCAGTTTGGTATTTTTGCTCCTACAAGTACCAGTTTGAATTATTGTATAAATTGTAAAGCATCAGTTTCTAATATTTCATTATACGTCAATTATGGTAATGGAACTGTTGATTCTAGGATTGGTTTTTCGCTTGATAATAACAGAACTTCTGTTTTTGATGCTGTGGATAAATATTACAATATTGAATATAAAAAATATGGTCCTAACCAAGACACTTTTTACGTAGCATCAATTAATGGAATAACAGAAGATGCAACCCATGGTTGGGAATTTTGGGTAAATTATAAATATATCTGGATTGCCTCTAATCTCTATGCTCTAGAAAATAATTCAATAATATACTGTAATTTTACTACTAGTTCATAGTTTGAAGTTCTCAAAAAATTTAGATTAAAAAATTATATTTTTTTTTTAAAATTCTAAGCTTTATTTATCAGGATCTTTTTTTTGCATTATGTAAAATACATATCCATAATACTCAGAATATTTCTTATAAAAGGTAATTTCTTCTAGTTCCTGATCTAAAGCCTTTTTGGCTTCGATATTACCATGATACTTTTTTCGTAAGAGAGCGATACGTTTTTCAAGAGGTATATAGTATTCTTCCCACCAGCCTGATTCTGGAATAGTAAAATTATGTAGAAAATTATAACCTAAATTCTTTATAATCCGTATGTTTTTTTCAATCAATTTAATACTTGGATAATATTTTTCCCAGAAACCTTTTATTTCTTCGGGCGGATTCTGTTTTAACCATGAAACTTCAGATACAACAAAATATCCCCTTCTCTTTAAAAATCGGCGCCATTCTTTAAGTCCCTTTTCAAAACCAAATATGTAAATTGCTCCTTCAGACCAGATTACATCAAAGAAATCATCTTCAAAATCCATAGAAAACATTGAGTTATTAACAATTTCAATTCTATCTTGAACACCTTCACTTTTTGCACGTCGATTTAATTCGTCCAGAAATGGCTGATGAGTATCTAAAGCAATGATTTTACAATCTGCCATTTTAGTTAATTGTATAGTTTGCATACCCGGACCACATCCTATATCCAAAATGCGTGGATTAGGAGGTAATTCTTTTAAAAAAGAAAATGCTTTTTTTGTTGCTTCATTATTACCTGGCCCTTCTCTCGGTAAATCCTTATGAATTTCAAAAAAAATATCCAATTTTATCACCAATTAATAATATTTTTATCAAATTTTTCCCTCTTTTTAAAATTATTGAAAAATGATTTTTGCAAAAATTTAACGTATTTTTTGTGATATCCTTAAATTATTTTAGAACCTAGACTAAAAACAATCATTAATTTATACTTATATATCCTATGCAAAAAAAAAAAATAACGAAAATTTTAATAATAGTACTACTTTCCTAGATTGCATAGCTATCAATAATAAAATAAAATTATAAAATAAAGAAAATGGAAAAGGAAACCTTAAAATCAAATACTAAATTTAATTTATTAGACCGTGACTCTTTTAATGTAGCAATTATCGGTGTATTTTCTGCATTAACGGTGCTTGTTGGCTATCTCTTGTATGCGATCCCAAACTTTGAACTTTTTAGTCTAATGTTGTTTTTTTGTGGTTTTTCTTTTGGTAAAAAAAATGGGTTATTCATAAGTGTCATTAGTGTTACTATTTTTTGTTTTTTGAATCCTATGGGTCCCTCGCATCTTTTATTATTTGCTACTCAGATATCAATCTATTCAATTTTGAGTCTTTTAGGGTTTTTGTCATTTAAATTTTTGAAAAATAAAGAGTATTTTAAGCCTGCTGAAGATCTATACGTATTAAGAGTTTTAATTTTATTCGCAGCAATTGGCTTTTCATGGACATTCATTTATGACATAATTGCTACTATTGGGGGGTATCTTCCTTTTGTTGAGTTAAGTATTGAGGTTTGGATTCCAATTTTTATTGCAGGCATCCCATTTTCAGTTATGCATATTATTTCAAATACATTATTATACATATTTGTGCTTCCAGCTATAATTCAAATTAGCTCAAAATTATTTAAAATTTCGTAGTTTTAATTGGAGATGTAAATAAATTTAATAAAAAGCAGATTTAATCTTTACATCTTTTAATAATTTTTCAATTTCTCTGTAAGATTTATTAATCTTATTAAAGTAATATCCAAGAGACGCCTCCTTTTTGGAATGAGTTATCAACATGAAATTACTTTCCTGAGAACTCGTTGTAATAATTGTGAACCCTTCGACCCCACGAACAACAATATCTCTTAATTCTCCTTGGTTTAAACCTTTGGATATATTTATTCCTAAGGATACTAAAGTTGCTGGACTTGCACTGAAAAGATCCGCAACAGTAGAGGCAGTATCTGAGCTAGCTATCCTAATTCCTGTTTTAGAAATAATTGCAGTCCCCTCAAGATCAGTTTTAGTTTCCAAATTTTCTAGTTGTCGCATTAATTCAACTTGAAGTCCTTTGGCAATTTCTAGCTCTTCTTCAACAGACATGCTAATTATTATTAATTTATTTTTTTTATATCAATCTAGTATAATATTATAATAAATTTTATATTTAATAATTTTGATTAATTTTTGATTAACTCTCTTAAAGATTATAGGTCTGCCCTTGTTTTAGGTTAAAACTACGCAATTCTTTTAATATTACTTGATCTCCATTAGATACTTCAGTTTTTTTTTCTTTTAAGCTAACTACAACACCACCTTTTGTTCCAAAAATGTCAAACACTTTATCAAAAGGTTGTTCTAATTTTTTACCTATTATTTTTTTAGCACCAGCAAGGCTTTTTGCTAAATTATTAACAATAATTCCTTGAGGATGGTTAGAATTTTTGACTATACCCTTTTTGATTTTAAATTTATGTAATTTTGGAGGATGGTCGTATATCTCTATTATTTCTCCTACTCCTACAATTCTGAGTGTAGTTGCAGGTAGATCTAAACGGCTGATAAGGAATTTTTCATAATTTTTGCTTTTCTTATTTTTTAATAATCCTAAATTTTTAATTAAAACTGGTTCAATTGTAGATATTATTGCGTTAAAATTAACATCATTTTCGTCTGGATTAAATGCGATAAATTTATTGTTAAATTCTTTAAATGGAAAGATATAAGCAGGAATTGTATTCATTCCTAAAGTAATATGTGTTTGTATGCCAAATTTGAGACTTGCCTTATAATACTTATTTATATAAATTTTAGATTTAAAAAAATTTCCCGAAATAAGATTTTCTTTATTACTTACAACATAGCAACCTCTAAAAATTGACTTATAATCAAGCCCTTTAATTGCGACACCAATCCTATCACCAGCTTCAGCTTTATCAACATCTTGTTTGAATATTTGGAGTGATTTAACTCGCCCAGATTTATTTATAGGAATAATATTTAAATTTTGATTTACTTTAATTGTTCCTTGAAGAATTGTTCCAGTAATTATGGTTCCAATTCCTTTAATTGGAAAATGATGATCTATTGGAATTATTAAATCATCTGATTTATTTCTTTTCACTTTTATTTTGTTTAATAAATCTAATAAACCTTTTTTTAACTTTTCAAAACCTTTTTTATTCTTTGCAGAAACTGCAAAAATTGGAACATCGGAGCCAAATGAGGTACTCTTAAGAAAGGATGTAACTTTTTTTATCATTAGATTTAATTGTTCTTTTGAAATAAGGTCGATTTTATTAAGTGCTACAATTATGTGGTTAATACCAAGTGATTCCAATATTATCAAATGTTCTCCAGTTTGTATTTGTGGCCCATGTACTGCATCAATTACGATAATAGCATAATCAATAATATCAATTGATGCTACAACAATCCTTATTAAATCTGCATGACCTGGTAAGTCAACCAATGTTACTAAAAATTTTTCTAAAATTAACGAAGTAAAACCCATATCAATGGTAATACCTCTCTCTTTACTTTGAGGATGTGCATCTATTCCAGCAGTCGATACAAATTCGCTCAAAACTTCGGCAATTGCTGTTTTACCGCTATCGATATGTCCAAATAACCCTACATTAACTGAGATTTTATCTTTGATATCAAGAGTATTAACTATTGGCATACTAAATATTTAAAAATTAGTTCTTTAATCAAAATAATAATATATAATATATATTAATAATTCTGCAATATTGAGAATTATAAAAGAAATCTATTAAGAAGATTAGGTGAATTAAAATAACAAACTTTTGCCCATATTGCGGTAAAAAATCGAAATCAAGTGATAA
This sequence comes from Promethearchaeia archaeon, assembly GCA_029856045.1. Classification (GTDB taxonomy): domain Archaea; phylum Asgardarchaeota; class Lokiarchaeia; order Sigyniarchaeales; family SOKP01; genus 6H3-1. Next base: position 5,480 of record JAHQWG010000001.1, on the reverse strand, counting down.
ATTCTGCATCTATTGTGGAAAACCACTTTTAACTGGTCTTGAAAAGCCAGAACCAGAGGAAAAGACAAAAATTGTTAAAACTGAAGAGAATCTAAAAATAGAGGAAAAAGAGGCTCCATCAAATCATGAGCCAATAGAAGAGAAAGAGCAAATTGAGATAGGAGATAAAGATGAAGAGAAACAAAAGAAGGATAAAAAATCAAAGAAAGTTAAAGAACAATTTAAAGAAATACCACCTCTCTCTGATGAGATTAAAAAGCGATTAGAATTAATGGTTGATCTCCGAGACATTAAAAATAAGAAAAAAAGACTTACCGCAAAGTTTGAGGTTGTGGAAAAATTAATTGAAGATGATCAGTACGAAATAGACGCAGAATATACGGAAGATGTAAAGATTAAACTTGACGCGTTAAAAAAAATAAAATCGGATTTAGAAGTAAAAGAGCAAGAGATTAAAGGTCAGATGGATGGCGAATTTGAATATTTTACATATGAAAAGATAATTGCTGAAAAAAAAGACCAATTGAATACATTACATACTAATTTCAAACTCAGGAAAGTGGATAAGGATATTTATGAAAATTTGAAGTTGGAATATAAAAAAGAATTAGAAGAAGTAAATCAACAACTTAAAAATTTGCAACTTGGTATTAAGTTATGGTTGGCAAGAATAGAAGCCGAGAAATCTGATTTAAAAAGAGATTTAAAATTCTTAAAAGGTAGATTAAGTACAAAAGAAATAACTGAAGATGAATTTAAACCCAAAGAGAGAGATTTAGAAATCAAAATAAAAAAAAAGGATCTAATGGTCGATACTCTGAAAAAATATACTAAAAATAAAGAAAAATAAGTTCAAATTATTGAATTAACAAATTTTATTTAAAAATAATAATTATTTTGTTATGAGTTAAAATAACATGAGAATGAAAATAATTGCTGTTATTGCCCTTCTTGTAGCTTTAACACTCATAACGATAGGCTTAAGTATGAACCAAATAGACCTAATTAATCCATATTATAACCAAATGGCAAATATTCCTTAACCCTTTTTATTTTATCTTATTTATCCCAGGGACTAATCGCTTTCTTTTTGCTTGCTATACCATATCGTGAATTTTCAGTAAATACATTTTTCTTTGTTAGTTTTTCTGCTGACTTGCGATATTTATTTACATCTTTATAATGCACCCTACATAAATAGAAATTCCTACCTTTTGATTTCTTTAATTTTAGATTTGCTCTCTCAGCATATGGCTCCCATTTTTGCTTTGATAAGGAGCGGATCGCAATTTCTCCGCACTCTTCAACTGAGCATTTTCTATTTATTCTACTGGGTCCGTATCCTTTTTTATTCTGCTGTAATTCTTTAGGTAATTTCAAATAAACCATTAATTATTTCTTTAAAATTATATTATAAAATTAAACAGAAAAATAAAATTTTACTAATTATTCATGAATCACAGAAATATTAGTACACAAATTATTAAAAGTAAATTATTAAACTTTAATTCTCCTGAAAGATTAAAAATTGAGCATGAGTTATTTAAAAACTCTGCTGTGCTGTTTCCATTCATGGAGATTGATAAGATTCTCAACGTAATTCTCATTAAAAGAACAAATGTAGGAAAACGGCACCGTAAAGAAATGTCTTTTCCAGGAGGAAAATTTGATCCTAATCTCGATAATTCACTTCTAGATACAGCTCTTAGAGAAAATGAAGAGGAAATTGGAGTTTCTAAAGATTATATCAAAATATTCGGGTGTTTGGATGATCTACCAACCACTACAAGATATATTATAACTCCTTTCGTAGGTTTAATCCAAAGTGGAGCTCAATTGAAAAAACAAGATACTGAAGTAGAGAAAATTTATCAAATTCCAATGGATTTCTTTTTAGACCAACAAAATTTTACTGAAACTTATTTTGAAATTGGTTCAAACAAATTTCCAGTTTACCGTTATCCAAAATATAATGTATGGGGCGCTACTACGCATTTAATTGTATCATTTATAGAGAGAGTTTATGGGGTGTCTTTATCCAAATCTGGATTAAAACGCCTTAATGTCGAACAACTAGCTGCAATCGAACTTCCTAAATAGTATAAATGGATTAAAAAAATAAAAAAAATATCATCTAACAGTTTAAACGGTTTGCTAGTGAAAAGTTTTATTCTATTTTACCATTCTACTTATTATGGATATTAAAGATTTTAAGGATATTTTATTTGAAAAGGAAGAAAATGGAATAGCCACTATTACATTAAACAGACCAGAACGAAAAAATGCACTCTCTTTGCTATCTCTTTTGGAATTATGGTATGCAATTGATGTTGCGGAGAAAGACAAAGAAATTAAAGTAGTAATTTTAACAGGTTGCGAAGAAGCTAAAGCTTTTTGTTCAGGAGGTTATTTTGCTAGGGATATGTTTAAAGAAATTCCTTCTGAATATATTAAGGAAATTAATTTGAGAGATATGGCTTCAAAAAAATTATGTTTAAAATTCTGGAATTTCTCAAAACCAGTAATTACGGCAATTAATGGCCTTGCTGTTGGTGGTGGCTTTACATTGCCTTTAGTTTGCTCTGATTTAGTTTATATTTCAGAAGATGCATGGATTGCATTTTTTTTTATCAAAAGAGCGGTTATGCCAGATTTTGCTACGACCTTTTTCCTACCACTTATTATTGGATTTCAAAGAGCTAAAGAATTATTCTATTTTGGAGAGAAACTTACCGCTCAGCAGGCTTATGAATTAAATATTGGAATTAATAAAGTTTTACCAAAAAAAGAGTTAATGCCTTACGTTAGGAAACAAGCATTACGATTAATTCCTCCAATGGGTCCTAGTTTATCAATTAAATTAATGAAAAAGACGATACATGCTTATTTTAAAGATATAATAGAAAAACAGTTAGATTTAGAAAATAAAGGATGGATAAAAACACTAGTAAGTAAAGATTTTAATGAATCCTTAAATTCTTTAAAAGAAAAAAGAGAACCGAAATTTATTGGAAAATAAGATAATAATAAAAATATCGAAAACATATTTTTTATTTTAAAATTCTTTTTATTTAATATCAATTCTAATAACACAAATACAAAAAATAATAAAACGATATCATATGGCCTCTGACGGTTTGAGTGGTCTTAGACACTGGACTTCAAATCCAGTTACTCTGCGAAGGAGTAGGGGTTCGATTCCCCTCGGAGGCCGCCATATTATTTATTTATCATATATAGATTGAAGGAATAAGTATGTTTGAAAAAAAAATAAAAGATTTGATTGAAGGTTCGAAAATTCCGGAAAATATGATTAATAGGGGACAAATTGTTCTTGATAATTGGTTAAAGCCAATTAAAAATTTATTAGAACAAAAACGAGTTCCGGAAGAGCCTTGGGAAGATGAGCAAATAAAATTTTTACTAAAATTATTATCTCAAATGGATACAGATAAAGATTTAGATGCCGCTAGAGTGGGTGAAAGGGAAGCACGTATTTCAACACCATTATTAAATCTCTACTCTGCTGGTTTTTGTCATGGGATTGGTAGAAGTGGAGAAATTAGTGCCCCTCAACCTAAGGCACCGGGCGGGTCAATCATGTATGATTTAAGTAATAAATTAGCAAAATATGCAATGACTAAGTTTGGATTACCTAACATTAAAGATGCCTTAGTTGTTCCAATGGCGACCGGAATGTCCTTATCATTGTGTTTAGCTGGATTACGACCTGAATGGAAAAATGATACTCTTCACAAAAGAAAAGTAGTTGTGCCTAGATTAGATCATACATCAATAATAAAAGGAATTAAATATATGGGTGCTGAACCTAAAATTATTGAAGGGGAAATATATGGAGATGCTGTTCGTGTTCCAATAGAAAAGATATCTGCTGGAATTGATAAAGATACATTCTCAATCTTATCATTTACAAGCTTTTTTCCTCCTCGTGAAGCAGATAATATTAAAGAAATTGCCAAATTAGCCCAAGAGAGAGATCTTACTCATATAGTTGTTAATGCTTATGGAGTGCAAAGTGAAGAATGGATGAAAATGATAAGATCAGCTATAGACGCCGGAAGAGTTGATGCAATAATTCAATCTACTGATAAAAACTTTCTAACACCAGTTGGTGGGTCAATTATATGCACACCACATAAAGATACAATGGAAAAAATTAGCCGAACATACGCTGGACGAGCTAATGCCTCACCCATTTTTCAGTTTTTAATTTCTGTCCTCTCATTAGGTATTAAAGGTTATCAAATACTTATAGAACAACAAAAGGAAAATCGTAAATATTTAGAAGTTGAATTAAACAAAATTGCTGATAAAATTGGAGAAAAAATACTCAACGTATTTAATCCTGTAGCTATTGCATTAACTTTAAATAATTTGAAAGGAAAAAATTTATCATTGTTAGGAGGTGCCTTATATAATTTGCGAGTTACCGGTCCAAGAGTATATGATCCAACCGTAACAACATTTGGGATGTGTTGTAATCATTATCCACATGCTTATATCGTTATGAATTCCGCAATAGGTGCAACAAAAAGAGATATCGATCTAATAGTTGAAAGATTTCAAAAATCTTATGATCAATTCAGTAAATCCTTAAACCAATAAACCAACTAAAATTAAAAACTACAATAAATATTTATATGTTAGCAAAAGATAAATTATTATAAGAAATTTCTTAACTTTTTGTGGGTGTTATATGGTCGTGGTCGAAAACAAGATTTTATCACAATATAAAAATATTGTTGAGAAAAACTGGAAAAATAAAGTTATTACAATACCCTATGATTCTTTATCAAAAAAAGAATTATTTGAAATTTCATATCATTGCTGTAATGACGTCCAACTCCGTGCTATTTGGATTAAACTTTCTGCAGAAGAAAAAGGAAGCACAATAATTATGTATAATTCAACTAAAAAATATTTCTGCAAAGTTCAAGCAACAGATAACGGAATAAATATAACTTATTTTGCTAATACCGAAGAAGAAATAGAATCATTAACTGAAAAAATTAAAGAAATAATAGAAAATAGGAAGAAAGGGTTTAGCGCCCTTGAAGAAACCGTAAAAAGCCAAATACTAAAATCTATTATTGTCTTAAGGAAAATAGATGAAGTAATTAATGGAATAATGATTGGAGATGTTATAAGAAAGATATACTTCTCTGTAGGTGACACAAGAGAAACTGCCGCCGTAATTCCGATCATAAAGGAGGCTGAAGGATATAATCTGGTACAACTCGCTCTAAATAAATGGATGACATATACCCAAAACCTACCACAGGAGCAAGAGTTTCCTACTGAACAAGGGAAAGGTATGTTAAAAAATTTTATTCAAATTAAAAAATGGTTATTAGCCCAAATAAGAGCTAGACTTGAATCTTAAAAAGCGTTAATTTCTTAATTAAAAGTTTTTAAAAAATATAAAGAAGTGCTCCCAGGGGGCATATCAGAATGAGTCA